>CAJTEX010000013.1 GCA_910575615.1 Bacteroidales bacterium | reverse complement strand
CAACTCCCGTAAAGACTTTTTCCGGGGGGTAATTTGCTTGACCGGACGGGGGTCAATTTAAATGATTTTCCGGGGGGCAATTTATCTGGTCAACCGAGGGGCAAATTCACTGAGTTTTTCCACTTATCGAAGCGATCTCTTTTGCATTGACTGGTGAGCAGCTCCGCAAGGTTAAAAGTGTTGAGGAAATCATCAATGATCATGCAGACGAGGCTTATGTCTATCTCAGGCTTGATAACGATTTCAATGACACCACATTCACTATTGAGCGCAACATTAGTCGTAATGCCCCTCAATCTATTGAGTGCCATAAATACGATGCAGCCGGTCAGGAGATTGAGACAGACAAGACCATCCAGCCTACAGTATCGGACTATAATAAGTTCATTCTTAATGAAATCGGGCTTTCCAAGGATGACATCTATAACAATTTCATACTGTGTGACAACAAGTATGAGAGCTTTTTCGACTGTTCTGACAAGAATAAGAAAGAGGTCATCAACCGTTTTAGCAACGGCATAATTGTTGATGAAAGTATTGCTCGTGTTCAAGCGGATATGGAGCCTATTGTTGTGCGTCTTAATGAGGTAAACAATAAGGTTATCAACGTAAAAGGCTCCATCTCAGCTATCGAAAATGAATTAACTCAGGTTGATGAGAAAAAAGTCAATGCACAGAAAGAACGTGAATCGCATATCGAAAGACTGGACGGGCAGATACAAAAATGCCGTGAGGACATCGAGGCTGCTGAGGATAAAAAGAGCAAGGGTGAAAAACGTCTTGAATTGCTGCAACAACTCCAAAAGCAGGTGGCCAATCTGGAAGAGTCCGACACAGCGTTGTTGGAAGCGTATCACCAGATAAAGTCTATGTGTGAAGTGAATGAGCTTGGGGCTGTCAGTGAATTTGATGTTTTGTCAGAAAGATACAAGAAAGATCTGATTGACGCAAATGACCTGATCACAAAACTTAAAGCTCAAATAAATGCTGCCAATAAGCGAGTAAAAGAGCTTCAGAAGGATTATGAAGGCAAAAATAATCTTTATACTCAGCATACCCAAGAGCAGTCTGAATTGACTGAAAAAGACAAAGCTCTCATTGAGAAATTCAACAAAGAGGTTGCTAAGATTGATCAGCAACTTGATAAAATTGAGGATCAGATTAAGGTTCATAAGTCACGTCAGGCTCAATTAGAGACTTTGATTGCTCGAAATTCCGCTATGATGGATGGCATAATCATCTGTCCGAAATGTGAGCATAAATTCTTTGTCGGTAACGAGATTACCGTTGAAGAGGTGCGAGCAAATCTTGTCAATTTCAGAACTGAGATGGAGGATAATAAATCCAAAGTCAAGAAACTGAATGAAGAATTTGATCACTATGATGATCAGGCTGCTACCAAATCAGATGAGATTGAGACTATTGAAAAAAGAATCAAATCTCGGTCTCTCGACTTAAATACAGAATATTCATCATTAGTGTCCTTATCCAAGAAATTGGATGAGGCAGAGCGTTCAGTATCATCTCTTCAGAAACAACAAATTTCTACCGAGAATGAGCTTGACCGTATCAATGGAAAGATTGAGGTCATGCGTAATCGTTTGTTCGGAGAAATCAATGGCATACTGGAAGGTCGTATAACCAATGGCGAAAACTACATTTCCCAGCAGACTTCTTCTATAAAATTTATTCAGGGTCAGATGGCGCAGTACCAGCAATCAAAACGTGAATTGTTGGAGGCTCCACAGACTGACTTTACAGCCTCATTGAAGGCTTCTTTGGAGAAGTATCAGTCAGATCTTCAGAAAGCCGAAAAATCAGCCTCTGACATTCAATCAGAGTATGACATTTTGAAGAAGCAGGAGCTGGATTTTGTGATGTTCAAGTCATATATTGCAAGAAAAAAGATTGACGCGCTTTCCCTGATTGTAAATGACTTTCTGGAGAAGATTGGCTCTGATATACGTCTTAAACTGGAAGGCTTCACAGTAACTAAGACCGGCAAACTGAGAGATAAGATTTCAGTTCAGGTTATGCGTGACGGTATTGATTGTGGATCTTACCATAAGTTCTCCGGAGGCGAAAAGGCTCGACTGAATCTGGCTTGTATCCTTTCTCTTCACACTCTCACAAATTCTAATTGTGAGGATGGCAAAGGATTGGATTTCATCATAATAGATGAGCTACTTGATAAATCTGATGAAATGGGTATGGCGACCTATTGTGAGGCTTTGAACAAGCTCGGCCAGACCGCCTTACTCATTACTCAGGGAGGTGTCTCAGAAGGCTATCCGCATAAGCTATTAATAGTAAAAAAACAAGGAATTTCAACCATTTCAAATTAATAGTTATGCAGAAGTTAACTGAAGAGTATGTTCGTCAGTTAGGACGTGGTGACGTAATGGCTTTTGATGTGGCTACTCACTGTGGGTACTACACTCTGGGCGATTACGGCACCAAGGTCTTTCCTAACAATGACAAGGCACCGAAGTATCTGGGCCCGGATTATGCCCAGCATAAGGCTTTTAGGAATTGGCTTATTGATATGCTTACATCTCACAAAATCAAAGCTGTGGCTGCTGAGGATGTTATTTATGGCCATTTCACAGACTTTAGGAAGTTATGTGAGTTCCGGGGTATCTTACTGGAAGTCTGTGAAACACTGGATATTCCAGTGGTAACATTTAAGCCCTCTGACATCAAAAAGCACGGAACCGGTAAGGGCAATGCGGACAAAAAAATGATGATTGAGTTCGCAGAAAAGCGATACCACATTGAAGTGGATGGTGATGATAATCTTGCAGATGCTATACACATCTACATGTATTTTATTCATCGCTATAAGCTATAACTAATCTGCTAAAAACAAAATCATTATGAATAATTTGCCCTTTAAGTTCGCTTCAAAATGTCAATCAATGCTAAAGATCCGGGAAAATCCCCCAAACCGACTGCAAAATGTCGGCAGTTAAGTCCTAAAGAGAAGGAGCGTCTTTTCAATATGTATATCGTTCCTAACCTTGCGGATATTAAAAGCCTAACCAAGTATTATACAGCAAACTATCAAGATGTAGATGATAATTATCAGCACTGTTTAGCTCAACTTTATAACTATATTGGCTCATACAATCCAGAACAAAAGTTGATGACTTGGCTCCATATCGTTGTTAAACGTGCCTGTCAGCACGAAAACAAAAAACGAAGTGAAGAATCTCAGTATTGGACTGATATTGAGATGTGTTCGATGGAGGATATATATCAGCATGGAACGAGTATGGTTTCAGAAGTTGAATTTGGGAATTTGATAGACAATATCTCAGACCAAATGTTAGAGGCATTGATGAAAATTCCACCCCAGAGGTTATCACCTTTTATGATGTACGTTCAGGGTCATCGAATAAGAGAGATAACAGCAGCTGAATGGAAGCTCGGACATCTTGAAAAGCGAAGTGAAGATATAGTGAAAAGCCGAATTTATTGGGCAAGACGAGAACTGCAATATATACTGAGACAAAATGGAATTACAAGAAAGAACCGTAAAGGTGCGACAGATGATCGAGACCGTTGTGAAGAGGACGATTAATCCCAAATGGCGGTTTACACAAAGCGGAATGGCTGCGCTCTATATCCAAAATGGATTGCAGCTTTTACCGGCATTGTTCGGTGTCTCAGATATTGATGATGAGCGCATAGTTGATTATTTGGTCTATCAGATATATCGTTATCGCACATCTATTGCTAACAGTTCGTGGCAATACACTTACCTGTTCTCTCAGGCTGCTTTAGAAAAATATCGTAGTCAGTTCCTGAGTGCTGATGGTAAGGCCGGCATGAATTATTATATCAATCAATGGCTGGATGAGGCAGAATTATCAAGAGGGCAACTAACCTTGATGATAGAGAAACCGAAACCAGACCCATTGAAAAAAATGGTTTATCTTGCATCTGAAGAGCCAATCAAAAAACGGTTTTTGAATACTGATGCAGGGCTTGCCCTCTGTCAGAGATCAACTACCGGTTGGAGTCCGCTTTCAGAGGCTTGCAAACAATGTGATAACTGGGTGGAGTGTGGCAAAATGACCGCTAAGAAGTACCCAGAGCTTATGCGGTACAGAAAAGAAGTTTATCATGGCAGGAAAGAAAAATGAAAACGTGTTGACTTCTGAGTTCCTTGCGGAGCTGTATAATTGTGCCATAACCAACAATCAGATCTGTTCGGTTGTGAGCCGCTATATGGAAGATCAATTTCTTCCGGATCCGCAGTATCAGTTGTTAAATGTGACTCTGAAGAGCTATTTTAATGAGTACAAAACGGCACCTCAGTATGGCATAATCTCACAGCGTCTTTCATCTTCCAGAGCTGTTTCAGAGCTTTTGGAAGAAATTAGGGAAGTTTCCACCAGTGTCAATCCCGAAGGTATAAGAGACCAATTTGAAGAATATCTTAAACTCGTTCAATTTAAGAAAATCTTTAAGGAGGTGTCTAAGAAATATGAGGAAGGCGCCCGGCTCGACGCTATGATGTCGTTCACTCACGAAGCATTGAAGCTACAGCAATTTACTCTTAAACCTGAAGAGTTTATTGACATTGCTCAGACGTATGAAGAAAGATTGCGTGAGAATAAGATGCGTAGTGAGAACCCTTCCTCAAAGATGGTCAATAGTTTTTATATTGACGGGCTTGATGAGATGAATAAAGGACGTAATCTTCGCACTCAGCTTTCTCTGTTCCTTGCTATGTCTGGTGTCGGTAAAAGCCATATCGCTCGATGGATTGGTTACAATGCAGCTTATATCAGCGGACTTGATGTGCTGCATATCCAGTTGGAAGGTGCTGCTTCTGAGACCACCGATGCTTATTCCGCAATGCTCAGTGGCACTACCACTTATGAGTATGAGACTGGCAAGGTCAATAATCATACTCTGGAGCATTTGAAGGACTTGCTCGATACTTATAAGGGTACTTTGAGGGTCAAGGCTTATCCAAAATTCGGCAAGGAGGTTTCAACCACAGACATCAGAAACGACTTGGAGAAGTATCGTGAGAAATACGGTAAGTATCCTGATGTTGTCGTGGTTGATTCACTCGACCTTCTGACCGATTCTTCAGGTAAAAATTGGGATTCCAAAGCATTACGGCATAAACGCATTGCTACGGCACAAGATCTCAAAGACTTGGCCGGTGAAACAGATGCTTGGTTCGTTGTCACTTATCAGGCTACTATTGAGAATCCTGAATGGGTCAATGATGAAAAGAACGTCCTTACAGCCTTCAATACTTCAGAATGTAAGGGATTACAGAGACCTTGTACCCATCTTATTTCACTTAATCAGAGTAAGCGTGAATATCGTGAACAGACGATGCGCTTATATGCGGATAAGTTCAGGTTCTGCAAGAAAGGTGAGCCATTCCGGATTGCATTGGATTACGAGCATGAAGTATTCTATGACCGGGTAAGGACCTTAAATCTTCCACGCGAGGCTTCCTAAGCCTTTTATGAATTTGATGAAAGCAGTGATATGACAGGAATACATAAATGATTTTATCACCAGAAATTCAGCGATCCATTGCCGATGAGTTACTATACGACTTGGGCGGTAAGATGGATGGATCCAGAAGAAATATATTGGTTCCCAACTGTCCTTTTTGTGGGCATGATGGCTTCAAATATGGTATCTATGTCGGCAATAATGTCGGTAAGAAGCGTTTTGGAATGTCAAATTGCTACCATTGTAATCGTCGTTTTGGTTCTCTGAAAGATACCCTCAAAGCTCTTGACCGAGAAGATCTCCTTCCAGCAGAGACCGTAGAACTTGACGATGAAGAGACCGACATCTCAGCATTGTTGGATGACGAGCTTGATGACGAGCTTGTGAAAATCTCTATGCCTAATGGATATAAGCGCTGTTACAAAAACGCTTATTTGAAGTCGCGTGGATGGGTGGTAGATGATTATGAGTATTTCCCAGTTGGCACTAATCGCTGTATTGAGCGAGAATATGAAGATTACATCATTCTTGAAATTCGAGATGAGGGCCGTATCGTTGGTTTTGTAGCGCGCAGCATACTCAGCAAAGAAGAAATTGATAGCTATAATGCCCGGCACCATTACAAAATCCGTCGGTATAAGAACTCCGATGAGCGTGAAGGTAACGGCTTCTCAAAAATGCTTTATAACTATGATGCGATTGAGTCTGGCACCACTCATTCGGTAATACTCTGCGAGGGGCCGTTTGATGTGGTTGGACTCAATCGTAAGCTGGAGTTGTATGATAATAAGCACATTGTGCCGGTAGCAACTTTTGGAAAAAAGATTAGCCAAGAGCAGATGTATAAACTCCAGAAAAAAGGGGTGGAGCAGATTGTTATCGGGTATGATAATGACGCTAAAGAGACAACTGCCCGGATAGCTATGGAGCTGGATAAATACTTCGATGTGTTGATTGCAGACATCCCAGATGGAGTTGGCAAAGACTGGGATGAAATGGATGTCGAGGACATCTATGAAGTATTTGCCTATAATCTAAAAACAGTCAGAGAATTTAATCTTGGATGAGATGAAAGAGGTGGTATCATTAAAAGAATGGCTGGATAACCATAATCTCATATATTCTTTGAGGAAGGATGTTCTTGTTATCCCTGGATTTGGCCGTTGTCTCATTCAGGATAACTATGATCATATCTTCAGGCAGACTAAGGATGGGGATGTGGTTTTCAACAGTATCGAGAATTATTCTTATCTGATAGCAGATGAGATTTATTATATTGTATTTCCTTTTGGGTGTCGGTGGTACTATATCGACATTCGTAAGGATCCTTCTGACCTCCAGTTCAAAATACTTCGGTATGTAGGTGAATCTCCGAAGTTTGAACATGAGTGTGAGTTTTACCCATTAGGCTTACATTCAGGTTTTGAGTTACTGAATGGTAGTGGCTTATTAAAAGACTGGTGTGCCAAGGCAAAATTCCTTGGATATAAGGGCATTGCAGTTGCTGATAGGAATACTATGGCTGCTTCCTTGGATTTGCAACAGTCAGCTACTGATGCTGGACTGAAATATTGTTTTGGATATTCCCTGACAGTACGAATTGGTCTGGATAAAGTCGGCGTTAAGATATACGCCGCTACTCAGCAAGGATTTAGGAATATGTTGCGTATTCAAAAAGCAGTTGCGGTAGATAGCTTTGAAACCAAGGAAATTGACCTGATCACATTACTAAATCTTGCTGAAGGCAATACTTTAGTTTTTGATAAATGGAGTGGTCATTGGCTTACCGAAAACAAGAACGCCTTGCAGGATTTTGTGGACGCTTTTGATGGGTGGGTATATTTTCAGGTAGATACGACCGAGTATCGTGCTGACAGAATAGACTCAACATTGTTGCAGAGCCAGAAAGCGTATTTTGACAACTTCTATCTGGGCAATCTGGAATATTCGATGAATATACGTCCAGTTTTGATTCAGGATGTGTATTATCTTGACAAAGAGGACTGGCGTACCAAAATCATTTTGAATAAAGTCGATACCGGCGCCGCGCACGAGCAATCATATAAACAGTATCTGAAAACTATTGATGAGATTTATGCTGAATTTCGTGCCCTGTTCTCAGATAGATATGATGATGAGGTTTTTTATGATATGTGCGCTGCTACTGCTGACATCATAGAAAATGCAACTGCCGCCTATGACCTGAGTGACAATTATGCCCCTAAGTATGATATGACACCCCAGGAGCAGGCAAAATATGGTGATACTCTCACTATGTTTCGAGAGCTGATTGAAGATGGCTTCCGAAAGCTGGTGCCGGAAGGAGAAGAAGAAGTTTATCGTAGGCGTGTAGAATATGAAAAATATGTAATCGAAAGTACCGACAATGTAGATTACTTTCTCATTCAAAGAGATGAGCTAAACTGGGCACAAGAAAACGGAATCTTGACTGGAATTGGTCGAGGCTCTGCCGGTGGCTGTTTACTTCTTTATCTGATGGGTATCACATTTATTGATCCTCTGAAGTACGATTTGATTTTCGAGCGCTTCTTGTTGCCGGAGCGTGCTGGCTTGGAGCCGGATAAGGTAACGATTATGGCTGATGATATTGAATCCTCAGATTATTTTGAGGTGGCCTTTGATAATGATACAATACTCTTGCTTGACAAGGATGCGGAGTTAGTTGTAATCAGAGATGGTGAACAACTGACCGTTTATGCAGATGAGTTGCAAGAAGGTGATGACATTCAGTTTGATAACTGTGATTTACTTCACACCTTACCCCACAAACTTCTGCATGAAAATCCAACGCATAACTCATAAGACTGACACTCAACTTGTATCTGACTGCTATGCCGGTGACGGATATGTAAAACGAAATCACGGTTCTCTTCCAGATATTGACTCCGACTTTAGCGCAGTACGTCGTGATGAAGTTAAGGCGTATCTGGAGAGACGTTACAATAAAGACGGCCTCCAGCGTGTCTTTTCTGCTGGTACATTCACCACTGAGAAGATTAAGTCTGTAATCAAGGATGTGGCTCGTACCCATAAAATATCTCAGGCCACCACCAATTATTTGACAGCCATATTGGATGATAATATGACGTGGACTGACCTGATGAAGATGGCTTCGACCGATAAGCGCATGAGGGATTTCATTCAGAAATATCCTGATGTCTTTGAAGAGATATTGCCGATTATGGGTCAAGCACGTTCTGCTGGTATTCACGCCTCTGCACTCATTATCACTCCTGAATATGTCAAGGGAGAGCGTGTCGAGTGCTTTGACCTGCTTCCTATCAGAAAGATGGGAGATTTGCTTGTGTCCGAAATATCAGGTAATGATATTGACGCTATTGGTATCTTGAAAAACGACGTGCTGGGTATTAAGGAGCTTACCAGGCTTTCTGATACACTTAATCTTGTGGAAAGTGAGTACGGTGTCAAGTATAATATTCTTGAAATAGCCTCAAAATACCTGAATGACGAGAAGGTTTTTAAGATCATCCGTGACGGAAACACTCAGGGCGTATTCCAGATGGGTGGCGAGGGCATTACAAAATTTATCAAACGTCTTGCGCCGGACAATATCAATGATCTGATTGCTTCGGTTGCTTTGTTCCGTCCGGGACCTTTGGATTCTGGTGCTGCTGACAATTATGTCCGGGCAAAGCGAGGTGAGTATGAGCCTACTTATCTTTGGGGTACTTACGAAATTTTGAAAGACACCTTTGCTCAGATGGTATATCAGGAGCAGATTTCGCGTGTGGCTCAGAAAGTCGGTGGACTTAGCCTTGGTGACGGTGTGAATCTTGTAAAGGCTTTGAGTAAAAAGAAGCTGGAGAAGGTGCGTAAGTTTCAGGACAAATTTTTTGCCGGAGCAAAACAAAACGGTTGTCCTAAAGAGGCGGCCGACCAAATCTGGAGCAATGTTGAAGATGCGGCTAAGTATTCATTCAATGCTTGTATTGCCGGCCATGAATATCTTTGGGGCAGACATAAGGAGAAAGGTTCTGGCACCCGGATTAACATCGGAGATATGTGGCGTACAAGGAATGATTACCAGTGGGCCAAGGAAAACGGTCGGCTTGCTCTTAGAAACAAGTATCGTAAGTATGGCTATGGAACTTGCTGGTCTCTAAATGAAGATGATAAGTTGGTCATCAATCGAATTGTGGATATCCGCTACCAGGGTGTCCGGCCAGTCTATCGTATCACTTTGGCTAATGGCAGTACCATAGATGTAACAGACAATCATAAGCACCCAACATTAAATGGTCAGAAGCGTACTGATGAATTAATCCCAGGAGAGGATTTTATGTATATCCGTGTAGGTTGGATCAAGGAAGATACTTCTTATCGGTTTACAGATAAGGGTGGATTGAATAATACTCGTTATCATTCAAACGACCATGTAGAAAGTCATACTTTGAATGTTCAAAAGGGGCATAAGGGTTTTCTGACTCGTGATTCCAACTATACTAAACTTGAATATTACAAGAATCACCTCAAAAAAGATTATTGTGAAGAATGTGGCCGGCGCCTAAAGCGTCTGGAGATCCATCATGTCAATGGTGATCATTCTGATGTCGGAGAAAATTATTCCAACATCAGAACACTCTGCCCCAGTTGTCATAAGAAGGCTCACTATGAAATGGGGCGAGTAAAAATGGGGCGTAAAGGCTTAGGTACAGCTGTCGTTCAAGTTGTTTCAGTGGAGTTCTTATGCAACACTGCCGTATATGATGTGGAAATGGAGCATCCATATCACACATTTCTTACCGGTAAAGGCGTGGTGACGTGTAATTCCCACGCTACTGCCTATGGACTGACCGCTTATGTCGGAGCGTGGTTAAAGACATATTATCCGACTGCCTTTTACACTGTAGTGTTGCGAGATCAGGATGAAGATAAAATGGCGGTCTTGATGAATGAAATTAAGACTGTGGGAGGTACCGAATTGGAGAAGCCCAACATCAATATCTCAGGTGAGAATTTCACAGCCGATTTTAAGAACAATAAGATATACTGGTCTTTATCTCGTATCAAACAGTTGGGACCGAAGGCTGTGAAGTATATCGTTCAAGAACGCAATTTATATGGCGAATTTTATAATCTGGAGGATTTCATCAAGCGTATTTTCAAGAGCAAGTTCAAAAGTTTTGAAGATGAGGGCACAGCAGAAGTTCGTGAGCGTTGCCCGGTAACAGCGAGAAGCGTCAGGAACCTCATCTTTGCTGGCGCGTTTGACCAGATTGAAAACGTCGGTTCAGTATTGGAGCGATATGGTCTCTTAGAGAGTGCAGCCAGTCTCTTAGGATTTAAGCTGACAGAAAAAGATATTCCGGAAGATATGCGTGATAAGCATTATTGGTGGAGCCGTCAGCAAATAGCCGTCTCAGGTCACGGAACTATTGACTATAAGAGAATATATGACAATCTGGAGAAGCCTAAAAGTGTTTCGGCCTATAAGTACATTGAGTTCTCAGAACTGAATAATATATTCTATGAGGTTCGGAAGGGCGTGATATGCGCTGCCATTTGCTCTGTAACTGATAGGTCTTATAAGGATAGGCGAACTGGTGAGACCAAGCACTTTGGCAAGATTGAACTTCAGCAGAATACCGAAACCAATATTCTAACAATTTGGGATGATTGGGATATTTGGAAGAAGGAACTGAGGAAGGCAGAGGGTCGTATGATTGTCGCTGTGGTCAACATAAAATGGAGTGATTATGATGAGAAGAATACTCTTCAAATCGGTAAAAGCTCATTCTTAAAATTGATTTGATATGTCTTTTTTAATTGACATACGCGAAGAGTTGGACGGTCAGGTTCAAGAGCAGCTTCGCAAATTCAGGCTTGAATGTGCCGGTACCAGTTATAGAGGCTGGTACCGTATTCAGGCTGCCATTGCCAAGGCTCGTGACCTCACCATATACCATGATAAGATTGAGAATTTTATCATGCCCAATCTCTTTGATGAAAATGGCGATGCGATTGCGTGGTATCATTGGCGAGATCCCCAGCAAGTACAAGTCAATATGATAAAACGTAATTTGCAGATCTCATCTAAAGGCAGTAGAAAGCGTGGCCGGGTCACACCTACCAGACTCAAAATGCTGATGAAGGAGATTCTTAACTATCGAATAGAACAATACTTAAATCCACAAACAGATATGGAAAAATTAAAAATCATGTGTATTGTAGGTGGCTCTGGCTGTGGTAAGACCTTGGCCTCGTTACACCTGAAGTACCATAAAGAGGCAAATGTGATTTGCTCCTTTACAACCAGACCTCCCAGACCTACGGAAGTGGAGGGGCGTGATCATCATTTCATTGACATCGTTCCAGACAAAACGGAGTTGATTGCTTATGCTCATTTTGGTGGATATTATTATTATGCTACCAAATGGCAAGTCTTTGGCCCATGCACTGTTTATGTGATTGATGAAAAGGGGCTGGAAAATCTGCGAAATGACTTCGGAGAAGTTTACGATATCCATACTGTGCTGATTAAGCGAGATAAGGCTCTGCGCCGTAAATCTGGGATTGATGAGACCCGGCTCCGTCGAGATGAGCGCCGTAACCTCAATGATGAGGATTATGATTATGTGATTGTCAACAATGGCAAAAAGGCAGAGCTATTTAAGGAAATAGAACGTATTTACGAAGAAATTAAAAACAAATAAGATGGCAGCACCAGTTGAAAAAGGCAATATCATTGTTGGAATATTCTATGACTTTGAAACCGGCGGTCTTGACTGTACCAGAAGTGCCGCGACTCAAATATCACTTCATGCAGTTCGTCTCGATACCTTTGAAGTGATAGATAGGTATAATTCTTATATCTATCCTTACAGTAAGAAAGCAGACATCGGCAAGCCCAAAAGAAAAGTGCTTAAAAATAAGTACGATGCAGAAGAAGAGGAAGAGCTGATGGAGTATGGTTCCACAGCTTTGGATATAAGTGGAATCACTATGGATTTGCTTTATAAGCAAGGCAAACCTTTGGAAGATGTATGTAATGAGATCTGCGACTTCATTGAAAGAAATACCTTCCCAGTGGTGGCTTCAAACAAGCCCTTTATGATCGGTCAGAATCCGTTATTTGATAATGGATTTATGCAGCAGATTATGCTCTATACTGGAGTCTGGGCAAGATTTATCAAACTTGTCCGGGGAGCCAAGGATTTCTGGGGTAACTTCCAGCCCACTCAACTTGACACAATCCTCCTTTCTCAGCTCACTTTTGATAATGACAAGAGTATCACTACTTGGAAACTGGAGGCTATGGCAGAGCGTCTGGGCATTGATCTGGATGACGCTCACGATGCAGACGCTGATGTGACTGCTACCAGAGAAATCGTAAGAGTGCTCACTGCAAGGATGCGCTCACAGTCTGCTGGTGGTGGTACTGAAGTCGGAGGTCTAACTGCTGAAAAACGAGAGAAACTTAGGGATCATTTCAAGATATAATTATGAAAACAGAGTTCAAATTTGATAAAGCCACTGGAACGATGAAACCGGCCAGTGATGCAGTTGCACAAGCTGTAAATGCCAATGTGCATAAAGATGTTGTGCAGTCAAAGTCTGACAAGACTACTTTCCAGCCCAAGTTTGAGAGCGAAAAAAAGATAGATGTAAAGTCCGATACCGTCAATGTCAATCATAATCAGGTCGTTCAGATGAAGCGTGTAAATCATCCAACACCCATTCAGCTGATTGATGAAAATGGTATGCCTGAAGCCTATCTTGATTCAATTACAACTGGAGTGATGATGTTCCGGGAAAGAGAGGATTTAGACATCTGTCAGATAAGTGATGAGAAAACCGGGAAAGTGCTTGCATATATCGGTGGATATGCACTTCAGTTCAATTTTAATATGACTGAATTGAATACGATGGAGCGAATTGAGCAATGTCTGCAAGGGATTGTAAAGTTGTTCCGACACCAAATTATGAACCAAAATCTGCGTAGTAATTCATCAGAGAAATGAGATATTGAGTTTAGATGAGCAAGTTTTCTATTATCTATAAAAGAACAATAATTTTTATAGACAATAGAAAATGAAGCTCACAGACCAAGAAGAGAAGTTCTGCCTGGTATATGCCTGCGGGCCTTCACCATATAACGGCAATGCGCGCAAAACCTTTGACCTTGTATTCAACGGGAATACAGGGGCGCTGTTTGATCCCTCTAAAGATGGGGTTGAAGAGCATACAAAAAATGAGGTTGAAGTCGCCATTGCCGTTCGGCAGCTTATAACACGCGATGATATTCGGGATCGCATAGACCAGTTAAGAAGCGAAACATTAGTTGACGCAACAACACTACGCCCCAGATTGACTGAAACCCTATTGAAAATTGCTGATGAGTGTTCTACTCTGATGGTGGTTGATCGCTGGGGCAACACTCAATCTCCGGCTGCTCTACGCTCTGTCGCTGTTAACGCTATCAGCAAATTGACCGATATGTATGGTATCAAGGAAGATATTGCACATAAGGTTATGCTGGAAGGTGCAGACGGCGATGGTATTACATTCAACTTGATTGTGCCGGAAGTCAATAAGGACAATGGAATTGATAAAGTGATTGAATAATTTTTAATCTAATTTCATTGTATATGAATGAGTTAAAAGTCGGGGATCAGATTACAATTCGTTATTCCAAAAAGTTGGAGCAGAATGGAAATAGCCTTTTAACAAATAGGACTGGCGTAGTCACACGGATTTTATTTACTGGGGGCAACTTAACCGGAGCTTATGTTGATGTTAAGGTGATGAGACGAATTAGAAATTATTATATCCCTATTAGCTCGATTGAAGGACCTGACACCATCAACAAAATGAGAACTCTAAGTATATTAAAATCAACAATATTATAAGATGAAAACTATAAAAAAAGGAAGCAGAGGCCAAGAAGTTAAGCACTTGCAGACTTATCTTCATTTGATGGCCGATGGTATTTTTGGACCTTTGACTGAAGAGGCGGTTAAAGAGTTCCAGAAAAATCATGGATTGACCGCTGACGGCATTGTTGGTACTAAGACATGGGCTGTCATCGAAGCAGACGAGGCCAAAGGAGTCTCTTCAATCGCTAAGAGCAAGCGCAATATTAAAGAGATCATTATCCATTGCTCTGACACCCCAGAGGGGAAAGACTTTACTGTAGCAGACATTCGGGCATGGCATAAGGCTCGTAACTTCTCAGATGTAGGCTATCACTATGTGATTTATCGTGACGGTTCTATTCATCTGGGGCGTGACATCGACATTGCCGGCGCCCACTGCACTAACCACAATACCATCAGTATCGGCATTTGCTATATAGGTGGTCGAGAGGTAGGTAGTACAAAACCTAAAGATACTCGCACTGCCGAGCAGAAAAAGGCACTTCTCAAACTCCTGAAGGATTTGAAGAAGCTATATCCTAATGCCACCATTCACGGACATAAGGAGTTTGCAAATAAGGCTTGTCCTTGTTTTGAGGTCAAGAAAGAGTATTCAAACCTCTAATCTATAAACTTATGTGGAAAATAATCTTAAATAAATATAACCCATATCTGGTTATTGGGATTCTTTGCTTTTTTCTTTGGCAAACATATAGTCAGGTTGCAAAATATCAGCACAAGGCCAATACATTGGAGGCAACTATCAGTGACTTGAATCAGGAAATCAAATATACCAAGATTCAACTGAATGATTCTATTGCCTTATATCAGGCAGAAGTCAAGAGCCTGAATATGACTCAGAATAATCTTAAGGCTAAGTATAACAATTTATTGGCAGCTTCTAAGGTAAAGCCGAAGGACATTAGCAATGTAACGGAAGTTTCAAGCACAATTCATAGTATTGATACCGTGATTGCAGTAATTGATTCTTTCGGTGGAATCAAAGCGAAGTTAGAAGATGATTTTGTGGATATAGATGTTGAGGTATTGCCGGATAAAAAGACCATTATTGATTATGAAGTTCGGGACAGTTTAACCATACTCAGTGTTCAGAAAAAACATTCTTGGCTATTCGGATTAATCAAATGGAAAGAACAAAAAGGTATTAAAGTAATCAATCACAATCCAAAAGCTGAGATTGTCAGCCTTCAAACTATAGACATCATCGAGAAATGAAAAAAAATAACAAGCCAATCACTCCTGATAACTTAAAGAAGATTGGCCAAAATGCAGTTAATAAATTGCAGAATATTAAATGTCAATCTAAAAAGAACTAAGCATCGGTTTTAATGATTATGAATATGGATATTACAGAAATCACGACTATGCTTGGTACAATGCTTGGCATTATCACCCCATTGGGCGGTGTTGGAGCATGGTTATACCGTAAACAAAATAAACGTCTTAAAGAAGCTGAAGCTGCTTTAGCAGAGGCAAACGTCAGTAAGGCAAAGGTTGAGAGCAAGGCCGATGAATGGAATATCTGGAAAGAACAGCTTGAAGCCGAGCGTGAGCATGTTAAGTTCAAGGATGAGCGCATAAACGAATTGCTCAGGATGAATGCCGACAAAGAAGATCGACATCAGCAAGATATTAAAGACTGGGAGGAACGATTTGATAAGCAAACAGATAGACTGCGAGACGTACAGCGAGATTTGTTGGCAAGGACTCAGCAAGAGATTGTTTATACGAAACGAATTGCGGATTTAGAGCGAGAACGTGATTTTTTCAAAACATGGTTCTGTCGTAGGGAATTTGGCAATGAACAATGTGATCCTGAAAAATGCGGCAGACGCGAACCTAAGCAATCTGTACCTATAAAATATATCCCTTTGGAGAAAACAAAACAGATTGTTCCCAGCAGTGGTAATGATGTTTCAGCAATCGATACGAATTGTTAAGAATAAATTTATTAAGAGCTATGGAGTAGTAACTATACCGTAGCTCTTTTTAGTTATCGGACTATTATTGAGAAAAGTATCTTAATAATGGCAAGATTAGAACGACCAAGAGGTCTCAAAATAACATTCAAACCTTCCGCAAGACAATATGAGCTTTGGAACGCCCTGCAACCTAACCATTGTGATAAGTGTGGGGGTAAGCTCGCTATGCGGCCAAATGGATTTGACAGCAAAGGACATCAGGTTTATAGAGCTACATGTGTGCAATGTGGCAATACAGACATTCCTGAACAAGTCTTGGGTGGCGGTTCTGCCGGTGGTGGTAAGTCTTACATCGGCTGCTGTTGGCTTGTATGTAGTTGTATTCAATTCCCCGGTATTCGCATGGTGGTTGCTCGTAAGGTCCGTAAGACTCTTCTGGAAACCACTTGGAAAACACTGAATGATGTACTTAATTCATGGGGATTAAAGAAAGATATTCATTACCACGTCAATAACGTGACTTATGTAATTACGTTTTGGAATGGTTCTGAAATCATAGCAATGGACTTGACTCCAAGCCCTCAAGACCCTGATTTCAACTCCCTTGGTTCTTTGGAAATCACTGGAGGCTTCATAGATGAGGTTTCTGAGGTCTCTGAGAAGGCTGTGGAGGTATTGGCTTCCCGTATTCGTTATAAGATAGCAGAGACCTTTATTGTGGGTAAATTGTTTATGTCAACAAATCCTTGTTTGACATGGGTGCGCTCTACCTTTGTAATGACAGATGATGGAGATCCGGTGGAACTTCAGTCTGGTTATCGCTATATTCCATTCAGTCTTTTCGACAATCCTAATGAGCAATTCCGAGCTATCTACTACAATAAGTTGAGCAAACTTCGTAATAAAGCTGACCGAGACCGTCTGCTCTATGGTAACTGGCTATTTACCACCAGTAACAAAATGGCAGCATATTGGAATTTTGATGGCGACACGCATCTTGTGCATAATCTTAGGGAACAATCTTACAATCCGATGAAGCCTCTCATCCTCAGTTTTGACTTCAATGTCAATCCATATATGAGTTGCCTTCCTATCCAGATTGATTACGACAATAAGATTGTGTGTGTCTTTCCTGAATATGTCGGCTATCCCAAAGATAAGAGAAACAACACTCCTTCATTCACTCGCTGGATTGCCTCTCAGCTTGTAGCGGACGGTCATATTGGTGGTGTATTATTGACTGGAGACCCTGCTGGATTGTCTCGCTCTACTCAAACTGAAGAGGGAGTCAATAACTTCACAATCGCCAATAAGAATATGACAAACGCCGTACTGAAGCCAAAGATTCAGCTATTGAGCAAGCAGCCGGCAATGATTACTCGATTGGAGTTTATCAATGAACTGTTACAAAATTTCAAAGGCTGGAAGGTTTATATTGATGCACGTTGTCATAGACTGATTGAGGACTTCGTATATCAGAAAAAGAACCCGGATGGCACCAAGGAAAAGAAGAAAGTATTGAATGATAATGGTGAGCGCGTTGAACGATGGGGGCACTTCTCAGACTGTTTTGATTATGCGATGATATACTATTTGAGTCAGTATTATTCCCAATATAAAACTGCATCTACAGAGATTGTAACCACTATCGACTCAAACGACACTGTATATGGTGATTTTGACTATTAATAAATAAAACAGTACAAAATAATATGGCATATCATCGTTTTCTGACAAATAAGGATTACTGCTGCATTGCTACTGAAGAGCACATGAAGCAGCTTATCCGTGATGTTCCAGAGCGTTTTCCCCAAGCCGAGCATAGGGCGGAGATGCAGTTGCTGGAATATCTGGACCAGTATTATGAAATAGAAAAGATACTGGCTGTGGGCAAAAATATTCGGGAGTATAGTCCTTATGTGTCTTATCCGGGCCAGGCCTGGATTAAGAAAGATGAGGAAATCTTCAAGACCCTGATGCACATCAATGGTTATAAGAAACCGACAAAAATTGAATATTGGCGTCAGGTTGTTGATTTTATCGATCCTCGACTTATTGATCATGCTCACAAATATTCTCAGTTAAGGACATATCCTAAAGGAGAAATTGTTAGGTTTGGTACTGAATACTGGCAGTGCATGGTACCTCACGGCTATGAAAGTGGAGAAATCCACATGCCGGGAGTAAAAGCATGGCGTGAAGCTGAAATTACTCCTTGGGAGCCTAATATGGAGTGGGAGAAAAATCAGGTATGCTCTTTCAACGACCAATTCTATCAGTACCTTGGGAATGACGAGAGCGAAGAGCCTGAAGAGACTCCCGAACCGTTCCCTGAAGAGCCAGAGCCTACCGAACCGTCGATTGATGATGATTCAGAAATCTCTACTCAGAATGAAGAAGGAGAAGAGGAGATAGGAGAAGGCGATGAAGAGCCAGTGCCTACTCCAGATCTTCCGGCAGATGAAACAGTGCTAACTCCTGAAGAGGATGATTGTTGGGGTCTCATCGGTGATTATTCAGAAGAGCTGGAGTATGATTACTCAGAGGGTGCTTTTGATTACGTCGTGGCCGAAGGCACAGTTTTCTATCCAGTTTTCAATCCTAATCCAGACGAACTGATAGAAGGTGTTAACATCACAAGGGATGATCCGAGAAACGCCAATGTCGTAGCTCACATGAGCCGTATGGCTCTTTATCATCTTCACTCAATAATTTCTGCCACCAATATCCCGGAAACGCGACGTTGGGCTTATGAGGACTCTATTCAATGGCTTTACAATGCCTCGAAGTTCAAAATCAATCCTCAGTTACCGAGGAAGAGGGAGCGCGACTCATGCGCTCCTAAAGTGGACTGGGCATTAGAAACCTTCCAGAGAAGTTATGATCCCGAACAAAATCCTTGGCTAATTTGAACAATTTTTCTTTCTTGCCTGGCGAGGCGGTTATTCTCGTGTAAATCGAGATGACCGCCTTATTTATTAACCATATTTAACGCTTATAGGGCGTAGTGGAGGCTTAAAATTCAAATTTTAGCGAGATAATGGGTCTTAAAATTCAAATTTTATAGCTTATTTTGCAGTATAAAACGCGGAGTTGTGACACAACTTGTGCAGATTGTGTGACAAAATTTAAGCGCAATACAAGTATAAGGAACTGATTTTCAGCATAAAATACAATCAGAGTCGGTGTCCCCTGGTGATACGCACCCGCGTGACGGTCAACGGCGCATGGTTCCGCACCACCCTGGCCAATTCCACCGGGTTATGGTACAAACCGGCAATCATCGTCAACGGCAAGGAGATGCCCTATGCCGGTTATTACGAAGACCCCGAAGGCTCGGTCTACCAGTCGTTCAACACCAATTTCACTTTCGACACCGACATTCCGAGGCTGCGACTCAATGTGTCGCTGTCGATGCAGAACATGTGGTTCACCTCCAACCGCACTCTACCCAAAGCTGGTGTGCCGGCTGAGTATATCGACCTCAACGGCGTGGTGCGTCCCTGGGACCAGGCATATGCCTCAGACCCTTACCTGGGACAATTGCTGAGGAGCTACACCCTGTCGGCTTTCGACGAAAGGCGAGTGCCGCTGGCCACAGCCTTCAACATCAAGGCGACAAAGAAGCTGTGGAACGACCGCATTGGAATCGCCCTATATGTCAACCGTCTCATCAGCATCACACCCGATTATGAGCTTTACGGCACCATACAGCGGCGATACACCACCCCATACTTCGGCATGGAGCTGAATCTCAAGCTTTAGCCGATTCAATCCTGTTCATGACAATATCAACATCAAAATCCATATCAAGAATGAAAAAATTCGCTTTCATTATCGCTTCCCTCTCCCTTTGCGCGGGATTCACATCATGCTCCAATGACGAGAACGGCCCTGAAGAGCAGAAATACACCGTGAACCTCGACAGCAATTTCCCCGCTGATTTCGACTCCGAAGAGGCCGAGTTTGTCAACAGCTCCATCACATTCACCGAGCTTAACACCCGCTCGACATACACATTCTCCTCTGTGGCTGACGACAACAATGACATGACCTCTGTGGCCCTCCCTGTCGGCATCTATGACTATGCCGGTGAAATCAACTATGCAGTCACCCTCCAGGACGGCACCGAGAAGGATATGAGACTCCGCACCATCGGCAACTCCGTGACCATCACCGGCGACTGCACCCTGAGCCTCGACTGGTTCCTCTCCAACCCATCCGAAGGATTCGTGTTCAGCGAAATCTATGCCGCCGGTTCGCCCAACGCCGCCGGGACAAGCGGACTGAAGGACACCTATATCCGCATCTACAACAACTCCTCGGAGACACTTTACGCCGACGGCCTGGCCATCTGCGAGTCTGACTTCGTAAACGCCCGCGCCAACGACTACACCATCCTCACCCCGGAGAATGACCTCAATGTCAACTTCACAGCCGGAACCGTATGGGTAATCCCCGGCAACGGCCAGGATGTGGCCGTGGCTCCCGGTGAATACATCACCATCGTAGACCAGGCTATCGACTGGAGCGCGCAGGTGGCCGGAGCTCTCGACCTCACAGGCGCAGACTTTGAATGGTATGACGACCACGCCATAGACACCGACAATCCCTCGGTTCCCAACCTCGAAAAGTGGTTCAGCTACTCCAACACCATCTGGATCATCTCCAACCAGTGTAACCGCTCTTACGCCCTCGTCAGGATGCCTGAAGGGATGACCGCCGAGGATTATCTCGCCCAGTACAAGGCCCCCTACCAGTATATCCACCCTACCACTGGTAAGGAGATGACCAAGCAGAACGCCTGCCGCATACCCAACAGCTGGATTATAGACGGTGTGAACCTGGGCAACCTTGAGACATATGTACACGGCGCTCTCGCACCCTCGGTTGACGCATCTTTCGCAAGCATCTCCAACAAGAATTCCGACCCCCTGCGCTTCGGCAAAGTGTTCGCGCGCAAGGCGGCAGCCACCACTGCCGACGGCCGTCTTATTCTCCAGGATTCTGACGACTCGGCCGCTGACTTCATCCTGAAATCGGCCCGCTGATGCCTGCCAGGCCATCAACATACTTGTTAACAGCAGCAATGTTGCTGTCGGCGGCCCCGCTCCACGGGGCCACCGACGGCAATGTGGCTGACTCTGTCGTCTCCCTGTCTCAATCCGCCACTGTCAAGGGGTGGATTCAAGGCGGTCTGACACAAATATTCCGCAGTGACGCCGCCACTGGCAACCCGGCTGCCATGCCGTCGTTTCTCCCCTTCTCCACAACCTCACTCGGAGCCGTGGGGCAATTGTCTGCCACCGGCCGCACTCAGCCTGTCGAGTCAGGGACGGGGGAAATGACAGGCGACATCACAGCCGCCTCATACCGTCATCTGGGCAACGCCACCACCGTGTGGGGCAACGCCCGTTTCCACGCCGGAAAAATCAAGGATGTCGCCTGGAGCAACTCCGCAGATTATGAGCTTACCGGACCGTATGTGATAGGCGACCCCACGGGAGGCGACCTTACCTGCCGCAGCTATGACTTCGGGGGCGGTTACGCCGGGGAGTCGGGTCGCTGGACATGGGGCGTGGAGGCTTCTTACCGCGCAGAAATAGATTACCGTGGGCGAGATCCCCGCGACAAAATCATCGTTTCAGACCTCAGGGCCTCGCTCGGAGGAAGTTTCAGGCCAGCCACAAGCCGACTCGCTATCGGCCTGTCGGGGGAGGTCAGGGTCTACAACCAGAATGCGGCGGTGGAGTTTTACAACCCTGTCAACGACATCCCGACTTACGCCATGACCGGACTGGGGTCTTATTATCCCCGGTTCTCAGGCAACAGCGGGCGCAACACCGCGTATTCCGGTGTTGGATTCGGAATGGCTGCCGACCTGTTTCCCGTCGTGCAGGCACCTCTCAAGCCGATACGGGCGCGGTTGGAAGCGTCAACGATACGCCTGCGCCAGTATATGCGCGACTTCAACAACCTTGAGCTTACCCACACCTCCACCTCCTCCATCTCGGGGGAATACGGGATGCTGTTTGGTGAACTGGCTGACGCGGCCGGCAACGTGGCATACGGATTCACCGTCAGCGGGCAATTCAGCCGCAAGACAGGAACCGAGAATCTGCTCGGCACCTCGACTGGCAACACCTACCCCAAAATCGGGGAGCGGGAAAACTACCACCGGTCTGTCTTCAACGCCCGCGTGACTCTCCCCGTCGAGATTCATCCCTCCGGCAACGACAGGCTCGGATTATCCGTGGCCGCCGCTTTCGGCTCAATCTCGGAGAGCATAAACGAGCCATTGCGGAAGGTGTCGGCGACGCATACCACCCCTTCGCTACGAGGCGACTGGTGGCACAGGATTCACAACGGGGCTTTCCTCGCGATAGGCATGGAGGTCTGCCGCCGTTTCACCACCCCAGGCACCGTAAGGCTCGACGGGCTCGACGCTGACACGCCGCTGGGAATGGCGGTGGAGCGCAATGTGGCCATCATTACCTCCGACGTGACATCCTACGGGGTAAGCGCCAGGATGGAGTTCCCACTGGTCGACTCAGCCTCGCTGTATGTCAAGGCGCATTGGAACCGCGACGACTTCTCGCGCCGATGCGGGTCTGCCGACTACGCCTCTGTGGCGGTAGGCATCAATCTCTGAAAACACTATTCTCACGTTTTATTCGCCAATCAATTTATGGACAACGTCATATCTGTCAGAAACCTCACACAGCGCTACGGGCGCGGCCGCCTCATCTATGAGGGGCTGAGCTTCGATGTCCCGAAGGGGAGCATCCTGGGGCTGCTTGGGAAAAACGGCACCGGAAAAACCACCACCATAAACATCCTCATGGGATTCCTCCGTCCGCAGGGTGGGGAATGCCGCATATTCGGGGAGGAGATAACATCGATGTCGCCACAGACCCGCGAGCGCATCGCGTTGCTGCTCGAGGGGCATGTGCAGTACTCGTTCATGACCATCTCCCAGATCGAGAAGTTCTACTCGGCGTTTTATCCCCGCTGGAACCGCGAAGCGTATTACGGGCTGATGGAGAAGCTCCATGTCTCCCCTGGGCAGAAAATATCATCCATGTCAAACGGCCAGAGGTCACAGGTAGCTCTCGGGCTGATTCTCGCCCAGAACGCCGACCTGCTCGTGCTTGACGACTTCTCGCTCGGGCTTGACCCGGGTTACCGCCGCCTGTTTGTCGACTACCTGCGTGACTTCGTGAAATCCGAGGGAAAGACCGTCTTCATGACCTCCCACATAATCCAGGACCTCGAGAGGCTTGTCGATGACTGCATCATCCTCGATTACGGCCGGATTCTCACCCAGCAGCCGGTGGCCGACCTGATGCGCGACCTCAGGAGATATGAATACCATCATTCTCCCGGGATGGCTGTGCCGGAGGGAATCGAAGGCATATACAGCCCTTGGGAAGGCCACGACCGGATGGAGTTCTACTCCTTCCTACCTCAGGAGAAAGCCGCCTCTCTGCTTGAAGCAGCCGGAATAAAGGCCCCGGGACTTGCCTCATCGGCGGTAGAGTCGCTCGAAGACGCGTTCATCGGGCTTACAGGACGGTATTAACCACATGTCATGAATGATTTTGAACTACTACCTATGACAAAGGCTATAATAACAAAGGAATTCCTGAAGACACGCCGGGCCTTCTGGTGCTCGCTCATCCTCGCGCTGTTCTTCACCATATACGCCCTGCTGGGCATCAACAGGGTAATCGCCACCCACGGCGTGGAGCATGTCTGGCTCATAATGCTGATGAAAGACCAGACATTCATCGACGCGATAAAGTATGTGCCCCTGCTGTGCGGGCTGCTTGTCGGCCTGTCGCAGATGGTGCCGGAAATGCAGCAGAACAGGCTCAAGCTGACCCTGCATCTCCCCTGCCCCTCTTTCAGGCTGCTTGTCACAATGCTCACCACAGGATTTGTAGAGCTGACAGTCGTGTTCCTCATTCAGTTGGCCACCATACTGGTCTTTTACGACCGGGTGATTGCTCCGGAGATGACATGGCATGTGCTGCTCACCTCCCTGCCATGGTATCTGGCGGGATACACTGCCTATTTCTTCTCGGCGGCGGTATGCCTCGAGGGAAAATGGAAACGCCGCATCCTGCTCGCGCTGACAGGAGCCGGCGTTGTCTCCCTTTACTACCTGCAACCCGCCCCCGGCGCTTACAACGGATTTCTGCCCGTCGCCTTGCTGGCTACAATCCTGCTCGCCACATTGAGTTATGCGTCAATCGACCGTTTCAAACAGGGACTGATTGACTGAACTTTTACGTATCTTTGCAGCAATATCCCGTCACTATGTCAAATTTCTCAAAAATCATACTTTTCTTTGTCTCAATCGCTGTGTTGAGCTGGTTCCTGCCTTGGCTTTACGCGTTGCTCACCCCCTCTCCGGCGGGCGAACCTTTCTGCTCCCTGTCGCCGGTCAACGGCCAGTGGATTGTGAGCCGTTCAGCCCCAGGCGAGAAGCCGGTAATCAAGCTTTGCGCCCCATTTGCAAGCAGCGAGGAGATGGAAAACGGCGAGACCATCACCGTGGCTGTCCGCGACTCCCTTGCCCCGCAGCTCTACTACCGCCAGCTTGTGGCTCATGACAAGCTCCCCGACACAATCGCGGGGAAAGAGACAACCGTACACAGCCTGCGCTCCCGCGAACTGTTTTTCAACGGTTCGCCCAGGGATGTGAACAAGCGCAATCCGGGAATGTGGCTCATGATGGAGTCCATGCCGCCGCGCGTCGACCTCTCCGATCCCGAAGAGGCATTCCGCTTCACCGCCGACGGCATCGAGTTTGTGAAAATCGCCGACAACTCTGTCAACGCCACCCGCTCGCGTCGCTTCACTGACGCGATGAAATCACGCGGGTTCAGCTTCCCGGCCACAGACCTCTCGGCCAATGTCTCATCCAAGAAGGCTTATGACGAAGGTTACCTTATGATAGACTCGGAGGGCAAGCTCTTCCACGTCAAACAGCGTGGAGGCCGTCCGTTTGTCGCGTCGGTCACCATGCCCGACGGGGCAAAAGCCGACAAGGCGTTCATCTGGGAAGAGTCAGACAAGTCGCTGCTCGGAATGGTGGTCGACACCGAGGGACAACCCTATGTCATAATGGCTGACGGCCATGTGGCCCGTCCGCTTCCCGAAGAGGCCGGCAAGGTGAATCCCCGCAAGGAGTCGATAATGGCAATGGGCAACCTGTTCAACCTCACGTTCAGGTTCACGGGCCCCGACGGCACCCGCTGGCGGTCGTTTGACGCTGACAGCCTCACCCTCGCCGGAGCGTTGGATTTCCCGCGCGTGAGGCCGGCGGCGGTGGAGATTGCCCGCCACATCTTCCCCTACACCCTCGCTTTCACATCGGCTTATGAATCACTGGCCTATCCGAGAATCTCCAATCTCTCGCTGAAAGCGCTGCCCCTTAACCTGCTGTTGGCCCTTATACTCCTGTTCATCGGTATTCGCCGAAAGGATTCCTCTATGAAATGGGGCGCATTGCTGACTGTGCCGTTAGGCATCTTCTCATTCATCCCGTTCATCTTGCTCCACGAATAATCTCAGTATGACACTTAATCAAAAATCACTTCTTATTATTGCTGTCCGGTAAAAAAAGACAAAATCATATATTCTCTACAAATATAATAAGTTACACCTGTTTTACGAAAAAGGGCTTGTCATTTGAGGCGATGTGAAATTGGTAGCATTAAGCATCAAAAAGCCCTTAAAAGACATCTATACGAGTCTGTTTCATGCTGTATGAGATAAAAATAGTCCATTTCCTATCATGTCAAAGTTTTACCGGACAGCAATAACTTCTTATGAACAAGAACATCATCCTCTGGGCGATTGCCGCCCTCTTCGCCATCGCGGCCACAAGCTGCTCAGGCAAGTCTTCATCTGAAACCGCCGAAGCCGACACCGTCACTGTTGACTCCATCCTCGCCAGTCCCGAGGCATATGTGGGCCAGACCGTGACCATCGAAGGTGTGGTGTCACACCTGTGCAAGCATGGAGGCCGCAAGGCATTCCTTCTCGGTTCTGACGAGAACTCAATGATCCGTTGCGACGCCACAGCCGAAATGGGCAACGTGTTCCCCCAGGAGACAATCCACCAGCCTCTGCGCGTGACCGGAGTGGTGATGGAGAGCCGTCTCGACGAGAACACCATCCGCGAGCTTGAGCAGAACCGCCAGGGCCAGCTTGAGCGTATCGCCGAGCAGCAGGGCGAAGAAGAAGCCGCAAACTTCCAGAATGCGCCCACCGGATGCGAGACCGAACGCAAGGCTGCCGGACAGGCCGAGGTCGAGACTTTCGCCGCCCAGATGGCCGACTACCGCCGCCGTATCGCCGAGCGCGACAGCCTTGAAGGGAAGCCCTACCTCTCGACCTACTTCATCCAGGCCTCTGCCTACGAGATTCTTCCCCAGTAAGGAGCTGACGGCCAATAGCATCTGCTAACGGCTGCCACGCAAAAACGAACACCCTCAATCCATTATCACGGGAGCCTTGCCAAGGCCTTGGAATCAATATTCCTAACACCTTGGCAAGGCTCCCGCTATGTTCAGGCCCCATTCCCGGCTGTCTGGCAGATGTCAGCCCAGCAGGTTGTTGATGAAGACCGCGAGGATGGCGAGCGGACAGAGATAACGGAGCAAAAAGACTATCATCCCGCGCAGAAAACGTGGCGCGGGCCTAAGCTCGTAGTCAACCGTGGCACTGTCTACTATCCAACCAACGAATATCGAGACAAGCATGCCCCCGAGCGGCAGGAATATGTTGCTGGTCACATAATCGAAGATGTCGAAAATCGTCATTCCTGACACTGTCAATGATGACAACGGCCCGAACGAGAGGGCGCAGAAGATTCCGAAGAATGTCACAAAGCCGATTGTGGCGGCAAGGGCCTTCGGGCGGCTCATATGCCACCGTTCCACACAGAAGGCCACTCCGACCTCGGTCAGCGATATCGTGGATGTCAGAGACGCGATGAGCAGCAACAGGAAAAAGAGGGTCGACCACACCGCGCCACCGGCCATCTGGCTGAATATGTCGGGCAACACTTCAAAAATCAGCTGAGGCCCGGCCGCAGGCTCCATCCCGAACGAGAACACCGCCGGAAATATGATCACCCCGGCGATAATGGCCACCATCGTGTCAAGTCCGGCCATTATGGATGCGCTCCTAACAATTCGCGTGTCGGCAGGGAAGTAGCTCCCGTAGACAGTCAGTGTGCCCAGGCCCACCGACAGTGAGAAAAAGGCCTGGCCAAGGGCCGAGAGGATGGTCGCGGAATTCATCTGCGAAAAATCCGGGGAGAAAAGAAACCTGAGTCCGGTATCCGCGCCTGGCAGCAGCAGTGAATTGACCGCCATCACTATCAGCAGCACAAACAGCAGCGGCATCATAAGATTGGAGGCTTTCTCTATCCCTTTCTGCACCCCGCGCAACACGACCATGGCGTTGATGGCCAGCAACACGACAGTCCAGAACACACAACGCCACCCGGCTGTGAAAGCGCTGAACTCCGTGTGGCTCTCCCTTACCCCGGCGGCTGTCAGGTTGCCTGTGACCGACTGGAAAAGATACTCGAGGGTCCAGCCTGCCACCACGGCGTAAAACGACAAAATCAATGTGCCGCTGGCAACGCCAAGAAACCCGGCCAGCCTCCACCACTTGCCGCCGCGCGGGGCGAGCGACGACATCGCGCCAAATATGTTGCGCCTTGACGAACGTCCCATAAGGAATTCCGCACACACCACCGGGATGCCAATCAGCACCACACATATCAGATTGACCAGCAGAAAGGCCCCTCCCCCATGCGCTCCCGCCTCATAGGGGAAACGCCATATGTTGCCAAGTCCGACGGCTGAGCCGACTGTGGCGGCAATGACTCCAAACTTTGTGCTGAATTTCGGACGATTGTCTTCTGTCATAATTTTTCTGTATCAGGTTAACGCAGATGCCGAGAGCAAGCCACCTGCCACAAACAGAGAGATGAAGAGGATGCGGTTCCCGGCGGGGGGAACACATGCTCTTCATCTCTCTTAATGCTTCAGACCGGGAAGTTGTTCTGTCCCGGCTGTGTTTTATCAGCGGCTGGAAGCCGAGTAGTTGGGGGCCTCTGATGTGATGGCCACATCATGGGGATGGCTCTCGGCCACACCTGCGTTGGTGATGCGGGTGAACTTGGCCTTGTGGAGAGCGTCGATGTCGGCAGCCCCGCAATATCCCATACCGGCGCGGAGACCGCCCAGCATCTGGTATACCACCTCGTAGAGCGAACCCTTGTAGGGCACACGGGCTGCGATACCCTCGGGAACAAGTTTCTTGGTGTCGGTCTCGTTGGCCTGGAAATAGCGGTCTTTCGACCCCTTCTCCATCGCCTCAAGCGAGCCCATGCCGCGATATGCCTTGTACTTACGTCCGTTGTAGATGATGGTGTCGCCGGGAGATTCCTCAACGCCTGCCAGCATGCCGCCGAGCATCACGCTGCAGCCACCGGCCGCAAGGGCCTTCACTATGTCGCCGCTGTAACGGATACCGCCGTCGGCAATCAGGGGCACTCCGGTGCCTTCAAGCGCCTTGGCCACATCATATACGGCTGACAGCTGGGGAACGCCGACTCCGGCGATGATGCGGGTGGTGCATATCGAGCCCGGGCCGATACCGACCTTGACACCGTCGGCTCCATTCTCGACGAGATATCTGGCGGCCTCGCCGGTGGCGATGTTTCCGACCACAACATCTATCTGGGGATATTTCTCCTTGACGGCGCGCAACACCCCGACCACACCCTTGGAATGTCCGTGGGCGGTGTCAATCACAATTGCATCGGCTCCGGCGGCCACAAGCGCGTCGACACGGTCCATCGAGTCGCCGGTGACACCCACGCCTGCGGCCACGCGCAGACGGCCCAGCGAGTCCTTGCAGGCGAAAGGTTTGTCCTTGGCCTTTGTGATGTCCTTGTATGTGACGAGTCCTACCAGGTGGCCATCCTTGTCGACCACCGGAAGTTTCTCGATCTTATGTTTCTGAAGGATGTCGGCCGCCTCCTCAAGGTTGGTCGACTGGTCTGTCGTCACGAGGTTCTCCGAAGTCATCACCTCATCCACCTTGCGGTTGAGGTCACGCTCGAAACGGAGGTCACGGTTGGTGACGATGCCCCTCAGCAGTCCCTTCGCGTCTACCACGGGGATGCCGCCGATATGGTATTCCTCCATCATCTTCAACGCGTCTGAGACGGTAGACCCCTCGAGGATGGTCACGGGATCGTAAATCATACCGTTCTCGGCCCTCTTCACGGCATGCACCTGACGGGCCTGCTCCTCGATGGACATATTCTTGTGGATAACGCCGATACCACCCTCCCGGGCGATGGCGATGGCCATCTTGGCCTCTGTGACGGTATCCATCGCGGCGGACACCAGAGGCACGTTCAGGACAATGTTTCGGGAAAATTTTGTCTGGAGTTTGACGCTTCGGGGAAGCACTTCGGAATAGGCGGGAATCAGCAGGACATCATCGAAAGTGAGTCCGTCCATAGCAACCCTGTCTGCAATGAATGACGACATATATTAAAACCTTAAAACGTTTTTTCGTTCGTATAATATTGCCTGCAAAGGTACGGATTTTTTCTCAAAACCCACACCTACCGGAAGCGAAAACGTCGCAAAATCCTGAAAAAACATCTCCTCCCTTTGAAAATTCACCATCCCCGGGGGAGTTGGCGTGGAAAACTGTTTCAGTTCCCGACGATAATTCGTAACTTTGCGGTATGTTTAAGATAAAGCGTCTATACCTGTATATGCTGCAGAGCTACGTGCCTCTGCTGCTGATGACGTTTTTCATCTGCCTTTTCATAGTGCTGATGCAGTTTCTATGGCGCTACATCGACGACCTCGTGGGCAAGGGGCTGACCATAGATGTCATCGGCGAGCTGTTTTTCTACGCCGCCCTGACAATGGTTCCTATGGCGCTGCCGCTCGCCATACTGCTGGCGTCGCTGATGATTTTCGGCAACCTGGGCGAGAAATTCGAGTTGACGGCGATGAAAGCCTCAGGCATCTCGTTGCTGAAAGTGATGAGTCCGCTGATAGTGCTGATCTCATTCATCGCCGTGGGGGCATTCTTCTTCCAGAACAACGTCTTGCCTGTCGCGCAGACGAAGATGTGGACCCTCCTTTACTCGATGCGCCAGAAATCCCCCGAGCTCGAGATACCCGAGGGGGTGTTCTATTCCCAGATACCGGGCTACAACTTCTATGTGGAGAGCAAGAACCGCGAGACCGGCACCCTCTACAACATGATGATATATGACGTGTCGCGCGGATTCGACAACGCCCGCGTCATCCTCGCCGACTCGGGCCACCTAAAGTCGGCCGACGACAAAATCCATCTCTTCCTGCAGCTCCACAACGGGGAACAATTTGAGAACCTGCGCGAGAACCAGGGCAACACCAACCAGGGCAACCAGCCTTACCGCCGCGAGCAATTCGAGCTGAAAGAGATATTGCTGGCATTCGACGCCAACTTCAACCGTATGGATGAGTCGGGGATGAGAAACCAGTATGTGGGCAAGAACATGAGCGAGCTGCAGGCCACCATCGATTCCGTAGGCCACCGTGTCGACTCAATCGGCAACATATACGCCAGGGAGATAAGCGAGATACCATATGTCAGGGTGTCGGGCCAGATAGAGGAGCGAAACGGCGACACCATAGTGAAGCGACAGCGTCCGGCCGTGGCCATGTCTGCGCCCCTCGACATAGACTCACTCTTCTACAAGGAAAATCCGACGAAATCACGCTCATACCTCACCATGGCACTCAACCGGGCCAACACCATCCGGCAGGAATATGAGTTCAAGAGCTATGTAATGGATGAGGACCGCACCACCATACGCCGCCACGGCATAGAGATGCACAAGAAGTTCACGCTCTCGTTTGCCTGCCTGGTGTTCTTCTTCATAGGCGCACCGTTGGGGGCCATCATCCGCAAAGGAGGAATCGGCACACCCCTGGTGCTGTCGGTGTTCCTGTTCATCTTCTACTACATCATCGACAACTCCGGCTACAAGTTGGCGCGCGACGGGGTATTGCCCGTATGGGAAGGCATATGGCTCAGCTCATTTGTGTTGCTGCCCCTCGGGGTCTTCCTGACCTACAAGGCGATGCGCGACTCGGCGGTGCTCAACATCGACGCGTACAAGAATTTCTTCCGTCGCCTGCGCGGCACCCAGAAGCGCGAACTTGAGGTGAAGGAATACGCCATGGAGGATGTCACCCCCGCAGAAGCGCTCGAACGCCTCCAGCCGCTGCTGACTGCCTGTCTCGACCTGAAGGAAAGCTACTCACGCCTCCCCTTCTGGAAGAAATGGGCCTACCTCATACTGCGCCACAAGGGCTTTGACACCCTGCAGGCCCGCATGAACGAGACCATCGATTTCATATCAAACTCAAAGAACCCCAAAGCCATCAGGCTCATCAATTGTTATCCCTACAAGGTAAGCCCACGCAACCTCTCGCAGGTCACACAGATCACACGCGAGCTGGCTGACCTGTGTCACCAAATCCAACAACAGACGCGATGAACGCTGACAAAATCAAACTCGACTCAATCGAAGACGCCCTCCAGGATTTCAAGGAAGGCAAGATGATAATAGTGGTTGACGACGAAGACCGCGAAAATGAAGGTGACCTCATCGTCGCCGCAGAAAAAATCACCCCCGAGCAGGTTAATTTCATGCTCAAGAACGCCCGAGGTGTACTCTGCGCCCCGCTGACCATATCACGCTGCAAAGAACTCGGGCTCGAACCGCAGACCTCAGACAACACATCGGTGCTGGGCACACCGTTCACCATCACCGTCGACAAGCTCGAGGGATGCTCTACCGGGGTATCAATCAATGACCGTTGCGCCACCATACGCGCGCTCGCCGACCCCGCCTCCACCCCCGCGACCTTCGGCCGCCCGGGACACATCAATCCGCTTTACGCCCAGGATGCCGGGGTGCTGCGCAGAAGCGGCCACACCGAGGCCGCCGTAGACCTGGCACGCCTTGCCGGACTCCAGCCTGCCGCCGCCCTGATGGAAATCATGAGCGACGACGGCTCCATGGCGCGTCTGCCAGAGCTGCGCCGCCGCGCTGACGAGTGGGGTATGAAGCTCATCTCAATCCGCGACCTCATCGCCTACCGCCTGCGCATGGAATCCCTGGTGGAGAAGGGGGAAGAAGTCCATCTGCCTACGGCCTACGGCGACTTCCGCCTCATCCCGTTCCGCCAGAAGAGCAACGGCCTGGAGCATATCGCTATAATCAAGGGGGATGTCAAGACCGACGAGCCGGTGCTTGTGCGCGTGCATTCATCATGCGCCACCGGCGACATTTTCGGCTCGCTGCGTTGCGACTGCGGCGAGCAGCTCCACCAGGCATTGCGTATGATCGACAAGGAGGGACGCGGGGCGGTCATCTACCTGCTGCAGGAGGGCCGTGGAATCGGCCTGATGGACAAAATCAAAGCTTACAAGCTCCAGGAACAAGGGATGGACACCGTGGACGCCAACCTTCACCTGGGCCACAAGGCTGACGAGCGCGACTATGGCGTGGGTGCCCAGATTCTCCATGAACTTGGCATAAAGAAGATGAGGCTGATCACCAACAACCCCGTCAAACGTGTCGGCCTGGAAGGATACGGCCTGGAGGTTGTAGAGAATGTGCCTATTGAAATAGAGCCAAACGATTACGACCGGTTCTACCTCTCGACCAAGAAGAACCGCATGGACCACACCCTCCACAATGTGGAATGACACAGACACATCCATAAATGAGGCGGGGCAGACTTCACAATCAACAGAAGTCTGCCCCGCCTCATTTATGGATGACGACAGCAGTCAGAAATAATTGTCGGTCGAGGGATCAAACGACCTCAACAGCTTGGCGGGATTTCCGGCCACGATTGTATTGGGGGCGACATCTCGCGTCACCACTGAGGCCGCGCCCACCACAGCGTTCTCCCCGATGGTGACACCGGGCAGAATCGTGGCCCCGGCTCCGATCCACGCGCCACGGCATATCCTGACCGGAGCAAGGGTGATCACCTCGCGGTCGCGCAAGTCGTGGTTATTTGATAATATCTGCACATTGGCGGCCAGCTGCACATTGTCCTCGATTGTTATGCCACCCGAGCCCATAAGCAGGATGCCGTCCATGATGAAGACGTTGCGGCCGATTGATATGCGGCTCGCACCGACTACTGTCAATGGGGGCATCATATAGCTGTCTTCCCCTATGTTTCCGTAAAACAGCTCTTTCACATGAGAGTTGTACTCGTCGCCAAGAGGCATAGTCTGCTTCAGGCGGAAACAGAGCTGGCGGTTGCGCAACGTCTCGTTGGCATGCTCGATGTCTGTGCGCAGGTCTATGCGGCCCGCTTCTTTAGATTTTGACATTATGGATGAATTTAAATGTTAACCACAAGAGTTTCAAGAAACCGCAGTCATAGGCGTTGAGCCGCATGTCTGCCTGGCCTCTCGAAACTCTTGCAGGAGTTAAGTATGGTTCAGTGTCAGCCCTCGATAAGATTGTGGCCGGTCATCTCCTTGGGCTGGGGTATGCCCATGATATGGAGGATGGTGGGAGCGACATCGGCGAGGATACCGTTCTCGACCTTGGCATTTTTGTCTTCGGTGACATAGACGCAGGGCACGGGGTTGAGGGAATGGGCGGTGTTGGGAGTGCCGTCGGCATTCTCAGCGTTGTCTGCATTGCCATGGTCGGCGATGATAATCACCTCGTAACCGTTTTTCTTGGCGGTCTCGACCACCTTCTCTACACACTTGTCGACGGCCTCGACAGCCTTCTGGATAGCGGGATAGACACCGGTGTGCCCAACCATGTCGCCATTGGCGAAGTTGACAACGATGAAGTCATACTTCTCGGTGTCGATGGCCTCGCTGAGCTTGTCGGCCACCTCGGGGGCAGACATCTCGGGCTTGAGGTCGTAAGTGGCAACCTTGGGAGAAGGCACCAGGATGCGGTCCTCACCCTCGAACGGGGTCTCACGTCCGCCGTTGAAGAAGAATGTCACATGGGCATATTTCTCAGTCTCGGCGATGTGAAGCTGCTTCTTGCCCATCGAAGCGAGGTATTCACCGATGGTGTTGTCTACATTCTCCTTGGGGAAGAGGATATGCACGCCTTTGAACGAAGCGTCATAGGGGGTCATGCAGTAATACTGGAGGCCGGGGATGGTCTTCATGCCCTGCTCAGGCATGTCATGCTGGGTGAGGGCGATGGTGATTTCCTTTGCGCGGTCGTTGCGGTAGTTGAAGAAAATGACCGCGTCACCCTCCTTGATTGTGCCGTCGACGGTAGAGTTGTTGATGGGCTTGATGAACTCATCGGTGACACCCTCATCATAGCTTTCCTGCATGGCCTTCACCATGTCGGTGGCCTGCTTTCCGGTGCCGTCGATAAGAAGGTCATATGCCACCTTCACACGATCCCAGCGGTTGTCGCGGTCCATCGCGTAGTAACGGCCCACAATCGAGGCGATTGTCGCGCCTGTCTTGGCGCAATGCTCTGAAAGCTGCTCGATAAAGCCCTTGCCGGAACGGGGGTCAGTGTCTCGGCCATCCATGAAACAGTGGATGTAGACCTTTTCAAGGCCATATTCCTTTGCTATGTCGCAGAGGGCGAGGATATGCTCGAATGAGGAATGCACACCACCTGTGGATGTCAGCCCCATGAAGTGCATGGCCTTGCCGTTATCCTTGGCGTATGAGAACGCGTTCTTGATTTCGGGATTCTCGAGAATCGACCCGCTTTTGATAGCCTTGTTGATTTTCACGAGATCCTGATAGAGCACGCGTCCGGCTCCGATGTTGAGGTGGCCCACCTCGGAGTTGCCCATCTGTCCGTCGGGCAGTCCGACATTCTCGCCGGAAGCCTGCAGCTCGGAGTGGGGATATGTCTTCACGAGATAGTCCCAGTAGGGAGTGGGGGTTGAATAGATGGCGTCGCTGTGGGTATGGTTGCCGATACCCCAGCCATCAAGAATCATGAGTAATGCTTTGTGTGACATTATTTGGATGTTAATATTTCGGATTTGAAATTTGCGCCGGGAAGTGGTTCCCGGCGCAAATCGCTTGTGTTCAGTTTGTGTTATTTAGACAGGGGGCAGGCGGCGCACTTCTCCTGTATCTTCTTGAAGAAGTCGTTCCCCTTGTTGTCAACAAGTATGAATGCGGGGAAGTTCTCCACCTCGATTTTCCAGATGGCCTCCATGCCGAGTTCGGGATACTCCAGGAGCTCGACCTTCTTGATGGAGTCCTTGGCCAGGATTGCAGCGGGGCCGCCAATCGAGCCGAGATAGAAGCCTCCGTTGTTCTTGCAGGCATCAGTAACCTGCTGCGAACGGTTGCCTTTGGCAATCATGATCATCGAACCGCCAGCTTTCTGGAACTGGTCGACATAAGAGTCCATACGGCCTGCGGTTGTCGGGCCGAACGAGCCTGACGCCATCCCTGCGGGGGTCTTGGCGGGGCCGGCGTAGTAGATGGGATGATCCTTGAGATACTGGGGCATGGGCTCACCGGCATCCAGGCGCTCCTTGATTTTCGCGTGGGCGATGTCGCGGCCCACAATGATTGTGCCATTGAGGTTGAGGCGAGTGGCCACGGGGAACTTGTCAAGTTCGGCCAGCACCTCTGCCATCGGGCGGTTGAGGTCGATGTTCACGGCGTTGCTCTCCTCGGGATTACGCATCTCCTCGGGAATGAGTTCGCCGGGATTGCTGTCGAGCTTTTCAATCCAGAGTCCCTCTCGGTTGATTTTTGCCTTGACGTTGCGGTCGGCCGAGCAGCTGACACCCATACCGATCGGGCAAGATGCGCCATGGCGGGGCAGACGGATCACACGGATGTCGTGGGCGAAATACTTGCCGCCGAACTGTGCGCCCAGGCCGATGTTGCGCGAAGCCTCGAGAAGCTCCTTCTCAAGCTCGATGTCGCGGAACGCGCGGCCATATTCATTGCCCGTAGTGGGCAGGTTGTCGTAATATTTGATGGAAGCTTTCTTGACGGTCTCGAGATTCTTCTCGGCAGAGGTGCCGCCGATGACGAAGGCGATATGGTAGGGAGGGCATGCGGCTGTTCCGAGCGACTTCATCTTCTCCACGAGGAAGGGGACGAGGGTCTTGGGGTTGATGATGGCCTTTGTCTCCTGGTAGAGGTAGGTCTTGTTGGCCGAGCCACCACCCTTGGCCACAAAGACAAACTTGTACTCGTCTCCCTCGGAGGCGTGGATGTCTATCTGGGCGGGGAGGTTGCAACCGGTGTTGACCTCGTCATACATGTTGAGGGGGGCGTTCTGGGAATAGCGGAGGTTACACTGGGTGTAAGTGTCATACACGCCGCGCGAGATTTTCTCCTCGTCGTCACAGCCGGTGAACACACGCTGCCCCTTCTCGCCGTGGCAGATTGCCGTGCCGGTGTCCTGGCAGAAAGGCAGCTCACCCTTGGCAGCGATCTCGGCGTTGCGGAGCATTGTCAGCGCCACGAACTTGTCGTTGTCCGAGGCCTCGGGGTCGTGGAGGATTTTCGCCACCATCTCGTTGTGTTCGCGACGGAGCATGAACGCGTTGTCATGGGTGGCCTGGCGGCTCAGCACGGTCAACGCCTCGGGATCCACCACGAGGAACTCGTGGCCTCCCCAGTTTTCAACTTTAACATAGTCGGAGGTGAGATGATAATACTCGGTCGTGTCAGGGCCGAGGGGGAACATCTCCTGGTAATGGAACGGTTTGGTTGCCATGGGTTGAATGCGTTTATGTCGAATAAAATGTTGGCTTGTCTAAACGGTGTCAGAAATATGCCGGCACACGTTTGCGGCACTCCCCTGGACGCAGCCAGGAGAGTACCGCAAAGTTACAAAATTTTTACCAAACAGCCTCAATCCGAGGGTGCCAAATTTCGACACGGCTCATTCGACCGCCACTCCTGCAGGCTGCCGCCTGAAAGTGAGGTCTTTGTGGGCCATCTCACATTTGAGCATATTGTTGTTTATTTTAATGTCTTCGATTTCAGTCAGGTTGAAGAATACGTTGCGGGCGGCGTGGTCGATCTGCTGTGAGGCGAGCATCGCGGCTGCCGGACGCAACGAGGCCAGATGCGAACCGCTTTGCCCTGAAAGCACGTCATAACTCAGCTCCACCCCTTTCGGGTCGACATTCACCGTCAACGATGACGCGTCGAGGTTGAGCAGCATGTCGTCGTCATCCTTTGCCTGATACAGGCCGGTTATGGTGGCCGTGCCAGACGCGGAGATGGTCAGAGGGGTCACAATGGAGTCGTTGGCCGGCATAGTGTTCTCTACCGTGATATAAGCGGTAAGGGTGACATTCCCCTCTCCGGCGTTTCCTGTGGATGTGAATTCCATCATCCTTACCATAGTGGCGCGGGCGGCGCCTGAATTGGTCAACTGTTCGGGAGTTCCGGCCCACACACCCTGCAAATCCTCAGAGAGTTTCTGCCTGGAGTCACATGACACCAGCATGAAGAGAGCCCCTGCGGCCAGAACTGGAAGTATAGATTTGTTCATAGGACTTGGATAAATGTTATATAATCTTAAAACGCAGCTCTACCACGAAATTGTTTACCGCACACCCTAAAAAATCACCTGATGGCCCATATACGCCGCAAAAACCGCCTGCACACGGCAAATTTCCCACCAGAGAGCCATCTGTTTGAGGCTCCGGGATGGTTCCTATTTAAAAAAAATTAGTAACTTTGCCTCTTGAAGTATTTTTAACCTGATAAAACGAGACAGGCCATCACCATGGAGGATGGCCGACAAGAATAAAACAGTCAGACATGTCACTACAATGTGGAATCGTAGGGCTTCCCAACGTGGGTAAGTCGACCCTTTTCAACTGCCTCTCCAACGCAAAGGCCCAATCGGCCAACTTCCCTTTCTGCACCATCGAGCCCAATGTGGGAGTGATCACGGTGCCGGACGACAGGCTCAACAAGCTTGTCGAGATGTGCAATCCCCGCAGCATCGTCCCGGCCACGGTCGAGATTGTCGACATCGCCGGCCTGGTGAAAGGAGCGAGCAAAGGGGAGGGACTGGGCAACAAGTTCCTCGCCAACATCCGCGAGACCGACGCCATACTCCATGTGCTTAGATGCTTCGACGATGAGAACATCACCCATGTGGACGGCACAGTAGACCCTGTCCGCGACAAAGGCATCATCGACTACGAACTACAGCTCAAGGACCTCGAGACGGTGGAAAGCCGCATCGCCAAGACTCAGAAACAGGCCCAGACCGGGGGAGACAAGACCGCCAAGATGCAATATGAGGTGTTGTGCAAGTTCAAGGAAGCCCTTGACCAGGGCAAACCCGCCCGCAGCGTGACGCTTGACACCCCTGATGAAATCAAATTCGCCAGAGAGCTCTTCCTGCTGACCGACAAGCCAGTGTTGTATGTCTGCAACGTGGATGACGCTTCGGCTGTCAACGGCAACAAGTATGTCGACGCCGTCCGCGAGGCAATCAAGGAGGAGGGAGCAGGCCTCATGGTGGTGGCCGCCCAGACCGAGAGCGAGATAGCCGAGCTTGACACATTCGAGGAACGCCAGGAATTCCTGCAGGAGATAGGTCTGGAGGAGTCGGGCGTGTCACGACTGATACGCGCGGCTTACGCCCTTCTCAACCTCAAGACATTCTTCACCGCCGGAGCCGACGAGGTGCGCGCATGGACCTTCGTCGACGGCTGGAAAGCGCCCAAATGCGCCGGAGTCATACATTCCGACTTCGAGAAAGGCTTCATCCGCGCCCAGGTCATAAAATATGAAGACTTCGTCGCCCTCGGAGGGGAAAGCGCGGTGCGCGACGCAGGCAAGATGGGTGTCGAGGGGAAAGAATATGTGGTCAAAGACGGCGACATAATGCACTTCCTCTTCAACAACTGACAACCAACCGAGACATATCAATCCCTAAACAATATAGTTATAGTATGAACATGATGAAACTGTCCCTCGCCGCCCTGTTCCTGACAGGAGCAATGGCTGCAGGAGCCGAGCATCTCGGCAGCGTCGACAAGACGCTCATCGATTCGACCTACACCCCGGGCGAAGACTTCTACCGCTATGTCAACAACGGATGGATGAAGGCTCATCCGCTGACTGACGAATATGCCCGCTATGGCATGTTCAACGTCCTGAATGACAAGGCCGAGGAGAATGTCAAGGATATCGTGATGAACCTCGGAGCCTCCAATCCTGAAAAGGGCACCAACGCGTTCAAGGTCTGGACCCTCTACTCACAGGGCATGGACTCGGTGCGCCGCAACAATGAAGGCGCCACCCCCATCCTTGCTGACCTGAAGAAAATCGAGAACACCCCGGCAGAGGGCATGGAAGACCTCTTCCTCTGGATGCACGGCAATTACTCCTCCCCCTTCTTCGGAGCCGGCCCCATGGAAGACCTCGCCGACTCTAACGTCTACGCCATGTATGTCTCCGGGGGAAGCCTCGGACTGGGCGACCGCGACTACTACCTGCTCAACGACAAGGAGAACACCAAAATCCGCGAAGCATACAAAAAACTCATTGTCAGCCAGATGCGCAATGCCGGCTACTCCAAGAAAGACGCAGACCGCATCATGAAGAATGTGTTGAAAATCGAGACCGCGCTTGCCGACTCGACATGGACCCGCGAGGAGAGCCGCAACATACCCGCCATGTACAACCCCCGCTCAATCGAGCAGCTCAAGGAGATGTATCCCCACATCAACTGGGACCGCTTCTTCATCGAGACAATGGGCATCGCCACCCCCGAGCAGGTGATCGTCACTGAAATCAACACTGTCAAGCAGGCCGACAACCTGATGGCCTCGCTTTCCGACCGTGAGAAGAAAGACTATTACCTCTGGAAATATGTAGCTCAGGCTGCCCCCTACCTCAGCGACAAATTCACCGAGACCTCATTTGAGTTCAGCAAGGTAATGAGCGGAGTAAAACAGATGCGTCCCCGCTGGAAACGCGCCCTCAGCACAGCCGACGGCTACATGGGCGAGGCCATCGGACAGCTCTATGTGGAGGAATTCTTCCCCGAAAGCTCCAAAGAGAAGATGCTCGAGCTTGTGGGCAACCTCCGCAAGGCCCTCGGCAAGCACATCATCAACCTCCCCTGGATGAGCGACGAGACCAAGCTCAAAGCCATCGAGAAACTGCTCGGCTTCACCGTGAAAATCGGTTATCCCGACAAGTGGAAAGATTATTCCGAGCTTGAAATCGACCCGGCCCTCTCTTACTACCAGAACATCCACAACGCTTCGATGTGGCACCAGAAGAAGGAGTATGAGAAATGGGGCAAGCCTGTCGACAAGACCGAATGGGGCATGACACCCCAGACCGTCAACGCCTACTACAACCCCATGGCGAATGAAATCGTGTTCCCCGCAGCCATCCTCCAGGCTCCTTTCTTCAACCCCGAAGCATCTGATGCCGAGAACTACGGCGGTATCGGTGTGGTTATCGGCCATGAGATGAGCCACGGCTTTGACGACCAGGGCAGCAATTTCGACGCTAAAGGCAATATGACCAACTGGTGGACTTCCGAGGACGCCCAGGCTTTCGCCACCCTCACAAAGGGCCTGGCCGACCAGTTCGACAAAATTGAGATTCTCCCCGGCCTGATGGCCAACGGATCATACACCCTGGGCGAGAACATCGGCGACCAGGGCGGTCTGCGCGTGAGCCACACCGCATTCCTCGACGCCCAGAAAGCCAAGGGAGTGGACATCAACTCTGAGGAAGCCCTCATCGACGGATTCACCCCCGAGCAGGCATTCTACCTCAACTACGCCAACATCTGGGCATCCAACTGCCGCGACGCTGAAAAGCGCAACCTGACCATCGGCGACGTTCACTCTCTCGCTGAAAACCGCGTCAATGTGACCCTCCGCAACATCACCCCCTTCCTGAAAGCCTTCGGCATCAAGCCCGGCGACAAGCTCTACCTCTCACCCGAGGAGCAGATTGTCATCTGGTGATGATTCCATGAGATAACCGACAAAAAAACGGAGCTTCCGGCCGGAAGCTCCGTTTTTTTGTCGGTAGCTTGTATTTGCCGGCAGCTCATTCCTCATCGGCCGACATGGAGGCGGCCAGACGGTCGACCGCGGCGAGCCATACAGCGGCAGAGGCATCAGATGGCATACGCCAGTCGCCACGGGGCGACAGGCAGACCGAGCCGACCTTCGGGCCGTCGGGCATGCATGAGCGCTTGAACTGCTGGCTGAAGAAACGGCGGTAAAATGTTCTCATCCACTTCAATATCTCTCGCGGCTCGTAACGGCCCACTTCCATTCCGCCTTTCCCTTGGTAAACCTTACGGCGGTGCTGAACCCAGAATGCCTGGCAGGCAAGGTAGAAAATCCTCGCGGGCGAAAATCCGTAACGCAGCATATGAAACAGGAAGAAATCGTGAAGCTCATATGGACCCACAAGGTCTTCGGTCTTCTGGGCGATTTCGCCGGATTCGTCAGGCGGCAGCAACTCGGGCGACACCGGTGTGTCGATGATGTCGACAAGCGCCTCCGCCATATCGGGATTCTCCGACCTGAGGGCAAACCACCTGACAAGATATTTCACGAGCGTCTTTGGCACAGAGGCATTGACACCGTACATCGACATCTGGTCGCCATTGTAGGTGGCCCATCCCAGGGCAAGCTCAGAGAGGTCGCCGGTGCCAAGCACCATCCCGCCCTCCTGGTTGGCCACATCCATAAGTATCTGCGTGCGCTCGCGGGCCTGGCAGTTCTCGTATGTGACATCCCTCACTTCCGGGTCATGGCCGATGTCACGGAAATGCAGCTCCACTGACGGCCCGATAGGAATCTCACGGAAAGTCACCCCGAGAGCGTCCATCAAGGTCAGCGCGTTGGAGTGGGTGCGGCCCGTGGTGCCGAATCCAGGCATTGTTATGCCTATTATTCCTTTTCGGTCGAGCTTCAGACGGTCAAAAGCACGGGTCGCGACAAGCAAGGCAAGCGTGGAGTCGAGTCCGCCTGAAATCCCTACCACCAGGCATTTGCAGCCTGTGGCACGCAGACGCTGCGCCAGCCCGGCCACCTGGATGTTGACAATCTCGTCGCAACGACGGTCGATTTCGTTGTCGTCCCATGGCACGAACGGATGGGGATCAATTGTGCGCAACAGGCCCGGAGCATCATCCTCCTCTGAGGAGTCGGTGTCATTACCCATTATCTTGTCAAGCTTCTCCCGCAGTGACTCATTGCTCTCAGGATCAAGGAGCTCACTCAGATTGAGGTTGATTTGCTGCACTACGGGATATGCCAGCCCCGCGTTCTCACGGTCTCCACACTCGGCGAATGTCCCGATATGGAGTCGGTCGCGGGTTATCATATCGATGTCTATGTCGCGGACGACCATCTGCGGCGAGTCCTGCCAACGGGGAGTGGAGGCCAGGATTTTGCCATTCTCGGCTATTATCCCCTTGCCGTCGAAGACAAGGTCGGTCGACGACTCTCCGAACCCGGCCGAGGCGTAGACATAGCCACACACACACCGCGCCGACTGCTGGGCCACCAGGTCACGCAGGTAGCCATACTTGCCTATGATGTCGGGCGACGCCGAAAGATTGACAATCACCTTGGCGCCGGCAAGGGCGGCATGGCATGACGGTGGCACCGGGACCCACAAGTCCTCACAGATTTCAATCCCCACCTTCACGCCATTCACCTGAAACAGCTTGTTGGCCGAGACCGGCATCTGTGACTCGTCTGACTCAGGCACCCGTGGGGCGGATGACCACAGCCTCCGTTCATAAAACTCGTTGTAGTTGGGCAGGTAGGTTTTCGGGACGGTCAGCTTGGTCATCCCCTGCCCTACCACAATCGCGCAGTTGTACAACCGGTTGTCATACATCATCGGCGCACCTATCACGGCGTTGACCCGCATCCCTTTGGTGGCCTCTGCAATCTCCCTTACGGCGTCGCCGGCAGCCTCCAGCAGCATATCGTCATGGAAAAGGTCGCCACAGGTGTAACCTGTCACACACAACTCGGGAAACACCGCGAGCTCAACCCCTTTGTGGTCAAGCTGACGGAGCATGTCTATCATAGCGTCGGTGTTGGCCCTCATATCCGCCACCCTGACGGGGGGGACGCATGCCGCCACTCTGAAAAAGCCGTTGCGCATATTTTTTATCTTGTTGTAAGAAATTTCGTGTTGAAAAACCGTTTATATATTTAGAGGACGAAGTTACGGATTTTTGTCTGAATTTATGTAACTTTGTCTGCTAATAATCTGTAATACGACATCCACAGCAGCTATGAGACTTGACGGACGACGCAAGAGCGACAACATTTCAGACCGCAGGGGATTATCCGGACGCGCCGTTGGTATCGGCGGAGGAATCGTGGGGGTAATCATCGCCGGAATCATCACCCTCCTGAGCGGTGGCGACATAGGCGATGTGATTGGCAATGTCATCAGCCAGGGGGCCGGCAGCCAGACCACCCAGGCCGCCTACCAGCCCGACGCAGAGGATGAAAGGCTCGCCGACCTGACAGCCAAAGTGCTGGCCGGTACAGAGGATGTCTGGACCTCGGAGTTCCGCCGCCAGGGCTGGGGTGAATACCGGTGTCCCAAACTTGTGATGTTCACAGGAGCTGTGCAATCGGGATGCGGCAACGCCACCTCCCAGGTCGGGCCGTTCTACTGCTCGGCCGACGAGACCGTATACATCGACCTTGACTTTTTCAAACAGATGCAGTCGTCGATAGGCGCGAGCGGGGATTTCGCATACGCCTACGTCATAGCACACGAGGTGGGACACCATGTGCAGCACCTGCTTGGAACCCTTGACGACGCTCATGAGGCTATGAGCCGCATGTCGGAAAAGGAGTCCAACCGCATGAGCGTGCGCCTTGAGCTGCAGGCCGACTATTACGCCGGGGTATGGGCCAATCTTGACAACAAGATGTTTGGCTCACTCGAGCCGGGGGATGTCGAGAACGCAATCGAGGCCGCATCCAAAATCGGGGATGACTATCTCCAGAAGAAAGCCACCGGGCGCGAGATTCCCGACTCATTCAACCACGGACGCTCGTCACAGCGCGTGGCGTGGCTGAGCAAAGGGCTACAGACCGGCGACCCGCTGCAAGGCGACACATTCTCCATCCCCTACGAAAGCCTCTGAAACCCATTCCAGTCAAAGACCAATCATTATGCCAGAACAACAACAAGCCAAATATACCCGCCGCAACAGCTATTCCGACGCCAAACGCATACAGCAGCAGCTCCTTGAGAAGGAGGGGCGCATAGCCCCGCGTGACCTTGAGGTGGAACAAGCCGTCCTCGGCGCGCTGATGCTTGAGAAAGACGCCTACACCACCGTCTGCGACATCCTCAAGCCGGAATGTTTCTACGACCCGGGCCACCAGAAAATCTACGAAGCCATACAGCAGCTCGGCGCATCCCAGCAGTCTATCGACATGCTGACCGTCACCCAGCGCCTGAGGGCCAACGGGGAGCTGAAGACCGTCGGAGGCCCCGCGGCCATATCCGAGCTGACGGCGCGCGTGGCCTCTGGAGCCCATGTGGAGTTCCACGCCCGCATCGTCGCCCAGAAATACCTCGCCCGAGAGCTTATCAACTTCTCGGCCCAAATCGAGGAGAAGGCGTTTGACGAGGCAAACGATGTCGACGACCTCCTCCAGGAAGCGGAGGGACGGCTCTTTGAGATCTCGCAGCGCAACGTGAAGAAGGATGTCACCCAGATAGACCCGGTCATAAAGCAGGCCCTGGAACAAATCGAGGCCGCCGCGAACCGTGAGTCGGGACTGTCGGGGCTTGAGACCGGATTCCGCGAACTTGACAAACTCACCTCCGGATGGCAGAACTCCGACCTCATCATCATCGCGGCACGTCCGGCGATGGGAAAGACGGCCTTCGTCCTCTCCATGGCCAAGAACATGGCTGTCAACCTCAATATCCCCACCGCCATATTCTCCCTTGAAATGAGCAACCTGCAGCTCGTCAACCGTCTCATTTCAAACGCTTGCGAGGTTGAAGGTGAGAAAATCAAGAGCGGACGGCTGCTGCCCAACGACTGGGACAAGCTCATGGCCGGGGTGAAACCGCTCTACAACGCGCCGCTGTTTATCGACGACACCCCCTCACTGTCGATTTTCGAGCTGCGCACCAAGGCCCGCCGACTCGTGCGCGAGCATGGGGTCAAGATTCTCATCATCGACTACCTGCAGCTGATGAACGCCTCAGGAATGAAATTCGGCTCCCGCGAGCAGGAGGTCTCGATGATTTCACGAAACCTCAAGCAACTCGCCAAGGAGCTGAACATACCTATCATCGCCCTGTCGCAGCTCAACCGATCGGTGGAAAGCCGAGGCACCGACAGCAATTCCAAGCGACCCCAGCTGAGCGACCTCCGTGAGTCGGGAGCCATCGAGCAGGACGCCGACATCGTATGTTTCATCCACCGTCCGGAATACTATCTCCACAGCGGCGAGGACGCGGAGGGCAACGACATCCGTGGGCTCGCGCTGTTCATCGTGGCCAAGCACCGTTCGGGTAAAGTAGACGATGTCAAGATGCGTTTCGTGAGCCACTACGCCAGGTTCCAGAACTGGGACGAGGACTTCCACACCACACAGGCCGTGGTATCGTCACGCATGAACCAGGACGGTTCTGACGACGACCCCATCAACGGTGGTGGCCCATCCCCATTCTCGGGAGGAAGCGCCGACCTGACATCGTCAGACGCCCCGGTGCCGTTCTGATTTGCAATTTTTAATACATTTCTTACGCGCCAAGCCGGGGAATAACCGTATTTTTGCACATCCTTTCACCTTTATTGACACACACTCTAAGTAAGGAAGGAGGAGGATACCGTGAGTTAGGGTATCCTCCTCTATTTTATTTGTATATCTGAATGAAAAATCCTAACTTTGCGGGTGATTTTCATAAACAAGGAGCCTTCTGGCTCCTGACAACACGCCCCATTCAAGACCAATCGTAAAGATGAAGTTTACCGAATACGACCATTTCAACCTTTCGAGTATCAACAAGGAGGTGCTTGCCCAGTGGAACGCCGACGACCTGTTCCGCCGCAGCCTTGAGCTGCGCGAAGGAGCCACACCTTTCGTGTTCTTCGAGGGTCCTCCCTCGGCCAATGGCATGCCCGGCATCCACCATGTGATGGCCCGCACAATCAAGGACATTTTCTGCCGTTACAAGACGATGAAGGGATTCCGCGTTGACCGCAAGGCCGGCTGGGACACCCACGGACTGCCTGTCGAGCTGGGCGTTGAAAAGTCGCTCGGCATCACCAAGGAGGACATCGGCAAGAAAATCTCGGTCGACGAGTACAACGCCGCCTGCCGCCAGGAGGTGATGAAATACACCAAGGAATGGTCGGCCCTGACCAACTCGATGGGATACTGGGTGGATCTCGACAATCCCTATGTGACCTATCACAACAGCTACATCGAGTCATGCTGGTGGCTGCTCCGACAGCTTTACGACAAGGGGTATCTTTACAAGGGCTACACCATACAGCCATACTCCCCGGCAGCGGGCACCGGGCTCAGCTCCCACGAGCTGAACCAGCCGGGATGCTACCGCGACGTGAAGGACACCACATGTGTGGCCCAATTCCTCTGCACCGATCCCTCTGAGGCCATGCTCGGATGGGGAAAGCCCTATTTCCTGGCCTGGACCACCACCCCCTGGACCCTCCCCTCAAACACGGCACTCGCTGTCGGGCCTGAGATAGAATACAACATCGTCCGCACCTACAACCCTTACAGCGGGGAGAAGGAGACAGTGGTCGTGGCCGTGGCGCTTATGAACGCCATGTTCAACCCCAAGGCCGCCGACCTCAAGCTCGACGAATACGAGAAAGGCGCGAAACTCATCCCGTTTGAAGTGGTCTCCACCGTGAAAGGCAAAGACCTCGTCGGACTCCATTACGAGCAGCTCATACCCTGGATGAATCCCGGCGAAGGGGCTTTCAGGGTAATCCCGGGCGACTATGTGACCACCGAGGATGGAACGGGTATCGTGCATATCGCCGGCACATTCGGAGCCGACGACCTCAGGGTGTCACGCCAGGCCGGCGTGCCCCCGCTGACCCTCGTAGACCGCGACGGCAACATCCGTCCGATGGTCGACCTGAGGGGCCGTTTCTTCATACTCGAAGACCTTGACCCAAAATTCGTCGAGGAGAGCGTGGATGTGGAGGCATACACCCCCTGGCAGGGAAAATTCGTCAAGAACGCCTACGACCCCTCCAAGGGGGAGAATGACGAGACCCTCGACATAGAAATCTGCATGTGGCTCAAACAGAACGACAAGGTCTTCAAGATTGAGAAACATGTCCACAACTATCCCCACTGCTGGCGCACCGACAAGCCTGTCCTTTACTACCCCCTCGACAGCTGGTTCATCAAGACCACAGCTTGCCGCGAACGCCTGATGGAACTCAACAAGGAAATCCAGTGGAAACCCGCTGCGACCGGCTCTGGACGTTTCGGCAAATGGCTCGAAAACCTGCAGGACTGGAACCTTTCCCGCTCCCGTTACTGGGGCACACCGCTGCCGATATGGCGCACAGCCGACGGCAAGGAGGAAATCTGCATCGACTCAATCGCGACACTCTATGCCGAAATCGAGAAGGCCGTGGAAACCGGCGTGATGAACGAGAATCCTTACAAGGCCAAAGGCTTCGTGCCCGGCGACTACTCAAAGGAGAACTATGACCGCATCGACCTCCACCGCCCGTATGTCGACGACATCGTGCTTGTGTCTCCCTCCGGCAAGCCCATGCGCCGCGAGACCGACCTCATTGACGTGTGGTTCGACTCCGGCTCGATGCCCTACGCCCAGGTACACTATCCTTTCGAGAACAAGGAAGCCCTGGAGTCAGGAGCCTGCTACCCCGCCGACTTCATCGCCGAGGGAGTAGACCAGACACGTGGATGGTTCTTCACCCTCCACGCCATCGCCGGGATGGTGTTCGACACCAAATCTTACAAGGCGGTGATTTCCAACGGCCTCGTGCTTGACAAGGATGGCAACAAGATGTCTAAACGTCTCGGCAACGCCGTAGACCCGTTCAAGACCATCGAGACCTACGGAAGCGATGCCGTGCGTTGGTACATGATTTCCAACTCCGCGCCATGGGACAACCTGAAATTCAACGAGGAGGGAATCAAAGAGGTGTCGCGCAAGCTTTTCTCCACCCTCTACAACACCTATTCGTTCCTGACCCTGTATGCCAATGTCGACGGCTTCACAGGCGCGGAGGCACAGGTCCCGCTGGCCGAGCGTCCGGAAATCGACCGCTGGATTCTCTCGCTGCTCAACACCCTGGTCAAGGATGTCACCGAGGCTCTTGACGACTACGAACCCACCCGCGCCGCAAGATTAATCAACGACTTCGTAAACGACAACCTGTCAAACTGGTATGTACGCCTCAACCGCAAACGTTTCTGGGGCGGAGGTCTCGACACCGACAAACTGTCGGCATACCAGACCCTCCATACATGCCTCGCCACGGTCGCCCGCCTGCTGGCTCCCTACGCGCCATTCTTCGCCGACCGTCTTTACCGCGACCTCACGGCCCCGGCCCTCGCGGCAGAAGGCAAAGAGGCAGTGTCGGTACACCTGGCAGACTTCCCCGTGGCCGACGAGACGGTCATCGACCACTCCCTTGAGGAGCGCATGCACCTCGCCCAGGTGGTGACATCGCTCGTGTTGTCGCTCCGCCGCAAGGTCAACATAAAGGTGCGCCAGCCCCTCCAGACCCTGATGATTCCTGTCAATTCCGAAGAGCGCCGCCGACAGCTTGAAGCAATGGCCCCGCTGATTCTCTCCGAGGTCAATGTCAAAGAGCTGAAGCTCGTTGACGATCAGGAGGGCGTGCTTGTCAAGTCAATCAAGCCCGACTTCAAGAAACTCGGCCCGAAATTCGGGAAGAAGATGAAGGCTGTGGCCGCGCTCATCGGCGCCATGACCCAGCAGGAAATCGCAATGCTGGAGCGTGAGGGCGCAATCTCCCTGTCGCTCGAAGGTGAGGAAATCAAGGTGGAACTGACCGATGTCGACATCCACTCCGAGGATATTCCCGGATGGCTTGTTGCCAACGAGGGAAGCGTCACCGTGGCCCTGGAGGTGGAAATCACCGACGCGCTCCGCAAGGAAGGTGTGGCCCGCGACCTCATCAACCGCATCCAGAACATCCGCAAGAGCCGCGATTATGACATCACCGACCGCATCATAGTCACAATCGAGCCCAACGCCCTCACCGAGGGCGCCATAGCCGATTTCAAAGACTACATCGCCTCGCAGGTGCTCGCATCCGAGGTAAAGGCCGCAGTGGTGGACGCTCCCGCCGAAGACGAGCTGCTAGACATCGACGGCACAGAGGTGAAAGTCAAAATCGAAAAAGCCTGACAATCCTGTATTCCGAAGGGTATTCCCGCAACCGGGGATACCCTCCGGCCTTTTTGAACATTTCACAAATGTTGTCTGTTTAGACTGGTAATCGGCCTCGCCGATTTGTAAAAACGTTCAACTATTTCATAATACACGATAAGCAATGTCTGATAAAACCCGTTACACCGACGAGGAACTTGAGGAATTCAAAGTCCTTATTCTGGAGAAGCTCGAAAAAGCCCGCAAGGAATATGAACTTCTCCGCGCCGATGTCATGAACTCCGACGGAAACGACACCGCCGACACCTCCCCCACCTTCAAGGTGCTGGAGGAGGGCGCGTCGACTCTTGGCAAGGAGGAGGCCGGCAGGCTCGCCCAGAGACAGGCACAGTTCATAGCCCATCTGCAGAACGCTTTGGTGAGAATCGAGAACAAGACCTACGGAATCGACCGCAAGACCGGCAAACTGATTCCCAAGGAACGTCTCCGCGCAGTGCCTCACGCCACACTGTCTGTCGACTCCAAGAAGTAACGGTGTCGACCCCGGGGACCGCGAGGCTGCGCGCCGGCTCCCCGCCAAGAAATCCACCGACAAACACAATTCGACTTGTCAGAACTCAACACTATCGAAACCACCATCAGCCGCGGCCCGTCAAAGGGCCGTGGCCTGATGGCGTTGTCAATCATCCTGGCGGTGCTGCTCATCGACCAGATTCTCAAGATATGGGTGAAGACCCATTTTTACCTCGGTGAGAGCCACGAGATTTTCCCGTGGTTCCAGATTGCGTTCATCCAGAACAACGGCATGGCGTTCGGATGGGAAATCGGCAGCAAACTGCTGCTGACCCTGCTGCGCATCGTCACCGTCGGATTCCTCATTTATTACCTCTGTAAAATCCGCAACAAACCCCAGGCGAAGACAGGTTACACAGTCTGCCTCTCGCTTATCATAGCGGGAGCGGCCGGAAACATCATAGACTGCGCCTTCTACGGCCTTGTCTTCGACAACCCTATGCCTCCTGGTGTGGCCACGCTTTTCCCCGCTGACGGGGGATATGGCACTTTCCTCCACGGGAAAGTGGTTGACATGCTTTATTTCCCGCTTGTAAGCTGGACATGGCCCGAATGGATGCCGCTGGTAGGCGGAGAGTATTTCCTCTTCTTCTCGCCGGTGTTCAACTTTGCCGACGCGGCCATATCTGTCGGACTCATCTGGCTGATTATCTTCTACTCAGCCCAGATTTCAGAGGTGCCGTTCCTGCGCGAGCTCAAGATGACAGGCAAAGCCTCAAACGACGATACATCCGCCGGAAACGGAGACAACATCAAACCAACGAAAGATTGAGGTCTATGAAACGGCTTTTCCATCTTACTGCGATTCTGTCACTGATGCTTGCCGGATGCGGCAAGAAGAACGATATGGTGCTTGACACCGATGATATGGCATCATTGATGGCAGACATTCATATAGGGGAAGCCGTAGTAGACCTTAACCACAATGAGTTTGACAGCGATTCCTCAAAAATGCTCTTAAAGCAGAGCATCTACGCTGCCCACGGAGTCACGGCCCAACAGGTCGATTCTTCATTCAGATGGTATGGCCACCATATAGAAGACTATATGAAGGTCTATGAGAAGACCATCAGCATCCTCAACGAACGCCAGGGCAACCTCCTCTCCGCCTCAAACCAGAAAATCGCCGTCGCCGGAGACTCGGTTGACATCTGGCCCATGAGCAGCAGGTTTGAGTTCTCGCGCCGCTCGGCATCGCGGCTTGTGACATTCTCAATACCGGTCGACTCCAACTGGCACAACCATGATGTGTTCACCCTCCGCTTCAACATGGCGACAGCGGCAAAGCCTGTGACAGCACGTATGGTGATAGAATATGCCGACGGCACATCATATTACAACATCGCCGCCGGGAAAAACAAAGGCATCGGAGAGGTGTCGCTCAGGGTAGACACCACCCTCTCCCCTGTCAGGATTGCGGGATACATAATCGCCCGTCCGGATGAAAAAGAGACCGTGAGACTCGACAGCATATCACTTGTGAGGATGCGCAATCATCTTTCCAAGAAATATTTCTCGCAACGGCCCTTCAATTACGGGCAGAAACAGGCTCCGCGCAAGGAAAAAGCTGATACTGTGGCCGCATCGGACACTGACAGCATAGCATCACAGCCTCCGGTCGCCGACTCCATTCCGCAGTCACCACTCTCCCAACGGGGCCGTCCATCGACAATTGGCACATATGGCAAGCACCGGGCAAACAGCGGCAGCGCACCGCAAACCACCGGGAAAGCCAACAGCCACAAGCAAATGCAGCCGAGAAGCAACACCCCGGCACATACCGCTCCGAAACAGACCGGTGGAGGGTCTGCCGCACAAGAGGGTCTACGCAAGCGCGACGAGATGCTGCGCGCGGGAAATAACCGCAAAAAATAAATCAGAAAGCCACCGGAAGGACTGAAGCAGACGGGGTCTCGCCTGGCTTAGCCAATATGGCCGAAAGACGGGGAGACACGGCTTCCCCTGTCGCCGCGCCAATAATATCACCGCGCAGCTCGGTCATAAGCATCTCAAGCAATCCGGCATCAGAACCAGGCTGCGGCTCATCTCCACAACAGACACTGGCTAACGCCTCTCGGTCAATCAGCACCACCCTGGCATCAATGAACACCGTGGCAGCTGTCTCGGTCTCGAACGGACTGACAGACAGGACGGGGCCGGTCAGATCAACCAGACGCAATTGACAAATCCGCCCCCCGTCAAACAGGGAGCGGACAAGTGTCTTTTTCGCTTTGATTATCTCCATATACTGGATATGTCATAAAGGGACGGGCTGCGGTAGAAACGCCCCCCCGAGGGGAGCGTTATCCTCTCAGGCTTTCACCCCTTTTGCTCCCTTGACTCCACCTTTGGTGCCTCCGCCAAGGGCGAATATGTTTTGGGAAAATGATGTGGTCTTCTGTCCCTCCCGGGTCTTGCGTTTCACAGCAAGCGCCACCAGGCGATCCATCAGCGCGGGGAATGATATTCCTGTGGCCTCCCAGAGATAAAACGAGAGCGAACCGGGGATGGTGTTGATTTCATTCACATATATCTTGCCGGTGGCGCGGTCGATAATCACATCGACACGCGACACACCATGGCACGACAGCACACGGAATGTTTCTCCGGCCAGACGCTGGATTTCCTTGGTCATATCCTCGGGCAAATCCGCTGGTATCTTCTTCTGTGATGCCTGCATTCCTTCCGTGCCCTTAGAGCCGCCCATGTACTTGTCTGTGTATGACAGGATTTCCTTGGTCTTGATTGGTTCTTCGAGTACAGACGCCTGATAGTCGTCGCAGTCTCCGAGAATCGAGCAATTGATTTCCTGGAGCTGCTCGACCATATGCTCCACGATGATTCGCGAGGCGTAACGTCCGGCATCGTCCACTTTCTCAAACAGCTCCTCACGGTTATGGGCACACCCGATTCCGATTGAAGAACCAAGGTTGGCAGGCTTCACAATCACCGGATAACCGATTTTCTCCTCGATACGGCTGACCAGGTTGTCGCGGTCTGCAAACCACTGCCGGTCTGTGAACCACACATAATCCACCACCGGAATGTCGTTCTCCCGGAGAATCATTTTCATCGTGATTTTGTCCATACCATTGGCCGACGAGAGTGTGTCACATCCCGCGAAAGGGATGTCAATCGCCTGGAGTATCCCCTGGAATGTGCCATCCTCACCATTCGCGCCATGGAAGACCGGAATCACCACATCGAGCTTCGCGGCTATCTCTTTCTTGCCAAACATCCCTTTGGGCTTCTGGTAATAGAGATTGCAGTCGCCGTGGACGGGACGCATGTACACCTCTTCGGCCATCTTCTCAATAGCCTTCATGTCACGGTAGTTGCGCAGGTTCAGAAGGGCGTCGCCGGTAAACCATAGTCCCTCCTTGGAGACATATACCGGGGTGACATCATATTTCGATTTGTCGATGGCGTTGATGGCCTGGTTGGCGGAAATCACCGAAATCTCATGTTCGGTGGAGCGTCCGCCGAAGAAAACACCTATGTTGGTTTTCATAATCTTATCTGTGGGGTAGTTAAATGCTTATTATATGGCGACAGCCTGATTCTGAGGAGAGAGGAGATAGGGGCTATTTGAATGTGTCGGGAAGATCATTCTCATAGAGGACGATGTCGCCCGCGCGCGCTATCTTGTGGAGTTCCTGCTGGGCTTGCGCGAAGCTGTCAACGGCAATCACATTCTCTGAAGCCATTCCGCCGTCGGCGATACCGCCGAGGATTGCGTCACGGTTGTAATGGCCCACGATGATGGCCACATCGGCGTTGGCGGCGATATGTCGGCCAAACTCGCGGTTGGCCTCCACCTGACGGTCGCCAAGCTCAATCATACCGGGAGTGATGACAATACGTTTGCCCTCATCCTTCATCATCCCAAGCACCTCGACTGCCATTTTAGACCCAGAGGGATTGGAGTTGAAAGCATCGTCGATGATGGTGAGACCGCCCGGAACACGTTTTACGCTCAGACGATGCTCCACCTGCTCGATCTGAGAAACGGCATATCTGATTTTGTCGGCGGGCACTCCGAGGCGCAAAGCCACAATCACCGCACCGAGGAGATTTGAGACATTACATTCCCCTACAAGCGCGGTATGAAGTTCAAGCGGAGCGGCGAGGTCGCCACCTGTAATCTTGAATGTGGTCCCTCGGGATGTGTAACGTATCTCCTCTGCCCGGTAATCAGCACCTTCTGGGTTGGATACCGCATAACGGACAGCCTCCACATTGCCCACCTTGCGGCTGGCCACATAGGGGAAGTCGTTGTTGAGCACGGCGAATCCGTCGGCAGGCAACGCGTCGACAAGCTCAAACTTTGTCTTCTGCACATTCTCCACTGTCTTGAATGTCTCGAGATGCTGCTCGCCTACAGCTGTGATTATCGCCGCCCGGGGATGCACGAGGTCGGCTATCTCCTTTATGTCGCCCGGCTGCTTTGCTCCCATCTCGACGATGAACACCTCATCGTAAGGTTTGAGATGCTCGCGGACTGTTCGTACCACACCGAGGGTCGTGTTGAAGCTCCCCGGGGTCATTGTGGTTGAGAAATGCTCTGAAAGTATCCGGTGGAGGTAATGTTTCGTGGAGGTCTTGCCGTAACTGCCGGTGATTCCTATCACTTTGAGCTGGGGCATTGAGGCGAGAATCGAGGCCGCGTCGTCGTAATATTTCCGGTTGATGTTTTTCTCAACCGGCCTGAGCAGGATATTCGCTCCGAGAAGAACCAGCGGTGATATCCACAGAAGGGCTATCATGATTGCTGCCGCTCCTCTCATCCCGGCAAAAAGCCACATGAAGAGAACCACCACAGCCGAAATAAGCGTCATCACGACAAATATGCGGTTGACGCGGGGAGTCCTGACAAGAGGCTTTTTGTACTTGCGTGTCGCCAGCGACACTGCCTGCCATACAAGTATCAGCAACACCACCGGGTAGGTCAGTATTGCCGGCACACGTCCTAACGCCATAACGAAGAATGCGACCATGCAGAATAATCTGACCATGGAGGTACTCTCCTTTGACTGGTTGAACCAACGCAGATAGCGCTCGTTGCGGTATGAATTCTGTTGCAACATCATCAGGTCGCGTGAATAGACAAAAAACATATCGGCAGCCGCGGCCACGAGAATGACGATGAGAAGTATCAGGGTTACAGTTGACATCTATTTTTTGGGGAAGTCTGGCCGTTGCGGTCAGGATTTGCTTTTGAGGAATGAGGAGAGGACGGCCCGGAACTGCACCGGGTTGTCAAGGAAGCTGTAATGGCCGCAGCCCGGGAAGCTGACAAGCCCGGCGTCGGGAATCAGTTTGGCCATCTTTTTGGCGTCGGCAAGCGGGGTGGCCGTGTCGGTCTCCCCCCAGATGAGCAATGTGGGCGCAGAAATCAACGGGAGCCGGTCGGTAAGGTCTTCATTCACCACTTTGGAGAGTATGCTGCGCATCATCGGGGAGGCTCCGGCGTAGTCGCTCGACCCTTGTCTGGCTCTCATCGCGTCTATCCTCGCGCCGGCTTTCTCCTTGCCCAGCAGCAGTTCCCAGAACCGCTTCCCGGCCTTGAATGAATATACTTTCAGGTAATATTTTAAAGACCGTTTGGGCTTTATGCCGGCTGCGTCGACCAGCACCACCTTGTCGGCCTTGTTGCGCGACGCGTAGAGGATGGCCACTCGGCCGCCGAAGGAATGGCCCACAAGCACCGGGCTTTCAAGGTTTTCCTTTCGGGCAAGTTCCTCGACCATACGGGTGTAACGCTCGACTCCCCACACTTCCGAGGGTTCCTGCGAACTGCCGAAGCCGGGGAAATCGATGTTATATACCGTATGGGTCTGCGCGGCGGTGGCGGCAATCGACCTGACAGTCGTATGGTCGCAGCCCCAGCCATGCATCAGAATCAGCGGACGGCCCTCTCCGGTCACTTCCATCCTGACCGAAAGGCCATCCAGCTCAATATCCTTTTCCATTATATTTTCTTGCATTGGTTAAGCGCGCCATAAATCGCGCTTATCGAACGCAAAATTACAAATTCCCCCACTTATAGCCAAATACAATCATCTGATTTTAGCCATATCCCTTATTTCAGGGTTCGCGGAGGATACGGACAAGCGACGGCACCATCATCACGGCGGCGCAGGTGACAGCCATAAGGCTTGTGAAAGCCACAGTGGTCAGGGTCAGCAATGACAGTTCGGTATGTATGAGCCATTTGCCCGATATTACAGCGGCGGCAATCAGGGCGGCGACTCCAAGGATGTAACAAACCCATTGCCACACAGACACCCGTCCCCAGCGGGATTGCTCGGGAAGGCGGTTCATCACGCGGGGGATAAACCACGGATTGGTGTTGGCCTTGGCCAGCTCCTTGTCGAGAAGAGCAGAGATTTCGGCATCTATGGCCTGTCGGCATCGGGGAGTGTTATCGGTAGGTTTCATTGTTACTCGGTTTTCTGGTTTTCAAACAGTCTCATCGGGTCAAGAGTTTAGACAGGTGTCCTCTGGCCCGGCTGAGATGAGACTTCACAGTGCCTTCAGGCATTCCTGTGATTTTTACTATCTCCTTGACGGGAAGCTCTTCCAGGTAAAACAGCAGGGTGACAAGTCTTTCCTTCTCGGGGAGATGCCTCATCACAGAAGCCACGTCCATCCGGGTGTCGGTCACCCTGACCGATGCGGAAGCGTCCTCTATGACCAGGTCTCCGGCGTCCATTCCGGCGAAGTCATATCGGGCAGCCTGACGGCGATAGGTGGAAAATTCGTTGATGGCGATGCGGTAAAGCCAGGTCTTGAATCCCGAAAGCCCGTGGAAGGAACGGACGGCGAGCCACGCTTTCAGGAATGTCTCCTGGGCGAGGTCGTCGGTCAGAGCCTCATTGCCATTGGTCAGGTTAAGGAGGAACCGCCTCAGGCCCTGCTGATGGATTTCGACAAGCCGCGAGAACGCATCGCGGTTGTCGGAAGCCATACAGAGGGCCAGGAGCTTGATTTCTTCAAGGCGGCGGTTTGCCATCGGGCGTTACGGAAACTTATGTTTGAAATTATTTAGTGTATCAGTCTGTTTGGATATGGCCCTGGTCAGGGATTGTAGGGCGGAGGGGTCTGACGGCCATCCTGAGGAGCCGGATATTCAGGATACTGAGGCTCTTGGGGAGACACCGGCTGAGAGGCAGGAGAAGGAGCGTCAGGCATCTGGGAGTATGGAGGCGTGGCCGCAGGCTGTCCGGCAGAAGGGTTGCAGGGTTGCTGCTGAGGCGCACCATGATATTTCCCCGGCGCGGGTTGCCAGGGACGCTGACTTTGACAATGACCGTAGTAGGGCTGGTTGCCACCATAAGGGGGATGCTGGTCATTGCGCGGTGAGGTAGGGACGCAGAAATAACCTATGAGCTGTCCGACACCGATAAGCAAGGGGATTCCTCCGGCAAGCACAAAGAATGAGGCATCGGCGTATATGGCGAATATCACGAGCGACAGTCCGGTGGCTATAAGAGTGGTGGCGGAATAGAATTTACGTGAGTCTCTCACCGGGCCCGAGGGTGTCGCCTGGTTCTTCTGTCCGAGATAAAAAGCGTCGGGCAACTGGTAATTCCGGTCAATGGCATTGTTTATCAACTCATTTCGACCGCGATTACGTTTCAACGCAAAAGCGAGGATGACAATCAGCCCGACAATGATGGTCAGACAGGGCACTCCGAATATGATAGCCACTATCGCCGTGGCCATGCCCATATTGTCTTTAAGAATCATCGTGTCTGCGTCGAAGTCTTCCAGGTCGCGGAATCTGTCGGTGAACCGCGAATCTTCGACAAGGTCTGAGATTATGTAATCTGAACCATCATAATCGAGCGACCATTTGCCATTCTTGACACTGACCACCGGGGTCTGAAGCGGTTGCCCGTCGACAAGATATTCAGATTCGGCCGTGGCAACGGATACCACTGAGTCGACAGCCTCCACGACAATCGCGGAATTACCGACAGTGTCGGCAGCAACTGTCTTCTGCTTTTGTGCCACAGCTGACGAGCAGGCCAGAGCGGCAGCGAGGATGAGAGCGGATATTTTTTTCATAATGGACGATAATTTACATGATTTATTGTTGACAGCCTTCGGCCGCCAGCCCCTGTTGTGAGGGGCTTTCATTGTGTTAGACGGCAAAACCTGAGGGCAGGTTGCAAAATAACAAAAAAAATTGGATATTACCCTTGATTCTTTCTACCTTTGCACTGTGGAAAGGCGGCTGAAATACCGGCCAAACGCCCTCATCAGCCGACACAACTTATTAACAACCAAAACAATGCTTAAATTTCCCGATGCAAAGATAAACCTCGGGCTTAATGTCTTGTCAAAAAGGCCCGACGGCTACCATAATATAGAGACCGTGATGATGCCGGTTCCCTCCCACGACATTCTTGAGATTGTCGTGGCCCCCGAAGGCAAAGACTCATTGCATTGCTCCGGGAAAGGTGTGGACTGCCCTATGGAGAAAAACCTGGTCTACAAGGCGCTTGTCAGGATGAGACGACACCATGACATTCCCCCAGTGGCGATGTATCTCGACAAGCAGACCCCCGACGGGGCCGGGCTCGGAGGAGGCTCGGCAAATGCCGCATACACGCTTAGAGCCCTCAACGAGATGTTTGGAGTCGGCGCGTCAGACGAGGAGCTGGCCACAATGGCTGCCGAAATCGGAGCCGACTGCCCGTTTTTCATATATGACCAGCCGATGTTATGCACCGGCACCGGCACTGAACTCCAACCGATAGAACTTAACCTCCCGTCAGGACTGTGGATTGTGATTGTGAAACCTGATGTCTCGGTTCCAACCCGCGAGGCATACGCCGGATTGACACCCAAAGCACCCGCCAGGCCCCTGGTCGACATCCTGCGTCTCCCAGTCACACAATGGCAAGGACAGCTGGTAAATGATTTCGAGGAGTCTGTGTTTGCCCGCCATCCCCGTATCGCGGAAATCAAGCATCAGTTGATTGATGCTGGCGCGCTATATGCCTCCATGTCAGGAAGCGGTTCGGCCGTGTTCGGTCTTTTCCAAGGCAAGCCCCAACTCCCTGAGGTTAAACCCTTCGGTGATGATTGTTGTTATCTTCTTAGAGAATTGACCTGACGGCAGCCACGGTCATCGCATTTTGGCAAAGTTTTTGCTGTAATCACAAGAAACGACAATACCTATATATTATATATGAAACGTAATTCAAAAGACTTCACAGACAACCAGCATAACGACACACCCACCCAGGAGACTCCCGCCGAGGAGCTGCATCTCGAAAATCCAGATGTTGAAGCTGTGGATGTCGACCCCGAAGAGGATGGTATGGCAGAAGTAGCAGAAGAGACTTCCGAGCTGGAGTCGCTGCGCGCCCTGCTGCAGACAAAGGAGGAAGAGGTTGCCAAGGAGAAGAAAGAATATATGTTCCTGATGGCGGAATTCGACAATTTCCGCAAACGGACATTGCGTGAACGTTCGGAGCTCATCAAAAACGCGTCGGAGAAAGCCCTTCAGGGTATTCTGCCAATCGTTGACGATTTTGAGCGCGGCCTTGATGCCATAAAAGACTCTTCTGACGCGGAAGCTGTAAAGGAGGGCATGGCCCTTATCTACAACAAGCTGGTTAAATACCTCGGGGACAACGGAGTGAAAGCGATGGAGTCCACCGGGGCTGACTTTGACCCCGACCTCCATGAGGCTGTGGCAATGGTGCCAGCCGACGCTGACACCACTGCGGGCAAAGTCAAAGACACCGTTCAGAAAGGATACACACTAAACGACAAGGTGCTGCGCCACGCCAAAGTGGTTGTGGCCCAGTAAGCCCGGGGATGATATGGAAAACAAGAGAGACTATTACGAAGTGCTTGGTGTTTCCAAGACCGCCACAGCAGACGAGATAAAGAAAGCTTACCGCAAGCTGGCCATCAAATACCACCCTGACAAGAACCCGGGCGACAAAGCCGCCGAGGAGAAGTTCAAGGAGGCGGCAGAGGCATATGAAGTGCTTTCCAACGACGACAAGCGCCAGAAATATGACCAGTTCGGCCACTCGATGGGCCCGCAAGGCTTCGGCGGAGGCGGTTTCGGCGGAGGCGGCTATTATGGCGGAGGCATGTCGATGGAAGACATATTCGCCCAGTTTGGCGACATCTTCGGCGGCCACTTCGAGTTTGGCGGAGGCGGTTTCGGCGGCGCTACCGGCGGCCGCAGCTCACGTCGTCAGAAACCTCAGCGTCGTGGCTCGGATCTGCGTATCAAGGTGAAGCTCACACTGGAAGAAATCTCAAAGGGTGTCTCCAAGACACTGAGGATTCCAACCTATGTGAAATGTGAACATTGCAACGGCACAGGTGCAAAGGACGGGACAGCGTTCAACACCTGCCCCACCTGTCACGGCACCGGCACAGTCAGCCAGATCGTCCACGGCCTTTTCGGAGCCCAGGAAGCGGTCAGCATATGCCCCCAGTGTGAGGGTGAAGGGAAAGTGATTTCCGAGACCTGCTCCTATTGCAACGGGGAGGGAATCCAGCGCAAGGAGGAACTTGTGTCGTTTGACATCCCAGCCGGAGTGTCGGAGGGTATGACCCTCACGGTTAAAGGGAAAGGCAACGCGCCCCGACGAGGCGGCATAAACGGCGACCTGCTCGTGGTCATCGAAGAGATAAAGCATCCCGAACTGATACGTGACGGCAATGATGTGATATACAACCTGATGCTCGACATCGTCACCGCGACCCTCGGCGGCTCGGTGGAGGTTGCCACAATCACCGGCCGTGCCCGTCTGAACATCCCCGCAGGCACCCAGCCCGGCAAGGTGCTTCGCCTGCGCGGCAAGGGGCTGCCCAATCCCCAGGGAGGAGCTGCAGGCGACGAACTTGTGAATGTGATGGTCTACATCCCAGAGAAGCTCTCTGACAAGGAGAAAGCCGCCTTTGAGTCTCTGCGCGACGAACCGGATATCAAGCCCGACCCGTCGACCACCCACCGTCTTTTCTCCAAGCTGAAACACATATTTGAATAACTCCACGCCGCGAACGGTCTGACACAAAACGCAGGTGCGCCCCGGAATGTGAAGTTTTCCGGGGCGCACCTGTGCTGTGTCACGAACCTCATCTGGCCACCAGGCCACCGTCGACAAGATAATGGCCGCCGGTGCAGAACGAGGATTTGTCAGAAGCCAGGAAGAACACCAGCTCGGCCACCTCTTCCGGGGTGCCGACCCGTCCTCTGGCATACAAGGCATTCTCCTCCCGCCAATAATCCTCGACGCTTTTATCCTCGATTTTTGAGAATTTGGCAAAAAGGTTGTCTACCAGAGGGGTGTGGATTGTCCCGGCGCATATGGCGTTGACCCTTATACCATACCCGCCGAGGTCAATCGACAGGCTGCGGGTAATCTGCCCCAACGCCCCTTTTGTCATTCCGTATGCAAAGCTATGGGGCTTGCCGACAAACCATTGGTCGGAGGCGTTGATGACAACCGAGCCTCCGCCCGCCTTGATTATATTGGGGACAGCCTCACGCAAAGTGTTGACGGTGCCGTAAATGTTTGTCTGCACCATCAGGTCGAGTTCCTCGTCGGAAATGTCAAGCAGGGTGTTGGCCCTGTGGATTCCGGCATTGGCAAACACGCTGTCGAGACGGCCGAACTTATCCACGGTCTGGTTTACAGCCCGGGATATCTCCTCACGGCTGCATGTATTCCCCTCGACAAAAAGGAGGCGGTCAGGATTGCCCACCGATTCCACCAATTTCATGGCTTCATCGGTGTTGACATCCATAAACCCGACATTCCAGCCCTCCTCTATGAATTTTCTGACTGAGGCCGCACCGATACCTGTCGACCCTCCGGTTATGAATATTGTTTTCATCATCAATTATAAGTTTACCGCAAATTTACAGCATCCCCTCTGATTTTCAAAACCAATACGATAATAAAAAGGCTTCCCAAGACGTTTTTTTGATATGGGATCCAACTCCACTTGCATACACGGAACGAGCCACGCCGCATCTGACGGATGTCCCCTGGTCAGCCTTGTCATACCGGTTTTCAACGCCGGCAAGTACCTGGCCGAATGCCTCGCCTCCATACAAGAGCAGACTTTCGGGGATTTCGAGATTACAGTGGTGGATGACGGCTCGACAGACAGCTCGTTGGCCATAACGGAATCCGTATGCAAGTCAGACCATCGTTTCAAGCTGGTGAAGCCTGGCCATGGCGGAGTATCGAAAGCCCGCAACACAGGCATCAACCTTTCGCGCGGAAAGTATATCGGATTTGTCGACGCTGATGATTGCCTCCACCCCGAAGCATTGGAGTCGCTTGTCAACATCCTTGAGACGACAGACGCCCAGGTCTGTGTGGGCGGTTTTGAACGGGGCCTGGATTTCAGGTCCAAGACTGTCACCCCAAAACCGCCTCTTGTCATGGATTATGTCACAGCCATGAGAGAGGCTCTCTATCAAAGCCTCATCCTCAACTCGCCGTGGGGGATGCTGATGGAACGTGAGCTTCTCGGCAACGATATCAGGTTCAGGGAAGGCATAAGATATGAAGACCTTGACGCGTTTTACAGGTTTTATGAAAGAGCCACACGCATAGCATACCTTCCGGCGACCATATATTTCTACCGTCAGGCCCAGGAGAGCTTCATGCACCAATGGAGTCCTGGCCGGGTGGATGTGCTTGATGTCACAGACAGGATGGTGGAACATATGTCGACATATCACCCAGATCTTGCACAAGCCGCCAAAGACCGGCGTTTCAGCGCCCATTTCAATCTATTCTTGCTTATGTCGCGCCTGAACACAGGCTCAGCCGAAACTCGTCAGCGTTGCCTTAATGTAATTCGCCAGGGACGTATGGATGCCATACGAGACCCAAAGGTCAGGATAAAGAACAAGCTTGGCGCACTCGCCTCTTTCGGCGGCGTGGCTTTTCTTAAACTCCTATCCAGACTATACCGATAACAAACCATCAGCCCCGAAACCATACCCTCGCAAATGAAACTGACCGCCTCTATTGTCACATACAGAACTCCGCATGACGAGCTGGGCAAATGTCTTGAATCACTCCGCCGAGACGGCGTCTGCCGCGTATATGTGATTGACAACTCTCCGGACGATTCGCTGCGGTCTTTCATCACCTCACATCCCGCAGGCGACATTGTGGAGTATATCGATAGTCATGAGAATCCAGGATATGGAGCAGCCCATAACATAGCGCTGCGGCGCTCGATTGAAGAAAGAACCTCGTATCATCTCGTCATCAATTCAGACGTGTACTTCGACCGAGGTATCCTGCCAAGTATCGTGGAATATATGGACCGCCACCCCGACATCGGCCTCCTACAGCCGCGCATCATATCTCCCGACGGAAGCGAGCAGTTTTCGAGCCGCCTGCTACCTACGCCGCTCGACCTTATCGGCCGACGCTTCCTCCCTGGATTCCTCTCCGGGCCGCGCAACCGCCGCTACCTGCTCGCCGACCGTCCGGCAGGCGCGACGCTCAATATCCCGTACCATCAAGGCAGTTTCATGTTTTTCAGGGTTGATGTGCTGAGTAAAGCCGGACTGTTTGACGAACGTTTCTTCATGTACCCCGAGGACATCGACATCACCCGGAGAATCCACGCCCTTTCACCCACAATCTTTTGGCCTGATGTGACTGTCACACATGCCCACCATGCTTCAAGCTACCACAGCCTGAGAATGCTCCGCATACATGCCGTCAACATCATCCGCTATTTCAACAAGTGGGGATGGTTTCATGACAAGTCGCGCAGATATTTCAACCAACGCCTGCTGAAAGAGATGGCCACAATGGCGCGGCAGGCTGAACAGGGGCAACTATAAAACATAAAAAGGCGCTCATCACGAGCGCCCTTTTATTGGTTTCCAATAGGTACAATTTCTAAGGTAAAAAAGATTGTTTTAGGTTTGTGACACAAAGGTCGGGCTTTTTTACACGGCTGCAAAAAAAATACATATGTTATGCGACATACTTTTAGAGCCTATCCGTTTGCCGCCATAAGCCCTCACCCATACAAATCACTAACCATCAACTCAATACCTTTATTTTCATATCTAGCCAAGGAAAATATTAAAAAACGTTAATCCGACATTCATTCGGCATATCCCGGCAAAATATCAGCAAAAAGGGGTTATTCATCGAATACTTTCAGCTCAAATTTCTCCCCGTCGAACACTCCATAGGAGAAGTGATATATCCAGTCACCAAGCACTATAACCCGACTCTCACCGCCGCAAATCGGCAGGTCGAGCAGGATATGGCGGTGGCCATACACGAAATAATCTATCGTGGAGTCGACCTCGCGCAGATACTCCTTGCTGAACCTCACCAAAGGCTCGTTTTCCTCTCCCTCGAAAGAAGGCACATTGTCGGGTGAATATCCCCGCGAGGAGTCAGACCATTTGTGGGCGAACGCTATCGTCCACCGGGGATGTATCGCCGCATAAAGCTTCTGACAGATTTTGTTGCGGAACATACCCCGGAGAAACCTGAATGTGGGTTTTAGCCTGCCGACTCCGTCACCATGGGTAAGGAAGAAACGTTTGCCTATGATTTCTTTCACCACATAGCCGTCGACAACCTCCAGACCGATCTCGTCACGCAGGTAATCGAAAAGCCATATGTCGTGGTTTCCTATGAACCAATGTATCCTTACCCCCCTGTCGGCAAGTCGAGCCAACGCTCCGAAAAACCTGACGAATCCACGGGGGACAACGTTACGATACTCATACCAGTAGTCGAGTATGTCGCCAAGCATATAGAGCTCGTCGGCGTCACCGGCTATTGAGTCAAGAAACGACACCACCCGTCTCTCCCACCTCTTCGGATCGGGAAAATAAGTGGCGCCCAGATGCAGGTCGGATATGAAGTAGACACGCCCCATCAGAGCATACCGAGTTCAAGTTTGGCCTCCTCGCTCATCATGTCTTTGGTCCATTCGGGCTCAAAAACGACATTTATCGCCACCGACTTGAGTCCATCTATGGACTCGAGCTTCAACCTCGCGTCCTCCACGATGAAATCAGCCATCGGACATGATGGAGCGGTCATCGTCATGTCTATCACGAGATTCGCGTCATCGTCAAGGTCGATCTTGTATATCAGGCCAAGATTGTAAATATCCACCGGGATTTCAGGGTCGAAGACCGTCTTTAACATCTCGACCACCTTTTCCTCAAGCCTTAGGCGTGTTTCTGAGTCCATTGTCTATCTTTTAGATTTATCACAAAATTACTCAAAGTTTCCATCTTCACCAAACTTTGTGTAATTTTGCATCACCGTTAACAGACATTCCCCACCGCAGATGATAAGCTACCTCCAGATAGAGAACCTCACAAAAAGCCACGGCGACCGGATGATATTCTCCGATGTCACATTCGGGATAAACCAGGGTGACAAAATCGCACTGATTGCCAAAAACGGCACTGGGAAGACCACGCTACTGCGCTGCATCGCAGGCTCAGAGAGTGTCGACTCAGGGAAAATCACGCCTCGCAAGGACTTGAAAATCGGCTTTCTGGAGCAGACACCAGACCTCCCGGAGGGTATGACCGTGGGAGACTTCACAGGAGGTGACGACCGTCTGAAACGGTTGCTCACACAGATGGAGGTGTATGAGTCAGACGCCCTCATAGAAACACTTTCGGGAGGACAGCGCAAACGCCTTGCCATCGCGCGCGTGATTGCCGACCAGCCTGACCTGCTGATTCTCGACGAGCCGACCAACCACCTCGACATCCCGACCATCGAATGGCTCGAGAATTTCCTTTCGCGTTCGAAGGTAACATTGCTGATGGTCACCCATGACAGATATTTCCTTGACCGCATCTGCGACAAGATAATAGAAATCGACCGGGCGCAAGTCTATATCCATGAAGGAGACTACGCCAATTACCTGCGCCGCCGCCGGGAGCGTGTGGAGGGGATGGCCTCAGAGCTTGCCAAAGTGAAGAACACCCTGCGCAAGGAGCAGGAGTGGATGAACCGCCAGCCACAGGCCCGCGCCGGGAAAGCACAATACCGCATCGACGCGTTCCACGACCTCAAGAGACGCTCTCAGACCGATTTGCGTGAACGCAACGTCGACCTGCGCGTCTCGTCATCATACATAGGGTCAAAAATCTTCGAGGCCTGCGGGGTGTCGAAGAGTTTCGGAGACAAGAAGGTCCTCGACAACTTAAACTATGTGTTTTCCCGATACGAAAAAGTGGGAATCATAGGCCGTAACGGAGCGGGAAAGTCCACATTCATCAAGATGCTCCAGGGACTCGTGCAGCCCGACAGCGGCCATTTCGACATCGGCGAGACTGTGCGCTTCGGCTACTACAGCCAGGACGGGATTGCCTTTGACGAGAACAAGCGGGTCATAGACGCCATAACCGAACTGGCCGAGGACATCGTGGTCAACGACAACGTCCACTACTCCCCCATGCAGTTCCTGCAACATTTCCTCTTCACTCCCGCAGACCAGCAGAAATACATCTCTAAGCTGAGCGGAGGGGAACGCAGCCGCCTACACCTGGCCGCCGTGTTGATGCGTTCCCCCAATTTCCTGATTCTCGACGAGCCCACCAACGACCTCGACATAATGACGCTGGGAATACTTGAGGATTATCTCGCCGGATTCAAAGGATGTGTCATCGTGATATCCCACGACCGTTTTTTCCTCGACTCCATAGCCGACCATCTGTTTGTCTTCGAGGGTGACGGCAAGGTGAAGGATTTCCCGGGCAATTACACCGAGTACCGCTCATGGCGCGAGAACCGCGACCGTGAGGAGAGACTCGCGCTGGAGAAGAAAACAACCTCGCAGACAGCGACAACCCGTGGAGCCTCTGACGCTGGCGAACCTGCGGTCAAGCTTAGCCGGGGCGGACTGGAAAGGGCACAGAAACTGACATTCAAGGAACGCAAGGAGTTTGAAAGCCTGACGGAGGAAATCGACTCCTTGACAAAAGAGAAACAGGCACTGGAGCAACTGTTCAATTCCGGACAGCCGATAGCCGACATCGACGAGCAGTCACGCCGATACACCCAGCTGACCGAACTCCTCGACGAGAAAGAAATGAGATGGCTTGAGCTTTCAGAGAAAGCCTGATGGCCGCGAAGAGAAGTCGCCTTCACTTACGCAACGCTTCCTTCCGGGTCATATAGTCGCCGAGCCACAAGCCTCCGATGATGAGGAAGCAGCCGACACATCCAATCAACGTGATTGGATCATTCTTGCCAAACAGAATCGCGGCAATCACCATTGTCACGATTGGCTGCACATAAAGATAGTCATTGGTCTTTATGGCACCAAGATTACCCATCACCCAGGCCCACAGGATGTAAGCCACCATCGAACACAGCACTCCGAGGAACAGCAGGTTGGTCAGCACTTCTGGCTTCAGCAACAAGTCAACCGGCGAGACCGGCTCCTTTGAGATGAACCAGAAAGGCAAAGCCGTCAGCAATCCATAGAAGAAAGTCTTGCGCGTGATGAACTGCGCGGTGTAGGTGACATTGAGCTTACGCAACACCAGGCTGTAAATAGCCCACGAGAACGCGGCTCCGAGGGCAAGCAGGTCGCCGATAGTGGCCGACAACGCGTCAGGCCCGTCAGCGGCAGGGACGCTCGACGAGAATCCATCCTTGAATATGATGAACCCCACCCCGAGGAAAGCGATGGTCGAACCTATGTAGGTCCATTTTCCCGGCCTCTCGTTCTTATACAACGCCCCGATGAGCAAGGTGGTCAACAATGGGGAAAGGGTCGTGATCATAGACACGTCAGACACGCGGGTGTAGGTGACGGCATTGTTCTCCGCGATAAAATAGATTGACGATCCGCATAGACCACAGATAAAGAACAAAAACTCGTCACGCCATGAATTGGCCAGCAGCTTGGAGTGGCTCCCGATCAAGACAAGCAGGTAAGCCAACAGGAAACGGTAGATGTAAATCTCCACCGGACCGAGGCCGTTGTTGACAAGCACTTTGGTAGACACAAATGAGCCGCCCCACATTCCGACCGCCACAAGAGCGCCTAAATGACACAAGAGCAGACTTTTACGAGAGGTGACTTTCCATGGTGAGGCCGTTGCCATATTGATAATGCTTAGATTAGGCTGACATATTGACGCTGCGAATTTAAAAAAAAGTTTCCGTTCCACAATGAAATATTCAACCTAAAATTTGCTGACAAGCCAATGTTTCACTAATTTTGTAGGGAAATAAGTCGGAAGAGTAAGCAGTCTCTCCTCCGGCCTCTTTTTTGTGAATCAACTGAAAAATAACAATATAAAAACCGTCCATCATGGAAGTTACAGGCAAAATCATAGTTGCCCTGCCCGAGATGTCAGGCACCTCAAAAATGGGAAATCCCTGGAAAAAACGCGAATATGTGCTTGAGACCATCGAAAGCTTTCCCAAGAAAATCCACTTTGACTTTTTCGGAGAGAAAGCAGACCAGTTCGTACTAAACCCCGGCGACACAATCCGCCTGAGCTTCGACATCGAGAGCCGCGAATACAATGGCCGCTGGTACACAAGCATCCGCGGCTGGAAAGCCGAGCCCGCGACTGAAGGCGCCCCCGCCCCCGGCCAGGCATACCCCGCAGCACCCTCATTCCCGCAGCCCGCAGCCGGATTTGGCGCAGCACCCCAGGCTCCCGCTTATGGAGCACCCCAGGCTGCCCCAGGCGGTTTCCCCACTCCCACTCCTCCTGCTCCCGCTGAAGCCGCCAACGACGACCTCCCCTTCTGATTCATCTCACACATAAACAATATCACGGGGCCGCATCCCTCCATCCACGGGGAAATGCGGCCCCGCTGTTTTACAAGCACACCGACAGGACACAACCCAAGGCAGCCCCAAGATGAGGCAACATTTACGTCTCCCTGAATGTTAATATCCTGAACACTTAACATCAGCCTATGCCTCAGACAAATATAACCGGAAATCAGAAAGGAGCCTCTCGCGCGCTGCGCGGAAACCTGCTCATACTTGTCGCCACCCTGTTTTTCGGCATCAATATCCCGGTGGTCAAGTTCCTGAATCCCGAATGGCTCACATCAGACGACATCACCATATTCAGACTGGGAGGCGGATGCCTGCTCTTCTGGGCAGCATCACTGTTTGCGCATCCCGACCGGATAGCCCGCAAGGATTTTCCGAAGATATTGTTGGGAGGAGGCATCGGATTGTTTGCCTTCATATACCTGTTCAACTTATCCCTAAGATACGCCAACCCCATCGATGTGGCCATAATAATGACACTTCCCCCGGTGTTCGTGATACTGATAAATGTCATATTCCGCCATGGGCGTCCTTCGGCCATGGAACTCATAGGGCTACTGCTCTCATTCGCCGGCGCAGTAGCCGTTATTCTGGCAAGACACTCAGGAGGAAAATCGTCTGACGTGCTTCTCGGCAATCTTCTCGCCCTGGCCAGTTCGCTGTGTTACGCGATTTACCTTGTGGTGCTTGAAGGCCCCACCCACAAATACCGGCCGATATCCCTGCTTCGCTGGATATTCCTGGCAGCGTTCATCCCATGCCTGCTTCTGATCGGCGACTTGCCCCAGGCTCCATTGTTCCACACAGGCCATCACTGGGGCCCGTGGCTGATGATTGTGTTCGTGGTCACATGTCCCACATTCCTGTCATACCTGATGGTCAATCCGGCCATAAAGCTGATTGGCAGCGAGCTGGTTTCGATTTACCAGTATCTCGTCCCGGTCTTCGCGGCAATCGGGTCTGTATGCATAGGCCTGGCGCATCTACATCTGATTCAGGTCATAGCGATGGCCGCCATTGTCGCCGGGATGCTCCTCACCAACCGGGGCAAACGAAAGAAACTCGCCACCCCTGTTGACAAATAACCGTTTTTTTTATTAAATTTGCCATGTCGGAACAAAACCTCATCTGATGGAGACTCCACAAGAAGGAAAAAAGAGCAAAAAAGGCTCGGGATGGATTGCAAGGCTCACCGCCAAGGGCATGGGCTGGTACAACTACTCCACCTCCGGGGTGTGGAGCGACACCCGACGCAACTGGAAGGTCAACCTGATGAAGACCGCCAACCTTTCGGTAAGGTCATTTCTCAACGCCGACCTGCAAAACCGCGCCGCCTCCCTCACCTACCAGACCCTCCTCGCCATAGTCCCGGCATTGGCCCTGCTGTTTGCCATCTGCCGAGGATTCGGATTTCAGAACCTTGTCGAGAGCCAGCTTTTCAGCTCCTTCCCGGCGCAGTCAAAAGCCCTCGCCACAGCCCTGAAATTTGTCGACTCCTATCTTGCCCAGTCTTCCGAAGGGATTTTTGTCGGCATCGGTATCATATTCCTGCTTTGGACCTTGATTTCCCTGATATCAAATGTGGAGGACGCGTTCAACAAGATATGGGGAATCCCTCAAGGGCGCACCATATGGCGAAAAATAACCGACTACACAGCCATCTTCCTGATTCTGCCCGTGTTGATGATATGCGCCAGCGGCATCACAGTCTTCATGTCCACAACAATCCAAGACACCCTCCCGATAAATTTCTTGTCGCCGGTGGTGTCGACATTGCTCGACTGCTCATCGCTGGTGCTGGTATGGCTGTTTTTTGCCGGAAGCTATATGCTGATTCCAAACACAAGGGTGAAATTCAAAAACGCGTTCATTGCCGGGATGCTGGCCGGGACGGCGTTCATCATCCTGCAATGGCTCTTCGTAAACGGACAGATATACGTCACAAAATACAACGCTATCTACGGTTCATTCTCATTCCTTCCATTGCTGCTGATATGGCTGCAGCTTGTGTGGCTGATAACCCTGTCGGGCGCCGTTTACTGCTACTCCTCGCAAAACATATTTGAGTTCAGCTTCTCCAACGAGATAGAAAAAATCTCAGACGACTACCGCTGGCGAATAATGCTTTGCGTCATGACAATCACCGTCAACCGCTTTGTGAAGGAGGAGAAACCGCTGACCACCCACCAGCTCTCCGAGCAATACGGCCTGCCCATATCACTGGTCACAGCGGCTGTCAACCGCTTGGTCGCCGCCAAACTGCTGCTTAATGTGGTGGAAAAGCCAGGCGACGATGTCTGCCGCTTCGTGCCATCGGTCAACCCCGCCGACCTCACCCTCGGCGAGGTGATACGCCGCGTGGGCGACACAGGCTCCAAGGGATTCATACCCGGCTTCGACACTCGTTACGGCGACATCAACGCCACCATCGACTCCATAAAGGAAACGGCACTCGAAAAAGCCGACAAAATACTTGTATCATCTTTAACCATTAATGACAACCGAAATGAAAACTCCAATCGCAACTGACAAGGCTCCCGGAGCCATCGGGCCTTACAGCCAGGCAATAGACTGCGGCCCCTTCCTGTTCGCATCCGGCCAGATTCCCCTCAACCCCGAGACCGGCGAAATCCCCGAAGGAATCACAGAGCAGACACGCCAGTCGCTCAGCAACGTGAAGGCAATCCTCGAAGCCGCCGGACTGACAATGGACAATGTCATCAAGACCACTGTCTATCTCGCCGACATGGCCGACTTCGCCGCCATGAACGCCGTTTACGCCGAAGCTTTCAGCGCGCCCTATCCCGCCCGTTCGGCAGTCGCCGTCCGCGAGCTTCCCAAGCAGGTCCTGGTCGAAATCGAAGTGCTCGCCGCGAAATAATCCCCCACCGCATACGATAAAAACCACCCGGTGATTGATTGTCTGTGACAACCAGCCACCGGGTGGTTTTTGCCTGCGGCCGGACCTCTCCGACCATCGGCGCGTCAGCCGTACTTGGATATCTTGCGCAGTTGCGGCTCATCGAGTATGCGGATACGACGCCCGTCGACTGTTATGAGCTTCTCGGCCACAAAGCCAGAAAGGGTGCGGATGGCATTTGAAGTGGTCATGTTGGAGAGATTGGCCAAGTCTTCGCGCGCCATATAAATCTTGAGGGTCATATTGTCATCCTCAAACCCATAATGGTCGCTCAGCACAATCAGGGCCTCGGCCAGACGGCCACGGATATGCTTCTGTGTAAGATTGACAATCTTAGTGTCAGACCCGCCAAGGTTGCGCGACAGCTCGTGAATGAAAAACCAGGCGAGCTTGCGGTTGTTGTTTATCATGTCCTTGACCAAGGTCATCGGCAATGTCCCGACTGTCGAAGGCTCGAAAGCCGCGGCCGACGAATTGTAACGCTCGTTGGCGAAATACGCCCGGTAACCGAAGTACTGCACCGACCTTATAAGACGCAGTATCTGCACCCGGCCTCCGACTCCGTCCTTGAATTTCTTGACCTTGCCTTGGAGCAGACACCATAGATATTCAGGCTCCTCCCCTTCGGCATAAATCATCTGGTTCTTCTTGAAGTTGTGGATGACGAACGAATCGATAATCCGACGTTTCTCCTCATTATTGAGAACCGTCCAGATTTCCGACATATCCTCGCTCATTACCTTTTCAAGCGCTTTCTTTATCATATCTATCTGACTTTTCCGGCCTGCGCTCTCCACGCCCGGCCGCATCGAATCAAACTCGGATTATACCTTTTATGTTTTAAAACACAAAGTTACAACATTTTTTTTAACAACCAATTTTTTCGGCATTTTTTCCAATTTCAACAGGCAAAGCGTCCCCTCCAGCAACAAAACACCATCGTTCAACCTCAAAAAGCACACCTTTATTTTAAAAACCTGAAGAAAAAAGTTGCGAAAAATTTTGCTGGTTCGGAAAGAATGCCTAACTTTGCACTCGCAAAGACGCAAGAGGCGCAAGCAACATTTCGGAATTGCCCCACTGGCCTCCGAAAGAAAAGACAAATATGGCGGGATAGCTCAGTTGGTTAGAGCGTCGGATTCATAACCCGGAGGTCCCGAGTTCAATTCTCGGTCCCGCTACCATCAGAAACGGTCATCCAATCGGATGACCGTTTCTTTTGTCTCCACAGGCACTATCTCCCGTATGTTTTTCGCGAGGTCAACGTTTTTTAGTAACTTTGCCTTGAATTGCTGGATATAACAAATGGCTTTATTCGACACATATATAATAATAGTAGCAGCGGGGAGCGGAAGCCGGTTCGGTTCAGATGTCCCCAAACAGTTCTGCCTCCTGGATGGCAAGCCGGTGGTAATGCACGCGATAGAAAGATTGCAGGCAGCCGTCCCTGGAGCCACCCCCATAATCGTGGTGTCACCGTCTGAGGAGAAACGCTGGGCCGATCTCTGCGAGAGGTTTGGATTCACTTCGCCGGCCGTGGTCCATGGAGGAGCCACCCGCTGGGAGTCGGTGAAGAACGGGCTGGCCGCCATCCCGGCCGACGCGCGCGCCAACTCGATAGTCCTCATCCATGACGGCGCGCGGCCTCTTGTCGACACCCCTACCGTGAAACGCGTGTGCGCGGCCGCCATCAACACTGACGGGGCAATCCCAGCCATTCCCGTCAGCGACTCATTGCGCAGGCTCGACTCTGACGGGGTAGGCTCATCCCCCGTCGACCGCGGCGAGTTCCGGGCCGTGCAGACCCCCCAGGGATTTATTCTCTGGCGCCTGCGCGAAGCTTACTCACAACCCTACCAGGAGTCATTCACTGACGACGCGTCTGTAATGGCCGAGGCCGGATACGAGAATGTCTTCCTCGTCGAAGGCAATCCCGACAACATAAAGATAACCAACCCCCGCGACATAGCCATCGCCGAAGCCATCCTCTCATCAGGCAGATAACTCCACTCCAGTAAAGGCTCTTGGAAACAGCCCGCATATGGCATCCCCACGAGAATTCGACATAAAATACCTTAAAGGAATAGGCCCTGTAAAAGCCAAGCTCCTCGACGAGGAACTTGGCATAAAGTCGCTATACGATCTGGTTCACCATTTCCCTACCCATTATGTCGATCGCTCAAGGATTTACTCGATAAGGTCGTTTGGCGGTGAGATGCCATACATACAGGTCAGAGGACGGTTTGTAAGCTTCACCACCCACGGCGAGGGGGCCAAACGCCGGTTGTCGGGACTGTTCACAGACGGCACTGCCACAATGGAAGTCGTATGGTTCCAGCGCATAAAAGCCTTGCAGGAGGCATACCACACAGGCTCTGAATACATCCTCTTCGGCAAGCCGCGCGAATTCAACGGCCGTTGGAGCATGACCCATCCCGAAGTTGACCAGCCTGAATCAGCCACAGCCTCGCAAGGGCTGCGGGGGGTATATCCGCTCACCGAGAAGCTGCGCAACCGGGGCGTGACCTCGCGCCTGCTTTTCCAATGGATAAGCAACGCCATAGCCGTGGTGAAACGCTTTGACGAGACGTTGCCGGCTGAAATCCTGGCCGAACGCAGGCTAATCGACGCTGACACCGCATTGCGCACGATACACAACCCGCGCAACCACGACGAGCTAAACCGCGCACGTCTGCGCCTGAAATTCGAGGAGCTGTTCTACCTGCAGCTCAACATACGCCGCTACGCCTGCAAGCGTTCAGCTACCGTGCAAGGACGTCCGTTTCCCCGCATCGGGATGTTCTTCAACAACTTCTATTCCCAGATTCTGCCTTTCCCGCTCACCGGCGCGCAGAAACGCGTGCTGAAGGAGATACGCACGGATGTCGGATCCGGCCGACAGATGAACCGCCTGGTGCAGGGCGACGTAGGCTCCGGAAAGACAATAGTGGCGCTGATGGCAATGCTGATGGCTCTCGACAACGCCACACAGGCATGCCTCATGGCCCCCACCGAGATTCTCGCCACCCAGCACTACGAGTCGATACGCGGCATGGCAGCACAGTTAGGTGTGAATGTCCGCCTGCTCACAGGCTCCACCCGGAAAAAGGAACGAGAGGAAATCGCGGCCGGACTGGCCGACGGCTCGCTCCACATACTTGTCGGCACCCATGCCGTCATCGAAGACAATGTCCGTTTCCGCGACCTCGGCCTCGCCGTGATCGACGAGCAACACCGGTTCGGAGTCGTGCAAAGAGCCAGGTTGTGGAGCAAGAATGTCATTGCCCCGCATGTGCTTGTGATGACGGCCACCCCGATACCACGCACCCTGGCCATGACCCTCTACGGCGACCTGGACGTGTCGGTAATAGATGAACTTCCCCCGGGACGCAAGCCGGTGACTACACTGCTCCGTTTCGACGACCAGCGCCAGCAGGTATACCGCTCGATCGGGCGGCAACTCGCCCAGGGGCGCCAGGTCTACATCGTCTACCCCCTCATCCTAGAAAACGAGAAACTCGACCTCAAGTGCCTTGAAGAGGGATATGACCTAATCCGGGAAACATTCCCCTCATACAATGTGGTCTACGTCCACGGCAAGATGAAGCCGAAGGAAAAAGACCACCAGATGAAGCTGTTCGTCGAAAACAAAGCCCAGATAATGGTGGCCACCACAGTGATAGAGGTAGGCGTGAATGTCCCCAACGCCTCCGTGATGGTGATAGAGAACGCCGAGCGATTCGGGCTTTCGCAACTCCACCAGCTCCGCGGACGCGTCGGCCGTGGAGCCGACCAAAGCTTCTGCGTGCTGATGTCGAAGCGCAAGATCGCCGGAGACACTCGCAAGCGCCTCGAACTTATGACCTCCACGACCGATGGATTCCTGATTGCCGAGGCCGACCTGAAGACCCGCGGCCCCGGCGACCTGGAGGGAACGATGCAAAGCGGCATGCCTATGGAGCTGCATGTGGCCAACCTCGCAACAGACGGCCAGATAGTTCAGATTGCCCGCGACTCTGTCGACTCGCTCCTTGAGGCCGACCCCTCCCTCTCCGCTCCGGGCCACGGCATGCTGCTGCCTGAGCTTTCAAGGCTCTTCGCCCGCAAATCAGACATGAGCCGCATCTCGTGACCGCTTCAACGATTCCTGCCACGCAAAACCATAGGCTTCAACCCATTGCACATTGGCCGTCATAGTGTGCAAAACTCCGAGGGCTCGTTTTCACGAAACGGCAACCCAACCCTGGTTGTTTAAAAACCTGCTGAAAAACATATTTTCCCAACCAATTAATTTTTAAGCGGTTAGAGCCAAATCAAGACTGAGAGACAGGCGATTAAACTATTTTAATACGTATTTTTTTCTCAGACAGCGTTATTTTTAGTAACTTTGGAAAGACAAAGATAACCCGCGTCGCGGGTTTGTTGTTTCCAAACCGACACCTAACATACCGACCAATGCAGACCACACTTGTCATCATCAAACCCTCGGGAATACAGAGAGCAATCTCAGGAGAAGTGATTTCCCGTTTCGAGAAAAAAGGCTTGATCATAGCCGGAATGAAGATGATGGAGCTTTCTGAGAAGATTCTCCGCGAGCATTACGCCCATCTGGTTGAACGGCCCTTCTTCCCCTCCCTGCTCCGTTCGATGATGGCCTCGCCGGTTATTGTGATGGCTATAAAAGGTGTCGACGCAGTAGAAGTGGTGAGAGGAATGACCGGAGCCACCAACGCCCGCAAAGCACTGCCCGGGACAATCCGCGGAGATTTCGCTATGAGCGGCCAGGAAAACATAATCCACGCGTCTGACTCCCCCGAAAACGCCGCAATCGAGATTGCCCGCTTCTTCAATGCAGGCGAAGTCTTCGACTACACTCCCTCAATCCTCTCCTCAATCTATTGCGCCGATGATTTAAACGCTTAAAACCTCTCTCAACACAGTCAACAGGAAATGCTTTTTTGTAAAATAAACAAATTTGTAATACTGGCCGCCACGGCCCTGATAGCGTTGTCAGGCAACGCCCAGTCGTTCAAACTTCCCAAAGCCCACAACGCCGAGCATCAGGGTCTTATAGCCAAACAGGAGAATATCGGCAACCAGATTTCTGTCGAGGAGACCAAAGCTTTCGTCGACAACCTCTTCAAGGAGGAGGAAGAACCCGAGCTTGACATCTATACCGAAGGATGGGAGTCAAAACGCGTCAACGCTTATGCCGGGATGGAAGTCCCTGACACCAAAGTGATAGACGTGAGCAACTTCGCCATGCCCACTCCCGGATACGTCACCTCTCCCTATGGCTACCGTCCCAGGTTCAAACGCGTACACAAAGGCATTGACCTCAAGCTCCAGACCGGCGACACTGTCCGCGCCGCATTTGACGGGCGCGTCAGGCTCACCAACTTTGAAAGAAAAGGATACGGTTATTATGTGATTGTGCGCCATCCCAACGGGCTGGAGACCGTCTACGGACATCTCTCCAAATTCCTCGTCAAGCCCGACCAGTATGTCAAGGCTGGCGAGCCGATAGCCCTTGGCGGCAACACCGGACGCAGCTTCGGAAGCCACCTCCACTTCGAGACCCGCTATATGGGCTACCCGATCAACCCGGCAGCAATCTTCGACTTTGCCAACCAGACAGTCCACACCGACGAGTTCACTTTTGATAAGCAGACCTACACCCAGCCCCGCAACTTTGACCCGGGCGCAAACCAGGAATACGCCAAGCAGTATCTCGCGGCCAATCCTCCCAAGGCCTCTGCATCTTCAAAATCGAAATCATCATCGGCCAAAGCCAAGACCTACACTGTAAAGCGCGGCGACTCGCTCAGCCGCATCGCTTCTCGCAACGGCGTGACAGTGCGCCAGCTTTGCAAGCTCAACGGATTGTCGACAAAATCCAAACTGACACCCGGCACCAAACTGCGTCTGCGCTAAAGCCAGACCGAGACGCAAACAGGCCGCAATAGCATACCTACTAAACAACACGTCCCCGCCACTGCATTGAAAAGCAATAGCGGGGACGCGTCGTTTTTGTCACACACCTTCTATAACCACCAGACTTATAGGAATCCCCCACCAGCCAACATAGAGCGCGAGGGCATCAGAATGTGACATGCAGGGCGATACGCAATCCTGAACGCGAGGAGGCAGTCTGTCCCTGGCGGTAGGTAAGGCGCCATACATAGTCAACCCGCAGACATTTGAAAAGATTGTCGATGCCGGCCGAGACCTCCATATAAGGCTTGCCCTTCATCGGCTCGTAAGGGGCATAGACCGGAAACAGATAGAGGTCGGGACTCTTCAACGGATTGTTCTTGTCGCTGAGCGACCCGAGCCATCCCCTGAAGGCAAACGCCTCACGCAACTTCAGTTTCTTCACCAGTGGTATGTAATTCAGTATCGCGCCGTTGGCCCAGTAGGTCAAGTCCCACGACACATAGCTGTCGTTGATGAATTCCAAGGGATTCATCAGCGCGAAACTCTCAGGCTGGATGGTGTATGACAGGTTGGCATTGGGTATAAGCAGGCTCAGGTAGGGCGACTTGCTCCACACATGCCCTCCTTTGACCATGAAATCCACAAAACCGAATGCCGACAGCCAGAAACGTTTTGAGAAACTCGCCTCCGTCTTGTTGACCGTGAACGGGGCGTTGAACAGCCCCTTCGGAGCATAAGTGTGGGTAAGGAGGAAGACAGGAGCGTCGAGATTGACAGGTATGCGCTGGGTCCTTGTCTGGAAAAACCTCTCCCCGGGCGCATAACGCAGCTCCACAGAGAAATAAGTCTCGTCATAATGCGGGACTGCCACCCCGTGGCTGTTGACAAACGGCACCCATCGGGTGGCCTCCTGCCGCTCCAGGTTGGCCGAAGCCTTTACCGAGAAGTTGTTGGCCAGCTCGAGGGTATAGTCAAGGCGGGTCTGGCGGCGGTAGGTCATCAGCAGGTTCTCCATACGCTTGAGCGAAAGGAAGACATTGTCGGGATTGGTGAAAAGATAATGCTGCCCCACCTGGTCGACATCATACTTCTCCGACACCATAATCGAATGCACCGGGAACTCCCGCTGATGGTCGCGCTTGCGGTTGAAAGAGTATTCAAGTTCGGCTCCGTACTTCCATTTGTGGTCACGGGTGCCATAGGCGACATACCCCTTGGCAAACCAGTGAGGCGACAGTGCCGCCGTGGTGGTGCCGCCAAACCTCAGCCTCGCTCCCTCCACCGAGTTTCCGCTCAGAAATGTGTTCACAGGCCCTATGTCAAACTTGGAATCGCGTCCGGTGGTCACATATCCTGTGAAAAATATCTTCAGAATCTTCTCTCCGTAATGATACAGCTTCACCCCGCGCAACCGCGCCATCAGTTGCTCCACGCGGCTCTCGTTGGCCGAGGCACCTACCGTGCGCTCTTTTTCCCAGAAATCATCGTCGCGGGCATAGACCGCCGGGTCGCTGAAGGTGTCACCTATGCGGTCAAAGAGGTCTGCGCGCTCGGGCAACCCGAAGTCATGGTCCTTCAACGCCGTCGTGCGGTGGACATAGATTCCCTGCGTCCCCTTGATTATCGAGAGTTCCACATTGAAATCATCGAGAGTCTTGAGCCTCGCGCCATCCGGAGCCCGCTCGAATTCCTGGAGAATCTGCAGATGCTCGACAAAGTTGAGGTTTATCGACGATGGCACATTCATCCTGACCCGGCGCACAAACATTGCAGAATCCCCTTCGGCCACATACAGCCGTCCGGTGAATCCGAATGAGGCTGAATTCCTCGGGGTGAAACCAAGCTCTACCAGCCTCTGACCATCTGCGTCTGTTATCGTGTCTGTAAGATAGAACTTGTAGAAATCTGGGGCGATGCGCGACAGCGGAGAGACAAACCGGTTCTGAAGAATCACCACATCCTCGTCATACAAGTCAACCTCACGGAATATGTCCTCCATCAGGGTCTGCATGCTACGGTCATCCACAAGCTCGTCAACCCCTGCCGATTTCACGCCGAGGACATAAGTCTTCTCCGAACGCGGCTCACGCCTGAACACAACCTGCGAGACCTTCTCCTTGACCGACAACGGAAGCACAGGCTCGCCTGTGACCGCCGATGTGTCGACATGCTCGCGGACAAAACCGAAACGCCCCTTTGACTTCCCAGAATCCCCGGCGGCAGAATCATCACCCCCCATATCGACTCGATTGAGTCCCAATGTGATACGTTCATATCGGGTGAAGCTGTAATATTGACGGCGCCGCGGATCGCTCAGGGAATCAGCCTGACGTATGCGCCTGGCAAAGTCGACAGCCGGATTGCCGCGCTTGGAATAACGTTCCTTGCCTCGCTTCACCGTGACCTCGTCAAGGAGATGCCCGTCAGGCGACAACGAGACCCGAAGGGCCGTGACCGACTGGTCTACCGGCACTCTCTTCTTGGCGTATCCCATCGCCGAGAACACCAGTTCGGCCCGCTGCCGGGTCATATTCAGCCACACGCGGCCATCTTCACCCGCCATAGCCCCCTGGTTTGACCCTGTGACATATATGGCAGTGAACGGCACAGGTTCTCCCGAGAGCGAATCGACCACCTCGACCAGAATCCTGGAGGCGGCCGAGGCCGGAAGCCATATGGCCAGGAGCATCACCACCGCCATCAGGCGGCGCAACCACGATATGTCCAATCTTGCTTTTTCCAATCTTTAGTTTTAACTTTGCAAAGTTACTCATAAATCCCCTGCCTGACAAGGCGGCAGGAGAAACCGCAAAGAAAATCCACCGAAATGGCTAAAGAGATCGAACGCAAGTTTCTGGTCACGGATGACTCATACCGCGCCATGGCCACCGCCGTCCACCACATCATACAAGGTTACATCTCCAGGCGCAAAGAGGGCACAGTACGCGTCAGGGTTCGCGACGGACGAGGGTTCCTCGCAGTCAAAGGCGCCACTCTCGAGGGCATATCGCGCGACGAATGGGAATATGAAATCCCTGAGGCAGACGCGATGGAGATGCTTGCCAAGGCCTGCGAAGGCAATGTGGTTGAGAAAGAACGCCATATCGTGCCTTTCGGAGACCTCGTGTGGGAGGTCGACCGCTTCATACGCCCTGTGGAGATGACTGTGGCGGAAGTCGAGCTGCCATCCCCATCCACTCCGATTTCCCTCCCACCCTTCATCGGACAAGAGGTGTCGGGCGACCCGGCCTATTACAATTCCAACCTCTGACCTTGCGCTGGCGGCGGATTCGGCCCTGTATGATTCTCAAAAAATGTTAAACCGCGGTTCTTTCCCCCGCTTGAACAGAGGATTATTCGTAATTTTGTATAAGTTTTATCCGCAACCAATCATATCAGAATCTCATGCCGCGTAAAATCCGCATAACTCTCGCCATCATATTCTGGCTGCTCATCACGGCGATGTTTCTCGACTTCACCGGGACTCTGCATCACTGGCTGGGATGGATGGCGAAAATCCAGTTTATACCGGCGGTGCTTGCCCTGAACACCATCGTGGTCATAGGCCTGGTGGCGTTGACCCTCCTGATGGGCCGCGTCTACTGCTCGGTGATATGCCCGCTCGGGGTCTTCCAGGACATCGTCTCATATCTCTCCTCGCGACGCAAAGGAAAGAAAAAACGTTTCAGACACAGCAAGCCACACACCCTGCTGCGCTACGCGACGCTGGCGGTGTTTGTCATATTGCTGGCGGCCGGATTCACCGCAATTGCCTCGCTTGTCGCGCCATACAGCGCCTACGGGCGTATGGTGCAGAACCTCGGGCAGCCCCTGGCCATCTGGGTCAACAACCTGCTTGCCGTGGTGGCCGAACGTTACGACAGCTACGCCGTCTACAGCCGCGAGGTGTGGATCGGCTCGCTGCCTTTGCTGATTGTGGCGACAGTGACCTTTGTCACAATCGCTGTTCTCGCATGGCGAGGGGGCCGCATTTACTGCAACACCATCTGTCCGGTCGGCACCATACTTGGGCTACTGTCTCGCCAAAGCCTCCTCCGCCCCGTCATCGACACCTCGAAATGCATCAACTGCGGCAGCTGCGCCCGCCGCTGCAAAAGTTCCTGCATCGACGCGAAAAACCATACAATCGACCTGAGCCGGTGTGTGGCCTGCATGGACTGCGTGGATGACTGCTCCAAGGGGGCCATCAGCTACACAACACGCAAGGCTGTGGCCTCAAAAGCCGCCAAGCCTGATACTCCCGCCGACTCAGGGCGCAGGTCTTTCCTCATAGCCGGGGCCATGGCTGCCGGAGGTGCCGCCGCCGTCAAGGCACAGAAGACTGTCGACGGCGGACTGGCTGAAATCCTTGACAAGAAACCGCCAAGACGCGCCACCCGTCTGGTGCCTGCCGGGGCGGCGAGCATAAAGAACTTCTCACAGCACTGCACCGCCTGCCAGCTGTGTGTGTCAGAATGCCCCAACGGCGTTCTGCGCCCGTCGACCGACCTTGACAGCTTCATGCAGCCTCATATGGAATTTGACCGGGGCTATTGCCGCCCTGAATGCAACGCCTGCTCTGATGTCTGCCCCTCCGGGGCGATAAAGCCCATCAGCTGGGAGGAGAAAAGCTCGACCCAGATTGGCCACGCCGTCTGGGTGGCGAAAAACTGTGTGGTCCTCGCCGACGATGTGGACTGCGGCAACTGCGCCCGCCACTGTCTTGTCGGAGCCATTACGATGGTGGCGTCTGCCCCGTCCAATCCCGACTCCCGCAAGATTCCCGCCGTCGACGAGTCCCGATGCATAGGATGCGGAGCCTGCGAGAACCTGTGCCCGGCACGTCCTTTCTCGGCCATTTATGTCGAGGGGCACGAAATCCACCGAACCGTCTGATTTGAAACCATCATGAAATTCGACATATCACGCCGCGATTTCTTCCGCAAGTCCGCCCTGGCGGCCCTCGCCACCTCCCCCCTGCTGACAGCCTGTTCGGGCAAGAAAGATGGAGACACCGACGAAAGCCAGCTGCCCCAGACCCCGATTCCGACCGACAGGATGACCCTCCGGGTCAATCCCTCGACCGGCGACAAGGTCTCGTTGCTGGGCTACGGCTGCATGCGTTGGCCCACCAAACCCGACTTTGACAACCCCGGGGAAGACCTCATCGACCAGGAGGAGGTAAACCGCCTTGTCGACACAGCCATAAAGCATGGGGTAAACTACTTCGACACCTCCCCCGCCTACTGCAAGGGTCGGTCGGAGAAGGCTGTCGGCATAGCCCTCAGCCGCCATCCGCGCGACAAATATTTTGTCGCCACCAAGCTGTCGAATTTCGACCCATCGACCTGGCCCCGTGAGAAGTCAGAACAGATGTACCGCGACTCACTCCGGTTGCTCCAGACCGACCACATAGATTACATGCTGCTCCACGCCGTAGGGATGGGCAACGAACCGCTCAAAGAGTTCAACGCCCGCTACATCGACAACGGTATGCTCGATTTCCTCGCAGCCGAGAGGGAGGCAGGCCGAATACGCAACCTCGGATTCTCCTATCACGGCGACATCCGCCTGTTTGACATGCTGCTTGAATGGCACGACAAATACAAATGGGACTTCGTGCAGATTCAGCTCAACTACCTCGACTGGGAGCATGCCAAGGAAATCAATCCGCGCAACACCAATGCCGAATACCTTTACGGCAAGCTGGCAAAACGCGACATCCCGGCGATAATAATGGAGCCTCTACTGGGAGGACGTCTGTCAAAGCTTCCCGACCATGTAGTCAGGCTGCTAAAGGAGCAGGAGCCACAGAAATCGGTGGCCTCGTGGGCCTTCAGATATGCCGGCACCTATCCCAATGTGCTGACAGTGCTGTCAGGCATGACATATATGGACCACCTGGAGGACAACCTCCGCTCATTCTGCCCTCTGGTGCCACTGACCGAGGAGCAGACCGGATTCCTCCACAAAGTAGCCGGAATCATAGCGAGCTACCCGACGGTGCCATGCAACGAATGCCAGTACTGCATGCCTTGCCCCTACGGGCTCGACATTCCGGCCATCTTCGCCCACTACAACAAATGTGTCAACCAGGGCCAGGTTCCCGACTCACCCGAGGCAGAGAACTATGCCGAAGCACGGCGCAGGTTTCTCGTCGGCTACGACCGGGCTATGCCCAGGCTGCGCCAGGCATCCCATTGCGTGGGCTGCAAGGAATGTGTCGGACATTGCCCACAAAAAATCGACATTCCCGGCGAGATGGCCCGTGTGGATGTCATCGCCGAAAGCCTGCGGCGCGGCGTGCCTCCGGCGATGAGCGCCTTGGTCGCGCTCCTCGACAAGGGAGACACCACACTTGTGGTAGACAACGGACGCGTCACAACATACACGGGCCGCGGAGTCTCCGACCTACACTGGTTGCTGACCGACCATCCGCACATGCTCCAGGGCGCGCGCGTCGCCGACAAGATTGTGGGCAAAGGAGCCGCCGCCCTGATGATTCTCGGCGGAGTCAGGGAGCTTTACACCCCCGTCATCAGCCGTCTCGCCCTGAATCTCCTCTCCGGATATGACATAAAGACAACTTACGACAAGGTAATCGACCATGTCGTCAACCGCGACAAGACCGGATGGTGTCCGGTCGAGACCCTATGCCGCGACCTCGCCACCCCCAAAGAGTGCCTAGCCGCCATCACTGAATTTTTGAACAAATGAAGAATATCCGAAATTTCTGCATCATCGCCCATATCGACCACGGCAAAAGCACCCTGGCCGACCGCCTCCTCGAATACACCAAGACCATTGACTCAAAAGATCTGCAGGCGCAGGTGCTCGACGACATGGACCTCGAGCGCGAGCGTGGCATCACAATCAAAAGCCACGCCATACAGATGAACTATCATCTCGACGGCCAGGAATACACCCTCAACCTCATCGACACCCCCGGGCATGTCGACTTCTCATACGAGGTGTCGCGCTCGATAGCCGCCTGCGAGGGCGCGCTGCTAATTGTCGACGCGACACAGGGTATACAGGCCCAGACCATATCCAACCTCTACATGGCCATCGATTCCGACCTTGAAATCATCCCGGTAATCAACAAAGTTGACCTTGAGAGCGCAAATCCCGACGAGGTGGAAGACCAGATTGTAGACCTGCTCGGATGCAAACGTGAGGAGATAATACGGGCAAGCGGAAAAACCGGCATCGGCGTGGAGGATATCCTGCGGGCCATCGTGGAGCGTGTACCAGCCCCGAAAGGTGACCCGGAGGCCCCGTTGCAGGCCCTGATTTTCGACTCTGTGTTCAACCCGTTCCGCGGAATCATCGCCTACTTCAAGATCGAGAACGGCACAATCCGCAAGGATGACTTCGTGAAATTCGTTGCCACCGGCAAGGAGTACCATGCCGATGAAATCGGTGTCCTGAAAATGGACCTCTCACCCCGCAAAGAGCTGTCGGCAGGCAATGTGGGATACATCATATCTGGCATCAAGACCTCCAAGGAGGTGAAAGTCGGCGACACCATCACCCATGTCAACCGTCCGGCCGAGGCCATCGCCGGATTCGAGGAGGTGAAGCCGATGGTGTTCGCCGGAGTCTACCCCATCGAGGCGGAAGACTTCGAGAACCTGCGCAGCTCACTTGAGAAACTGCAGCTTAACGACGCGTCGCTGACATTCCAGCCTGAATCGTCGATGGCACTCGGATTCGGATTCAGGTGTGGATTCCTCGGACTGCTCCATATGGAAATCATCCAGGAACGCCTCAGCCGCGAATTCAACATGGAAGTCATCACCACGGTGCCCAACGTGTCATACAAGGTGTTTGACAAGAAAGGCAACGAGAGCGAGGTGCATAATCCCTCCGGGCTGCCTGAAATCACCCTCATCGACCATATCGAGGAACCCTACATACGCTCCTCAATCATCACCACCACAGACTTCATTGGCCCGATCATGACCCTCTGCCTCGGCAAACGCGGCGAGCTTGTCAAACAGGAATTCATATCCGGCAACCGCGTGGAACTGATTTTCGACATTCCCCTGGGCGAGATTGTCATCGACTTCTACGACAAACTGAAGTCTATCTCAAAAGGCTACGCCTCATTCGACTATCACCTGCATGACTTCCGCAACTCCCGCCTCGTAAAGCTCGACGTGCTGCTCAACGGCGAACCGGTCGACGCGCTGTCGACGCTCACCCATGCCGACAACGCCGTGCAGTTCGGACGCCGGATGTGTGAGAAACTCAAGGAGCTGATTCCCCGCCACCAGTTTGACATCGCAATCCAAGCTGCCATCGGCGCTAAAATCATCGCCAGGGAGACCATCAAGGCTGTGCGCAAGGATGTGACCGCCAAATGTTACGGAGGAGATGTCTCGCGAAAGCGCAAACTGCTTGAGAAGCAGAAAGCCGGTAAGAAACGCATGAAACAGATCGGGTCGGTGCAGGTGCCGCAGAAAGCGTTCCTGGCCGTGCTGAAACTTGACTGAACGCCCCCTCTGCCCCACGGCGGCCCGTGTGACAGACAAAAAGCATATGACCGAAAAAAGAGATGCCACCCGTTGGAATGGGCGGCATCTCTTTTGTTTTTGGGGCGTAAGGGTCATCAGCCCCTATTGTTCAGCTCTTGTATATCAGAAGTCTTCTGGCCGGGAATCAATAGTTCCACTGGCATGCGATCATTCCGAGGTTTGTGTCACCGATAGTGCGGAGGTCGGAAATCATGTTGTAACGGCAGTTGACGTAGGTCAGAGCCTGGTCGAAGGAGACATCAAGCATTGTCAGCTGGTTGTTGTTGCAAAGCAGACGCTGCAGGAAAGTCTGGTTGGAGAGGGTCAGCTCAGTGAGGTCATTGTAAGAGCAGTCGACAAACAGGAGGTTGGGACAATTGCTGACGGTCAGCTCCGAGAGGTTGTTGTATGAGCATACGAGGTCAAGCAGTCGGGAGCAATTGTCGACCGAAAGCTGCTGCATGTTGTTGTCGGTGCAGAGGAAAGAACTCAGCGAGGGGAGGTTTGATACAACGAGTTTCTGGATTTCATTGTCATCGACATTCAGGTTCTGGAGGTTGGTAAGCCCTGAGAGAACCAGACCGGTAAGCTTGTTGTAGCCGCAATAGAGGTTCTTGAGGTTGGTGCAGTCTGACACCTGGAGGCTCTCAAGATGGTTGCCCTGGCAATTGAGGGTCTTGAGGGTCGAGGAGTTGGAGACATTCAGTTCAACCAGAAGATTGTTGGAGATGTTGACCGTCTCGATAAGCGGGGTGGCCGTGATGTCGAGCTCGGTCAGACGGTTCTTGTAAATGTTGAGGGTCACAAGTCCCGAGCATCCGTCAAGGTCTGCGCTGCGGAGCTGGTTGCGCGAAGCGTTGAGGTCGGCGAGGGCCGCGTCATTCTCAACTGAAAGGGCAGCCAGCTTGTTGCGGGATACATCCACCTTTGTGAGGGCCTTGAATCCCGAGAGATTGAGGTTGCCGGCAAGGTGCTTGTCTTTCCATTCGATTGCGGTGACATGGCCGTTCTCGACGGTGACCCCTTCCCAAGTGGAAGGAGCCTTCATGTCGGCAATCTTCAGGGCCTGGGCGTTTGTGGCATCCTTCTCAGCGGGCTGGGCCAGGAATGCCTGCAGCTGCTTGAGTTCGTTCTTGTCGATTTTCTGGGCGAAAACAGTCATGCAACCCAGCATGAGAGTCATCAGTAATAGAGCTTTTTTCATATCTAAATAGTTGTTAGTGAATGGTCGTTAACCGTGTTTCAGTATGTTTATACCTTATAAACACACCTCTATGGAAAAAGTTGGCATACGCAATCTTTTTTGTAGCGTCTGCGAAATCACATTCAGCCCGGAGAGGGCCTGTGCCGACTCCGGGCTGAATGTGGTTCAAAGGCGAGACAAAAACGTCAGAACGCCTTTATGCATATGTCCGTAACCCATATCCATAGCGGGCAGAAGGCTATGAACAGTATCACCGACAACGCGAGCGACGATGTGCCTGTGGCCACATATGTGTCATACTCGTCGGCGATGATCACACCGGAGAACGCAGGGGGCAACGCGCCGGCCACGACAAGCATCTTCAGGTTGAGGGGATCCATCTTGAATATGAGGCCGACCACCAGCAGAAGCGCGGGCATGACAATCAGCTTCATAATTGATCCAAGCACAGCCTGCCAGTTGATGGAAACCTTGACAGAGGAGAGGGTCACACCTGCGGCAAACACGGCCAGTGAGGCATTGGCCCCTTTGATAAGGTCAAACGAGGGGGATGCCCATTTGGGCCATGGAATACCCACAATCACCCATATCACCGCCAGGATAGGCGCCCACGCCACCGGCTGGGCGAGGGCGTGAAGCACCGGGGCCCATGCCGACGGGCGTTTCTTTCCGGCGGGCGTGGGATTGGTCTTCTCCAGGGAGGCGTTGAGCAACGACAGGCCCACCGGGATACCTACCGCGTTGACCACGATTCCCACGATGGCGACGACGAGCGCCACATACGGAGTGGTGCCGAATATAGGCTCCAGCACCGCGAAACCGAGGAACCCGATTGTCGACGAGCCGCTAATCAAGGCCATGATCGCCGCGTCTGCACCGGTGTTTTTCTTGAAACACCATTTGTAGACGTAGTAAACCAGCATGAAGCAGAACATCATCACTATCAGCGAAATCAGCGACAGTTTTATATCCTGCACAAGCATCTCGCGGGAGGCGTCGACTATCGACACGAACAGGGCGGCAGGCAAGGCGTAATCGAGCACCACCTTGTTGAACGCCTTGGCATTCTCCCCGTTGAATATCCCCTTCTTGCCGGATATATAACCGGCAAGCATCACGACGATGATAGGGACAATCGCGTATAAAATTATGTGTAACATATTACTTGAAACGTGAAAGGTTGTAAGTCTGGGAGTAATTATACGGTTATGTCAATCAGGGGGGCCGGATTGAGGTAACCTATGTGGCCGCTCTCCTTGCCGGAGTCGGCAGCCAGCTGCACGTCAATCAAGGCGGGAGCTTTTGAAGCAATGGCCTCTTTCAACGCCTCGGCGAACTCGTCGGGGGTGGTGACATAATAGGTCTTTGCGCCGAATGCCTCCCCAAGCTTGTCATACCGGGCGTTGACATCAAGTGTGGTCGGGGCCGGGTCTGACGTGTTGTCGAGCGGTTTGCCTATGCCGTTGTAGATGCCTCCATTGTTGAAGACACAGACCGTGACAGGCAGCTTGAAACGGCATATGGTGGAGAAGTCCATACCGGAGAAACCAAACGCCGAGTCACCCTCTATGGCCACCACCGACTTGCCGGTGGCTACCGCGGCTCCGATGGCGGATCCCATGCCCATGCCCATGATGGCCCAGGTGGCGCAATCGACGCGATGACGCGGGAGAGCCATGTCTATCGTGTCGCGCGTGTCGTCAAGGGTGTTTGCCCCCTCATTGACAAGAATCACATCAGGGTTGGCCTCAATCACCGGTTTGGCCGCGCTCAACGCGCTCCAATGGGTCATCGGCACAGTCTTTGCGGCAAGCCTCTCGGCAAACTTCGAGTTTTTCTCCTTGGTGAGAGCCTGCAGACCGGGCACCCAAGAGGAATCCATCGACAGCGACACCCCTTTGAGCCTGGAGAGAATCGCCTGGAGAGAACTGCGCAGGTCGCCGATGACAGGAGCATCGATATGTCGGTTGCAATCTATTTCCTGCGGGTCTATGTCGAGCTGTATGAATTTTCCGGCAGGGTTCCATTTCCCCTGGCCACGGCTGAGCAACCAGTTGAGTCGCGCCCCCACAAGAACCACGACATCGGCCTCCTCCATTATCTGGGAGCGGCATGCGAGCGCGCTCAACTGATGGTTGTCGGGCAGAATCCCCTTGGCCATCGACATCGGGTAATATGGTATGCCGGTGGTCTCCACCAGCTCCTTCAGCAAATCCTCGACACGGGCATACGCGGCTCCCTTGCCGAAGAGAAATGCGGGCTTCTTGGCGGAAGCGAGCAGCGATACAGCGCGCTCCACTGATTCGGGAGAGGGAATCATATCGGGACATGGGTCAACAGGTGTCTGCAACAACGCCTCGGCGACATCATGGTCAAGCACCTGGCCGAGGGCCGGGGTCGTTATGTCGAGATACACGCCGCCAGGCCGTCCGGAGACCGCCGCGCGGTAAGCCCTGACAACTCCGACAGGGATGTCCTCGGCTTTGTTGACACGGTAGGCCGCCTTTACAAGCGGCTTGGCCATATTGAGCTGGTCAAGCCCCTCGTATGTGCCTTGGTCGAGGTCGATCGGTTCGCGCACGGAAGAACCGGAAATCTGAATCATAGGATAGCAGTTGACCGTGGCGTTGGCAGTAGCCGTCAACCCGTTAAGGAATCCGAGCGACGACACCGTCAGCAAGACTCCGGGCTTGCCGGTAAGGTAACCATGGGTCTGGGCGGCCATACCTGCCTGCTGTTCATGGCGGAACCCTACAAAGCGGATTCCCTGGCCCTGGGCGATATATGCGACCTCTGTGACCGGTATGCCTACGAGTCCGTACATTGTGTCGATGCCGACTTTCTGAAGGGCGCGGGCAAGCACATACATGCCGGTGACCTGGTCGGGAAATTTGGGAGCTGTCTTATTGCAGCCACAACCTTTGGCTGTGGAGGCTGACATTGTTGAGTTTGTGTCTGACATATAGATAGGTTTTGAAATTCTGGATGTTGTGTAAAAACTAAGTTGTTAAGTTTTCAAGCGCCTGCCCGTGACCAGCCACTGACGACGGTCGACAGGGGGGCCGGCCGTGGTGCAGGTGCCGAAAACGAAACAACCTAAACCTAAAAACTTAACAACTCTATGTCACTGCGACATATGTCGCAAGTCTTCGTCGGATGTCACGACTTGGCCAAAGGCGCGGTTGTGCCGTTTTTGGCGAATGCCGCGATTTCATCGTCGGAGTAGCCGTAGGCCTTCAACACCTCGGTGGTGTTGCCGCCAAGTGTCGGGCAAGGCCCATAGGTGGGTTGGAAGTTTGACAATGTGAATGGGACTCCCACAGTGACAAACTCACCGATCTTGCCGCCTTGGTTGATTTTGACAAGGGTGTTGCCGTCATAGAGGGTTTCATCGGTCATTATCTCCTTTGTGTTGAGGACAGGAGCCACAGGCACACCGGCCTTCGACAGGATTTCGGTGACCTCATATTTGGTCTTGTCAATCGCCCACTCACCTACACGCTTGTAAATCTCCTGTTTGTGACGGTCGCGGGCATCGGCGGTGTTGAAATCAGGGTTGGTCAGCCAGTCTTCAAACCCGAGAGCCTTGCAGGCCAGCTCGAAATCCTTGGCTCCACGCTGCAGGATGATGTAGGCATAAGCGTTGGGGTCGGTCTCCCAGCCTTTGCACTTGTAAGTCCATCCCAGCACGCCAGACCCCTCCTGGTTGCCGCTTCGCGGGACAAAGTCGCCGAACTTCTGGTCGGGGTACTGCGGGAACTGGGTCAGGTAGCCAATGCGGTCGAGAGTCAGCTGGTCGCGGGTCTTGATTCGGCAGAGGTTGAGGCAAGCATTGTGCATCGACTGGTAGACGAAGCAGCCTTCACCTGTGTGCTGGCGTTGCAGCAATGCTGCCAGGATGCCAATCGCGCAATGCATACCGGTGTTGGAGTCGCCGAGGGCCGCGCCAGACTGGGTGGGGATATTGTCTGGTCCCTCCCACCAGCCGGTGGTGGAGGCGGCGCCTGCGGTCACCTGTGCCACAGGCTCGTATGCCTTGAGATCTTTGTAACGTGAGGAAAGGGGGAAACCCTTTATGGTGGCATAGACACAGCGGGGATTGATTTTGTGGACATTCTCCCAACTGAACCCGAGCTTGTCCATAGCTCCGGGATGCAGGTTCTCGATGAAGACATCGGCTGTCTCGAGGAGCTTGGTCAGAATCGCCTTGCCGTCGGGAGTGGCCGCGTCAAGGGCGAGCGACTTCTTGTCGGAGTTAAGCTGCAGAAAATAGTAGCTGGGACAATCCGGGTCAAACTGCAACTCGTCGCGTGTCGCGTCGCCTGTGCCTGGACGTTCGATTTTGATTACATCGGCCCCAAGCCATGCGAGAAGCTGGGTACATGAGGGACCGGACTGCACACTGGTGAAATCTATCACTTTTATGCCTTGAAGAGGAGCTGTATTCATAGTTTTCAGGGGTTCTTGAATCTGGTGTTGTTTACTTTCAGTCGTATGCCGGGCAGGCAGCCTTCTGATTGTCTTGAATCTGGTTTTATAACATCACCCCCGACCATTTGGTTCAGAAAAATCATCAACAAAAGACATCTCTCCCTGCCGGAATGACACAGCTGAGGCTGTGACAACCGACAGGGAGAACTGTCTGTATCGTAAATGGCAGCTTGTCAGAACAACAGCGCGACGCGATAGGCGGCAAATGCCAGCAGCCATGCCACGGCTGTGTTGTACAGAACCGTGAAAGCACCATAGCCCCAATGGCCTGTCTCCTTGACAATGGCCACCACCGTGGCCAGGCAGGGGCAGTAAAGCAACGTGAAAACCATGAACGCCAGCGCCGCAGCCGGGGTGAAATCAGGCAGCCCGGTCGACGGATTAGGCGCTGTCAGGCGCGCCGACAGAGCCTGATCCGTGGCCTCGTCAGAGCCTGTGTAAAGCACCCCGAGGGTCGAGACCACAATCTCTTTTGCCGGCACTCCGGCCACCATTGCCACTGTCCCCTGCCAGGAGCAACCCAGCGGCTCCATGACAGGCTGCACGGTTTTGCCGACACTTTCAAGATACGAATCCTGGCCGGGGTCATCAGCGTTTCCAAGAGGGAAATAGTCCAAGGCCCAGACGATGACTGAGGCCACAAGGATGATACCACCCATCTTCTGGAGATATTGCTTCCCTTTCCACCACATATGGCGCAGGGAGGTTTTCATTGTCGGCACACGGTAGGGAGGCAGTTCCATCACGAATGGGGTCTCGTCTACTTTGAAGAACAGCCTGCGGAGCATACGGGCCGTAGCCATCGCCACCACCACCCCGAGGATATACATTCCGAGAAACACAAGCGCGGCATGGACGCTGAAAAATGTCCCTATGAGAAGCACATACACCGGCAGGCGCGCCGAGCATGACATAAACGGAGTTATCAGCACCGTGATTATCTTTGACGAACGGCTCTCGATGGCGCGGCAGGCCATGACGGCAGGCACATTGCAGCCGAAGCCCATCACGAGAGGAATGAACGACTTGCCGTGCAGGCCGATCTTGTGCATCAGCTTGTCCATGATGAAAGCCGCCCTGGCCATGTATCCCGAATCCTCCATAAACGATATGAAGAAGAAGAGAATCATAATGTTGGGCAGAAAGACAATCACTCCGCCCACGCCGCCAATCACGCCGTTGGCCAGGAGGTCTTTCAACGGGCCGGGAGCCATCTTTTCCTTCACCAGCGCTGCCAGCCAGTCGACACCCTCCTGAATCCAGTCGGCAGGATAAGCGCCCACGAAGAATGTGAACCAGAAGATGAAGGCCATCACACACAGGAAAAGCGGGAACCCGAACAACCGGCTTGTGACAAACGCGTCGAGGATATGGGTCGTCGAGACCGCCTGCTCCTGGGGTTGCTTCATGGTCTCGGCGAGCGCGCCGGAGATGAAGCCGTATTTGTCGTCGGCAATCAGCGACGATATATCCTCACCCGGATTATGACGTTCGAGGTACTCAAGCTGGCGGTCGCGCAGGTCAAGCAGCCCGTCGGCACTCTTTGATTCCCTGACCAGTTCTTCAATCTCGGCATCACGCTCCAACAGCTTTATGCCGAGATAGCGCGCGCAGAATTGCTGGTTGATTGTCTTGTCCTGTTTCAGGGCGTCCTTGATTTCAGACAGAGCTTTCTCGAGGTCCTGGCTGAGCTTGACATGCACATGGCGCACAACCCGGTTCTTCCCTTCATAAACCTGTATGATGGTGTCGAAAAGCTTGTCGACACCTTCACCGGTACGGCTGACAGTGGGCACCACGGGGACACCTATCATGTTTCCCAACGCCTCGAAATCGAGCACCGCGCCTGACCGCCTCAACTCATCATACATGTTCAAAGCGATTACCATCGAGTGGTCCATATCAATAAGCTCGGTGGTGAGATAGAGGTTGCGCTCAAGGTTGGAGGCATCGACCACATTGACTATCACATCGGGATTGTGGTCTTTGAGATATGTCCTGACGTATCTCTCCTCAGGGGAATAGGCCGACAGGGAATATGTTCCCGGCAGGTCAACTATGTTGAAAGTGTAGCCGCCATGTCTGAACGTGCCGGTCTTCGAGTCTACGGTCACGCCGGAATAATTGCCGACATGCTCCTTGGCCCCTGAAGCGATGTTGAACAGCGATGTCTTGCCGCAATTGGGATTGCCAATCAATGCCACATTGATGGTGTGGCGGCGTCCCACAAACTCCCCATGGCTATGCTCGTCGAGCGCCCCGTCATCAACCATAGTATGGTCAGACGCGAACGCCAAATGACCGGCCGCATCCTTGTCTGGCCTGCCATCCTCTTTCCCGGAAGCCACATTTATGGGCATCACCTCTATGAGTGACGCCTCTGTACGACGCAAAGAGACCTCATAATTCATAATCCGGTATTTGACCGGATCTCGCAGCGGAGCCGCCAGCAACGCGGTAATCTTACGGCCTTTCACAAAGCCCATCTCCATCACCCTCTTCCGGAAAGCACCGTGACCAAGGATTTTCACAATGACAGCGGATTCGCCGGTTTTCAGATCTGATAATCTCATCTTGTCTCGGAAATATTCTTATAAATGCGCTGCAAAGGTCGTAAAAAATAATTCACAGTGCAAAAAATCAGCTTCACAGCCCAAAATCAACCCCTAAATCTAACTTTATTTAACACTTCCCCACCCCTCTTATTCCGAATCAGTCCGGTTAAGGGACAGGAAGCCACGATTACATCTTATTTGAAAACCACTATCAGATTACATCCTAAGCAACCGATTTTTTTCATAGGTGAAAAAGATAATCGTAAAAGAATTCGTTGCCCGGACTAATGCCATATCCGTTCAGGCGAAAGCCGGACGCTATGGATGTACATACGCCAAGACATTGCATTTGAGTTTGCGATATGGATAAGCCCCGAGTTCAAGGTTTATATAGCAAATCCGTTCCATAACGCAGATTAGCCCTCGGAGACTCCAAAAATTTGGATATTTAGCAACTGAAGGTTTTGTTGTTTACTGGGTGCACTAAAAACTCTAATTAATGGATGACAATTTTTGAAACAACACCGTTATGCAGTCTGACATATAGCCCCGAAGACAGAGCATTGGTATCTCCCGATACTCTCCTTCCGTACAGGTCATACATCGCATCCTCTGCGATGTCATCTACTTTGACTGCGTCTATACCGGCAGAGTCTGAGACTGTTACCTTTTTACCTTGTCCCATTGGTATCCATATATCTCCATAGGTGTTGCGGATACTCAGACATAAGACATATTTGCCGGGATGGGAATTGCTCTTATCTTTCCATATCCAATTATCGACACTCAGTTCCAAGTCAATTGTCCCTTCCGGTTCCCAAGAAGCATTAACCCCTGGAGACCATCCCTTCACTGTCCCATCCTGTATAAGTTCAACGCGCACAGTACGTTCAAGTTCTCGAGGTCTGGAATTGCATATGGTTGCATGAAATACATTCGATGAGTTCAGGTCAATTTGATCCGGAAAGTCTGCTACCTCTATTTTAGGAGGAAATATGGATTCAATGAACCGGATATCGGAGCCGTTGTTTGTCACCAAAGCGCAGTATTGTCCTGAAACGGGCATAAGGATACTATGTCCCCAGCCTGAAGGGCTGACATAAAAATCGTTTTCAAGTGAATAGAGTCCGTCAGACAATCCTTCAGGAACAATCTTCATTTCACTGTCAAAACTGCCGTAAATTTTCAAATCAGATTTAAGTTCCACAATGTTGGATGGGACTACTGTTCCATCATAATAGGGAGTGAATAATGTAGCGAATTTTGAGCCAGCTGGAATTGCAAACGGGCCGTAGTTGACACATTCACCTCTCATCTTGAAATTATCGCCAGGATGAAGGATATGTGGCATTTCATCCCTGAATTGTGTCGCAGGGTCGATATAGTATGAGTCAAGCCACACTGTATAGGAGCGTATTCCGGGATTTTCCGGCGAACGTGGATGAATGTTCAACAAAGCACTCTGACTGCCGTTGTAGCCCGTTTTCCATGGTTCTTCCTCTACAACAGGATTAAGGAAGTCAATGGCAAAATACCCGTCAGCCTTTCCGTCCCATCCCCAATTGAAGTGGAACAACCCTTCGCCGTCATAGCCGTCGCATACGAATGCATGGGCAGATGAAACCGAAAAGCCGCCATACAATATCGGGCCGTAATTCTTCAAAGCATCGTAGAGCAACTGAGACCAGTCTCGAAGCGTGAACCAGCTACGGCGAACATATCTGATATCTTCGCTGTAATCCCAATATTTCAGCAGTGCTTGAGTGGCATCGTTGATATCTGCACCGGAAGCCGTCGGGAAATAATTCATACATGCACTTCCCCCTAAACCACGCATCAGATGGGCCACGGCTTGTTTCTGCTGTTCGGTTGCGGATGATGCAGAGTAGTCACAGAGCATATTTTCCCAGTCAAGCACATATTGAGAGAAATCAGTATAGATATCTGTTCCTATTTTTTCGGCACGGTATGTCAGTTCACCTTTACCTTGTGGTGGCCAGTTGTGATATTTCATCACCTGAGCCATTGCTGTAGCCACGCATCCCGAAAGACATCTCTCTCCGTTATATTCCGGACACTCAAGATTGAATGGTTCGCCCTGTCCCCATGAGGTCATACAGAGTGGGGCGATTGCCTCTCCTACAGAATAACCGACAGTAAATTCGTTCTCATCAACGGTAGCTTCTGCAATCCATCGGCTCATATATTGCAGCCACTCGTTAAATCCGACTGGGAGATTGTCGGCAGAATCATTTAATTGGCCGTCGCCATATCCCAGCAATGCAGGAAATGCATCATCTGCAGGTGTGACAACAAAACCGCCTTTAGAATCAAACAGATACACAGTGTTGTTGCCGCAACTGTCAGTCATAATTTTAGAAATTTGAAATTGTGGTGTCTGGAGAAACCCTATGACTCGGGACATATTCTTACCTCGCAATCTCTTTAGTGCGACATCCGGGGTAACAGGAGTCGCAAAAACAGGAATTGTGTATAATAGAAATAAAAGTATGTAAATAGGTCTCATATCTTTTTAACTATTTTATTTCCTATTTTTATGTCAAAGGCGTTTATAGAAACGGATTATTCTTTGTAGACATCTGTTCCATCAGGCAGCTGTATCCGATGAGTCATAGATACCTCACTTAACGAAAGCTAAGCATATATTTATTAAGAAAGGCTCCATTAAGATTCTCCGTATTTCCCTCTAACCTGGATACTTTCAAAACATCGTCATCCACAATATGAATTTCGGGGTCTGTCGAAACAAGTCAGGAGCTTGGCAATGGTGCTTTTTCCGACACCTTGTTCTCCGATAAAGACATTGATTTTTTTAAGGACGATGTCTATATCTCAATGATTCGGTAAAATTTGAGGTTGTTCAGTCTTGGCTAAGCCGCTAACTGAGCCAACCGATGATTTATTTTCTGAATTATTTTGAGATGCGGAGATTTTCCGCAAGTCGAAATAATTGTTGAGGCGAGATAAGATTCAAACATAAGCCGTTTGAACTGCGCTACCGAAAGATCTGGATAATCCTTCCTTATGACCTCTTTGCAGACATTGAGGGCTGTGAAGGAAAGATTGAACGCAAAGTCAAGCCGCTCCCTGTCGCGGGTCTGCTGTGACTGAAGTCCGGTAAACTGCTTGGCATCGCGTATACCGAACTCAATCTGAAAGCGGGTGCGGTAGAAACCGATAATCTTTTCAGACCTCATGTCGGTGTCGGTAGAGAAGTAAAGAAGAGGCTCTGCGTTTTCAACCGGACAGACCACGATACGGATGTCGCGTTTCAATGCCCTCGAATGTACGACCGCCGTGTGACATCGGGTTTTGTTTCCTTTGGAATCCTCATATATGAATGAAGTGAACACGGACATGTCAAGGTTGGAGAAATCCACTTTCTCTCCATATTTTTTCTTTCTGCCGCGTCTTCGCGGGGCGGAGGAATCCGGTATGGCCAGATACCTCAGATATGAGTTGGCACGTAATCTCCCGACAAATCGAAATCCCATGCCAATCACTTCATTTACAAACTCATATTTGGAGAAAAAGGCATCGGCAACCAGAATATCCGTCAGTGAGAGCAGCTCTGTCGCCTTTGACCTGACAAGTGCCACATACCAGTCAAGCATTGACATTTGTTTCTCGGATTCAAGAGTCCTGAAGTTCGGTGACTGGACAGCACCGAGCATCACGCATGTATGTTTACTCAGACTTATTGCCCC
>CAJTEX010000012.1 GCA_910575615.1 Bacteroidales bacterium | reverse complement strand
AAATAAGATTTTAACGAAGAGATAAACGGCTGAAATACAGACACAACAGATTACCCGCTTCGGGCTGAAGCGGGTAAGGGCAGGTATACGCTTTATTTTATCTTAAATGAAAAAGCCGTGTAAATTGGGGCTATCTGCCGATTGACAGATAGCCCCAATGAGAAATCCATACTGCGCACAAATCAATGAGGCCGAATATTGGATGTGGCTTATTTCTTATGTGGCATCATGGCGAACCATTTTCGATATCCGAAAATGGAGATGACTGTATAAACCCCATACAACACGCAATAGAAATACAGCCCTTTGTAAAAATACAGGCCACAACATACAATGTCTACAATGAACCATATCAGCCATTGCTCGACATATTTGCGGGCCAACATCCACAATCCTACAATTGACAATGATGTCGTGAAAGCATCGGCCACAGGTACAGTCGAGTCGGTGAATCTCACCAGCAGCCACCATAATGCCACCCACAACGTGCAGGAGGCTGCCGCAATCAACCCCCACTCCTTTACTGGTGTATGGGTGATTGGACGGCGGGAGCTTGCACTCTCTGTCGCGGCTGGACATTCTTTGGATTCCGACGGTTTGCGCGGAGCCGTTTTCCCACTCCATGACCAAAATCCATATATCGCTATCAACAGGTAATAGATGTTTATCCCAAAGTCGGCATACAACCCTTTGGAATAATATATCCACATCGAGATGGCCGGCATCACGACCGACGCCAACCATACCTTGTTGTCGGCGTGATATTCCCACCATAGATATAGCAGGCCCACACACAGGCCTGTTATCTCAAGACATAAATCAAACGTCAGCATCTTGTCAGAATCTCAAAGTGGCAGTCGCCATTACATGTGTCGGAGCCTGCGCGGCATATCCGGCATAACGGTATATTACTTTTTCGCCCTCTTTCACTGTATAGCCAGCCCCGGCATACCCATTGTTGAAATACTTCTCGTTGAACAGATTGTAGACCGAAAAGCCTATCCTCAGCTCCTTCATTCCAATCAGATGCTTGAACGAGTATCCCAAATGCAGGTCAGACACGAAATATGCGTCGAGCAACGCTGCTTCCGACTCCGCATTGTTCATATACTGCTTCCCGACGTAGCGGCTGTCAAGCGACGCGTCGAAATCGCGGTATCTGAAGTTGAAGGCATTGTTGAAAATCACTTCCGGTGAAAACGCTATTGATGTGTCGCCCAAGTCAAATGAAATCGGATTTGTCCACTCATCCTCATAGATATACTCCACGAAGTCACGGATGCGGTTGCGAGACAATGTGATGTTGAACTGCCAGTCAAACCAACTGCAGGGCCGCAGTGCAGCCTGAAGCTCGACTCCCATTCTGTATGAATCAGGGACATTGACACTCAACGGATTCCCGGTGTCTGACAGCTGTCCCGTGACCACAAGCTGGTCTTTGTATAACATATAATACAAATTCACGCCGGCAGAAAACAACCCCTGGTTGAAACTATAGCCCAGTTCGAAGTCATCAAGCCGTTCCGACTTGGGGTAACTTCCGGTGGTACCGTCAGTGAAATTGTCGCGAGTCGGCTCCTTCTGAGCCACCGCCCACGAAGCAAATCCTCTGTGAGCACCCGATGTGAAGTTCACACCCAACTTAGGATTGAAGAAATCCCATCTACGCTCCACATCGAGCATCGCAGGCGAGGCGGTCTCCCAGTCCCAGTTGTCAGACACCCCCTTTATGGTATAATGGATATGACGGTATTGCAAATCGGCGAACACCGAGAATCGCCTGTCAATGTCGTAATTGGCCCGAAGGTAGACATTGGAGTCGAATTTCCGGCCCCTGTTGTCATAATATTCCTGCAACGGATCAATCGGACCGACATAGTTGCGCACCCATTTCACCTGCCCGTAATGATGCCCGTCGAAATCAGAAACGGAACCTCCAAGCGTCGCATCCCATCTTCCTCGCCTGAAATTCACGGTGGCCTGCCCGCCTCCGAAACCATTCACATTGTATTTCAGCCGGATAAGATCCGACTTTTTTACTGTCGCACCGTCAGTGCCCAGGAACGGCTGGAGGCCATATTCAACCAGAGTACGGTTGGTCTTGTACTGGTCATAATACCCGTCATCCTTAGTGTAAAACAGTGCCGCGTTGACATTGAACCACTCCCCTATCCGCTGCGAGAAAAGCAGCTGGAAATGATGCTGGATGAAATTGTCGTACTGGTCAGGGTAATATGCCCTCCGGCCATCATCATCCACATATTCCCCGCAAGGGTTATACCGGCGGCCAAACTCCTCCATCTGCTCCTTTGAGGCATAATCCCAGGCCATGTATGTCCGTTCCTTCCCTCCGAAAGCGACCAGCCTGACAGAGGTGTTGTATCCCTGATAGGCAACCTGGCCGAAATAGCTCCACAACTGTGAGGAGGCGCGTTCGATATATCCGTCAGACCCCATATGGCTCAACCGTGCGTCAAGGCTCCACCGATCTCCGAGCAGGCCGGATCCGACCCGCAAGGTCTGGCGATTGGTGCCATACATGCCACACGCTCCCGACAGCTCAGCATAAGCGTCCTCCGACGAAGCGTCAGTCACCATGTTTATGCTTGCGCCGAATGCACCGGCCCCATTTGCAGAAGTCCCTGCCCCTCGCTGAATCTGCACATCGCGCAACGAAGAAGCAAGGTCGGGCATATTCACCCAGTAGACACGATGGCTCTCGGGGTCATTCAGAGGCAATCCATTGGCTGTCACATTGATTCGTGAAGGGTCAGTGCCCCTCACCCGCATCGACGTGTACCCCATGTTATGGGAAGAAGGGATAACTCAGAACGGCTACGGAAACGTGAAAGATTTCTTCGGAAAGGTGGGATTCTCATATATGTTTAATGAGAAGCATTCAATCGGAGCCTATTACAGTAATGGCATCACAAGCGACAAGATGCATCATACCCATCTTACTGAATTGTCGGCTAACGGAGAGTTTTTAGACATAACCACAAGCACACGGTCAGGTGACACCAAGAAACTTCCACGACATTATGCCAATATCTATTATAATGGTAAGGTCGGAGATCTTGGCATTGATCTGAACACTGATTATCTGTGGAATAAGTCCCGTTCCAATGTCACAGTGGATGAAATCAGCGTGACTGATGGAAACTCGTTGATAAACTCCCTCGGGACAAGTCGGGGACGTATGTTTGCCGAGAAACTGGTTTTAAGTTATCCGATATGGAAAGGCGTGATTGAGGTTGGGGAGGAATATGTGTCCTCGCGCTTCTCTTCCGATTATATGACTGACGCAGAAATCATAAGTGATGCCAATACACGGGTTGACGAAAACAATATTGCCGGATTCCTTGATTTCCGACAGACATTCGGTCGCTTCAGCCTCGGGGCCGGATTGAGGTATGAGCACGTGAATTTCGATTATATGGAAAACGGGCGGAAAAAAGAAGATCAGAGCAAGACTTATAATAATCTCTTCCCCTCCTTCTTTATGTCAACAACGGTAGATAAAGTTCAACTTTCAATGAGCTATACCGGTAAGACAAGACGGCCAAATTATGGCGACCTGGATGGTGCAATCGATTATATCAACCGTTTTACACTTCAAGGCGGGAATCCATACCTTAAACCAGAGAAGACACATACTGTGGAACTTACCGGAGCTTGGAGACGATTATTCGCACAATTGTCATATACCTATAAAAAGGATCCCATCATATCTACAACGGTGCCCTACGGCGAAAGTGGCGAGGTGAAGCTCATGACTCTGGATAATTTTCCGGAGATACATTCAATCCGCGCGTTTATAGGGACCAGTTTCAATATCGGCATCTGGGAACCACGGGTAAATCTCGGCATCACGAAGCAGTGGTTTGCAATCGACACCTGGAAAGGGCGTAAACACTTGAATAATCCACAAGGAATGGTGCAATGGCAAAATGCCATACATCTTCCCTATGATATATGGATGAACGTGGATATGGCATGGGAAAGCGCAGGCGATGACAGGAACATACATCGCAAATCCTGTTCTTACCTTAACGCCAAACTATACAAGGCGTTCTTCAACAACAGCTTCAGTGTTTCCGTCGAGGCAAACGACATCTTCAACAAACGTAATTATGGTGTTACTTCATTCAGTAGAGATATAACCCGTTACGTATGTGTAACGGATCTAAGCCGTTCATTCTACTTGACTCTACAGTACTCATTTAACTCCAGTCGTGACCGTTACAAGGGGCGTGGAGCAGGTGCGAACGAAAAGAATCGATTCTAAACAACAAGCCATCTTGAGAACACACCATTAGTTAATCAAAGGGAGACTTCGGTCTCCTTTTTTGTATTGTCAGCTGAAAGTAATCTTTAGCACCTCTCCAATCACCCGTTATGCCTCGGGCTTAAAATTTTCAGGCCTATTGCAGATGGATATTTTGCAGTTCGGTCTTGAATATTCGCCTTTTTATTCTGTCGGTGTCAAAATCTCCAGATTTTTCGTAAATTTGCAGATAGTATGTGGACACTGGTCGACTATATAAACACGACTTGGCTGTGGTGGACAGTCACCATTGCCTACGCCGCCATTGTGCTTGGAGTAATCGCCATCGTTGTTTCGGAAAACCGCAATCCGGTGAAATCACTCGCGTGGGTCACCGTTTTGCTCGTCCTTCCGGCCGTAGGCTTGATTCTGTACATATTTTTCGGCCGTAACATACAGAACAAGCGCATAATCTCAAGGCGCAACCGCAGGAAGCTCAGACGACTTGAGCAAAACGGGAAAATTGACTCATCCAAGGTGAGACAGTCGCCAGCCTGCCTGCGACACATCAAACTCGCCCATTCCCTCCAGGGATCACCATATTACGAGGGTAACAGCGTCGCCATATTCGACAATGGCCGTTCCAAATTCGAGGCTTTGCTCGCCGATATCTCTCGTGCCGAGAAATACATCAATATCGAGTATTACATCATCGCGGCAGACAAGATAGGCCGCCGCATAAGCGAAGCCCTCGTCGAGAGGGCCCGCGCCGGAGTCAAAATCCGTATCATCTATGACTCCGTGGGCTCCTTCAAGACCCCCGGAAAATTCTTCAAGAAACTGAAAAAAGAGGGCATAGAGGCCTACCCGTTCTTTGAGGTGGTCTTTCCACCTTTCGGCACACGCGTCAATTGGCGCAATCACCGTAAAATCGTCGTCATAGACGGCATCATCGGATACATCGGTGGCATGAACATAGCCGACCGATATGTGGATGGCGGGAAACACTTTGACGTGTGGCGCGACCTTCATCTCCGCGTCACCGGTCCTGGCGTGGCAGCCTTGCAGCAGTCATTCGCCGTGGACTGGAACTACATGGGACAACCTCTGATTGAAGAGGAGATTCCAGACCTTCCGGAGGCGGCATCCTCCGTCACGGAAGAGAGCAACAATGTGGGGATACAATTGCTTACAGGAGGCCCTGTAAACCAATGGATGAACCTGACGCTGATGTTCCAGCAGGCGATATCCACAGCAAAGACACGCGTATGGCTCCAGACCCCCTATTTCCTACCCACCGAAGGCCTGTTGCATGCCCTCCAGGTCGCCTCACTGTCAAAAGTGGACGTGCGCATAATGCTTCCGCGACGCAGCGACAGCGACATGCTGCGCTGGGCATCATTCAGCTATGTGCAGGAATGCCTGAGAGCCGGCATCAAGGTATATCTCTACGACAAAGGAATGCTCCACAGCAAGGCGATAATTGTCGACGACGACTTTGCCACAGTCGGTTCGACCAACTTTGACTTCCGCAGCTTTGAACACAATTTCGAGGCAAACCTGCTTGTCTACTCCAAGGAATTCAACACGGCTATGCGGACACGCTTCATCGCCGACCAACGCGACTGCATAAGGGTGAATCCCGCCATATGGCGCCAGCGCCCATATCTTGAGAAAGGGCTGGAATCCGTGATGCGTCTTTTCGCGCCAATCCTCTGACCTCCTCATCATGTCTGACACGAACCCTTCGATACACACTTTACTGAAAACACATTGGGGCTATGATTCCTTCCGGCCGATGCAGGAGGAAATCATAAACTCTGTGCTCGACGGCCATGACACGCTCGGGCTTCTTCCAACCGGAGGGGGGAAGTCAATCACCTTCCAGATTCCCGCATTGGCTCTCAATGGCCTCACAGTGGTTGTCACTCCGCTTATTTCCCTGATGAAAGACCAGGTTGACAACCTCCGCCGCAGAGGAATCCGCGCTGGCCAACTCAACCATGCGATGAAACGTTCGGAAAGTGAGCTTGTCCTAAAACGCTGTGAACTCGGCAAAATTAAAATCCTCTACCTTTCCCCAGAGAAACTCCGTTCTCCAAACATGGAGGCTTGGTGGAATATCCTTGATGTCAAGCTCATCGTGGTCGACGAGGCCCACTGCATTTCACAATGGGGATATGACTTCCGCCCCTCCTACCTGAAAATAGGAGAACTTCGCGCCCGTTTTCCAAAGACACCGGTGCTCGCCCTGACTGCGTCAGCCACCCCGCAAGTGGTCGACGACATAATGAAGAAGCTCTCTTTCAGAGACAGAAACTACTGTTTCCGGCTGAGTTTCACCCGTAAGAACATCTCATATGTGGCGAGGCATTGCGACTTCAAAGACACTGAGCTGCTCCATATCCTCTCCAGGGTGGGCGGATGCGGCATAGTCTATACCCGCTCAAGAAAGCGCACCCAGGAACTCGCCGCGTTTCTGGCATCCAACGACATCTCAGCTGATTATTATCACGCGGGCCTCTCTCCCGAAGAAAAGAACGAAAGGCAAAACCGATGGAAATCAGGCGAGACAAGAGTGATGGTGGCTACCAACGCGTTCGGCATGGGAATAGACAAACCGGATGTCAGGATAGTGATTCATCACGACCTGCCGTCTTCACTGGAAGAATACTACCAGGAAGCAGGCCGCGCGGGACGTGACGGTCTGCCGTCATGGGCCGTGATGCTCACGACCAAAGCCGACAAGGCCACTCTCACCCGCCGACTCTCCGAGACTTACCCCGACAAAGAGGTCATCCGTGACATATACGACAAGCTGTTCGTATTCTTCGGAGTCGGCATGGGAGAAGGATTTGGCAAGAACTTTGAGTTTCAGTTTGGCAAGTTCTGCCAACGCTGGGAATTCAAACCTGTCATCGCCGACAGCGCGCTGCGGATACTCGCCCAGGCCGGTTATTTCGATTACACCGACGACCTCGTCAGCCCGTCAAGATTGTTCATGACAATGCCGCGCCGCGCACTTTATGACCTGCAAGGTCTTTCAGACGAGACCGAGCGGGTATTGCAATTCATTCTGCGCAACTACACAGGCATATTCGCCGATTACGAGCAGATACAGGAACCGTTCATCGCATCCTCCCTGGAACTGACCGAGCGCACCGTTTATGAGGCATTGCTGCGTCTGCGCAAAATGCGCGTCATAGACTACACCCCAAGGAAACGGGCGCCATATATCTATCTGTTGCGTTCACGCGAACCTCTTCGTGATGTGGTCCTGCCAAAACAGGTGTATGAGATGCGGCGCAAACTGATGGAGGCACGCCTTGACGCGATGAAAAGATTCGCGTTTGATGATTATATCTGCCGTGTCGAAACGATGCTCGGCTATTTCGGAGAAAAAACTGTTCCCTGCGGCACCTGCGACGTGTGCCGCGAACGGCGACGGCTCGAAAACCTCCACCACAGGCAAGAGCAGTCGGCGCATGTTTCCACTGAGGTGATGACCGAGGCATTGACATTCATAGTCAACCAGAATCCGGCCGGGATAACAATAGCCGACACCTCACTCCGTCTAAACATGCCTGTGGAAAACATCCTCCCCACGATACGCAATCTTGCTGATTCAGGCCTGGTCCGGATTATCGACAACAACCTCTATCCGGCATAAGAGACCAAAACAAGAAAACGGGTTCCGCCTCCACCATCTGTGGCACAAGCGAAACCCGTTGTCAGTCGCAGGCTGTTAACAGCGATTCAAGGGGATGTTTATCTGGAGAGAGCGAACTTCATTGATTCAGAACTTCCATCCACATATGTCACGGAGAGGACATATACTCTATCGCCGAGCGATTCGACAGGCACAACCGCTGAATTCTCACCTGGAGACATCCTGATTACCATACGGCCAGCAACATCCACCACCAGAATATCAGCAATCGCATTATCCGCAGTGATTGACAGGCCTTCAGCAGTAAGCTTTGTCTCGGATATGGCGACAGTCACCGGCTCGATGCTCGTCATGATTCCGTTTGCGAAATAAACCGGGATTATATGCAGGGGCTTCAGCTCGTCATTAGAGCGTATCTCGATGACAGACTCATACATTCCCTCAACGAGGTTTGAGGGATTCATAGTCGCTTTCACAGTCGCAGACTCTCCGGCTCCAAGCGAAAGAGCGGAGACCTTCTCATGTGTCCCATTGGCATTTGCTCCAGGATTGGCAATCTTGTCGACACGAAGTGCTTTCTGGGCAGCCATAGAGCCCTCCTGGACGGCCGTTTTCATCCTGACGGTAAAAGGCGATTTCAAACTTCACAGGTTCGGTCATTTTGTAGTCCCCGTCAATCGCTCCTCGCTCAAGACATCCCAGCCAATTGTAGGAGTCTTCGTCGAAATAATTGAACAGACCGATTACCCTGATTTCGTTAACACTTTTGTAGCATCCGTGAAATGCCTGATAGAAAATAGTCGGCATCCCGTAACGCCCTTGGTCTGAACTCTGGAATCCGGAGTAGCCCACTTCGCTTTCAACGCAAGGCCAATCCAGCACTGTGTTTTCAGGACAAGCAAAAAGCTCATCGACGGTCACTCTCGCAGGGCCACGATGCCAGTTTCCGAAGCTCGTCGCGACCGCAGGCTCCCTTGTGCCGGAAAGCACCCCGGGCGAAAGCGGAGCTGCCTGAAGCAACATCGGGCTCAAAGCAGCCAGTGCAATGCAGATTTTTTTCATAGAGATTGGTTTTGACAAGTTTGATGAATTTGACTAATCTTGGCCGCAAAGATACAATCTTTAACATCAAAAAGAGCTTCCATATACACTGCTTATTTCACAGATTCAAGAATCCGGAAATATAATTGAATGAGCAATAGCAATCCACAGTCATAACTCAGCCTAATATGACCAATTCAGCATCCACCCCGGTCTTCTTTGGCCATCCTGCGGTAAACAGCGGGGGATAGACCCGTATGCTGCCTGAACACCTCCGTGAATGTCGACTGCGACTTGAACCCCACACTTTCTCCGACAAACTTGATTTTGTATGAGTCATATTCGGTATTTGCCAGCCTCTCACAGGCGAGTTTCACCCGGTAATCATTTATGTAGGTACTGAAATTACGGTTGAATTCCTCATTGATGGTCTGCGACACATATTTCGAGTTGGAGCCTACGATTTTGGCAAGCCGCTCAAGCGAGAACTCAGGATTGCAAAGTTCGTCACAGTCATTCTCCATAACTGCCGTTATCGCTTCAGCAAGCCTGTTGCGATGAGGCTCCCTGTGATTGCTCGTCTTGTATTTCACGGGAGACTCGCAACACGTAAGCTCCTCCTTGCATATCTCTCGCGAGCTTGAGAGCAGAGCCTTGAGGCGCGCAATCTCCGCGTCTCTTTCTTCAAGCCTACGCATATCATCCCGATGACGCTCGTCCATCACACCCCGCTCGCGCGTGTTGGCCCGGTCTATCTCATACAGATGCCGATGGCTGCGGGTTATACGTCGTTTCTGGATGTAAAACAACAGCACTATTGCCGATAGCCAAACGCTCCGGCGACAACACTCAGCAATATCATCCGCTGCCGCCTTATTATTGACTCTTTCTCATCTTTATCCTTGTACAATGACTGGATTTCATCTGCAGTCTTGGCTACCTTGTATTGGAACAGGACATTTTTCACTGCATTGAACTCCCTGTCATCCATTATCGAATCCCTTATGTCAAAAAATCTTGCCCATATCTCCTCATCAGTCTTCGGAGGATACACACGTCTTGACATGACCAGGTATCGTTCAGCCTCAATGGTGTCGCCGGTGTATGTTATCATCCCCGAAAGATTGGTCAGGAGCTTTTTCTCGACATCATTGTCGGGATGAGCCTCGCATATACGCAATCCTTTCTTATAATAGTCTACGCCTGTCTCATAATCGTTCAGACAACAATAGACATTCCCTATGTTTTTATAGATGACAGCCCCCATCGGCTGGGATGGAGATGCCTCGCTGGCAATCAGGGCCTGTATGTAATTGTCCAGAGCCACGACATAGTCACATCGGCGCATCATGATGTCCCCGGCCCCGACATAGGCCCTTACCCGGTTTGCGACCGCAGCAGAGTCCAATGTTTCCGGCTGCCGGGCGCACACAATCAGATACAATGAGAGGGCATCACCCTGCGCCCCCTGCCTGAGAGAGCGGTCTGCCATTTCAAGTATTCTGTCTACCGGCTTGTCGGAGACCTTGAAAAACAGGCTGTCGGCAACTTCCGATCTGTCGCGACATACTGCACCCGACATGCCAGCCTCCAGGCACAGGATAAATATCACAAAAAATGTCTGATTACATTTGCCATGCCAAATAAAGTCATATTGGGGATTTCTCCCCTGAGCCGTGACAACGCGTGCTCAGCGATAACGTTCGGGGAGAGCCGAACGGATTGCCTCGGCAGACAGTTCCGACACACGCCTGCGGTCTGCCTCATCTGCGGGAGGTGCGACTGGCTTGTGTATGGTAAGAATCACTTTGCCCCAGTGAGGAAGCCATTGACCGCGTGGAAGCACGTCATATGCGCCATCTATTGTCACAGGCACTACCGGAAGCTGAAATTCCATCGCGAGCTGGAACGCTCCAGTGTGGAAACGCCCCATACGTCCAGACCTTGACCGCGAACCTTCAGGAAAGACAACCACAGACATTCCTCCCTTAAGGGTTTTCTCAGCCTCAGCCATTGTGCGGCGAATCGCGGCAGGAGACGAGTTGTCGACAAATATATGGCCGGCGGCCTTGCAGCTTATGCCAATCACGGGGAATTTACGCAGGCCTATTTTCATCATCCATTTGAAGTTGTGATGAAGGAAACCATAAATCGTGAATATGTCATACGCTCCCTGATGATTGGCCACAAACACATACGAGGTCTTTTCCTGGATATTTTCCCTCCCTCTGACCTCGACTTTCACCAACGTGAGCCAAGTGCATATTTTCGCCCAGATATGAGGCGGCCAATATCCCCAGAAGCGTCCTCCTCCGGCCAATGACCCGATTATTGTCACAATGCCGGTCAGGACGGTCAACACTACAATCGAGGGAATCATGACCACAATCTGATACACTCGATACAGGAGAAGAAGCGTCATTTTCATAACTGGATAGATTTTTGGAGGAGTCTGTTTTGTGAAACCATCACCTTGCAGAAGCCGACAATTTCCATGACGGCTCCTGCAAGGTGTGATTACAAATATACCTCTGACGCAAGTTCCGATTCGCGTCAGACAAAGAGGAATCTACGTATTACCAGGCAAACATCGGGCGGTCAGACATCATCTGGTTGACTTTGTCACGGACAGCCCTGATGGTGGCTTCGCTTTCAGGAGCAGAAAGCACGGTGTCTATCATCTCTACTATGCCGCCCATCTCGTCGGCCTTGAGTCCGCGGGTGGTGATAGCGGGGGTGCCGAGGCGGATACCTGAGGTCTGGAAGGGTGAACGTGAGTCAAAGGGAACCATGTTCTTGTTAGCGGTGATGTCGGCGTCCACCAGCGCCTTCTCAGCCACCTTGCCGGTAAGTTCGGGGAACTTAGAGCGCAGGTCGACCAGGATACAGTGATTGTCGGTGCCGCCAGACACGACATGGTAACCCTTGTCTGTAAGGGCTTTCGCCATAGCGGCAGCATTCTCCTTGACCTGCTTCTGGTATTCCTTGTATTCAGGCTGCAGGGCTTCGCCAAATGCAACCGCTTTTGCGGCGACGACATGCTCAAGCGGTCCGCCCTGCACACCAGGGAATACCGCCGAATCGAGCAATGAAGACATCTTGCGGATTTCACCCTTCTTGGTTGCTTTTCCCCATGGGTTGTCAAAGTCTTTGCCAAGGAGAATCACACCGCCACGCGGTCCGCGGAGGGTCTTGTGGGTTGTCGAGGTGACAACATGGGCATACTTCACAGGATTGTCAAGCAGACCTGCCGCAATCAGACCTGCGGGATGGGCCATGTCGACCATGAAAATAGCGCCGATGCTGTCTGCGATCTTGCGCATACGCTCATAGTCCCATTCACGGCTGTATGCGCTCGCGCCGCCGATGATGAGCTTGGGCTTGTTCTCGTTGGCAAGCGCCTCCATCTGGTCATAATCGACACGTCCGGTTTCCTGATCGACATTGTAACCGATGGCGTTGAAAACCAATCCTGAGAAATTGACAGGACTACCATGGGAAAGATGGCCACCATGGTCGAGGTTCATACCCATGAAGGTATCGCCAGGCTTGAGACATGCCATGAAGACTGCCATATTGGCCTGTGCGCCGGAATGAGGCTGCACATTGGCATACTCCGCCCCGAAAAGCTGCTTCAGACGATCCTGAGCAAGGGTCTCCGCTTCGTCAACCACCTGGCAACCGCCATAATAGCGGTGGCCGGGATAACCTTCGGCGTACTTGTTGGTCAGGCATGAGCCCATTGCTTCCATCACCTGGGGTGACACGAAGTTCTCTGAGGCAATCAACTCAATGCCCTTCTGCTGGCGCTGATGTTCACGATTGATGATGTCGAAAATGACGTTGTCGCGTTGCATAACGGTTGGTATTTGGGGTTGTAATTTATTTTTGAGATGAATGGAGATGTCAACCTTTCCGAGGCTTCTTGACAGAGAATCCAAAGCGGCCAAGTTCTTCTCCTTGTGAATAATAGTGTCCATGGGTGTAATTCATCAACCCTGCCTTGCCGAGGTCGAAACTGTCGGTGGCTGAATCTATGTATTGCTCGTCTGCCAACACATTTATGACTTTGGCGAGGAACATATGATGCGATCCCAGGGGCACGACGGCGCTGACCTTGCACTCAATGGAAAGTGGCGACTCGTCGATGTAAGGACAGCTCACGGCGACCCCCGGCACAGGAGTCAGCCCGGTCTCTTTCCATTTGTCGTACTCTTTTCCTGAGCGGACACCGGCCCAATCGGTCTGACGGGCCATATCGGCAGTGGTGAGATTTATGGTGAACTCCATCTGCCGTTTTATGATGTCATACGAATGGCGCTCAGGACGGACTGATATGTAGCACATCGCAGGATCGGTGTTGACAGTTCCGACCCAGGCGACTGTGAGCATATTGGACTCCCCTACCGACTGCCCGCATGTCACCAGCACCGCCGGAAGGGGGTATATCATTGTGCCGGGTTTCCAGCAGCGCTTCTTGTTCAGCGGCTTCGCATCCATGGCAAGCGTGATTATTTCGAGGCTTCAGCCTCCGCGATGGCCGCCGTGGTTATGCCCAGCGCACGGCAAATCAGGGCCTGACGGGCAAACAGTCCGTTGCGGGCCTGCTCAAAATAATAAGCTTTCGGGCTGTCGTCAACATCTTCAGCGATTTCGTTCAGTCGGGGAAGCGGATGAAGCACCCTGAGGTTGTCGCGCGAGCCGTCAAGCATATCCTTGGTGAGGCTGTAGCAGTCTTTCACCCGTTCGTACTCATCCAGGTCGGCAAAACGCTCTCTCTGCACACGGGTCATATACAATATGTCGGTGGAGTTTATAACCGCTGGAGACAGCTCTGCATGCACCTCGTAGGGGATGCCAAGGCGGTCGCACAAGTCAAGGTACTCCTGCGGCATTGCCAGCTCGGGGCATGAGACAAAACGGAATTTAGGGTTGAAATACCTCATTGCCATCAGCAGGGAATGCACCGTGCGGCCATACTTGAGGTCTCCCACCATTGTTATCTCAAGATTGTCAAGCTTGCCTTGGGTCTTAAGAATCGAGTAGAGGTCAAGCATTGTCTGCGAAGGATGCTGGTTTGACCCGTCGCCGGCATTTATCACAGGCGTCTCAGTCACCGTCGTGGCATACTTGGCCGCGCCTTCCTGATAATGGCGCATGATGATGAGGTCGACATAGTTTGACACCATCTTTATGGTGTCTTTCAGAGACTCACCTTTTGAGGAAGAGGATGTGCTGGCATCTGAAAAACCAATCACACGGCCGCCAAGACGATTTACTGCAGTCTCAAAACTTAGGCGCGTGCGGGTGGATGGTTCGAAAAAAAGCGTCGCCACAACCTTTCCGTCAAGAATCTTGTGGTTGGGGTTTTCCTCGAAGAAACGTGCGTCGGCAAGAATGTCAAGGATTTCTTCTTTGCCGAGATCGTCGATAGAAACGAGTGAGTTGGGATTCATCGGAACGACAGTCTATTGTGTTTATCGCGACCTGGCCGAGAGCTGCCCAGGTCGTGTTTTATCACTGCAAAGATAATAACTTTTCGCCGCCTTCACAACAATAAGGTCTCAAATCATCTCCAAAAGACAAACCACTGGCTTCAATTGCCGCAATTTGTCGCAAGGAGACATTACACACTATGGGGGAAGTCTGCCATTTCAAGCATAGCCATGTCATCCGGCATATTTCCCCAGGCGTGTATCTCGCATTGCGGCCACGACTCCGATGCCAGGTATTGCTGTATGCGCCTTGCTTTCTCCTCCCCACGGCAGTTGGCAGTAGAGAACCGTCCGGTCAACCGACCGTTGTCATCCACCTCGGCCTTTGTTCCAATCACAAAATCCACTCCGTTGGCTATTGCCCAGGGCCGAACCCACTCCTCCGCACTGGCCGTGGCGACTATTATCCTGGCGCCAATGTCACGCATGGCATCCATTTCTTGTTTCACATCGCTGCGCAGCATTTCCGAGATTTCAGCAGCGAATCCTTTCCCCTTGCGCTCAAACTCCGAAAAGTCCATTCCCTTGAACATGAAGCCAAACAATTTTTCTTTCGCGGCAGAGGATGAGAGCAATCCCATTTTCCAGGCGACAAGCCAGGGCAACGCTTCCACAACCGCCAATGCAAACCGGCATTTTCCCAAAGCATATACTCCAAACCGGATGAAAGAATCACCCCTCACCAGAGTGTTGTCAAAATCAAACAGGCCGACTCTTTTTCGATGACAGAAATCGCCGTCCGAATTTGAACCTGCCAAAGGATTTCCTACATGATTTTTTCGTGTCATAACTTGTTGCGCCAATCAACCGGCTTACAGATATATGATTGCCAAATAAGACAATGACCAGCAAAGCACACATACCTGGATGAACCTGTCTTTTAAAAGAATCGATGTCGGATCCCCGGCTTTTTCATCAACAATAGCAATCTGGAGATAACGGAGTATCCCGGCAAGCACGAATACAGACGTCAGGTATATCCATTGCGTGCCAAGCCGCGCTTCAACCTCCGGCTGTACTGTATATAGAATGTAACAGACCACAGTAATCGCACCGAGCAACCCAAGAGTCTGATTCATGAACGGCAGGTTATATGACACGGCATTCGACCGCACCGTAGCCCCTTGCTGCTGTTGTATCAACACATCATCCCGGCGTTTAGCAAAGCCAAGGAACAAGGTCAGCAAGAATGCGAGACATACCAACCAGGGGGATATCCATATACCGCAGGCGACACCTCCGGCAAATATGCGAAGGACAAAACCAACTGCGATGCAAAACACATCCACAATCGCAATTCGCTTGAGACGCAAGCAATACGCGACATTCATAACGTAATACGCCGCAATTATCGCCACAATATCAAGCGCATGCGCCAATGGAGACAACGCGAACACAGCGCCTACGCCTCCGACGACCAACGCCACCGAGACAAAAGCAGCCTGCTTGCATGAGACAGTACCTTTGGCAACTGGACGGAATCGTTTGCGAGGGTGTGTCCTGTTCTCATCCACGTCAACGATATCATTCAGGCAATATATTGCGCTGGCCACCAGACACATCGCGCAAAACACCACCAATGACGCAACCCAACAGTCCCAGTCTCCCATCCGCCTGCCAAAAAACATCGGAAGAAAAACAAACAGGTTCTTGACCCACTGCCAAGGTCGTAAAAGTCTCAGCACTTCCATCCGTCGCTTGCTTATTTAGTGACTCTAAAATAAAAATCTCACCCCACTATCTCCACATAGATATTGCGAACAACACATTTATGATAAATCGGATAATTCACCAAGCCGTAAATCGACGATGGTAATCTCGTCGACAGGCTCAATAAACCAGCATTAATGCTGGTTAGACGATTGTAATAACCTTGAAAATTCATTTTTCATCTGGAGGCTTTGAGGTAGAGAAGGAGGGCAATCACAGCATAAATGATGTTGGGAATCCACATGGCGACCAGCGGGGATGTTATGCCCGACACCGCGAACGAGGATGTGACAGTCATGAAGAGAATGTATGAGAAGCTAAGCATCAGACCGATACCAATATTCACTCCCATTCCGCCCTTGACTTTCTTGGAGGACAACGACATTCCGATGACCGTGAGGATAAAGGCGGCCGCACACATCGCGAACCGCTTCTGATATTCGATTTCAAAAGCCTGGATGTTGGCCACACCGCGCTGTTTCTGTCGTTCGATGTACTGCCTCAGCTGCGGTGTCGACAACGTTTCCTGGTCATTGCGTGATATGAGGAAATCCCTTGGCTCGAAAGGTATCACCGTGTCAAGCTGATAACCTCGTTTTATCTCCTCTCTGTTGCCCTTGAAATCGCGTATTACATAGTCTCTTACCTGCCAGCGGTAAAGAGTGTCCCATCTGATAGACTGGGCCTGCATCCTCGACACAAGTTTCTTGTCTTTGAAAAGCTCCAGGGAGAACCGGTAGCCGGTCTTTGTGGTGTTGTCATAACGGCTCATATAGGCAATCTGCCCCGGGGCCACTTGCATCATAATGTTGTCGCCATAATCCACCCGACGGTTTTTGACATAAGTGTTGGTGTAGGCGATACGCTTGACATTGGCCGGAGGAATCACATATGCCGACAGCACATATGTCGCCACGGCGATGACAGCGGCAGAAATAAGATATGGCCGCAACAGCCTCCTGAAACTCATCCCTGAGGAAAGCATCGCGATAATCTCGGAGTTGTCAGCAAGCTTTGACGTGAAGAAAATCACCGCTATGAACACAAACAGCGGACTGAACTGATTGGCGAAATAAGGCAGGAAATTCAGGAAATAGTCGAAAATCGTGGCCTTGAGCGGTGCCTGCATGAAAGCGTCGAGCTTCTCATTTATGTCAAAGACAATCGTAATCGCCAGAATCAGCATTATGGCGAACACATATGTGCCGAGAAACTTCTTGATGATGTACATATCAAGGAGCGGCAGCATTTTCCAGCCCCGTTTCAGGGGTGTTTTACTTTTCAGTATGTCAGGCATTACCTTCATCTCGGCTGTTAGGTGTTATCGAGGCGACAATCAGAGGCGACGGCTCACCTGCTCCACCATCTGAGGCTTCCATATATGGAAATCCCCGGCAAGGATGTGCTTGCGAGCCTCCCCTGTCAGCCACAAATAGAACGCCAGGTTGTGAATCGAAGCAATCTGCATCGCAAGCAGTTCACCGGCAATGAACAGGTGGCGTAGATAAGCTTTTGAATAGACTTGGTCGACGAAACAGTCACTCTCAGGGTCTATAGGCGAGAAATCGTCGGCCCATTTGAGATTGCGCATGTTCATGACTCCGTTGCGGGTAAACAGCATCCCGTTGCGACCGTTGCGGGTCGGCATCACGCAGTCCATCATATCCACCCCCCGGTCAATGGCCTCAAGGATGTTGGCCGGAGTCCCGACCCCCATAAGATAACGGGGCCGGTCAGCCGGAAGTATCTCATTGACCACCTCAATCATATCATACATGACCTCCGCAGGCTCACCGACGGCGAGGCCTCCAATCGCATTTCCCTCCGCGCCAAGCTCGGCCACCCGTGTCGCGGCCTCACGCCGGAGGTCTGTGAACGTACATCCCTGCACAATCGGGAAAAACGCCTGGGAATGAGCATATAAGGGCTGTGTCTCATTGAAATGCTTCCATCCCCGCTGCAGCCATTTCATAGTCAAGTCGAGAGACTTGCGGGCGTACCCCCACTCTGATGTGCCCGGGGGACACTCGTCAAGGGCCATCATAATGTCTGAACCAATCTCCCGCTGTATGTCGACCACACGTTCCGGGGTGAACAGATGCTTGGAGCCGTCGATATGGCTGCGGAACCACGCCCCTTCTTCTGTGAGTTTTCTGCGCTCAGAGAGGGAAAAGACCTGGAATCCACCTGAATCGGTGAGTATCGGGCGGTCCCATCCCTCGAATTTGTGGAGACCTCCGGCTTTGCGCAAAATCCCGGTGCCTGGGCGCAGATACAAGTGATATGTGTTGCCGAGTATGATCTGGGCTTTTATGTCATCTCGTAACTCACGGGCATGCACCCCCTTCACAGCCCCCACAGTGCCTACGGGCATGAACACCGGGGTGAGGATTTCCCCGTGACCGGTGGAGATCCTTCCCGCTCTGGCGGCCGTGCCGCCGGGATTAGCTTCCAGTTTAAAGTCCATTCGAGTGTATGAAAATGCGATATGACTGCAAAGTTAGTGATTTTTCCCCGAAAGAAAAAGGATTAGCCCACACGGCAGTATATTGGAAAAAATTTGTAACTTTGCGGCATATGTAACCGCGCGGACATTGCCTCCGCCACCTAACCACTTAGTTATGAGTTTCAAAGACAGATTTCTCAATTTGCCACCGGTGACCAAGAATCTGCTCATCATAAACATAATAATTTATCTGTTTATGACGCTTGCGCCTCGTGCTGGGGTACAGCTTGAGCAATATGGGGCCCTTTACTATTTCACTTCCGACCAGTTTCTGCCATGGCAGCTGGTGAGTTATATGTTCATCCACGCCAATTTCTGGCATATTTTCTTCAATATGTTCTCATTGTGGATGTTCGGGGTGATTGTGGAGCGCACACTCGGCTCTCAGAAGTTCCTATTGTATTACATCAGCTGCGGACTCGGGGCCGCGCTTATACAGGAAGGTGTGTTCGCCATTATGATAAGCCATTATGCCGGCCTCTTTGAAAACGGCGATGCCCTCTGCGCCCTGCTGAGGGGAAGCCATGTCACATATGGTCAACTTCTTGACTTGGGCATAAGCCCGGGAGAGCCCTCTGTCGGAGCGCTCCTCGGGCTCTACCACACCCCTACTGTGGGCGCGTCAGGGGCAATATACGGCATACTTCTCGCATTTGGGTTCCTATATCCCCATATGCGGATCTACCTGATGTTCCCGCCCATACCGATGAAGGCCCGCACAGCAGTGATGGTCTTCGCCGCGATAGAACTTCTCCTGGGCGTATACAACAGCCAGGCAGACACAGTGGCCCATTTCGCCCATCTTGGCGGAATGCTTGTCGGCATACTTATTCTGCTGTGGTGGAAGAAATCAGGAACTCTCCGCAGCCTATATTAAATCCCGCAAGACATGTCACAGACGGCGCGAGCAACTTTGATTATCATGACGGTCAACCTGACAGTCTACCTCATTGTGCTCACCGCATGGCTGGCAAAAGGCATTTTCCCCCAGCTCACGGAGGGGATTGTGGGATTCTTAGCATTTCCGGCATCTCCCGACGGATTCCTTATGGCCCCGTGGACAGCATTCACATACATGTTCAGCCATCTGAATTTCGTACACCTGACGGTGAATATGCTCTGGCTTGTCGGATTCGGCCCTATGACGAAAGGAGGATGGCGACGGCCAGTGGCGGCATATCTCGCTGGAGGCGTGTGTGGAGCCGCCGCGTTCCTTGCCTCATCAGCCGGTCAAGGAATCATTGCGGGCAATCTCGCCGGAGCATCCGCGTCAGTCATTGCCGTGGTAGTGACCGCTGCGTGCCTCAGTCCGGACAGGGAATTAAGACTGTTCTTCGCAGCCAATGTAAAGCTTAAATGGATGGCCCTTGCAGCCATCATCACCATATTCGCAGGAAGCCCGACCTTCACTCCGGCCACGGCAGCCCATCTTGGAGGAGCTGCAGCCGGATTGACGATTGGATTATGGCTGAGACACCGCGACAGACAGCTCACCGACAGGGCCATGGAAAAGGCTCGCCAGCACACTCGCCGTCTTGGGCTGCTCAACAAAGCCGCACGCTCAGGCTTGGCCTCTCTCTCCGAGCCAGAGCGACTTGAGCTATTCGATCTAAGGAATATGAACACAAACCAACGCTGAGAATATCCGGCGGCCATATAGTTTTAAAGTGAACAAGGAAATAATACTGAGGATACTTACGATTGCCGGATATGTGATCAACGGTCTGCTTGCGTTGGTCACCCTGATGGCTGCATATGGCGGAGTGGTCAACCCTGCGACCTCCACCATACCGGCGATTCTGGCTATGACTTTCCCCTTATGGCTCGCGCTGACAGTGCTTTCATTGGTCATAAGCCTGATTTTCAACCGCATAATGGCAATAATCCCGGCAGCTACAATCGTGTTTTGTCTGGGGCCCATATTAAGTTTCTGCCCACTGAACCTCTCTCGTGGGAACCTTACCCCGGAGGAAGAAGACCGCAGCTTCACATTCATGAGCTACAACGTCTACGGACTGAATGACTACCGCATACCGCTGCCCTCACCTAAAGACACCACAAAACTATACCAGGAGGCCATGAACGGCAAGTCAAATCCGACCATGTCATACATTGTAAGGCAGAACTCAGACATTGTGTGCCTTCAGGAATTCTGGTGGACCCTCCAACCAAATTATCGCAGAATTTCCCCCACACTACTCGACTCCATTTACGCGGCTTACCCTTACCGGGTGATGGGTGCCGGAAACGCGGTCCTTTCAAAATATCCGATTTATCCGGTGAATGTGGCCAAGCTCAACGACCCGTCGGCCTTCTATATCGCCGTGGTGGCCGAAATTCAAGGCCATCGCACCCTGATTGTCAGCGCCCATCTCCAATCAATCGGCCTCGACCACTCAGAAAAGGCCTTGTATCACGAGATAACCGAAGGGGAAGGTGGCCGCAAAGCCATCTCCGGAGCCAAACGGAAACTGCTTGCGAAACTGTCAACGGCATTCCGCAACCGCGCCGCGCAAGCCAGGCTCATACGCCAGCAAATAGACTCATTGGGCATCGAGAATGTGATTATAGCCGGAGACTTCAACGACATTCAGGACTGCTATGCCATCAGGCAACTTGCACGGGACGACTTCAAAAGCGCCTTCGCGATGGCCGGATGTGGCCCTGTCATAACATATCACGCCAACCGTTTTTACTTCCAGATCGACCATATTTTATACCGTGGCAAACTTGATGCCATCGGTTTTGAAAAATACGGATTTGACCGCTCCGACCACTACCCTATCGAAGTACGGTTCCTGTGGTCCAGGGTCGCCCCACAAGTCAACCGCAACCTGAAAGGCATCGACCTCATCAACCGCGAATGACATTTCTGCGTGACTATTCCCCTATTATCATAAACCACAACCTAACAGTAGCTTATGAAACCAATCATTTTCGGATTATGCTGCATGGCAGCTGCCGGAGCGGTCTTTCTGACCGGATGCGGCAAGCAGGAAAGGGAGAATCCTTTCATGAAGGCGTACGACACCCCGTATGACATCCCTCCTTTTGACAAAATCCAGATTTCTGACTACGAGCCAGCATTTGATGCCGGAATCGCTGAAGCAAAGGCCTCAATCGATTCGATAACGGCCAACGCTGACGCGCCCACATTCGACAACACCATCCTGGCACTCGACAACCTCAGCCCCACACTTGACCGTGTGGTCTCTGTGATGTTCGCACTCGCTGAGGCAGATGCCTCCCCCGAACTTGCAGCCGTCAACGAAAAGCTCTTGCCAAAATACACAGCTTTCACTGACGAAATGATGATGAACCAGGCTCTGTTTGACCGTGTCAAGACCCTCTATGAAAACATCGACACCGTCAACCAGCCACTCGATGAAAGACGTGCCATAACAGACACCTACACCCAGTTTGTGCGCCGCGGCGCCCTGCTCTCTCCCGAGAAACAGTCTGAGCTCAAAGAGGTGAACGGCAAACTCACCGACCTCTACCTCAAATACAACAAAAACCTGTTGAACTCCAACAACACTTTCGAGATTGTCGTGGAGAACGAGGCTGATCTGGCCGGTCTTCCCAAGAACACCGTCGACAATGCCGCCGCTGAAGCCAAAGAACGCGGAAAAGAAGGAAAATGGGTATTCACCCTCCATGCCCCCAGCCGCCTGGCCGTGCTGCAGTATGCTGACAACCGCGACCTCCGCGAGAAGATGTGGAAAGGATACACCACCAACGCCACATCCGGCGACAACGACAACCGTCCGGTCATCAACCAGATTCTCAAGGAGCGCGCCAAGAAAGCCGCCCTGCTTGGCTACAAGGATTTCGCGTCCTATATGACCGCAGACAAGATGGCCAAGACCCCCGAGGCCGCAGAGGAACTGCTGATGAAGATATTCGTTCCCGCCAAGGCAAAGGTCGCCGAAGAGGTCAAGACCATGCAGGAGCTCAGCAACTCCCTTGGCAACGATTTCGAAATCGCCCCCTGGGACTACTATTACTTCGCAGAGAAGGTGCGCCAGCGTGATTTCGCCCTTAACGAAGCTGAAATACGGCCTTACTTCGCCGTTGACTCCGTGCGCAAAGGTATCTTCGCGATGGCCAACCGTCTCTATGGGCTCACTTTCGAGGAGATGCCCGATGCCCCCAAATATCATCCTGACGTGAAAGTCTATGACGTGAAGGATGAGAACGGCCAACACCTCGCCGTATTCATGACCGATTATTTCACCCGCCCGTCAAAACGCCAGGGAGCATGGATGGAGGAACTCAAGACCTCGTGGGTGAATCCTGACGGTTCGGTTGAGCGTCCGATCATCTACAATGTCGGCAACTTCGCTCCTCCAACAGAAGATGCGCCCGCACTGCTGACAATCGATGACGTGCAGACCATGTTCCACGAGTTTGGCCATGGCCTCCACGGCATGCTCTCCCGAGTAAGGCTCAAGAGCCAGAGCGGCACCTCGGTAGACCGCGATTTCGTTGAGTTCCCCTCGCAGTTCCACGAGCACTGGGCGTTCGACCCCGAAATGCTCAACGTCTACGCCCACCACTACCAGACCGGCGAGCTTATCCCCGACTCTCTTGTGCAGAAAATCAATGCCGCCTCCAAGCACAATATGGGATTCATGACCACCGAACTTGCAGGAGCTGCCCTGCTCGACCTCAAATGGGGCCACCTCAATCCTGAGAATGATGTGGATGTGGACCAGTTCGAGAAGAAAGTGGCCGACGAACTCGGAATGCCTTCACAGCTGACCTTCCGCTACCGGTCACCCTATTTCAAGCATATCTTCGGCGATGACGGCTACGCGTCAGGCTACTACACATATCTCTGGGCAGAGGTGTTTGATGCCGACGCCTACCAGCTGTTCTGCGAGAAAGGGGTGTTCAATCCCGAACTCGCCTCAAAGATGAAGCATGTGCTTGAGAGTGGTTCCTCTGAAGACCCGATGGCGCTTTACGAATCTTTCTCCGGGCGCAAACCGTCGGCTGACGCCCTTCTCCACCAGCGTGGGCTTGTGAAATAACCACAATGCCACTTTGAGCAATCCATATTATATAAAAATCAGACTCAGATAAAAAAAGTCCGGACTCTCGCGTTATGACGAGTCCGGACTTTTTACCTTGTGTCCTGTTGAAAATTTGTCTACACCCAATTTTAAAATCGCAACTGCATGATGTAGACCATTTTTCTACTATTTTTAGCCATTGCCGCCACAACCTTTACAATATGTAAGAATCAGACACGATGCTTAACCCTCATTTGCATTTGTTAAAAACCACAATATATGCCCAGATGTTTCAACTTTGGCATAATTGTATTAATTTTGCACTTGAAAACTCTTTTTACCACAACATCATAACTTTGTTTAGGCATGGCTACCAATCCTGTTTCTACTTTGGCCGAAGATTGTGGCATTAAGGTCCACATCGGTTCTCTCATAAGCGATGAACTGCGCCGACAGAGGCGTCCGGCCGCCTGGCTGGCCCAGGAAATCTGCTGCGACCGCACCAATGTTTACAAAATCCTACGGAAAGGCTCTATCGACACTGAGCTGCTTTGCAGGATTTCCGTCGCGCTTTCCCACGACTTTTTCGCGGAATTCCAATCCGCCTGCGGATTTATCAAACCGAGGCGACGCGACTGACAGGCCACACTCCGTCAGTCATACCCCCGGCTCCCGTCATACGCCTGCTGCCAAGCTGACCGTGACGGGAGCCGGTCGCTCACATATATCCCTGCACTGAACCTTTCCATAACCGAAATCTGTTGTATTCATATGCGAGCCGTCCTCTCCCGGCATCCATTATGTCAAAAGAAAATCCGTCCAAAATACAATGAGATACAGATTTCCCCATTTGGCCCTGCTTTTGAGCATTCTTTTGCCCTTATGGTGCGCCGCGTCCGAAACAACCGGTCCATCCACCTCTCCCACAAAAGGGAGCCCAGACCGTATCAACACCATCTTCGCAGGCTATGACCTTTACACACTGCGCCCAAAGGCGGCCGCCGCGTTCAGCCTAAACGGAGTTGTGATCGGCTACAATATCGACTTTAGAATAACCAGCAACCACCCTCTGTATCTCGGCACGGGCATGGATGCAAGATTGACTTTCCGCGACAAGACATTCCATGACACAGCCACATATGACGAGATAAAGGCCAAAGTCTCCACAAAGTTCCTGAATTTCAATATTCCGCTCAACCTGTCATACCGCATGCCTGTGTCAGAATTGTTATATGTCATCCCCCAAATAGGTTTCGACTTCAGGATACAGGCTTTAGGGAAAAAGACCACCACCATATCGTCACCAGCCAAGCCAGAGTCTGTGGCGCAGACCAACGGATTCACCCCAGGCAGCGTAAACCTTTTCTCAAAAAACGCACTTGGCCCGCAAGCATTGCGACGCTTCCAGGCAGGATGGCATGCCGCCCTTAAACTACAATATGACCAGTTCGTCCTCGGAATCTCCTATGGCACCGACTTTGCCAAGCTCCGCAACGAACTTGGGTCATCAAATCTGCTGGTAAATCTTGGCTATATGTTTTAAGCGCGGCCCCCGCGCATTGGCCTTTAAGCCCAATTATTTGTTCTTTTTGCATTTTAATCAAGAAAAATTAGGAAACTTTAAGAAAATTAGCTTAACTTTGCAACGCTTTTGAGCCTCATAGCACACAGTTTCCAACTGTTTCTTTAATTACATGTAATAAACCAGGTTTTACTAAATCGGTCCACGGGGAAACAATGAATAAACCAACCAGCGGCTTGCCCCGCCAAATAGACACCCCGTAGACCATAAACATCAAAGCAATGAGAAAAATGATTCTTGCCGCTGCCATCGTGGCAGCATCAGCCTCTTCGGCAATCGCACAGGACAACACATTCACACCCGAAGCAGGTGACTTCTCCGTAGAAGTGCAGTTCAACCCCTTCTCAAACGATTTCGGCACCTTCAAGCTCGACCAGCTCAAAGGCCGCTACTTCTTCTCTGACAAAGACGCAATCCGCTTCGGCATCGGTTTCGGCCTCGACAGCGACAAGACCGTGGCAGATCCCGACAACAACGAAGACAACTGGGCCAAAAACAAATTAGGCTCATTCTCAATCAACCTCGGCTACGAGCGTCACTTCTTCAACTACAAGCGCGTCGACCTCTACGCCGGAGCCGGACTCGGCTACGCCATGCAGAGCGCAAGCGCCACCTCGCAATTCGCCGACGCTAACGGCAAGACCTACGAAAGCAAGGTCTGCAACGCCCTTACAACCTCCTCCCCCGCAAAAGAAGACCGCAGCTACAACGAATTCAATGTCAAGGCATTCACCGGCATCGACTTCTATGTCTACAAAGGTCTCTTCGTTGGTGCTGAGCTTGGCATAAAGTTCGGCTTCCAGAGCTATCCCGGCTACTACACCAAGGGAGGCTATGACGACAAGGGCAACTGGAGCGACAGCCTCGAGTCTGACAAGAAAGACAAAATAAGCGGCATCAACCTTGCCACTTATATCGAGCCCGCCCTCCGACTGGGCTGGACATTCTAAACGACAGCCATACACCCCTTATGAGCCTCCGGAAATTTTTACACAAAATTTCCGGAGGTTTCTTTTGCGGAGTTGAGAAATAATCCCTACCTTTGCGGGGTGAAATTTTCCAATATGGACATTCCGAGACATTCCACTTCATCAGCCGCTGAAAAGCTCCGTTTCACCAAGATGCACGGCATCGGAAACGACTACGTCTACATCGACTGCACCAACGGCGCCCCCTCCAACCCCGAATCACTTTCAATACTCCTCAGCGACCGACACAAGGGTGTCGGAGGAGACGGCATCATACTGATTTGCCCCTCTGAACGCGCCGACTTCAAGATGCGCATCTTCAACGCCGACGGCTCGGAAGCAAAGATGTGTGGCAATGGCTCCCGCTGCGTAGGCAAGTATGTCTACGACAACGGCCACACCGACAAACTGGACTTAACGCTCGAAACACTTTCGGGCGTTAAATATTTAACCCTTCACCCCGGGCCAGACGGATTAATCGCCACAGTGACGGTAGACATGGGCGCGCCATGCCTTCTGCCGGCCTCCATACCGGTGGTCGCCGAAAGCAACATTGAGATACCCGTAGAAATCTCAGGAACCAAGTTGAAGGTCACAGCAGTATCCATGGGCAATCCCCACGGGGTGATATTCGTCAAAGACCTCGACAAGACCGACATCCATTCCCTTGGCAGACAGCTTGAGACCCATCCCATGTGGCCCGACCGGGCAAACATCGAATTCGCACAGATAATAAACCGGAAAGAAATCAGGATGAGGGTCTGGGAGCGCGGAAGCGGCGAGACACAAGCTTGCGGCACCGGAGCATGCGCCACAGCGGTGGCGGCATCACTGCTCGGCCTGGCAGACAACGAGGATGTGACCATCCATCTTCTCGGTGGAGACCTCAGCATCACCCGCGACAAATCGACAGGCAATGTATTGATGACCGGCCCTGCCACCACAGTGTTCAACGGCGAGATGGAGCTGCCCGAAGGTCTCCTATAAACCAAAATTTCCAGACTACATACATCATGTTCACCCTAAACGACAATTTCTGCATTCTTCCCGAAAGCTACCTTTTTTCTGAGGTAGCCCGTAGAATCAACGCATTCAAGGAATCCCATCCCGAAGCCGACGTGATAAGGATGGGAATCGGCGATGTCACCCTCCCGCTTTGTCCGGCAGCCATCGAAGCCATGCACAAGGCAGTGGATGACGAAAGCTCCTCCGCGACCTTTCACGGATACGGCCCAGAGCAAGGCTACCCATTTCTCCGCGACGCCATCTCTCTCCACGATTACAAAAACCGGGGAATCGACATCGACCCCTCTGAGATTTTTGTCAGCGACGGTGCAAAAAGCGACACCGGCAATTTCGGCGACATACTGTCGGCCGACAACACCGTGGCCGTGACCGACCCGGTATATCCCGTATATGTCGACACCAACGTGATGGCAGGCCGCGCCGGCATCCTTGCTGACGGAGCCTGGAGCAAGATACAATACCTTCCGGTGACTGCCGCCAACGGCTTCATTCCCCAGCTTCCTGAAGGTGATGTCCCTGACATAATATATCTCTGCTACCCCAACAATCCCACCGGCACCACCCTCACCCGCGACCAGCTCAAAGTCTGGGTTGACTTCGCGTTGGAACATGGCTCTCTGATACTCTTCGATTCAGCATACGAGTCATTCATCCGCGAAGAAGATGTGCCACACTCGATTTACGAGATTGAAGGCGCCCGCAAATGCGCCGTAGAGTTCCGCAGTTTCTCCAAGACCGCTGGATTCACCGGAGTACGTTGCGGCTACACGGTCGTCCCCAAGGAACTGAAGGCGCTTGACAAAGAAGGGAAAGAGGTCAGCCTCAACCATCTCTGGAACCGCAGGCAATGCACCAAGTTCAACGGAGCGTCATATGTGTCGCAACGCGGTGCAGCCGCCATCTTCACCCCTGAGGGACAACGCCAGGTCAAAGAAGCCGTGGACTATTACCTCGCCAACGCCAAAGTGCTGCGCGAAGGACTTGCAGAGGCCGGTATGGAGGTGTTTGGCGGTGTCAATGCCCCATACGTCTGGATAAAAGCCCCCGGAGGCATGTCTTCCTGGGAATTCTTCGACCTGCTGCTTGAGAAATGCAATGTCGCAGGGACCCCCGGCTCCGGATTCGGGCCTGCCGGCGAAGGGTATTTCCGCCTCACGGCATTCAACACCCTCGAGAACACCATTGAAGCTGTAAGACGTATAAAAGCAGCAAGCTTCTGATTATGAAATTGCGCGTGGCAACGCCCCCAGTTTTTAGGTTTGTCTGGGTCTGAGCCTACGTTAATTATAAAAACTTCATTCCAATCTTATGTCTTTGTTAAGATTCAAAGCGGTTCAGGAGGCTTCCGACCGCAAGGCCGTTGCGGTGGAGACCCCAGCGGAACGTCCAGAAAAATTCTATGGCGAAGCGGTTTTCAATCGCCAGAAGATGTTTGAGTACCTTCCTAAGGCAACTTACGACCAGCTCGTCGACGCCATTGACAACAAGCAACCAATTTCACGGCAGCTCGCCGACAGTGTGGCTGCCGGAATGAAGCAATGGGCAATCGAGAACGGAGCCCGTCATTACACCCACTGGTTCCACCCCCTCACAGGCGGCACAGCCGAGAAGCATGACTCTTTCATCGAGCATGACGGCAAGGGCGGCGTGGTTGAGGAATTCACAGGCAAACTCCTCGTGCAGCAGGAGCCTGACGCGTCAAGCTTCCCCAACGGAGGTATCCGAAACACTTTCGAGGCACGCGGCTATTCCGCCTGGGACATTTCATCCCCCGTTTTCATCCTCAACAAGACCCTCTGCATACCAACGATTTTCATCTCCTATACCGGAGAGTCGCTCGACTTCAAGACCCCCTTGTTGCGCGCTCTCAACGCCGTTGACAAAGCCGCTGCGGATGTCGCCCGCTATTTCGACAAGGATGTAAGACATGTCGTCAGCTACCTCGGCTGGGAACAGGAATATTTCCTTGTTGATGAAGCACTCTATGCCGCCCGTCCCGACTTGGTGATGACCGGACGCACCCTCATGGGCCATGAGAGCGCCAAGAACCAGCAGCTTGAAGACCATTATTTCGGAGCGATACCCTCGCGTGTGGAAGCTTTCATGCTCGACCTTGAGAATGAATGCCACCGCCTCGGCATCCCGGCCCACACCCGCCACAACGAGGTCGCGCCAAACCAGTTTGAGCTTGCGCCCATATTCGAGGAAACAAACCTCGCCAATGACCACAACCTCTTGCTTATGGGGCTCATGAGCGAGGTGGCGAAGCGCCACAACTTCCGCGTGTTGCTCCACGAGAAACCGTTCAGCGGCATCAATGGCTCAGGAAAGCACAACAACTGGAGCCTCGGCACCGACACAGGCACCCTGCTGTTCGCCCCCGGCAAGACCCCCAGGGAGAACCTGCGCTTCATCACTTTTGTGGCCAATGTCATGGCAGCCGTGCACAAACACAACGCGCTGCTGAAAGCCTCCATCTCCTCCGCCACCAATGCCCACCGTCTTGGTGCGAATGAGGCGCCTCCAGCCATCATCTCCATATTCACCGGTTCGCAGATTGCCGACATCTTTGACCGTCTCGAAAAAAGCACAGAGGATGAACTGATCGAGCTGGCAGGCAAGGAAGGCATCACTGTCGGAGTCTCCCAGATTCCTGAAATCCTGCTTGACAACACCGACCGCAACCGCACATCGCCGTTTGCCTTCACCGGAAACCGTTTTGAGTTCCGCGCCGTGGGTTCGTCGGCCAACTGCGCCTCGGCTATGATTGCCCTCAACGCCGCCGTAGCAGAGCAGCTCGCTGAATTCAAGCAGCGTGTCGACCGTCGCGTGGAGCGCGAGGAGTCGCTCTACCATGCCATCCTCGAAGAGGCCAAGGCCCTCATCATCAAATCCAAGGCCATCCACTTCGACGGCAACGGATATTCAGACGAATGGAAAGAGGAGGCACAGAAGCGCGGGCTTGACTGCGAGACTTCCGTTCCCAAAATCTTCGATGCCTACCTCACCCCGGCGTCCGTTGAGATGTTCAACAAGACCGGTGTGTTCAACGACCTGGAGCTCAGGGCTCGCAATGAGGTGAAATGGGAGACCTACACCAAGAAAATCCAGATTGAGGCACGTGTGCTTGGAGACCTCGCCCTCAACCATATCGTGCCTGTCGCCACCCGCTACCAGTCCATCCTGGTTGAGAATGTGGCCAAGCTCCACACTATCTTCCCGGCGGAAAAGGCCGAGGAGCTTACCGCCTGCGACAAATCGGCCATCGAAAAGTTGTCGAAACACATAGCCGAAATCCGCAAGGATGTTCAGGAGATGGTCAACGCCCGCAAGGACGCCAACCGCATCGAAAGCGAGCGAGAGAAAGCAATCGCCTACCATGACAATGTCGTACCTAAGATGGAAGCAATCCGCTACCATATCGACAAACTTGAGCTGATGGTCGACAACGAGATGTGGCCTCTCCCGAAATACCGCGAGATGCTGTTTATCCGATAATAACATCAAATCCTTCCGAAAGGGGGGACACGCCATAGAGTTGTAGGCAACAGCGTGTCCCCCCTTTCAGAATCACCAGTCATTACCTGCCGGTTATAGCAACAGGCTAAGTCTGAATCTTCGATGGAACAACTCAAGCACGAGTGCGGCGTGGCTATGATACGCCTGCGCAAGCCCCTGGAATATTACAGGGAAAAATATGGCACCTACGCATGGGCGCTCAACAAGCTCTATCTGCTGATGGAGAAGCAGCACAACCGTGGCCAGGAGGGTGCCGGGATGGGTGTGGTAAAACTCCATTCCGTACCAGGGCATGAATATGTCTTCCGTGAACGAGCACTTGGCTCCAACGCCATCACTGAGATTTTCGCCTCGGTAATGCCCCAGCTTGACAGAGACGGCATAGACTTCATGCCTGCCTGCGAGGTGGAAGCACTCACCCCCTTTGTCGGAGAGATATACATGGGCCATCTGAGGTATTCCACGACAGGGAAAAGCGGCATATCATATGTGCATCCATTCCTCAGGCGCAACAACTGGAGGTCGAGGAACCTTATGATGTGTGGCAACTTCAACATGACCAATGTCGACGAGATTTTCAAGTCGATTGTAAAGAAAGGCCAGCATCCGCGCATATACTCCGACTCCATCGTGCTTCTCGAGCAGCTCGGATACGCCCTTGACCGCGAGAACCACCGCATATACCGCGAGCTGCGTGACACCCTTGAGGATCCGCAACTCGGAATCGCGATAGAAGACAACATAAACATAAAGGAGGTGCTGAAAAACGCCTCTCCTGCCTGGGACGGCGGATATGTCATCTGTGGTGCCACCGGTTCGGGCGACATGTTTGCCCTTAGAGACAGCCATGGCATACGCCCGGCATTCTATTACATCGACGACGAAGTGGTTGTGCTCGCCTCCGAGAGACCTGTCATCCAGACGGTAATGAATGTCAGACGCACAGAAGTCAACGAACTCACACCCGGGTCGGCCCTCATCGTCTCCAAAGCCGGAGAGATTGAAATCGCAGACATACTCGGCGAGGGGAAAAACGAAAGATGCTCGTTTGAGCGCATTTATTTCTCTCGCGGAAGCGACGCTGACATATACCGGGAACGCAAGGAACTTGGCCGCGCCGTGGTGCCGGAAGTTATGAAAGCCATACGTGGGGACTTGCCTAACTCGGTGTTCTCATTCATCCCGAACACCGCCGAGGTCGCCTTCATCGGGATGGTTGAAGGGCTGGAGAACCAGCTTGACAAGACCAAAGCCTACCGTATCGCCGAACTGCAGCAACGCGGAGCGTTGACTCCTGAGACCATAAAGCAGGTGATGGATACCAAACTAAGGGTCGAGAAAGTAGCCATCAAGGATATAAAGCTGCGGACATTCATCGCCGAAGGTACTTCGCGAAATGACCTGGCTGCCCATGTCTACGATGTCACATACGGATGTGTGGTCAACGACATCGACAATCTCGTTGTGATTGACGACTCTATTGTACGCGGCACTACCCTCAAGCAATCAATCATCGCAATGCTCGACCGTCTCCATCCGCGCAAGATTGTGATTGTGTCTTCTTCACCGCAGGTGCGTTACCCCGATTATTACGGCATCGACATGTCGCGTATGGGGGAATTCGCGGCTTTCAGGGCGGCTGTTGAGCTGCTGAAGGAAAGAGGCATGGAGCATATCCTTCAAGAGACTTACGAGAAATGCAAGCAGCAGACATCTCTGCCTGCCGCCAGCCAGGTCAACTGCGTCAAGGCTATATACGCTCCATTCTCCGACGCCGAGATTTCAGAGATGATGGCCAGGATGCTTACCCCGGAAGGGACAAAAGCAGAGGTTGAGATTGTCTATCAGACTCTGGCCGGACTTCACAGCGCTGTGAAGAGTTGTCCGGGCGACTGGTATTTCTCGGGTGACTATCCCACACCTGGGGGTGTGCGCCTGGTCAATCTCGCCTACATTAATTATTATGAAGGGAATGCGGCCAAACGTGCCGAATAAGCTTCCTGTAAAATAATATCTTTGACAAATCGGCGTTAAATAATAGATGGAACTAAACTCCTGACGCATCTTCATGACGTTGCCGAAAAAAAAATCCACCTCACGCCCAAGCTGCCGGTCCATACTGAAATGTGGAGTGGCGGCTCTGTCTGTCGCGCTGACACCTGCCGTGATGACGGCCCAGGACGGCTCCACGGCATACAATTACCTCAATGTCACCTCCTCGGCCCGAATCTATGGCCTGGGAGGGGTCAACATATCGACAGTCGAGGATGAGCTTGGCACCGCCGACCAGAATCCGGGGTTGCTGGGATTCGAGATGGACAACCAGGTGATGGTGGACTATATGCGTTATCTTGGCAACTCCAACTTCGCGGGTGTGAAGTATGCCCGCGCCGTTGGCGAACGGGGAGCCTGGAGTGCCGGAATCAGATATTTCGGTTATGGAGAGATGAAGGCGGCCGACGCGACCGGTGTCATAACCGGCACCTTCTCCCCGAAAGACCTCAATTTCTCAGGGACTTTCTCATATGACATCACGTCGCGTCTCAGAGGAGGCATCTCCATGAAACTGCTGTACAGCAGTTATGAGGAATATTCGGCATTCGCCGTGACGACTGATCTGGGCATAAACTATTTCGACCCCGACACAGACTGGTCTTTCTCGGCAGTGGTGGCCAATCTTGGCGGCCAGCTTAAGAAGTTCAACGAGAATTACGACCGGTTGCCGGTGGATGTGCGTCTTGGCGCGACAAAAGGATTCACAGGAGTACCTGTCAGAGTTTCGGTCACATTGTGGAACCTTACAAAATGGAAGCTTCCCTATTATGACAGCGGCGACGGCACCTCATCCGAACCATTCGAAAAGAAGGAGTCGTTTGGCTCCAACCTTTTCAGGCATATGGTGTTCGGAGTTGATTTCGTGCCATCCGACCGTTTTTTTGTCGCTCTCGGCTACAACTACAAGACCCGCACCGACATGAGCACATACAAGCGTTCGTTCCTGAGCGGATTCTCTATCGCGGCAGGAATGAGTGTGAGCCGCTTCAATTTCTCATTGGCCTTTGGCCAACCCCATTCCGGAGCCACGACTATGATGTTCAACCTCAACATGAACCTCCAGGATCTTGTCAGGTGAGAACGGCAGTTCGGGAATGTGACAATCTTCATATTGATATGAAATCAGACAACAAGATAATAATCGCGATAGACGGATTCTCTTCGACGGGCAAAAGCACCATAGCCAAAGCCCTGGCGCAGGAAATCGGTTACAGGTATGTCGACACAGGCGCGATGTACCGCGCCGTGACGCTCTACGCGATGAACCATGGTCTGGCAGGAGATAAGGGCAACCTCGATGCCAAGGGCCTTGTGGCAGCCATGCCCGAAATCCACATTGGTTTCAGGATAATGCCTGACGGCACACAACACACGTTGCTCAACAACGAGGATGTAGAGGAGCGCATCCGCAGGATGGATGTGTCCTCAAAGGTCTCATATGTGGCGGCCATACCAGAGATACGCCGTGCCCTTGTGAAGATGCAGCAGGGATATGGGACTGAGAAAGGCATTGTAATGGACGGACGTGACATAGGCACTACCGTCTTTCCCGACGCCGAACTGAAAATTTTCATGACCGCTTCGGCCGAGACCCGCGCCCAGAGACGGCTCAAAGAACTGATAGAGAAAGGTCACGCTACTTCATTCGAGGAGGTGCTTGCCAATGTGGCGCACCGCGACCATATCGACCAGACTCGCGAGGAGAGCCCGCTCCGACGGGCCGAGGACGCTATTGATCTTGACAATTCATATATGACGCGCGACGAGCAGAATGCTTGGCTGCTGGCACGCTATCGCGAGGCTGTCAAACGCGTCAGCACGTCAAACTGAACTGTCGCCTATGGCAAGAATCGAGATTGACCCAGGCTCGGGATTCTGTTTTGGAGTCACAACCGCCATTCAGAAAGCCGAGGAGGAAATCGACCGCTCAGGCACACTTTATTGCCTGGGCGACATTGTCCACAACAGTGACGAGGTGGGACGGCTCGAGCGTAAGGGGCTGAAAATCATCGAACACCCTGATATGGCCACCCTCCATGATGTGAAACTGCTGCTTAGGGCCCACGGCGAGCCACCATCCACATACGAGATGGCCCGGCGAAACAACATCGAGATAATCGACGCGACATGCCCGGTCGTCTTGCGGCTCCAGCGCCGCATCAAGGCTTCATATGACGTGGCCCCCGCTGACCGGCCCCAGATTGTGATTTATGGGAAAAACGGCCATGCCGAGGTCAACGGCCTGGTCGGCCAGACATCCGGAGAGGCCATTGTGGTCGAGGGGCCTGATGACCTTGACAAGATCGATTCATCACGCCCGGTGGTGCTGTATTCCCAGACCACGAAATCAGTGGCCGGATTCAGGGAAATTGCAGCGATGATCCGCGACAGGCTCAATCCTGATGTCAGCTTCGAGAGCTTCGACACCATCTGCCGACGCGTCTCCAACCGTGTGGAGCAACTGCAGGTGTTCGCTCGTTCGCATGACGTGATTGTTTTTGTCGCCGGAGAGAAAAGCTCCAACGGGAAAGTACTATATGGTAACTGCCTGGAGGTAAATCCCGCCACACATTTGATTTCCAACCCACGGGAAATCGACCCGAGATGGTTCCCGGCTGACTGCGGAGAAGTCTCAGTCGGCATATGCGGGGCCACTTCAACCCCTCTATGGCTTATGGAAGAGGCCCGGCAACGCCTTGAGATGTTGCTGGACGGCAATCATAAACCCGATGCCGAATGAAGCCATTTGTCGCCATTGACGTGGAGACGGCCAACAACCAGCCTTCATCCATATGCGCCATCGGCGCGGTTAAAGTGGTTGATGGAATCATCGTCGACCGTTTCTATGAGTTGGTCAAGCCTGAGCCGGAATACTATTTCAGATATTTCACCGAGCAGATTCACGGCATAGGATATGATGACACGGCAGAATGTGATACATTCGACCGTGTCTGGCACCGCCTGGCGATGATGGCCGGCGATTTGCCTTTCGTCGCACACAACAAGTCGTTTGACGAGAGATGCCTGCGTGCGGCCCACAAGACATACCGCATGGATTTTCCCGACAGGCCGTTTTTCTGTACAATGATGAAAGCGCGCCGCACCATCCCCCGGACAGTGTGCCCAAGTTTCTCGCTGCCCAACATATGTGAGTTTTTCGGCATCCCGTTCAGCAACCATCACAACGCACTGGCAGACGCCGAGGCATGCGCCAAAGTCGCCATGGTGCTGTTTGCCGACGACTGATTTCTCTCTTCCGTTTTGCCCGACTTGATCCAGCTGACATACCGGAGCGTATTCGGCCCATTTAATCCACGATTAAGCAATGATATGAAATTTACCCATACCGCTATATTTCTGTTGATATTCTCAACCCTTCTGTCATGCGGCAGTCCTGATAAACGTCCTGCCGGCCTTATTGAAGAGGAGCGACAGACTGCCATTGCTCAAGGACGCAGACAGGCGCTGAGACTCGCCATATCTGCCCCCCCGACAGCCTCGAGATGGAAAAAATCCTCATCGACGTGAGGGTCACGGAGAGCACCCTTCGCCGTGAAGGTGAAGAGGGACTGGCCGACAACTATGTGGAAAGCTTTCTCGCCACTCTCGATTCGGTCAATCCCGACCTGTATGCCGACATAACCTCTCCTCTATAGCAATCAATTGCAAACAATATCGTTTCGCCTGCCATTATATATAATATCTGTTATGATGGCAGGGAAATCTGCGTGACTCGATGTCACAGTCACCGTTCAACCAGTTTCAACATTTTAAATGGAAACACAAGAAATCAGACCACAGACTTACCAACGAGTGTTTTATGCCGCACGACAGGCAATCCGCAGGCATGTGTCAGGAGGCAATGTGTTGATAATATCCACTTTGCTCGCACTGGTCATCGCCAACATTCCCGCCCTCAACCAGTATTATTTCAACTTCTGGCAACAAGAGGTAAGGTTGCAGATAGGCAGTTTCAACCTCTTCTCCAACGGCGGTCATCCTATGTCGCTGCTGTCATTCATCAATGACGCGCTTATGGCAGTCTTCTTCTTCACCATCGGCCTTGAGATCAAACGTGAGATACTTGTGGGACAACTCGCGTCATTCCGCAACGCGCTGTTGCCGATTGTCGCCGCCATAGGCGGCATGCTGCTGCCGGTAGGCATCTTCATGCTCCTGTCTGGGGGCACCCCCTACGCCGGCGGTGCTGCCATACCGATGGCCACAGACATCGCGTTCTCACTCGGCATACTTGCCATGCTCGGGTCGCGTGTCCCGCTGTCATTGAAGATATTCCTTACCACCCTCGCCGTGGTCGACGACATCGGTGGCATTCTCGTCATCGCCATCGGCTATACCGCACATGTCGAATTGTGGTATCTCATCGGCGCGGCCATTGTGCTTGGCATTCTTTGCATAGGCCAGCACATCCGGATAAAAAGCAAGATTTTTTACCTCACGCTCGGAGGCGTGGTATGGTTCCTGTTCCTGAACTCGGGAGTACATCCCACCATAGCCGGAGTGCTGGTGGCATTCTGCATCCCGGCCAAACCGGTGTTCAACCCCAAAGGATACATCAAGACAATACGCCGCGCCATTGGCAACTTCCGAGCCGAGAATGACGAGGCACTGACCCGCTACTCGATACTCTCCGGACAGCAGATGGACTGGCTGAAGCAGATAGAGTCGGCCTCCGACAAAGTGATTTCCCCGCTCCAGGAACTTGAAGACTCGCTACATCCGATTGTCAACTACCTGATAGTCCCGTTGTTCGCGTTCGCCAATGCCGGGATTTACCTCCTCGACATGACCCCAGGGGCTGCCCTGGAGGGTGTCTCACTCGCCATAATCATCTCCCTCGTGCTCGGAAAGTTCCTCGGCATACTCAGCTTCTCATGGCTGGCCGTAAAATTAAGACTCGCCCCCATGCCCGACCATGCCACATGGCCTATGATTTCGGGAGTGGCGCTGCTCGGTGGCATCGGATTCACCGTGTCGCTCTTCATTGCCAACCTCACTTTCAACACCGCCGACGAATTGCAGTCTCACTTGCTTAACCTCTCCAAACTCGGAATCGTCATAGGCTCACTTACCGCCGGTATACTCGGATACCTCTCCCTGAAACTGACCACCAAACCCGCCGCCAGGCTTTAGCTCCTCAAAAAGCTAAAAAGATATAAAACCCCTCACAAATCAACACTTTAAAAAGTTTGTTAACAAACTTTCACAAATGGGGGGGGTAATTTGTTAAGTTTTATGTAATTTTGCAGTGATTTTTGGCCGATATGGTCAGCCAAAAATCACTGCAAAATACTTTTATACCCTCCCTTACGGTGTCAAAGAATTGCGAATACTTCTTACTTAATTGATTCACAGAAGCTTACAAACATCTTCTGGAACTAAGATTATATCATACCAGCAATTCGACACACCACAACCCCTCTCACAACACGTAGAGAAAATGACGGTCTCACCCCTTGACGCCAACATAGAGAAATGGTATGTCATGGCCGCCTACAAATTCGAGCTTAAAGCCGAGGCATCACTCCGCGAGGCAGGCATTGAGGTGTATCTACCCAAAGAGACCATCTATGTGAAAAAACCACGCAGGCGACCTGTCGCCGTCGAGCGCCCCGCCATCTCCACCCTGATATTCGTCCACGCCAGCTGGAGCCGCATCATCGACTACAAACGGCGCATAGACGACCGTCTCAAATTCAAGATGACACCAATAGCCGCCGACACGACGCGCCCGCCCCTCTCCTCCGACAAAACCTACCTGACGGTACCCGAACCCCAAATGGCCGCCTTCATATCCATCTGGGCCACCCGCGACACCCTCCAGGCATCACTCACTCCGCTCATCTCCTCCACATCTTCACCAACCACCTCCGCCTCTCCCACCACCTTTCCCGTCACCTCCCTTTCCGTTCCTGCAACATCACAATCCTCCCAGAAGGACAACACTCATAAGAATAACACTCTCCCCATCGGCACCACAGTTGAAATCACCGACGGCCCTCTCTCCGGCCTCCGCGCCACCACCCTCACCCCCATCACCTCCCGCTCCCGCACCACCCGCCTCTCCCTCCCCCTGGCCTCCCTCCTCACCATCACCATCTCCCTCCCCACCTCCTCCCTCTCACCCATAGATACGACCAAAACTGCAATCTCTGCGATCGAGTAATGGGCAGGCCTGAAATATCCATCATAATTCCAGTCTATAATGTCGAGGCTTTCATCAGAAAGACAATCGAGTCTGTTATTGCCCAAAGCTTCACATCATGGGAACTGATACTTGTAGATGACGGCAGTCCAGACTCATCCGGGAAAATTTGCGACGAATACGCATCGAAATATGACCGAATCACAGTCATTCATCAATTAAACCAGGGGGTAAGCGCGGCCAGAAACAATGGCATCGATAAAGCCATAGGTAAATACATATGCTTCATAGACGGAGACGATTATGTGGATCAAACCTATCTGTCATCTATGCGCGAGGCATTAGGCTCTCATGATGCAGCATATGCCAACGTCACACATTGTTACCCTGAAGAGAATCGCACCGCGATAGCGTTTGCATATACTGATGGAGAATCCATCAGTCTTCAACCTGCCGAATCTGACAAGATTGTCAAATACGCCATCATCGAAAACGGCTTTCCTTTTGCAAAGTTGTTTCGACTAGACATAATAGAGTCTCACCATTTGAGATTCTCTCAGGAATTATCATATCACGAGGATCATATTTTTGTACTTGACTACCTGTCTAAGTGCAAATCAATAGCATTGACATCTGATGCGTCATATCATTACCTCCATTTTTCGACAGCCAGCTCCCTGAGCAAACGTAACCATCCGGCGAAACAGCTGATTCGAGCCGCAGAGATTCTTCTGCCTATGGTGGCGGAAATCATCAGCGAATACTACATAACCAATAGCAAATATAAGCGGAAGCTATTCACCATATTAGGTCTTAATCAAATCTTACTGGCAATAAAAAACAAAAACGCGCACGAAATCTCCGCCATCGGGCATGCCGTAAGGCAGCACCGATGGCAATTCCTCTCTCTTTACTCTCCAAATCATTTTATTGCAAGATTATTACCACTTATGTTTATGTTTCATCTTGATCGCTTTATAAAGATTTACGTCTCATATGCCTCGAAAAAGCTACATTGACATAGCAAAAGGTATTGCAATGCTGCTGGTGATTATGCAGCACACAGGAGGAGGGGTTTCAGCAATTGCAACCCTCTGCAAAGTGGATGTGCCATTATTCTTCCTATGCAGCGGGCTTCTTGCATATAAGCCGGAAATCATTTATGGCACACAGTTACGGAAAATCACACTTCGCATATTAGTTCCGTTTTTTGCCGCGTGCCTGTTTGCTTCATTATTTTATAATGAGAACCCATTACATATTTTCACATCCATAGGGAAGCATGGGTATTGGTTTTTAGAAGCGTTGTATCTGATTTTAATTGTATTTTACTGTCAACACAAGTTATTCAGACATTCATATCCATTATTAATATGCAGCTCTATCGGCACTGAGGTTTGCTTTTTGTTATTAAGCAAATATGGTCCAGAATTCATTGATAATATTGCCGGTTTCTCATATATCGCAAGGTATTATCCCTGTTTTATCGCAGGCTGCGTAATAACACGTAATCACATAGACACAACCAGCAAATTACTTTCATCCATTCTATTAATTGTCGCCCTAACGGCCTTTCTTATACCATCATCTGGCAACATTAATTTCTTATTAAACGTATTTGGTTATCTACTGGGCGCTATTTATATTTACTTCCTTATAAAGAAAATGCACGCTGGTCTTCCAAAATACATTTCAGTCCCACTAATCAAAATAGGACAATACTCCCTCGACATATATGTTATTCACTTTTTCATTGTCAAATATTATACCCATATATCTGACAACCCTCTTCTGACGTTTATCGCAGTCATCTGTTTGGCATTAATCATCTCTGGATTTTGCATCCTGGTATCAAAAATCATATCCCGTACCACGATTTTCGGAATATTTCTAAACCGTAAATAGTAACTAAGATATGTCGGTTGAGAACTCACTGAAACACAAAGCGGTAAATGGGGTGCTTTGGCGCATAGCCGAACAAGGAGCCAACCAGGTCATAGCACTTGTCATTTCCATAATTCTTGCACGCCTCATTATGCCTGACCAGTTCGGTATGGTGGCGATGCTGGTCGTGTTCACTGCCATTGCCGAAGCATTTATAGATTCAGGATTCTCGACTGCCCTGATTCGAAAAAATCACCGTACACAAGAGGACTGCAGCACTGTATATTGGTTCAATATTATAATCGCCATTATCTGTTACAGCATTCTATTTTTATGCGCGCCATTGGTGGCTGACTTCTATGGAATGACTGAATTATCACCAATTCTGAGAGTTACATCAATCAGGCTTGTAATCGGCTCGCTGGTGGGTGTACACCGCACACTGCTTAACGCGGAAATGAATTTCAAGGCATTGACCAAATTCAATCTCTGTGGAGCGATTATATCAGGGTGCGTAGGTATTGTGTTCGCATATCTTGATTTCAAAGTCTGGGCACTGGTGTTCCAGAGCCTTGCATCAACCATAATCACATCCGTTTTCGTATGGTGTAAGGTGAAATGGCGCCCATCTTTCGTGTTCTCGAAGAAAAGCTTCAAGGAGTTTTTCGGCTTCGGTTCCAAGATGCTTGGGTCGAGGCTGCTTGACACCCTTTACAGCAACATATACGCCATCACCATCGGAAAGGTCTACAAATCAGCCGACCTCGCATTCTACAACCGGGCGTCAAGCCTGACCCAGCTCGCGTCATCCGTTCCGACAAGCATATTACAGTCGGTGACGTACCCGACCTTATGCAAGCTACAGGACAATGACGAGACGTTGAAAAACGGCTATCGCCGGACTCTGCGCCTGGCGGCATTTGTGATATTCCCTCTTTGCCTCGGATTAGGCGGTGTGGCATTTCCCCTGATAAATGTGCTGTACACAGACCGATGGATATACGCGGCGTCTCTGCTTTCCATCATCGCCTTTTCCAGCATGTGGTATCCCATCCACGCCATAAACCTCAACTACCTCATGGTAAAGGGGCGCAGCGACCTGTTCCTCAGGCTTGAGATCATAAAGAAGATACAGGGTGTAGCCATCCTGTGTGTCACCATCCCAATGGGGCTGGAAGCCATGTGCTGGGGGAGCGTGTGCAGTTCATTGCTGTCGCTTGTGTGGAACACCCACTACAACGGGAAGTTCCTCGGGATGGGAATCATCGCCCAGCTGCGCGACCTGTTTCCGACGTTGTTGCTGTCGGGGGCTATGTTCGTCGCCGCGCGGCTGACGGCCAACGCCTTGGGCAACGGCTGGCTGTCGCTCGTCTGCGCCATCGCCGCCGGGGCCGCCGTGTATCTCGGGGGAGCCTTGCTCTTCCGCTTCCCGGAAATCGAAGAAATAAGGAACATCAGGAAATAAACACACCGGGCAGTTTCCCCGGACACCATTCTCGATTATGGAGAACATCACCGTAACATCCCCGCTGCTCCCCGACCTGGAGGAGTTCCACGCGCTGCTCAAGGAGATCTGGGACAGCAAGTGGATAACCAACAACGGCTCATTCCACAAGAGGCTTGAGGCCGCCCTGGCAGAGTACCTCAAGGTGCCGTACGTCAGCCTGTTCACAAACGGCACACTGCCCCTGATCACAGCCTTGCAGGCGCTGAGGATCACCGGCGAGGTGATAACAACCCCTTACAGCTTCGTGGCCACCACCCACTCACTGTGGTGGAACGGCATAAAGCCCGTGTTCGTAGACATAGACCCGGCGACCGGCAACCTCGACCCGGCCCGCATCGAGGCGGCCATAACCCCCAAGACCACCGCCATAATGCCGGTGCATGTCTACGGCAAGCCCTGCGACACGGAGGCCATACAGGCGATAGCCGACAAGTACGGGCTGAAGGTCATCTATGACGCGGCGCACGCGTTCGGTGTGGAGGTCGACGGCAGGAGCATCCTCGAGGCCGGCGACATGTCGACGCTGTCGTTCCACGCCACGAAGGTCTACAACACCATCGAGGGGGGCGCGCTTGTGATGCACGACGCCAAGACCAAGCAGCGCATCGACTACCTCAAGAACTTCGGATTCGCCGGGGAGACCGAGGTCGTCGCCCCGGGCATCAACTCCAAGGTCGACGAGATGCGCGCCGCCTACGGCCTGCTGAACCTGCGTCAGGTCGACGACGCGATAGCCGCGCGCCGCGAGGTGGCAGTGGCCTACCGCGAGGCACTGCGCGGTGTGCCGGGCGTCCGGTTCTTCGACGACATGCCAGGCGTGCGCCACAACTACTCCTACTTCCCCCTCTTCATCGACGCCGAGGAGTACGGGATGACCCGCGACGAGCTGTACTTCAGGATGAAGGACGCCGGTGTGCTCGGCCGCCGCTACTTCTATCCCCTCATCTCCGAGTTCTCCACATACCGCAGCCTCCCATCCGCCGCCAAGGAGAACCTGCCCAAGGCCCACAAAATGGCCGACACCGTGATATGCCTCCCCATGCACCACGCCTTGTCACAAGAGGATGTGGAACGTGTCATTGCTCAGGTCAAACAATAGCCTCTGCCTACAGATGTCAAAGCTCAACATCGCCGCTGAAACATACGCCCGCTTTCTCAGGTGGTCATACTGGCTCAAAGACCTGTTAAACGGAGGCCGGGTCTACCGACAGTACGCCGACATCAGAAAGACATATCTGGGCAGTTTCGCCGAAAGTGAGGCCCGCCGGGAAAAGGCCCTGAAAAAATTGCTGACGCATGCCGTCCGGAGCTCAGGTTTGTACAAGGGTTGCGACCCTGACAACCTGGGTGATTTCCCGATAGCCAACAAGAAATTCCTGACAGAGAACCACAATCTCAACCTTGTCCCCGAGGATGTCCTGCCCTGGCAGAAGGCCCCATACACCATCCAGCGCACCTCAGGCTCCACAGGCACTCCGTTTGCGATTCCGATGGACTCCAGAAAGCGGTGTCGCAGAGTGGCCGAGCTGAAATTTTATGGCAAACTTGTCGGGTTCAACTCCCATGACAAGCTGATGCAGCTGCGAATCTGGTCGAAATACCAGAACAAGAGGAAGACCCAGCAGTTGCGGGAGAACATAATTGCCTGGAACATCGCCGATCTGTCGGAAAAGAAGTTGCAGGACCTTTATGATTCCATGGCCCGTGAAAGATGTGTGGCCATCCGTGGGTATGCATCCACCCTTGACATCTTTGCAAAATATGTCAGGGATCACCATCTGCCTCCTCTCCCGTTCCTGAAAATAGCCATCGCCGGCTCCGAGACGCTCTACGAGGAAACCCGGACGCTGGTGGAGCAATATCTTGGATGTGACATAATCTCACAATATGCCAACGAGGAAAACGGAATCCTGGCGCAGCAATCCGTCTCAGGGGAAGAGAAAGACATTTTTCACCTGAATACCCCGTCGTATTATTTTGAGGTGCTGAAAATGGATTCTGACGAGCCTGCCGAACCTGGCGAGTTGGGCAGGCTGGTCATCACCGACCTTTACAATTATGCGTTCCCAATGATCCGCTACGAGAACGGTAATTGCGGAATCATGCAGAAGAAAAAAGACGGCACGCCTTACCTGTCAAGGATTTATGGCCGTGTAATGGACCTTGTTTATAACACTAAGGATGAGCCGGTCTCACCGATGACATTGGCGAGAATCCTGAAAAACATTGACGGCATAAGGCAATGGCAGTTCGTGCAGAAGGCAAAGGGGAACTATCTTGTCAGGGTAATCCCGGAAGAGGCCTCACATGCCGGAATCTCCAGCGCGGTCATCTCAGAAATAAGGAATTATTTCGGTGAGGATGCAGTGGTTGATATTGAGTACGTCAAGGAAATCCCCGTCCTGAAATCCGGGAAACGTAAATCAGTGATTTGTGAGAAATAAGGCACTCTGAACCATTTTTAGAGCGATGAAAAGTCTGAACATCCTGGGAATAGGACGCAACACCGTGACTGTCATGGACCTGGCTGAGGATTGCGGTTTCGCGATAAAGTCCCTGCTGCATTACAATGATGACAGGACCGGGGAGTATTATTTCGGACACGAGATTAAGGGTAGCTTCCAATACCTTAATGACCGGGATTCCCTGGAGGGGGAATTCTTCGCCCTCTCCATGGGAGACCTGGCAATCAGGGAGCGGCTATACACGATGATAGTGCAGAAGGGGGGGACGGTTCCAGCGCTGGTTCATCCCTCCTGTGTCATATCACGACGCTGCGAGATAGGCGACGGCGTCCAGATCATGCCGGGCTCAATCGTGCAGGGGGACTCCCGCATCGGCGACAACACGGTCATAACCGTAAATTCCGTAATCGCCCATTCTGCAACGGTCGGAGCCAATTGCCTGATATCAGGGAATGTCATGATCGGGGCGTATTCAGACATAGGCAACAACACCCACATAGGCCAGGGGGCCACGGTCGTGTCAGGCAAGGTCAAGCATGTCGGCAACCATTGCATACTTGGCGCAGGCTCCACCTTGCTTGAGGACATGCCGGATTATACTATATACGCCGGCTGTCCGGCCAAATTCCTAAAGAACCTCAGCAGATGAACAACGCGATTAAATGCTCCGGTATAATGGCGAATTTGAGAAAACCGTGAACTCAGGTGAATCTTCCCCCAGAATACAAATAAAGGTTAGACATTTATTTTATGAATAAGTATCTTGTCGCCATTAAATGCGCAACTTATAACCACGAGCCATATATCCGTGATGCGCTGGAGGGATTTGTGATGCAAAAGACAAACTTTCCATTCGTCGCAATAGTCCACGATGACGCATCCACAGACGGCACCCCCGACATCATACGCGAATATGCCGCGAAATATCCTGACATAATAAAGCCGATTTACGAGACAGAGAACCAATACTCCAAACGAGATGGTTCCCTGCGACGAATTATGAACGCGGCCGTGGAAGCCTCCGGTGCAAAATATGTCGCCCTCTGCGAGGGAGACGACTACTGGACTGACCCTCTCAAATTACAGAAGCAGGTAGATTTCCTTGAATCCCATCCGGATTACTCATTGGTGTTCGCAAATGCCAGATTGCATTATGACGCAGGATTGTCTGAAGACACATTCCCTTTAGAAAAACGTGAATATACCGCTTTGGAATCATACCGGCACTTTTATGTTCCAACCCCCACAGTGGTATATCGCAAAGAGGTTTTAAATTCCCCGTGTTACAAAGAACTTAGCAAAATCAAACGACCTGTCTTCGGAGATTTGACTTTGTATATGGCCGCATCCTCAATAGGAAAAACATATTGCGTTGGGGATATTGTATGTGGTTACAGGCGTCTATCCAGTGGAGCTACAACTTACATCTATAAACACCCATACAGACACTTAAGAAACCGCATAGCCATATCAAATTATTTTGGCAATGACTTTCAGGACGCAGACAGAGATAAGTTCGTACCGCTTTTCATACCTATATTAAGCCAAATAACTGGAAATTTTCGCGAGAACCTGTCTTTCATATCACGTCTTTTCTGGTTTGCGCCGACGTGTTGCACGAAAGAATTGCTCAGGATTCCCAAGAGCATAATGAGACGGCTTCATATATAAAACGCTCATTATCTCAAATTGAAAACGACTGAAAAACGGAAATCACAAATGGCCTCAAAAAGAACTGTCATCTGTAATTTTTTCCATCTGCTATGGTTGATTGCGCCTTACATCCATAAGACCATCTGGTTTAATTTCAAATATTTCCCATTTGGACAAGCACGCAAGTTTCCTGTGATTTTTATGTCAAAAAGCACTGTGAAACTTGGAGGTAAATGCACTCTTAAAGTCAAAAAAACAAACTTCGGAATGATAAAAATAGGTCAGGATTTCGATACAAACCGTCCGAATCTTGGAGTTTTTCTTGACATCAAGGGGGAAATTGAATTTTACGGCACCTGCCAACTGGGACATAATTGTTGTATCAAGGTTGGAGAAAAGGGAAAACTGTCATTCGGGGACAATTTCATTGCAACAAATGGTCTAATCATATATGCCTATCATAAAGTCAACATCGGCGCAAGCTGTCTCATTGGGTGGGACAGCGTCCTTATGGACACTTCCTTCCATAGCCTAAAAACAACTGATGGTAAGCGGACAAAAGGATATGGGTCGATTCGGATTGGTGACAAGGTCTGGATTCCATCATTTTGCAGGGTAATGGCTGGTGCTAAAATTCCAGATTCCATCATTTTCGGTTCAGGATCTTATATAGCCAAAGACTACACAGATGTCCCTGAATTTTCTTTACTCGCCGGAACCCCTTTAACAATCAAAAAAACGGGTATATACCGAGACTTTGATGATGACAAAGTTACATATGAATAATGATTCTGCGAAGGTTTCTGTCACTGTTCCGGTCTACAACACTGCCAAATACCTTGATCGGTGCTTATCAAGCCTTATAGAGCAGACATTGCAGGATATTGAGATTGTTTTGGTGGATGACGGCAGCACCGACGGTTCGGATTCAATCTGTGATTCCTGGGCAGAAAGAGACAATCGTATAAAAGTAATCCACCAGCGCAACGGAGGATTATGGAAAGCGCGGCAGACCGGGCTTGAAAATGCCACAGGTGAATTTATCATCGTTTGTGACAGCGATGACTGGGTAGACACGTCGGCATACGAAAAAGCCTACACCAAAGCCAAGGCGGAAGATGCCGACATCGTAATATTCGGTTATGTCGCAGAATACAACGACGGGAGTTCAAAGGAAAATATTCGTAAGTTCAATGACCTTACAGACATCGAGCTTACCCGAGATGAAATAATGCGTTCCTCATATTACAATTCATGGAACAAATTGATTCGTCGCTCTTTATTTACCACCCATAATATTTACTACGAGCCCGGAATAAATATGGGCGAGGATCATTTGATTCTGCAGAAATTATTGTCGATACGCCCATTGAAATTATGCACTGTCCCGGAAGCATTATACCACTATCGAATCAATTCCGGAGGATATACAACCGACATTAAGCCAGAATATATCCATCAGCTATTAAAAGTATATGAATGGGACTATCTCAATATCGACAAGGCTTATCACGCTGAAGCCTTAAAACAGATGGGCGCAAATCTGGCATTCGAGTCCCTGAGATGCCATAATTTTCCTTCTGACAAATTCAAAAACATCACAGCCGGCATCCCATCCTCTTATTTGGTGAGTAGCCCACGTTCTCCACAGAAACTCCTGGTATTGGCAGCAAAGATATTCGGCTGGAATTTCGGTCGATGGTCATACAAGAATATCTATCAAAAGAGATATACGCGATGATTCCAAAACTTATACATTATAGTTGGTTCAGCGGAGAAGCTTTTCCCTCTGATGTAGAAGCATACATATCAACCTGGAAAAAATTGCTTCCCGACTACGAGTTTGTATTGTGGGATATGGACCGTCTTATGCGGGAAACTGATTCCGATTTCGTAAGAGAAGCAATACAGATGCGGAAATGGGCTTTTGCTGCCGACTACACCCGCCTATTCGCAATCAACAAGTATGGAGGTATATGGCTTGACACCGATGTCGAATTATTCAAAAATATCGACCGTTTTTTGGCAGACGAATGTTTTATAGGCAAAGAGAGTTGGGTCAATACTGATGGATATGTATATCTTACATCCCATTTTATGGGAGCTGTCAAAGGACATCCGTTCATAAAAGAATGCCTTGACTATTATGAAGGACGGCATTTTGTGACCGGAAAAGACAAGAATGGCTCCCCCATTCTCAATCAGACAACCATATCACATATGCAGGCGCAGAAAGCAACAGCATATGGCCTTGACTGGCGGCCTTCAAAAAAGGACAAGCCACAGACATTGAGCAATGGTGTAAAAGTCTATCCATCTTATTATTTTTGCCGTCCTTTATATAAGTCAATCGACAAGGTTTACGGCATACACCGTGTGTCGGGAGGTTGGCGCGACAAAAAGATTGACGCAAAATCAATGACAGACCCCAAACCGCTGACAGCAAAGGTCGTGATTTGGCGGATTTTACATTATATTGGGCTCCGATAACTCGCGAAGACAAATCCAAATGATTTCCATCATCATACCGGTTTTCAATGGCGAACGATACCTTAAGGAATGTATCGACAGCGTGAAATACCAGACTTTGAGCAATTGGGAACTCATTATTATCGATGATGGTTCATCTGACGCTTCTGCGGCAATAGCCGACAGCTACCTGGATGACCCCCGAATCAAACTTGTGACACAAAAAAACTCCGGGGTGGCATACTCAAGAATGAGAGGGGTGGAGATGGCCAGCGGAAAATGGATCACGTTTCTTGACTCCGATGACATACTGTTGCCCGATACTCTCGAAAAACTTGACAGGCATTTAGATTCGGCCTATGACATTATATCATTTGGCTTCCAAACGTTCTCAGACATCACATCTGTCCTGAATGCCATCTGTCCGACTGTAAAAGAGACTGTCACACACTTCTCTTCCAAACAAATTCCCGGACAAATTCTGGCGGGAAAGATTCTGTCAACTGTATGGGGGAATATATATCGCAGGGATTTGATTCAAAACAACATCAAATTGATGCGCAACGGGCTTAAAATTGGAGAAGACACAATGTTCAACCTTGAATTGTCTGTGGCACATCCATTGACACTCAAGAAAACAGACTTGAGACTTTATTGTTACCGGGACAATCCTCATTCTGTAATGCGGAATGTAAGGCCCGAGCGTTTCGATGCCATAGCCCAGACACTGACATATCTTGACAATTATCTGAGACAATCCGGCATCAAGGGTTGTCAATCCCAGGCCGCGTTTCGCAGCCTGCTGCTATGGTCAACGTTCATGTTCAACCCTGATAACAAGTATTACAAGGACGCAGCATTACGTAAACAGATGCGCCGATCGTATTTCAAGGCGTTTCCTCTACTGTATCCGTACTTGAAAGTATATCTTTTCATAGACCTCTTTGTCTCGAAGAAAATGTCACAACGTCTCATAAAACGTGAAGGGTGACCCACAGAATCTTAACATCACATTCAGTATAATTAACTCATATCCTGGCTGATTATGAACATTGCAATTTCAGCAAATTGTTTCTCATCATTCACCAGTGGCTTCCCTGTCAGGGGGATGACAATGGAGCTGATTAAAGAACATCCTGAGGATAAATTTCAACTTTATTACAGCAGACGTCCGTTCCCCAGCCGCCTGAAAACATTTTATGATGAGATAAACAACCTGCCTAATGTTGAAATAAAATTCTTCCGCGCTCCACATAAATCAGTGATGTTAAAACAGATGTTGGGGCTGAATTATGTGAAGTTGGATTGCGATGTTGACCTTTTTTTAAACCCCGGGCATATAGAATATATACCCAATTTCAACGGACCTCAGATATGTTCACTAGCAGACCTGTCTACGATTAAAGGTCTAAGCACAGGGAAATATGCCACATTTTTCAAATACTGGACCCGCCATAGTCTTAACCGTCAATTACCACAGCTCTCTACAATCGTTGCCATCTCAGAATTCACAAAAAATGACATAGCCAATTTCTTCCCCCAAGTCAAGACTCCCATAGAAATTATCCATAATGGAATCAATCCGTTTTGGTTCAACGCTGATGAAGTTTCGGACTCAGGCGTCGACCAAATAATACCCCGCCGCCCATACTTTGTATGGTGGGGATTAATCTCCAGACGTAAAAACATCGACAATCTGATTAAAGCATACCGCAATGCCCGGATTTCACATCCCGGCTTGCCAGACCTCTTACTTATCGGAAATGTGGAGGAATATATGACCCATATAAAATCTGAATTCCACGATGGTATATATAACATTCCGTTTCAGGAGGACAATGTTTTAAGAACGATTATCGCAAATAGCAAGGGCTTAATCTTTCCCTCCTTGTACGAAGGCTTCGGACTTCCTGTAATCGAGGCTTTCTCCCAGGGGGTGAATGTGGCGTGCTCCAATGTCACCTCTTTACCGGAAGTTGCTGGAGGATATGCAATTTTATTCTCGCCCACTGATATAAATGATATGTCAGACGCGATATTGAAATTAGATCAAAAGCCTTCCCAGAAAGACGTAGTTATGAACTATGCATCTGGTTTCACCTATAAAAGGGCTGCAATGCAATACTATAATATCATCAAAAAATTGATTAAAAAAAGCTGATTTCTGGCCGACTTCTGACATATGATCTGGTTTTTACTACAAAAAATAGGCTTTTACATTTTTGTTGCCTTAACTGTTTATTTCGTCATAAACCGGAAATTTTTCAATCTCCTTGTATTGTATTTCTGGGGGATTACGTTTGCTTTTTGTTATCAGTTTGCATTCACTATCTGGTTTCCCACAAAAATCATAGCCCTTGGGATGGTGCTTAGCATATTATTCCTTAACGGCTCTCGGAGAAAAACACCAGTAAATAATGTCATAAGGCCTTTTGTGGTGCTTTTGATGATTGCGCTGTTGGCTGGCGACATACTCGCATTCATCGCTCCTCAGGAATATGCACGCCATATCAGTAAAATCTCACGAATAATCAACACCAATTACACATATCTCACAACGGCCTCCTTGCTTTTCTTCGGAGCGTTGCTACCACGTGGATTTGTAAAAAACTTATATCCGAAATATTGTCTTGCAGTTGAGGTCGCCATTGGATTTGGCCTGCTACACTTCTTGTGTCTTAAAGCAGGGATTGAATTTATGCCCATCCTACGCCAGGATGGCTCCACAAATGCAGAGGCTACGTTTCAGTCTGGAGGCACAACTATATTAAGGATCTATGGTGTCTGCGGAGAACCAAAGAATTTGGCCTTTTTTGTGCTTCCATATCTTCTCGCATCCCTTGTGATGTTCAGCCAGAAGATATACCGGTACAACAATCCCAAATACCATCTGGCGGCATTATGTGCCGGTGTTTTCGTGCTGATTTATACTTTCTCATCTGCCGCACTGATTACATTTGCCATCGCTGTGCCGGTCATTTTGTGGTTCCTTCCTCTGAAAAATCTTACAGGCAAACTATTGCCTTTGGGAATTGTGGCAATTTTGGCCGTAAGCCTATGGTCTGAATGGCAAAAAATAGATACAATCCCTGGACAAGAGCAGACTGAAAGCACAGGATTTATGGACCTGTTATATGAACGTTCGTTTGGACGCGCACAAGAAGAGATGGAAGATGACCGTCAGGAACGAATAGTGCTCGACCATATTATCTGGGATCCCAATCCCGAATTGCGTCTGCTGGGCTACGGAACCGCGCAATATACATTCCATATTCCAGGCCAGACAATCGGCAATGCCCTTATACCAATGCAATCGGGTCTTGTCCTTACTCTTTGCGATTTCGGAGTGCTCGGGGCCGCCTTGTATGTGATACTGATTACGATTGCTGTCAAGACTGTAACCCGCTCATATAAACAACGTCGACCGTATGGACTCGCGTTTGGTGTCGCGGCATTGTCATCTGTCATTGGCTCCATGATGTTTGGCTCCATTGTAAGTCCGCTGATATACGTTATGCCCGCGCTATATGGGCTTTATGATTCTTCTAACAAAAAAATGAGACAACCTGGTTCAAGATGAAAGAGACATATAAAAAGACTGTTTTTTGGTGGAACATTCCATGTGCAGGAATGATCAATGTCCTCAAAGCTTATTGCGAGACATACGATTCTGAATGCATAGTGGTGACAGGAAGCCTAAGCGCCTCACGCAAGGCAATGGGATGGGCTGACAAAGGCAAATTGTTTCCCAACCACACTATCATCTCTGACGAGGATTGGATTACGACAGGTAAATCTCTGATTGACAAATATGCCGACCGCCTGCATGTCTTTAACGGCATCACACATCCGCCAAGAATGAGAGAACTGATACAATATGCCATTTCAAAGAATGTGGCATTCTGTAATATGTCGGAGGCGTATTTCAACCTCGAGCATGGAATGCGGAAAATAGTCAAGAGCGCATACATCCGTTTGCTTCTGCCGCGCCATACTCGCGATATCGCATCCAAAAGCCTCGGGGTGATGTGTCTATCAGGAAACTCACAGCGAGATTTCAGGCAATTCCAAAAATTGGGATTCAGCCCCGAAGACATCTATCCTTTCGGTTACTTCACGGATGAAGGAAAAGAAACACAGTATGCCAACGCATCTGACGGCTTGATACACCTGCTTTGTCCAGGACTGCTTGAACATTACAAAGGAGTGGATATCCTGATAAAGGCTATCAGAAAATTATCTGAACAAGGTATTGATAATTTTGTATGTCATATCACCGGGCGTGGAAGAATGGAGACAAGACTGAAATCGATGGCACAACGCTATAGACTCTCTGGCCTTGTCAGATTTGAAGGAGTGTTGGATGCTGAGGAATACGACAAGCTTATCCCTCAGATTGACATCCTCGTCGCTCCCGGACGGGTGGAGCCATGGGGTATACGAATAAATGAAGCCATACAACGAGGGCAAGCCGTGGTGATCAGCGACGGACTCGGAGCAGCTTCTCTTATCAAGGATTCCAATGGAGGTGCGATTTTTCCATCCGGAGATTCAAATGCTTTGGCCGAGTGCTTGATACCCCTCTTGAAAAGCCCAAAATATCTTGCCGTCGCCAAGCAGAACAATCTTGAATATAAGAATGCCATAAGTTGTGACAGGCAAGCCGCCATCCTTAACAAACACATATCAGAAATCCAGAAGAAACACCGACTTTATCAACGATGAACATTCTTCATTCCGGAGCTCTTGATGTATGGGCCGGTGGACCCGCATTAAGCACATGGCTCACGATTAAGGGCCTCAGAAACCGTGGACACAATGTGACAGCCATAACAGCGCCGTTGCCTGAAGGAGACCGTCTGATTGACGACGACGCGAATCCGATATACACCAAGCACTCAAAATTTGGCACCCTCGCATATGTACCTGGCTTAAGACAGTTGCTGCGTGACATCAAAGATATTGACATATACCATATCCAAGGAATATGGATGCTGCATGGTCATACAGTTTCATCATATGCCAGCAGCATTGGAAAGCCATATGTGGTGACACTCAGAGGAATGCTTTATCCTGAGGCGATTGCGCATAATGCGTTAATCAAACGGCTGTCTATGGCATTATATCAACGTAAGATACTCACGAATGCCGCCGCTGTACAATGCACATGCCGGGAGGAAATGGAGCATTTCCGGAATCTTGGGTTCAAGACACCTGTAGCCATAATCCCAAACCCGATAGAGACCACAGGAGTCATTGACTCTCCGATTCCTGACAAACCAACATTCACCGTGGGTTACCTCGGGCGACTACACCCACGCAAAAGGGTCGAACGTCTGATACACGCAATGTATGATTTGAAAGAGCAACTTCCAGCCGATGCCAGACTTAGAATCATAGGCGGTGGAGATGCTGGTTATACAGAATTTCTGAAATCTAAAATCGCCCATCTGGGTCTCACGAACGTTGAAATGACCGGTTTCTTGTCTGGTAAAGAAAAAGATGACGCTATAAAATCCTTGTCCATTCTTGCTGTCCCCAGTGATTTTGAAAATTTTGGCAACATCGTGACAGAAGCTCTCGTACGCGGCGTACCTATTATCGCATCGAAAGGAATGCCTTGGCAAGAACTTCCTGAAAACAAATGTGGATGGTGGATAGAGAACTCCCAGGAAGAGATAAACAAAACTATACTGGAGAGCTTCCGTATAGGAGATAAATCCCTGCACGAAATGGGTAGAAAAGGACGCGAACTAATTTCCCGGCACTACTCGGTTGCATCTTTGGGTGAAAAAATGAATCAGCTGTACAGTTGGATTCTAAAAGAGGGAGATACTCCGGATTTCCTCCATATGGCCTGATTGAATATGGCGCACACAGACAAATACAAGATCCTCAGGGCCGGCATTTCCTGGAGCGCGTTCGAGCGGTTTGCCGTACAGGGGATGCAATTCGTTGTCTTCGTGTTCATGGCGAGGGCCCTCTCCCCTACCGACTATGGTCTGGTGGGGATGCTTGCCTTTTTCATCGTCATCTCGCAACTGATAGCCGAGGGAGGCCTGTCCCAAGCCATCATACGCAAGCTTGACCGCGACGAGGCCGAACTGTCGACATCATTTTACGTCAACATCGCAAGCGGCGCGATACTTTACCTGCTGCTCTTCGCCATAGCCCCGCTTGTGGCCGGATTCTATGGTGAACCACGGCTCACAGGATTGCTCCGGGTGATGGCCCTTTGCATACCCATACAGTCATCCCTGGTTGTCCACCGGGCGGTGTTGACTTCCCGGCTCGATTTCAAGACTCAGGCTAAATCAACTTTTGTCGGGACTCTGACATCTGGCTTCGCAGGCATATATATGGCATACAATGGCTATGGCGCGTGGTCAATCGTATGCCTGCAACTCACCAACCAGGTTTTCACAGCCATAACCCTCTGGTTGGTCACCCAATGGCGTCCAAAGTTGCTTTTTTCGGCATACGCTTTCCGACGGCTATATGGCTTCGGAAGCAAACTGCTGATGAGCAAGGTTGTCGACTGCCTTTACAACAGTTTTTATGTGCTGGCCATCGGCAAGGTCTTCTCGGCCTATGCCCTGGGATGCTACACCAACGCGCGGCAGCTCGGCAGCATGGCATCCGAGAATCTGACACGTATCGTCAACCGGGCGGCTTTCCCGATGTTTTGCGGCTACCAGGACGACACTCGCAAATTATGCGGAATGGTTTCTGAATACATAAGGCTGTCGATGTTTTTCATTGCCCCGCTCATGTTGGGGATAGCCGCGTTGGCGGTTCCGCTGACCACCGCGCTCATCGGCCACCAATGGCTCTATACCGCCAGGCTTTTGAGGATTCTGTGTCTATATTTCCTCTTCTTCCCGTTGAACTCCATCAATTTCATGATTCTCGAGATATATGGCAAAGGCGGCCTCTACCTCAAACTCCAGGTTGCCAATGTCGCGGTGGGTCTTTCCCTGCTTGCCGTCACAATCCCGTTCGGGCTGTCTGCGGTCTGTGTCGGACTTTTGGGCGGCACAGCGTTGAATTTCACCATAAACGCCCATCTGTCGGGCAGGCATATTGGACTTGACCTGTTAAGGCAATGCCGACTGATATTGCCGACATTGATAATAGCAGCGTTGATGGCGACAGCCGCCTTTTCAGTCCAGTTAGTGGCAGTAGGAGAATGGATACAGGTCGGGCTGGGAATAGCCATTTGCCTGTTGACCTACGGCGGTCTCTCAATGATTTTCCAGACCCGCGTATGCGTCTCGGTCTTCAATCTGCTCAAATCACGGCAATCCCTGCGTGATGCCCGGTCATAACACGACATTGCACACCGGACATCGCACCCGGCTGATACTGGTACAGACGCTGTCTGTAATGCTCGCATCTGTCATCTGTGTGAGATGCACAGGCGTTATTGACATACCGTTGCCCGCCATTACTACTTTGTCTTTGATTGTGTTGGCGGCCTGCGTTGAAAGACGGGCCACGATTTCCATTCCGCTCGCAAGCCTGGTCATATACTACGGACTCACGTTGATTATGCACCCCGAGCCTGAATTGCGACTTCGCGTGTCACGCTTCGCCGCGTTCACAATCGGCCTGCTCACGTTCTCCCCGCTTTTGACCACTCCCTGGCTACGCCTGGCGAGAGTATGGACCGGTAAGATGATGTTCTGGATTCTGGTCATAATGGTGGCCGCATCCTTTACCATCTGGATTTATTGTATGGCCACAGGCCGCCAGATGTCAGACACTACATTCTTTTATTATGGATTCAAAGGTGTTTTCGAAAAAGGGATGACATTGTCTCCAATAGCCGGATTTGTATCTGTGATTGTCTTTCACAACGCATTAGTGTCAGACAAATCGACACACGCAGCTTACTGGACCATTGCCACAGTCATAAGCATCATCACATGCGTAGCGGCCGGTTCTCGTATTGCCACAGTAGCCATGATTGCGGCCATAACCATCGAGACCTTATTGATGATGGACTGCCTCAAAAAACATCTGGCAGGCATCCGCTCGAGAATCTTGGCAACTGCTGCCATACTGTCACTCGCCGCGTTGTCGCCGTTGGCCCTCCAGGTGATAGTCCACAAAAACGCCATCGGCGACAGCCATGACTCCCTGATATACTCCCGCCAGGAAATCTGGGCAACCAGAATTAAAGAGATATCCTCATCTCCATTCATAGGAATCGGCTATGCCAACGAATATCCCAGGCCATCCTGGAAAAACGAGCCAGGGAAACTCACCTATCTTGAACCTGGTTCCTCCTGGATGTCGCTGCTAAGCTATGGCGGCATAATCGGGGGCGCCCTGTTCTGCTGGTTCATATCTGCCACCGCAAAAAACTTATGCCGCACACGCCATTCACAACTGACGCCATTGACCATCTCCCTCCTGATATTTTTCCTGGTCGATGGCATCGCCGAAGGATGGCTCCTGTTTGCCGGGGCACTGATGTTCCCCCTGTTCTGGCTGACATGCTCGATACCGTTCAACAAATATATGCAATAAACCAATGGCTGAATCAGAATCCAGACTCCATCCTTATGTCAACCATTTAGGGATTAAACATCAAATTATCAGACTGACGTGGAATTTCACCTGGACACTCGGCGCCAGATGGTTACCTCGATCAATCGGTTCTGGATGGAAGCGCTTTTTATTAAGGCTTTTTGGTGCAAAAATTGCCCCGAATGCAGTTATATACAGTTCTACTCGAATATACTATCCAGCAAACCTAACAATGCGACCTTACAGTTGCTTGGCGTCAAATGTGGAATGCTATAATGTTGACTCGATTATACTTGGCGAGCATGCTACTGTAAGCCAAGGAGCAATGTTATGTACCGCTTCGCATGATATTTATGATGCTGACAACAGACTGATCACAGCCCCAATAGAGATAAAAAAAGACGCATGGATTGGAGCTCGAGCGTTTGTTGGAATGGGCGTGACCATTGGCGAAGGAGCTGTGCTTGGGGCTTGCTCTGCCACATTCAAAAATATTGATTCTTGGACTGTTGCTGGGGGCAACCCCGCAAAACCAATCAAAAAACGAGCAATCCGACATAATTGCAATTGAATCTTAAAAATTTATTGTCAAATTACCACAACATATTATGCTTGATTTGACAGTCGTCATATTGACCAAAGACGAGGAGCTTCACATCAGACGTTGTATCGAGAATGTGCTGCCGATTGCCAAGGCCATATATGTGGTAGACAGCTTCTCGACTGACAGGACTTTGGATATTGCAGCCGAATATCCGACAGTTAACATCCTCCAGAACAAATGGATTAACAATCACGCCCACCAATTCAACTGGGCGCTTGACCAGCTGCCGGCTGATACCGGATGGGTGCTGCGGCTTGACGCCGACGAGTATCTGCTTCCAGAGCTGGTAGAGGAAATCCGCCAGAAACTGCCGACTCTTGGAGAGGAGACGTCGGGCGTGGTGCTCAACCGCCGCCATATATTCCTCGGCAAATGGATGAAGCGCGGTATCTATCCGGTCAAGTTGCTGCGAATCTTCAAGTACGGCAAGGGCAGATGTGAGCAACGGCTTATGGATGAACATATACAGCTCACCCAAAGTGAAATCGTTGAGTTTGACAATGATTTCTGTGACCACAACCTCAACAACCTGTCGTGGTTCTGCCACAAACATGTCAATTATGCTGTGAGGGAAGCCGCCGACCTGCTTGACATTGAATACAATATCACAGGCGCGGCCCAGACTGACGGCAGCAAGGTGATTTCACGCCAGGCCCTCGCCAAACGAAACAAGAAGCACAAATACGCGCGTCAGCCTCTTTTCTTGCGCTCCGCGGCGTATTTCTTTTACCGTTACCTGTTCAAGGGGGCTTTCCTTGAAGGCAAAGAGGGATTCCTGTTTTCATTCATCCAAGGATGGTGGTACCGCACACTGGTTGATGCCAAAGTGCTGGAAATAAAACGCAAAAGCGGAGGCGATCCACAGAAAATCAAACAGATCCTGCGCGAAGAATACAACATAGGTTTCTGATATTCATATGACAATGAAGAGCTTCAAAATATCCCTTGTCACAGCGACATGGAATTCCGCCGCCACCATCGAGGACACACTTCGCAGTGTGGTCAGACAGACTTATGGCAATGTAGAGCATATCGTTGTTGACGGCGGAAGTTCTGACGGCACTATGGACATCGTCAGGAAATACGCAGACAAATACCGTAGCCGCGGACTTGAATTGAAATGGGTGTCTGAGCCAGACAATGGCATATACGACGCGATGAACAAAGGCATCGCCCTCGCCTCCGGAGAGGTTGTGGGACTGCTTAATTCCGACGACTTCTTCACCTCTCCTACCGTGCTTGAGAGAGTGGCAGCCGAGTTCACCGCCCCTGAATCCGCCCGCATAGACGCCGTGTATGGCGACATCCATTATGTCAAACCTGGCCGTCTTGACAAATGCGTGAGATATTACTCCTCCAAAGGATTCTCCCGGGAGAAGATGCGCATGGGATTCATGCCCGCGCATCCGTCATTTTATTGCTGCAGGGAGATATACAACCAGTACGGTCTCTTTGACATCTCCTTCAAGATAGCCGCCGACTTCGAGCAACTGCTCCGGCTGATATATCTCCACAAAATCAAGACCAGGTATATCCCGATTGATTTCGTGACGATGCGCACCGGAGGAGCTTCCTCTTCAGGATTCTCGTCACACCGCAGAATATACGCCGAACATCGGCGCGCCTACAAGAAAAACCGGGTAAACTCCAATTTCATGCTTGAGTCGCTACGCTACCTCTACAAAATCGTGGAGGTTTGCAAAGGCAACTTCTCCTGACCACGCCTTGACGTATGGCGACCGAAATAACACTGAGTGAAAACCCACGACGACAGGCAAGAATCACAGTCGGCGACGGTGACAACTCCCTGACTTGGACATTCGACGCTCCCGGAATGAGCGACAAAGCATGGCGCCAGCTTATTGCCAATGGTTTCGGCCCAGATATGCAAGCCGACAGGCTACGTGACGAGGATCGTGAAGCCCACGACTTCCGCGACCGCGTCGCTGCAGTGGTCGCCACCCTCAACGGGGCGGTCGAGACCCTTGAGCGCAACCGAGCTTTCGACAACAGTGAAGAGTCATTTATCGACTTCTTCCGAAATCTTGTGACCGAAGATAAGAAAGCCGGCATACCCCCATCACGAATCAACAAATATCTCGCCACCCTCTCCCGTTTCAAAAAATATCTCGAAACTGTCGCGAAAGAGGGGCTGCGGCCATCAAACATCTCATCCGACATAATGGCTGATTTCAACGACACTATGGCTGATGAAGGTCTGAAGCCCTCAACCCGCGCCTTCTACAACCGCACTCTGCTGGCTATATACCAGCGGGCCGTGAAAGCCGGACTGACTCCCGACAATGCACCATTCGCGAAAGTCGCGACCCAGTACCGTGTACCGGCCGGCAGCAAACTTCCCCCGAAATAATCACTGACCGACTCCGCTCAGCAAAACCTTATCATAACAGAGGCTCCGCCCCGTTTGCCTGAATCCGGCAAATGGGGCGGAGCCTCTTGTAATGCACCAATATCGCGTCAGTGCATTCTTTTGAGGAGATTATATGAAGGCGCAATGCCAAGTTCTCCCGCCTTAGACAGGTTAGAGGCCCCCTCAACCCGGTTGCCCAACTGGAAATAGACATAAGCCAGATTGTAATAAGCCTCACCCATATCAGGCTTCAGCTCCAGAGCCTTGCGGTACGCCGCAATGGCCGAGGTGAGGTCGCCAAGCTCCACAAGCGCGTTGGCCTTGTCATAATGGGCGAACGCGAGACGGGGCGACAATTCCACCGCACGGTCAAAATCAGAAATCACATTGCGGAGCTCCATCTTGGCATCCGCCCCCTGCGCGCCACCCGTATTCAAGCCTGACATAGCGCCGCCAGGCTGATATCCGCCGCCCGACATCAACATATCATGGCGGGCCACCCCGCGCATGAAATACGCGAGCGCGAAGTCGGGCGTAAGCGCAATCGCCTTGTCAAGGTCGGCGATAGCCGCCGGATAATTACGCAAGGTCACATAATCCATCGCCCTGCCAAAGAAATCAATCGCCCTTGGCTCATTGGAGGCCATATACCTGTTGTAATTCTCCACCGACTGGAAATGCCTGTCAAGCAGCTGCTCATCGGCGGGGGTAAGCCCACGGTTGCCCACCATCAACAGGAAGGGCAGCATACGCGTGGCGTTCAGGTCATCGACCTCCTTGATATAACTTCTGGCATCAGTGGCCGTATTGGCCGATGATGAGTAATACCCCAATGCGAACATCGGCTCGAGGGATATTCTCCGGTCACGATCCTGCACCTTGCCCCTTATTCCCTGGTTAAGGAAATCCTGTTGCAGGTCGACATCGCTATCCATCGTTCGCAAAGCAGTGAACCGCCTGGCGACGGATTCAGCCGACAACTCCTCCTCGCGGCCTCCAGTCCTCCCCTCAGCCGAATCTCGGACATTCCCTGCACCAGCGACATCATTCCCCTCCACGGCTGTCCCTCCCGGAGGTAATGCCTTGGCCATAGCCAGCGCACGCTTGTAATCGGTCTCGGCGGCCGACATCTTCCCTTGGCTTCGGTAGATGTCAGAGCGCATGTAAATGGCCTCCGGCAGTTCGGGGAATCGCTCAATCAGCCTGTTGACATCCTCAAGCGCCTTGGTGTAGTTGCGGGTCTCGCTGTAAAGCAACACCCTGTTGTACAACGCCCGGTAATCTTCCGGATCAAGTTCAAGCACCCGCGAGAAATCAGCGATAGCGCGGTCATTGTCGCGGCTCTCCATCCTTAGCAATCCCCGGTTGTATATCGCGGCGGAATTCAGCGGGTCTAGCTGGATGGCATAATCATAATCGGCCATAGCACCGAAATAATCATCACGATTGTATCTCAGGAACGCACGGTTTACATACAGGTTACCCTCCTTGGGTTCCAGACGTATCGCTTCGGAAATATCCTGCTCCGCACTCTCGTAACCAGCCGGTGAAGACATCTCCAGCGAGGCCCTTATGACATAGGCATAAGCGAGTTTTGCCGAAATCCCGAGAGCGCGGTCAAGATCGGCCATAGCCCCTACAGTATCAGTCTGCTCAGCCTTCAGGCGCGCACGCGCCACATAGGCGTTGGCATATCCGGGATGAGTCTCAAGCAATCCGTCAAACACCACCATCGCGCTGTCGGCCTTGCCAAGTTGCTGTAAAGCCAACGCCTTGTTGAACAAAAGATTGCAATTGTTTGGCAACAGTGAGGAGGCATGGTCGTAATCCTCCACTGCTTCCTGGTATTGTCCCATGTTCTGCCGCGCCACACCCCTGACCTCATAAGCCTCCGGGATAAACGGATTGCGGCTGATGGCCTCTGACGCATCCCTCTCAGCACCCCGGTAATCCTCAAGGTTCAACTTGGCGATGGCCCTCAGAAAATAAGGCTGCGCGAGATAAGGCTTGGCCGCTATGGCCCGGTTGAAATACTGTATCGACAGTATATAGTCGTCAAAGTAGAGCGCGTTCTGCCCCACCTTGACAATCTGCTCGGCATTGATCTGCGCGACGGCCTGAACCATCCCGGCCAACGCCACCATCACCAACAAAACATATAGTCTTATTTTTTGTTTCATAAGCAACGGAAGAGACATCTCCCTTTTCCATCCACAAATTTACGAAATCCCGCCAATATTCCTTATATTTGCAGATAAATAAATGACAATGCCAGCCAACGCCGGCAAAAAAGATTCCAACATGACAGAACTCCAGGGACAATGGCAGACATATCCCGCCGAAAGCACAGAAAACGGCCGCACGATTATCGTAACCGTCAGGACTGACATCGAAAAATTCCGGGAAAACCCACGCTTCATCTACCGGATGACAATCGCGTGGCCATACCAGGGAGGTGCAGACGGCATGCCCGACGAGCCTACCGCTGAACTGATGGAGCAGGCCACAGACCTGCTCGCCGAGACATTCCGTAAAGACCCCGTGGCTGTGCTGACCGAAATCTCAACCGGCGACGACCGCCGCGAATGGGTGTTCCAGACCCAGAGCCTCGGCATCTTCAACAAGAAGATAAACCAGGCCCTGCAGTCGCTTCCCCTTCTTCCTCTGGAATTTGAGGCAGAGGAAGACCCTGAATGGGAACTTTACACCGAGGGACTGCCGGAAATCTGACCACGCCCGAAACGTGGTATCATTCTTTAACGACACTTGCGAGCGACGCGGCGCAACGGTCGCCGTCAATAGCCGCGGAGACTATACCGCCGGCATATCCCGCACCCTCTCCGCATGGATAGAGACCGTCGATTTCAATATGGGTCAGCTTTTCAGAATCACGCGGAATCCTCACCGGGGAGGAGGTGCGCGTCTCCGCACCAATCACAGCCGCCTCGCGTGTGAGATAGCCTCTTGATTTTCTGCCGAACTCTCGGAATCCTTCCCTGAGACGGTCGGCGACAAATCCGGGCAAAAGCTTGTCGAGGCGCGCCGGATGTATCCCCGGCGCATAAGAGGTTGATGGCAAGGATGCCGAGTCCCGACCTTCGACGAAGTCAGTCAGCCGCTGGGCGGGCGCGTTCTGAGTGCCTTCGGCATCCTTGGAAAACCGTGCCTCTATATCTTCCTGAAATTTCATCACCTTCAGGTTGCCGTAATTATCATACTCCGACAGGTCTTCAGGCAACACCTCGACAACCATACCTGAATTTGCCCACTTTGTGCCACGCGATGCAGGAGACATCCCGTTTACCACAAGTTGACCAGGAGATGTGGCGGCCGGGATAATGAATCCTCCCGGGCACATGCAGAACGAATACACGCCACGTCCGCCGACACGGGTAAGCATGGAATATTCAGCCGGAGGCAGAAACTTACCTCTCCCTTTCGGACTGTGATACTGCATGCGGTCAATGAGTTCCTGTGGATGCTCCACTCTCACCCCCACCGCAATACCTTTCGGTTCGATTTTTATCTTGTCCTCCTCAAGACGACGGTAGACATCGCGGGCAGAATGCCCCGTGGCCAGAATCACCGGGCCGTTGATTTCCTCGCCGGAGGCGGTCACCACCCCTTTTACTCGTCCAGCCTCGATGACCAGCCTCTCAACACGGGTCTGGAATCTCACCTCTCCCCCACATTTTATAATCCTCTCCCTGATGCCCCTTATCACCTGCGGTAACCGGTCTGTGCCGATATGGGGATGCGCGTCGACAAGGATATCCTCCTTCGCCCCGTGCTGCACCAGGACATTGAGGATTTTCTCCACCGGGCCTCTTTTCTTGCTTCGTGTGTAAAGTTTGCCGTCGGAATACGCTCCGGCGCCCCCCTCCCCGAAACAATAGTTGGAATCGGGATCAACCACATTCTCGCGCGACAGGCGCGCCATGTCCTTGCTTCTGTCCTCCACCGATTTGCCTCTTTCGAGCAAAATCGGCCTTATCCCCTCCTCTATCAGGCGCAAGGAGGCGAACAGTCCGGCCGGGCCGGCCCCGACAACTATGGCAGATGGCGCGTCGGCAGGCAATTCGCGATACTCTACCGGCGACAGAATTGAATCGTCAGGTCGCGGCTCACTGTCAAGAAACACATCCACCGTCAGATTGACCATCACCCGCCTTTGACGGGCATCAATCGACCTCTTTACAATTCTTAGTTCCTTTATGCGGTTGACATCCACACCCATACGGGTGGAGACATCGGCCAAAAGGCGTAAACGGGTACCGGCTGTTTCCGGATCAACCCTCAGCTGAAGCGTTGTCTTCGACATTGGTTTATTTTGAAGATATTGGACTGTTTTCAACCCTACGGGCAGCGATTTCCTTCTTGTGGCGATGAACCACAAACAGCAGTGTGGCAACAGCCACTATGAACGCCAACAAATCTGAGCCACACATTGAGGCCCACACACCCTTGATGCCCCAGATCCTGGGGAACACCCACAGGAAAGGCAGCAGGAAAATAAGCTGACGCGTGAGCGACAGGAATATCGAGATGGCAGGCTTGCCAATCGACTGGAAATAATTCTGTATCACGATCTGGCAACCCACCACGGGATAAAACATGAAATAGATTCTGAATCCGTTGTTGGCGATTTCGATAAGCCGCGCGTCAGTGGTGAACATACGGCTGATGGTGTCAGGGAAACATTCCGTGACCACACAGCCTATGACCGTGATGCCGACACCTATCATGATACCACGGCGCAGAGTCTTCTGCACCCTGTCCCACTGGTTGGCTCCATAATTGAATCCGAGAATCGGCTGCATTCCCTGGGTCACGCCAAACACTACCATCACGAAAAACATAGTCGTGCGGTTAAGTATGCCGTATGCCCCTACGGCGAGATTGCCGTCTGCACCGCCATAATCAAGCAATGCCTTGTTGAGGAATACCACTACCACACAGGCTGTGACATTCATCAGAAACGGCGACAGGCCAATCGAATATATCCGTTTGATTATCGATGGAGTGAACCATCTGTTTGAACGTTTGAAATGCACAAAACTGCTTTTGGAACAGAAGTGTATGGTCACCCACACAAATGCAGTGAACTGGCCGCACACCGAGGCGAACGCCGCCCCAGCTATCCCCCAGTCAAGCACATATATGAACAAGGGGCACAATATGATGTTCACCCCCACCGAAAGCAATGCCGAAATCATGGCTTTCTTGGGATAGCCAGTCGCCCTCATGAGGTTGTTAAGGCCGATGAAGACATAAGTTATGGGGGTGCCGTAAAGTATGACCCTCATGAATTCCCGCGCATAAGGGATGGTCTCTGGTGTCGCCCCGAAGAGGACCAGTATATGGTCGAGAAACAGAAGGCAAAGTCCGCCGAACACAGCCGAATGAATCAGACACAGCACCAACACGTTGTTGATCACATCAGTGGCCCTCGAAACATTCTTCTGACCGAGGAAGATCGAACTGATTGTGGCACCTCCGACCGCGATTAGCGTACAGAATGCCACCACCAGATTCATCAGCGGGAAAGTGATCGCAAGCCCGGCAATGGCCATAGGGCCTACACCGCGACCGATAAAGATGCTGTCGATTATGTTGTACAGCGACATCGCAACCGACGCTATGATGGCCGGCACGGAATACTCTATCAGCAGTTTGCCAATCGGAAGCGTCCCGAGCGACATCGGATTCTTTGCCGAAATCTCTTTTTGCGTATCTTGGCTCACTTAATTAAACACAGTTTAAAATTCATACATCCTCCCGATGTGTATAACCCTACGACTACCTGAAAAGTTTCCGCTCAGTTTGACTTATTCAGAGGATTGTTGCTAACTTTGCATCCGAAACGAAAATCAGACAGAAATTTATGAAATACAAGGCAGCTTTGTTTGACCTCGACGGCGTGCTCATCGACAGCGAGACGCTCTACACAGGTTTCTGGGATAAAGTGGGCAAATCTCACCATCTCCCCTCCCCGACTTTCGCATATGATATCAAGGGCACTACCCTCAACGACATCTTGACGACATATTTCCCGGAACCCGAGGTGAGGGCCGACGTGGACAGGATGCTCCACGAATTCGAGAATGAAATCGTCTACCCGGTGTTCCCCGGCGCGCTTGAATTTGTCGATGCCCTCCGCGAGGCCGGTATGAAGACCGTCATCGTCACAAGCAGCGACGACAAGAAAATGGAGTTCCTTTTCACCCAGCATCCTGGTTTCAAAGGCCATTTCGATGCAATCGTTACCGCCGCAGACGTGACGAAATCAAAACCCGACCCGGAGCCTTACATCACAGGCGCGGCCAAGGTCGGCTGTGATGCGTCGGAATGTATCGTGTTTGAAGACTCGTTCCAGGGCCTTGAGGCCGGCCGACGCGCAGGAAGCCGTGTCATCGCACTCGCGACCACCAATCCCGCGGCTTCCCTCCAGGGAAAAGCCGACAGGATAGTGAATTCGCTTGCCGAACTTGCCGATGATATCAGCAGGCTTTGAACGACATGTCAAGCCCCTTGACCGAGTGAGTGAGCGCTCCCACTGAGATGAAGTCCACCCCGGCTTCGCCATAGGCGCGCAAGGTGTCAAGGGTGATGCCACCCGAAGACTCCACCTCTGTGCGGCCATTGATGAGCTTGACAGCCTCGGCGGTACGTTCGGGAGTGAAATTATCAAGCATGATACGGTCTACACCCGCCTCAAGGGCCTGTTGGATTTCCTCGGTGTTGCGGGTCTCGACCTCGATTTTCAGGTTTTTTCCATTGGCCTTCATCCACTCCTTGGCCGCTCTTACGGCCTGTGGGATACCTCCGGCAAAGTCGACATGATTGTCTTTTATGAGTATCATGTCATAAAGCCCCATACGGTGGTTGCCTCCGCCGCCGATTTTCACAGCCTCCTTTTCAAGGACTCGCAGACCAGGAGTGGTCTTGCGGGTATCAATCACCTTTGCTTTCAGCCCTTCAAGGTGATCCTGATAACGGGCGGTCTGGGTTGCGATACCGCTCATACGCTGCATAATGTTCAGCATGAGACGCTCGGTCTGGAGCAATGACCTGACGCTGCCTTCCACCTTGAAGGCGATGTCGCCCGGTTTCACCCGGCTACCGTCATTTATGTAGACAGTCATTTTGAGAGACGGGTCGAATTTCTCAAACACCTTGCGGGCAATATCGACCCCGGCGAGAATCCCCTCCTCCTTGACAAGAAGATGCTGCGCACCTTGTTCGTCGGCAGGGATGGTTGAGAGAGTCGTGGCGTCGCCGTCGCCCACATCCTCGGCAAACGCGAGGGTAAGCAGGTCGTCTATAAGTTCTTCGCGAGTTTTCATATCTGATATGGTGATTTTTTCCATTGCAAAATTACTAATTAAACCCCAACTTAACAAACAATCATGAAAATAACCCTGATGGTTGTCGGCAAGACCGGCTCGGCCAACCTGCGCGCGGGAATCGAGGAATACAGCCGTCGCATCAACCGCTACATCCCGTTTGAAATCCTCGAATTGCCTGATGTCAAGACCTCACGCAAACTCACCGAGGAGAAACAAAAGGAATCCGAGGGGGAAATGATGCTGTCACGCATACAGCCTGGCGACACTGTGGTGCTGCTCGACGAGCGCGGGCGTGAGATGACATCACGCGAATTTTCGGCATATCTGGAAAAGAAGACCCTAACTGTCCCCCGGCAGCTTTGGTTTGTCGTCGGCGGCCCCTACGGATTCTCGCCGGCCGTGTATGCCCGCGCCAACGAGAAGCTGTCACTTTCAAAAATGACATTTCCCCACGAGATGGTGAGGCTGTTTTTCACCGAACAGCTCTACCGCGCTATGACCATACAGCGCAACGAGCCATATCATCACGACTGACCTCTCGTCGGCCTCATTTATGCCAGAATCGGGGAGTCAGTATGACCAGCACGGTGAATATCTCCAGACGGCCTGTCAGCATCAGGAACGACAGCACCCATTTTCCGGCATCGGAAATCTGGGCATATGCCCCGCCGTTCTGGGAGATGGCGGCATCAAGACCTGAGTTGCTCACACAGGCGAACGCCGAGAAATACGCGTCGCTCAACGAGGCCCCGCAGACTGTCAGCAACGCCCCTCCGACAATTATCACACCTATATAGAGGCTAAGGAAGACCATCACCTTGTTGATGATTTCAGGTGGAGCCGCGCTGCGGTTGACATCAACCGAAAGAATGTGGTTGGGGTAGATACACCGGTAAAGCTCGTTGCGGGAGTTTTTCCAAAGCAGAACCACCCGGTCGAGTTTCGCACCGCCGGATGTGGAGCCGGCGCATGCCCCGACAAACATCATTATGATGACCGCCCCAAGCAGAAACGAGCCCCAGCCGTCGAAATCAGCCACAGTGTAACCGGTCGACGACAATGTCGACACTATCTGAAACAAGGGGGCAATCGTAAGCGAGCCTACCGTGTTTGGTACTTCCGGATTGATGAATATGGCAATATCGAAGATGACAAACATCACCACTATCACCCACACATAAAGCTTGAAGACCTCATTGCTCCACACCGCGCGGAACTGGCCGGTCGACGCGCGGAATATCAGCGCGAAATTCACACCTCCGACAAACATGAATACAGTGGTCACCACCTTCACATACAGCGAATCCCAAGCCTGCAACGACTCGGCCCGGGTCGAGAATCCTCCGGTCGACATCGTGGATAGTGAATGACACAGGCTGTCAAACGCGTCCATAGGGCCTAACCAATAAAGCACTCCGAGCAGTATGGTCAGCAACAGGTAAACCAGCCAAAGCCTCTTGGCTGTGGCGCTTACCCTCGGACGCAACTTCTCATGGGTGATGCCGGTAACCTCGGCATTGAACATCTGCATTCCTCCCGAAGAATTAAGCATCGGCAGAACCGCGAGCGTGAAGAGTATTATACCCATCCCCCCGATCCATTGCATGAGCGAGCGCCACAGATGTATACCGTGGCCTATGATTTCGGTGTCGAGCATAGTCGTGGCCCCGGTCGTCGTGAAGCCCGACATGGCCTCGAAAAAAGCGTCGGAGAAATTCAGCGGCGAGTCACACATCATGAACGGTATCATCCCGAAAAGCGAGAAGACCACCCACACGAGCGCGGTCAGCAGAAATCCCTCGCGCTTGCCCATATCGAACCGGACCGGCCTGACACAGGCTGTCGCAAGGATTCCAACGGCCAGTGTCACGGCCATAGCGCAGAGAAACGGCATGCAGTCCTCTTTGTAGACAATGGTCGTGAGCAGAGGCAGCAGCATGAAAGCGCCCTCTATGAGCAGCAGCCAGCCCACCACCCGCAGGAGCATTTTCCAGTTTACTATCGCTTCTTTACGTGCCATCTGCCTACGCGCTTCAAGGTCAGCCAAACAGTTTCTCTATCTTGTGTATCGAGCCTGACAGGCAGAACACCAGCACATGGTCGCCGGGCTGGATTACCGTGCGGCCTGTGACCAGCATTCCCTTGCCGTCACGTATCAGCCCGGCAAGGGTCATCTCGAGCGACAGTTTAAGGTCCATGACCGGGCCACGCGTTATCTTCGATCCAGGCCGCGCCTCAAGTTCGGCCACCTCGGCATCGGCCAGGGCCATGAACTTAGCGCTCGATTCGTCAGCGTCAAGCAGCAACTGGAAAATCTTGCTCGAAGCGAGAAGTTTCTTGTTGATTACGGTGCCGATGTTGAGTCCCTCTGCTTCGGAGATGAACTGGATGTTTTCCACCTCGGCCACAGTCTTGTCAACGCCAAACTCCTTGGCCGTCAGGCACGCCAGTATGTTGGTCTCGGAAAATTCGGTAAGGGCGACAAACGCGTCCATCCCTGAAATCCCCTCCTCCCTGAGGATGTCATTGTTGCGGGCGTCTCCATGGATGATTTTCACCTTGCAGCCCGAACACCTCTCAGGCAACCGGCGACAAAGAGCCATGTCACTCTCCATAATCGTCAGGTCGAACTTCTCTGACGCGAGATGGGCGAGCCTTACAGCGATGCGTCCGCCCCCCATTATCATCACATTCCTTACCTTGAAATCTTTTTTGCCGCAGATGTCGCGTATCTCGTCGACATACGCGCGTGTGGTGGTGAAATATATTATGTCACCAGCCTTTATGGCATCATCGCCTCGGGGAATGATTGTCTCATGACGCCGTTTGATGGCCGAGACATGGTAATTGTGCTGCGAGAAGGTCAGGTCACGCAACATCTTGCCTACAAGCTGGGCATTCTCGTTTACCCTGACCCCCACCAGTATGAGTTCGCCGTCGTGAAGCTCAAACCAGTTTCTTGCCCACGGGCGGCGCAAGGCCTGGCATATCTCCTGTGCGGCAAGATATTCGGGATAAATCAGATGGTCGACTCCTACGGCAGAGAAAAAACCTCGGTTCTGCGGATTGAGATATTCATAATTGTCGATGCGCCCCACAGTCTTCCTCGCTCCGAGACTCTTGGCTATGCCGCAGGCAATTAGGTTGGTGTTCTCATAAGGGGTGACGGCGATGAACAGGTCGCAGTCGCTCCCCACACCGGCTCGGCGCTGGTCATTGAACGACGTGGGCGAACCTCCGACAGTCATAAGGTTGTAGTTGCTGTCAAGGCGGTTGAGCTTCTCCTTGTCGCGGTCAAGGACAATAATGTCCTGTTCCTCACGCGACAGCAGCTTTGCCAGATGCGAGCCCACTTCTCCGGCTCCGGCGATGACTATTTTCATCTGTTGACACCTATGATGTTTGCCCGGCAGAGAGCCATGGCCGACGCGGCGATTGCCCCGGCATCCATTCCACACAGCTTGCGCAGCTCGGCTACTGTGCCTTGGGCGACAAACCTGTCAGGGACTCCGATTTTCCTCACGGCGACATTATGGTATCCCTCCTGCTGCAGAAATTCCTCCACAGCCGAACCGAGACCGCCGATGGTGGTTCCATCCTCCACGGTGACAATGGCCGCACCCTTGTCGGCTGCCTTTTTCAATAGGTCGCGGTCAATCGGCTTTATGAAAGTCATGTCATAATGACCGGCTGAAATCCCCTCCTTGCCAAGTATGGCGATTGCCTTCGACACCTCCGACGCAATCGGGCCGGTGGAGATGAAAGTCACATCGTCACCCTCGGCGAGGACTTCACCACGACCGATCTCAAGCTTGCGCGCGACGCGGTCAGTCTCAGGTGTCTCCCCTCCTCCTCGCGGATACCTTATTGCCATCGGCCCGTCATAGACCGAAGCGGTAAGCAGCAGGTCGCGCAGAGTGTCGCCATCGCGGGGCGACGCGATGACCAGAGAGGGCACCGGACGCAAGTATGCGATATCAAAAAGCCCATGGTGGGTCACACCATCCTCCCCGACCAGTCCGGCACGGTCGATGCAGAAGGTCACCGGCAACCGCTGTATAGCCACATCATGGATAATCTGGTCGTAAGATCGCTGGAGGAAAGAGGAATATATTGCCACGAATGGCCTGAGCCCCTCCTTGGCAAGGCCGCCGGCGAATGTGACGGCATGCCCTTCGGAGATTCCCACATCAAACACACGGCGTGGCATCTCTTTCTGCATTATGCTGATGGATGTCCCCGAGGGCATCGCGGCGGTGATGCCGATAATAGCCTTGTTTTCACGGGCGAGCTGAAGCAGGGTGCTGCCGAATATCTCCTGGAACTTGCGGGGCTTCATAGGCATTGAGCCAGGAAGCGAGCCTGCGGTCTCCCTGGGCTTGTCCTCGGCCCTTTCCCCTGTCTCGGGATTGAACTTGCCTGGCGCGTGCCAAACCGCCGGGTCACGCTCGGCAGGGGCGTATCCTTTTCCCTTCACGGTCTTGACATGCAGAATCTTAGGGCCAGTCATATCCTTTATGTCGTTCAGGGTCTTTATCAACCCGACAACGTCATGGCCGTCTACCGGACCGAAATATCTGATGTTGAGACCCTCGAATATGTTTTGTTCATGAGAAAGAAACGCTTTGAGCGAGTTGTTGAACCTCAGTATTGACCCCTTGCGCTTCTCAGACACGACCCCCATCTTCTTCAGGAGTTTGTATAGCTTGTAGCGCAGGTTGTTGTATCTCCTGGAAGTGGTCACTTGCGCGAGGTAGCTGTGCAATGCCCCGACATTCGCGTCAATCGACATATCATTGTCGTTGAGTATTATAAGCAGGTTGTTGGGGGTATTGGCCGCATTGTTGAGACCCTCAAACGCAAGGCCGCCTGATATCGAAGCGTCACCAATCACCGCCACCACCTTACGCGGCGGCTGCTCGGAGTTAAGCTCCGTGGCCACAGCCATACCCAAAGCGGCTGAGATGGAGTTTGAAGCATGTCCGGCCATAAATGTGTCATACTCGCTTTCGTCGGGATTCGGGAAACCGCTCAATCCATTTAGACAGCGGTTGGTGGCAAACTGGTCACGCCGGCCGGTAATCAGCTTGTGGCCGTAAGCCTGATGGCCCACATCCCACACGATGCGGTCATACGGCGTATTGAACACATAATGCAAGGCGACGGTCAGCTCCACCGCACCCATGCTCGACGCGAAATGCCCGGGGTTGGATGACAGGGAATCAATGAGAAAACGGCGGATATCACCGCAAAGGCCAGGCAGGGCCTCCACCGCGAGCTTGCGCAAATCGGCAGGTGAATCAATATGGCTCAGTATGGGGCAAGAACTGCTGTCGACTGGTTTATCGCTGCTTGTCATTCTTGATGTATTTCTTGTAGAGAGGGACAAAGACGATTATGCCGGAGGCTATTATGGGGAATACCGTCATAAGGTTGACCGCAGTTCCTTCGGCGAGCATACGGGCAATCAAGACACCACACGCGCCTGCCCATATCAGCCCGATTACCAGGAACCTGAGGACTACTGACATTTTCATCTGTGTTCTCCTTTCTTTTTCGTTCGCTTTATCTTGCAAAGTTAGCGATTTTCCCGGATTGCTCCAAATCAAAAAGCAAGCCCGGCACTTATGTTGTAATAGCGCCGGGCCTGTTTTATCCATATTGCATTATTGCTATGTACAGGGCTTATTTCTTAGGAATCGGAGGGATGTCTGCCGGAGGCTCTGTCTGCTTGCCATCGTCTGTGGTCTTCGGAGACGACTCCCCCACGGGATTCTTGTCTGGCTTTGACACTTCGGTGGCTTCAACATCTTCTACCGATGTCGCATTCGCATCATTGGCCACTGAGGCATCAGCTGCCTTCTGTTTCTCCTCCTGCCGGGCTTTCTCAGCAGCTTGCTGGGCCGCGAGAATCTCGTCGGTGCGCGAAGCCCATTTGCGTTTGCCGAAGATTTTCTCGACATCCTCGGTGAATATCACCTCGCGGGTGAACAGCACATCGGCCAGCTTGTTGTGGCCCGCGGCCTGCTCGCGCAGAATCTGCTTGGCTCGCTCATATTGCTCGTTGATGATACGTGAGACCTCCTCGTCGATTTCCTTGGCCCGCTGGTCGCTGTAAGGCTTGGAGAAACCGTAGGCCTGGCCGGTGGAGTCGTAATACGAGAGATTGGGCAGATTTTTCGACATGCCGTAATACACGACCATCGCGTATGCCTGCTTGGTGACACGTTCCAGGTCATTGGCGGCTCCGGTAGAGATATGGCCCAGGAACAGCTCTTCAGCCGCACGGCCTGCGAGTGTGGCACACATCTCGTCGAGAAGCGCCTGGGTCGGTGTGATCTGACGTTCCTCCGGGAGATACCAGGCTGCGCCGAGGGCTTTGCCGCGCGGCACAATCGTGACCTTGATAAGAGGATTGGCATAGCGGAGATTCCAGGAGACGGTGGCATGTCCGGCCTCATGGCAGGCAATCGAGCGTTTCTCTTCCTCTGTGGTGATTTTGGAACGTTTCTCAAGGCCTCCGATTATTCGGTCGACAGCCGCGATGAAATCTTCGCGCTGCACCACCTCCTTGTTATGACGGGCGGCAATCAGGGCGGCCTCGTTGCAGACATTAGCGATGTCCGCACCTGAGAATCCAGGGGTCTGGCGGGCCAGCAGGTCGACATCGACCGTTGCATCGGTCTTTATGCCTTTGAGGTGGACGTTGAATATCGCCACACGGTCGTTAAGTTCAGGCAGCTCCACATATATCTGACGGTCGAAACGTCCGGCACGCAGCAGGGCCTTGTCAAGGATGTCGGCGCGGTTGGTGGCGGCAAGGATAATCACACCGCTGTTGGTCCCGAAACCGTCCATCTCGGTAAGCAGCTGGTTGAGGGTGTTTTCGCGCTCATCGTTGGCACCCATGTTGGGATTTTTCCCACGGGCACGGCCGACAGCGTCAATCTCATCTATGAAAACGATACAGGGGGCTTTTTCCTTGGCTTTCTGGAAAAGGTCTCGCACGCGGGAAGCGCCCACACCCACAAACATCTCCACGAAATCCGAGCCTGACATCGAGAAGAACGGCACATTTGCCTCTCCAGCCACAGCCTTGGCCAGCAAAGTCTTACCGGTTCCGGGAGGGCCCACAAGCAGCGCTCCCTTGGGTATCTTGCCTCCAAGGTTGGTGTAACGCTGGGGGTTCTTCAGGAACTCCACGATTTCCTCGATTTCGGTCTTGGCCTCTGACAAGCCGGCCACATCGTTGAATGTCACTTTGACAGGGCCATCCTTGTCAAACATCTGGGCTTTGGATTTGCCCACATTGAAGACGCCGCCCGGGCCTCCCCCGTCGCGCGAATTCATCCGCTTCATGATGAAGAACCAGAATCCTATCAGCAGAAGGATCGGGCCGAAAGTCCAGAGAAACGAGGTAACATCCGACCCCTCGTCATAGACCACCGGGCCGGTGTAAAGCCCCCGCTGCTTCCAGGCGTCGATTTTACGGGCGAACTCGTCAGTCGAGGGGAGCGTGGTGCGGATTCTTGCATCCACCCCATCCTTGCACTGGCTCTTGTGGAACACCTGGCGGGCCAGGGAGTCGGAAAGCTGCGCTTCGGCGACACCCTTCTTCTTGTCCACGGTGATTTTGGTGATTCCGTGGTTGCGGGCGTTTATGGAATCTGTGATGTAATTTTCAAATTCGGAGTAATTCACCTCTTTCGACACCGAATTGTCGTCGAGGTATAACATAGCGCACAGGAACAGCACAATAACGGCATACATCCAGTACATGCTGAACTTTATCTGGGGCTTTTTCTTCGGGCTGCCCCCTTGTGGAGTCGGTGAAGCCATATGGTCAGTCGAGATCGGGTATTTCAGTTATAGGTGCGTCGGCCCACAGCTCCTCAAGATTGTAGAGCTGACGCGTCTCGCGGGTAAAGACATGCACCAGGGTGTCGCCATAGTCGATGACAATCCACTGGGCATTGCGGTATCCGTCGTAATTGTAGGGCTTTATGCCATAATTGTCAAGCAGATAGTCGCGCACGGAGTCTGCGATTGCGGCCACTTGCTGGCTGGAATTGCCCTGGCAGATGATGAACTCAGACACGGGGGCAGATTCTATTTCAGACAAATCAACGACCGCGATGGCGCGGCCCTTACGCTCCTGAATGCCTTCGATAATCATCGGACGGAGCGAGCTTATGTTGTTCTCTGTGGTAACGGTTGTTGTATTAGTCATCTAATAGTTGAAATGTTTGACGTGCAAAGTTAGCAAAAATATTGAAACGCTCCTGAAAAAAGCAGCGGTTCAACGACGGTTTATATTTAAATAACAAAAATCAAGCCAAAAAGTAAGCCAACAGGCCAAATAAATCTTTATAATGGTTAAAAAGAGGCGGATATACAGCATAGCCCGGATTGAGAGTCATTCATAACGCATTGTCTTTGCCGGGGAGATACGCGACACAAGCGACGCGGGCAGCAACATCAGCAAGCCACCGAGGATGACAGCGCCTGCGTTCAATGCCAGGATATGCCACACATTGATTTCCACCGGGACATAAGCAAGAAAATACGCCTCAGGGTCAAGCGGCACCAGATGGAAATATTCCTGGAGCAGCAACAACCCCAGGCCGATGACATCCCCTGCCAGGAGTCCAAGGCCCACCACCCGGCCGCCAAGCATTATGAATATCGTGCGGATCTGGCGGTCAGTGGCCCCGAGCGATTTCATCACCCCTATCATCCCTACCCTCTGGAGAATCAGGATGAACACACAGCTTATCAAGGTGAAACCGCTCACCAGGCTCATTATCACGAGTATCACCACCACATTCGTGTCAAGCAGCCCGAGCCAGTTGAAATACATCGCCCCGGTGTCAAACACGGTGGTCACATTCACGCCGGAGGTCAGAGCGCCCGACCGATAGCGTTTTGACAATTCTTCTTCAAGCCGCCCGGCGGCTGTGGCAATCTCGTCAGTGGCCAGACCCCGGATTTCCACCGCGTCCGCCTCATATTCCCCCATCTGGCGCAACTTCCTGAGCATGCCGAAATCGCCATAAGCGGTCAGGCGGTCATAATCGCTGAAATTGCTGGAATAGATGCCGCTCACAGTCAGCCGTCGCAGCTTCAAGGCCCCATCCACGAAGAAACACCCGTCTACCTTGTCGCCGACCGACAGGGAGAGTTTTCCGGCAGTCACAGAGGAAACGACAATGTCGGTGGGGTCGCTGCCCAACACCCCTTCAATGAGGTTTCCCTCCTCGAATGAGGAATCATGTCCATTCCCGTAGGCATACAGCACGACCCCGGCGAAGTTGCCTGATGTCTTCAATACCACAGGCTGCCTGACCGACATGGCCACAGCTCCTGAGGGGACGGCGTCGCTGACTGCCTCTTGCATCGTTGGAAGGAACTCCACCACATCCCCTTCACCATCGACATACCTGCCGAGGGGGCCGATGGTCAGTTGCGACTCAAAGCCAGACACTTTGTGGCGGATGGCATCCTGAAACCCGACCACGACCGAGATGGAAATCATAAGCACTATCACGGCAAGGGCTACTCCTCCCGCCGCGATGCCGACTGCCGGCGACTTACGCGCGCCATCTCCTGGCGCGAGCCGCAGCCGTCTCGCTATGAACATTTCTGTCTTCACGCGACAAAGTTAACAAAAAAAAATCATCCGTGGAACCGCATGGAGACTAAACCTTACCTCCCCCCGGAAGCGTTGTATGGTAAACACCACCCGACTGTGTGGACCCAACCAGACGTGTTCAACTATATCCATATATTTTGTCTTTTCACTAAATTTCAGGGATAATGAAAATCAATCCGAAATTACATCTGAAGCTAAAGCTGAAATTCGCCATCCTGATATTGCTGACAGGGGTCGCGCTGACAGCATTGGCCCTTCCGGCTGTCGCCCAGGATGTCGACACGCTCAGGGTTGAGACTGACAACGAGCTTCTCGTCAAGTCAGCCCCCACCGGAATCAAGGTTGAGGAGAACAACCCGGATGAGGATTTCACTCCTCCTGAGGCCCCGGCGCTGAACGGTAACCCGATGGGGCTTGACACTCTGTTCACCATCTCCGGACGCCCACACACGATATATGGCCGTCCGGCATCCTGGACTTATTCCGAGCCATGGTGGCACGGCATGTGGATAAACACCGCCGTTTATGCGGGGGCTTTCATCGGCACCCTTTTTGTGCTGGAATGCCTCCCTGAGGATGCCACTTCCTGGAATCGCGCCGAACTTCGCCAGGATCCGTTCTGGAAACGCTGGTACCAGAATATTTTCAAAAAGGGGCCGGAATGGGACCACGACAAATTCGTTTTCAATTATGTGCTCCACCCATATGCCGGAGCCGCTTATTTCATGGCAGCCCGCACATGCGGCTTCAACTTCTGGCAATCGTTTCTTTACAGCGCGTGCATATCGACAATCGGATGGGAGTTTGGCATCGAGGCTTGCATGGAGCGTCCTTCATACCAAGACCTTTTCATCACTCCGGTGGTGGGCAGTCTTATGGGCGAAGGTTTCTACCGGCTCAAGCGTCTCATAGTCGACCGCGACTATTATGTGCTTGGTTCCAGGGTCATCGGGCATATCTGCGCGTTTTTCCTCGACCCGGTCAACGAGGTCGTGGGACTCCTGAGCCATCCGTCTGATTGCCGCACCATCGGCCCGGGATGCATCCAATCGCAACCGCTCCTCATACCATCGCCGGGGGCCTCGTCATCTCCCGCATTGGGATTCACCATTTCAGCCTCTTTCTGACGGCAGCCACGGCGAGGCACAAAAAAAACAGGACGACCTCAAGCGGATTCAATCCGTCTGGGGTCGTCCTGTTATAGGATGCCACATCAAAGGATGCGATGAAACTCCGAAAGACAGGTTTTGAGTTCTCGCAGTCCTTTGTAATCCGCCTGGCAGGGAATCCTGAAGGATTGGCTGCGTCCTCCCGGAGGAGGATGGGGCCCGCCATTGGAAAGCGAGGTTGTCTCGGCATTTCATTAAAATTTGATGAGTTTCCCAATCAACTTTGGTGTGGCAAATATCGTCATCAATGTATGCAATCAAGTCTTTTGCGCCTCCTGGATGAGGTTCTCCAACCTCGGGCATTTGTTTTTATAACGCAAAATTAAGGCAATTCGTTTTAATATGCAAGAGACGAAGATGATTTTTTTCATCAATGGTGCAACCAATCGGTGATTTTCATCGTCAAAGTCAATGAATGCCACCAAAAACAGGAGGCTTTTCATCCATTATGATAAAACTTACAGACATCAACAAGACATATCCGGGCGCTGTGCCTCTCCATGTCCTCAAGGGCATCAACCTGCATGTGGAGCGTGGCGAGCTTGTATCCATCATGGGCGCATCCGGCTCAGGGAAATCAACCCTGCTCAACATCCTCGGCATCCTTGACAACTATGATTCCGGGGAATATATCCTTGACGGCACATTGATAAAAGACCTCTCGGAAAACCGGTCTGCCGAATACCGCAACCGAATGATAGGGTTCGTGTTTCAGTCTTTCAATCTCATCAATTACAAAAACGCCGTGGAGAATGTGGCCCTGCCGCTGTTTTATCAAGGTGTGTCACGCCGCAAGCGTAATCTCCTCGCCATAGAGCAGCTTGAGAAAATGGGCCTGGCTGACCGCGCCCACCATCTGCCGGGCGAACTGTCGGGCGGTCAGAAACAGCGTGTGGCAATCGCCAGGGCCATGATCACAAACCCGTCAATCATCCTCGCCGACGAGCCGACCGGGGCGCTCGACTCCTCCACCTCGCGCGACGTGATGGCCCTTTTCCGCCAGCTCAACCGCCAGGAAGGGAAGACCATAGTGATTGTCACCCATGACCCCGGAGTCGGCCGACAGTGTGACAGGGTTATACGCATCTCTGACGGCCTCATCATTCCCGACGAATCAATCATCACAGACAACTGACAGCGACGTGTTTGACTTAGCCAACGAAATATTACAGACAATGCGCCACAACAAGCTCCGCACGGCCCTTACCGGGCTGTCGGTGGCGTGGGGCATATTCATGCTGATTACTCTGGTGAGCGCCGCCAACGCCATCATACGCTCTTTCGAGGAGAATATGATGAACAGCGACAACCAGAAGATTTCGGTATGGGGCGGCGTGACCACCAAGCCTTACCGTGGCTACCGAGAGGGAAGAAGCATAAATCTCAAGAACGACGACATCAACACCCTCAGCCGCGAGCAACGCGACGTGGTGGAGGAGGTGACCTCCGAACTCAACGGCAGGCAATCCGGCGTGGCAACTAACACAACATATGTGGAAGCCGGTTTCACCGGGGTTTTCCCATCTGCCCGCGACCTCAACCGGCTTGACATGGTTGACGGACGCTTCATCTCGCAGGCCGAACTCGACAACAAGACCAAGGTGATGGTGCTTCCAAAAGAGTATGCCGAACAGCTTTTCCCGCCCGACGGGAAAAAGGCCGTCGGCCAGCGGGTCGACTGCATCGGACTCTCGTTTCTGGTCGTGGGGGTATACGAATCCAGGTTTCGCACCATATACATACCTTACACCACGGCCCAGGTATTCGCGTCAGACAACACCGACCTTGACCAGATAGTCCTCCTGCTCAAAGGGGTGACCGAGGTCGAGCAGGCCGACAAAATTGAGAAGGACATCCGTCAGACCCTCGCCTCGACCCATGGTTTTGACCCTGACGACGAATCAGGGGTATGGATCTGGAATGCCGTATCAAATGCCCTGACCGTTCAGGGCGGAATGAGCATCCTCAACATCGGGGTCTGGATTCTGGGACTACTGACACTCCTGAGTGGTATAATCGGCATCAGCAACATAATGTTTGTGTCGGTCAAGGAGCGTACCCACGAGATAGGCATCCGACGCGCAATCGGGGCCAAGCCCGTAAAGATACTGACACAGATTCTAACTGAATCGGTTGTCATCACCACCCTTTTCGGATATATCGGCATCGTGCTCGGAACTGTCCTGACCGAGGTGCTGGCCGCCAATGTAGGAGACGGCATCATGGACTACGCACATGTCGACCTCGGCATTGCAGCCCAAGTCACCGCGGTGCTGATTGTGGCCGGAGCGCTGGCCGGCCTCTTCCCTGCGCTGAGGGCCCTGAAAGTCAAGCCGGTCGAAGCCCTGCGCGACGAATGAGAAATTTTCAACTATGACACGACAGTGAAGACACCATTTTTCGACATAGAGAACTGGAAGGAAATCGGCTCCACGCTGGCGCGCAACAAGACGCGCACCTTCCTCACAGCCTTTGGCATATTCTGGGGAGTGTTCATGCTCGCATGCCTCATGGGGGGCGCACGCGGAGCGGAAGACCTACTGAGAAGAAACTTTGAAGGATTCTCCACCAACAGCGCGATATTGTTTCCCAACCGCACCACACTTCCCTATATGGGCCACGCCAAGGGACGACGCTGGCAGGCCGACCATACCGACATCGAGCGTCTGAGGCTGTTGCTCCCTGAATTGAAGACCGTCACCCCGCAGTCGGCCGAAGGCAATATCAGTTTTCGCAACGGTCGCCACAGTTTCTCCGGGCAGGTATGGGGGGTGGAAAAGGATTTCACCGATGTGATGCTCCCTGAAATCGAAAGCGGCCGGTTCATAAACGAGGCTGATGTGCTTTCCCAGCGGAAGGTGGCAGTGGTCGGCAAGAAGGTGGCCAACGAACTGTTTCCCGGAGAGTCCTCCCCCGTAGGGAAAGCCATCCTCGTCAACGGCATATCATACACCATAATAGGCACCGCTTACCAGACCAGCGAGATACAGATGAACGACCGCATCGACAATGTGGTGATCATCCCTGTCTCCACCTTCCAGAAAGCCTTCAACCGCGGCGACAAGGTTGACGTGATAATGATGGTCGGCGACAAGACGGCAGATTTCTCCAGACTTGAGCCGAAAATCAGGCGGGTGCTTTATTCGCGCCACCAGGTCGCCCCCGACGACAACAGCGCGATGTGGTATCTCGACATCTCCGACCTGTTCGCCAAGGTCGACACACTGTTCATCGGCATATCTTTCCTCGCCCTGTTCATCGGGTTGTCGACTCTGATTGCGGGAATCATCGGTATAGGCAACATCATGTGGGTGATTGTGAAAGAGCGCACACAGGAGTTCGGCATAAGGCGCGCCATCGGAGCCAAACCGGCTGATGTCACCGTCCAGATTCTATCCGAGGGAGTGACGCTGACCGCGATAGCCGGCATGGCCGGCATCTCTCTGGCCTGCCTGGTGCTGGGTGTATCTGCCGCCGTGACCGCCAACGCCACCTCCACACCGCATTTCCAGATGACCCTCTGGCAGGCGCTGGCTATCATCGGCGTGTTTGTCATCCTGGGCACACTCGCCGGACTGATTCCAGCCATAAAGGCCATGCGCATAAAACCGATTGAGGCCCTCAACGACAAGTGAAAACAAAACAACAACAGCAGCATACAATCCTGAACTTATGAAGAAGTTTTTCAGAATCCTGATGTGGACAGTCATCGCCGCAATTTTCATCGGCACATTTGTCTACCTTTTCATCAACTCCAAAGGCCACGTGGCAACCTATGAGCTTGTCTCCCCAACGACAGGCACGATTGAGCGCACCACTGTGCTGACCGGCGACATCGAGCCCCGCGACGAGATTGAAATCAAACCTCAGATTTCAGGCATCATCAGCGAAATCCTTGTCGAACCGGGCGACCATGTCAACAATGGCGACATCATAGCGAAAATCAAGGTTATACCGGAGGCGACTCAGCTTTCCTCTGCCGAAAGCCGCATACGAGTGGCCAAGATTTCACTTGAGGAGGCCCGCCAGACCTATGAGCGCACCAAGACGCTCTTTGAGAAGAAATATGAGAGCCGCGAGAAATTCGAGGCCGACCAGGCTGCCTACGAACGCGCCAGACAGGAACTCGACCAGGCCAACGACCAGTTGCGGATTGTGCGCGACGGTGTCTCGGCCTTCGACACCCAGGGCTCCAACACCCTGGTCAGGGCCACCGTCACGGGCATAGTGCTGGAGGTTCCAGTTAAGGTCGGAACATCAGTGATACAGTCCAACACCTTCAACGATGGCACCACCATAGCCAAAATCGCCGACATGACCGACCTGATTTTCAAGGGTAAAATCGACGAGACCGAGGTCGACCTGCTGAACGAGGGCATGAACGTGCGCATTGCCGTGGGTGCCATACAAGGCTCTGACTACAATGCCGTCATAGAGAAAATCGCCCCTATGGCTACGGATGACAACGGCACCAACACTTTCGAGGTGAAGGCCGCCCTGAAATCATCCGACACCGCCAAACTGCGCGCGGGATACAGCGCCAACGCCACCGTCATTCTCGAGAGAGCCGAGAATGTTGTCTCTGTCCCCGAACGCATCATCGAGTACTCAAATGACTCGACATTTGTCTATCTGCTGACCTCGGGCGAAGACAAGCATCAGACGTTCAAGAAGGTTGCCGTCGAGACAGGACTTTCCAACGGAATCGATGTGGCCCTGCTCGGCCCGTCCTCCATCACCACTGACTCTAAGCTGCGCGGCAACAAGGCCGATTAACATTCAATCCACAGAAACATGAGAAAATCAATCATAGCCCCACTGCTTGCCATCGCAATGTCTGGCAGCGCGACAGCCGACGAGACCTGGACGTTGCAGCGTTGCGTGGATTACGCGCTGGAGAACAACCTGACTGTCAAAAATTCCCGCCTGCAGGTAGACCAGTCAGAAATAGACGTGACATCGGCCAAAGACGCGTTTCTCCCCACACTGTCGGCCAGCGCCTCCGAGGGATTCAACTTCGGACGCGGTCTGACATCAGACAACACCTACGCCGACCGCAACACAAGCAGTTTCCAATGGGGTGTCAACATGTCGCTGCCGCTCTTCCAGGGACTGTCAGACGTGAGGCAGCTCAAAGTGGCCAAATCCGCCATGCAACAATACCTGATGGAATTCGAGGCGGCCAAAGATGACCTCACCCTAAACATAATGGCCCAATACCTCCAGGTGCTTTACAACAAGGAGGTCGCGAAGAGCGCTATTTCCCAGCTGTCATACTCGACATATGAGGTAGAGCGCCAAAAAGCTCTTGTCGACGAGGGAAAAGTCGCCGAGGCATACCTCTACGACGCGGAGGCGCAGCAGGCCCAGGACCGCCTGCAGGTAATCACTGCCGAAAACGACGTGAGGGTGGCACTTGTCAATCTCGCCAACCTGCTGCAGCTGCCGACAGCTGACGGCTTCGACGTGGCACCGCTTGACGAGGAAAACCCCGAGATACCGGGCCCGGATGTGGTCTACAGCCGCGCCTTGGAACACAACCACTCCATCCTGTCGGCTCGGCAAGGCATAGTCACAGCCCGTGACCGAGTGTCATACGCCCGCAGCGGATACATGCCAAGGCTGTCATTCGACGCGTCAGTCGGGTCGAGCTACTACACCGTCGCCGGATATGACAACCAGCCCTTCGCCACCCAGATGCGCAACAACTTATCAACATATCTCGGCTTGCGCCTCTCCATCCCCATCTTCGACGCATTCTCCACCCGCAACAACATCCGGCGCGCCAGACTCCAGGAGACCTCGGCCCGGCTCGAGCTCGACCGCAGGGAAAGCGAACTCTACAAGACCATCCAGCTCGCCTACACCCAGGCCACCGGAGCGCGCGACAAATTCCTGACATCAAGCGAGACCCTCGACAAGACCCGCCTCTCATTCGAAGCCACCCGCGAACGCTACGCCCTCGGCCGCGCCACCCCCACCGACTTCGAGCAAGCCAAAAACAACCTCTTCCGCGTCGAGATCTCACGCATCTCCTCACGCTACGAATACCTGCTGCGCTACCGCATCCTCCGCTTCTACGAGACAAACCGCCTCTGATTCCCCCTCCCCCTAAGCAACACAAAGCATAAAGTCAGGCCGCCTCCTTACTGCCGTTACGGGCAGCGAAGAGGCGGTCTGACTTTGTTTGTCACGGTAAGGATGTCGCTCAGGCTTTGGCTGCCTCGTCGGCGGCTTCGGCTGCCTCAGCGGCTTCATCCTCGGCGATTTCATTGTCTTTGAATTCGGTGACTCCGGCTGCCACAAGCTGGTTGTACCAAGAGAAGAGTTTGCGGATGTCGGTGGTGTATACGCGCTCCTCGTCGTAATCGGGGAGAATGGTCTTGAAATATTCACGCACCTTGGTGTCGTCGCCGAGAGCTTTGACATCCACTTCTTTTCCTCCGGTGGCTTCCTTTACTTTTTCCAGCACATCGGCCAAGGGGGTGTCGGAGTCAGTGGTGTAGATGGCGATGTCGCCCAGGGAAACGACCTTGTCTGAGGCGTAGGCGGGCTGACGGCGACCGGTGGCGATGTTCTCCACGATGAGCATATTGCGGCCCTGGCTGACAAGGCGATAGAGTCCGGGCTTGCCGGAGATGGAAAGAATTTTCTTAAGCATGGTGTCAATCTTGTTTGTTATGTATATAACAATTCGGGTGCAAAGTTAGTTAACTCCGGCTGGTTTTCCAAATTTTATAAAAATGAATGATGAATTTTATATAAATTTCGTTAACTTTGCAGCCGACTCCGACAATCAGCGAGGTTTGATTGTTTCCAATAGTATCTGAAACAGACGGCATTCCTTGCCGGATTAAGCCAAAGGGCTGACTTGATAAAATGATCCAAATATCAACTAACTATTTATACTAAAGTATGAAAGCTTTTAAGACTTTATGCCTCGGTATGGTTGCGGCAGGTATGCTGCTCACCGGATGTAGTTCAATGACCAACACCGGCAAAGGTGCCCTCATCGGCGGCGGTGGTGGCGGCGCTCTCGGCGCAGGCCTCGGCGCGCTGATCGGCGGCGGAAAAGGCGCAGGTATCGGTGCGGCAATCGGCACAGCCGTAGGCGCCGGAGCTGGCGCGCTTATCGGAAACCGTATGGACAAGCAGGCAAAGCAGCTCGAAGAGCAGCTCCAGAATGCCCAGGTTGAACGTGTTGACGACCAGAACGGCCTCGCAGCCATCAAGGTGACCTTCCCCGGCGGAATTCTCTTCCCCACCAATGGCACCACCCTCAGCGCCAGCGCGCAGACCGAACTGGCCCAGTTCGCGGCGTCGCTCAAGCAGAACGCCGAGACCAACGTGCAGATTTTCGGATTCACCGACAACACCGGCTCGCTTGAGGTCAACACACGTGTGGCCGACGGACGCGCGCTGGCTGTTGATCGCTTCCTGGTAGACAGCGGCATCTCCCCCACCCGTCTTACCTACCAGGGCATCCCGATGGCCGACTATGTCGCATCAAACGACACCGCCGCCGGACGCGCCCAGAACCGTCGCGTGGAAATCTACATCACCGCAAACCAGCAGATGATCCAGCAGGCTGAGAACGGCACTCTCAAGTAATCTGCCACAGACACAAATCAACAACAAAACGCCCCGGCTCTCGAAAACCAGAGCCGGGGCGTTTTGTTGTTGATTATTACTCGCTGGTGGCGTGTCAGCCGAGCGAGGCGAGGGTTGCCTTCAGCGCGTCAAGGCGGGCGATGGTGTCGGCCTGCTTGCGACGTTCGGCATCAATGACCGCCGCAGGGGCTTTCGACACGAAACGCTCGTTGGCGAGCTTGGCCTCGATTTTGCGCAGGAAGTCGCTGTGGTAAGCGATTTCCTTCTCGACCTTGGCACGTTCGGCCTCCACATCTATGTTGGCGGCCAGGGGTATGGCGAACTCAGTGGTGTCGACGATGAAACCGGCAGCAGGCCCTTCTGGCTTGGCCGCGTCGGCCACAATCTCCGAGAGGTTGGCGAGCTTGCGGACAAGCGCCTCCACCCCGGCCGACAATCCCGACTGGCGGTTGATGACAAGCAACTGGAGAGCGTCGCGCTGCGGCAGGTTCTTTGACGCGCGCACACCGCGGACAGCTGTCAGCAGTTCCATGGCGAAATCCATCTCCTTCAGCAATGCGTCGTCAACCTCGGCAGCCTGGGGCATCATCTGCACCATCAGAGACTCGCCCGGACGGCGTTCCTCAAGGTTCTGCCATATCTCCTCGGTGATGAAAGGCATGAATGGATGTAGCAGGCGCAACAGGGCGTCGAAGAAGCTTACAGTCTCGGCATAGACAGTCGGATTGATGGGGGTGCCAAACGCAGGCTTGACCATCTCAAGATACGACGACGAAAAATCATCGCGGATAAGACGGTAAAGCAGGTTGGCGGCTTCTGAGATACGGAACTTCTCCATAAGGTCATTGACCTCAGCCACAGCTGCGGCCAGGCGCGAGCGGAACCAGTCGATGGCCGCCTTGTCGGCCTCGGTAATCCCGGCTGCGGAGGCCGACACTGCGGAGTCGGGGCTCCATCCGGCAATCAGGCGGAACACATTCCAGAGCTTGTTGGAGAAATTTCGGCCAGTCTCGCAGAGTTTCTCGTCGAAGAGGATGTCGTTTCCGGCGGGAGCGGAGAGCATCAGGCCGAGACGCACACCGTCGGCCCCGAAATTGGCAATCAGTTCCAGCGGGTCGGGCGAGTTTCCGAGCGACTTGCTCATCTTGCGTCCGAGGCTGTCGCGCACGATTCCGGTAAAGTAAACATTCTTGAACGGCTCCTTGCCTGTGTATTCATATCCGGCCATAATCATTCGGGCCACCCAGAAGAAGATGATGTCGGGCCCGGTCACGAGAGTGGCTGTGGGATAGTAGTAGCTGATTTCCTCGTTGCCCGGATTGTTGATTCCGTCAAACAGGGTGATGGGCCACAGCCATGAGGAGAACCATGTGTCAAGCGCGCCGGCATCCTGGGTGAGGTCAGAATCACAGATGTCGGCGCATCCGGTGAGGGCCTTGACCTTCTCCACAGCCTTTTCGAGCGATTCGGCCACAACGAAAGCCTCCTTGCCAGGATTGGCAGGGTCGTTGTAATAATAGGCCGGGATGCGGTGTCCCCACCAGAGCTGGCGACTGATACACCAGTCTTGTATGTTCTCAAGCCACACACGATAGGTCGACTTGTATTTCTCGGGCACGAATTTGATGATGTCTTCCGTCACCGGTGAGAGGGAGATGTCGGCGAAGTGCTTCATATTGACAAACCACTGCAACGACAGGCGCGGCTCGATGGCCACCTTGGTGCGTTCCGAGAAACCCACATTGTTGACATAATCCTCCACTTTCTCCATCAGACCGGCCTTCTGCAGGTCCTCGGCAATCTTGTCGCGGACCTCGAAACGATCCATGCCGACATACAGTCCGGCATCCTCCGAGAGGGTAGCGTCCTCGTTGAAGATGTCTATCGAGGGGAGATTGTGGGTCTTGCCGAGCATGTAGTCATTCTTGTCATGCGCCGGTGTGACTTTCAGACAGCCTGTACCGAAATCAACCTCGACATAGCGGTCTTCTATGACAGGAATCACACGGCCCACCAGAGGCACGACCACCTTCTTGCCCTTGAGCCAGGCGTTCTTGGAATCCTTGGGGTTGATACACATCGCAGTGTCCCCCATGATGGTCTCGGGGCGGGTGGTGGCCACCACTGCATACTTGCGGCCATCCTTGTCGACATGCACGACATTGCCCCCCTCCTCGCTCACAGCGTCGGAGGTCTCCCCATCCGCCAGATAATAACGGAGGTAATAAAGCTTTGACTGCTCCTGTACGAAGTAGACCTCGTCATCTGAGATGGCAGTGCGGTTGACAGGATCCCAGTTGACCATGCGCAGGCCACGGTAAATCAGCCCTTTCTCATAGAGGTCGCAGAACACTTTCGTGACAGCCTCCGAGCGGAGCGGATCCATGGTGAAAGCTGTGCGGTCCCAGTCGCAGGAAGCGCCGAGCTTGCGGAGCTGCTGCAGGATTATGCCGCCATGATGACGGGTCCAGTCCCAGGCATGCTCGAGAAACTCCTCACGGGTGAGGTCGGTCTTCTTTATGCCCTGCGCCGCGAGCTTGGCAATCACCTTTGTCTCGGTGGCGATAGAGGCATGGTCGGTGCCGGGCACCCAGCACGCGTTCTTGCCCTGCATTCGCGCACGGCGTATGAGGATGTCCTGGATGGTCTCGTTGAGCATATGTCCCATATGCAACACACCGGTCACATTGGGGGGAGGGATGACTATGGTGTAGGGTTCCCTTGAGTCTGGCTTGGAGCTGAAAAGCTTATGCTCCATCCAGTAGGCATACCACTTGTCTTCAACCTCCGCCGGGTTGTATTTGGATGCTAATTCTTTCATAAGGTTCATTTTGCCCGCAAAATTACAAAAAATAAGCGAATTTTAGCTAACTTTGCCGTGAAGAATCTCCCGGATGCCATTCCGGGGTGATTACAGTCACAAAAATTTAACTGAATATCACCATGAACAAATCCCTTCTGCCCGTCGCCGCCGCCTCGCTGATGGCCATCGCCACAAGCTGCGGACAACAGGAAGAAATGATCGAGAAACCCAACTTCTCGTCGGCAACAGGCATTTTCGACATGGAAGCCCTGGAGGCGCTGGGGCGTGTGTCAAACCCGCAGGTGTCGCCTGATGGGAAGAAGATTCTCTACGGAGTGAGCTATGAGAGCGTGGAGCTCAACAAGAGCAACAACGAGCTTTACACGATGAACCTCGACGGCACAGATGTGAAACGCCTCACAAAGACTGCGATGTCTGAGGGTGACGCCGTGTGGATTGACAACGGCCGCAAAATCGCCTTCGTCGCCACCCATGACGGCAAACCTCAGCTATGGGTAATGAACGCCGACGGCACAAACCGCCATGTGGTAAGCCGCCTCGAGAACGGTGTCGGAGGTTTCAAAGTGTCGCCCGACGGAAAGAAAGTGGTCATCGTGTCCACCGTAAAATACAACCGCACCGCCCAGGATGTCTATCCCGACCTCACCAAGGCGACCGGCCGACTGATCGATGACATGATGTACAAACACTGGGACGAATGGGTCACCGAGATACCCCATCCCTTCATCGCCGACTTCGACAACTACCGTCTGACAAACATCAAGGATATAATGGAAGGGGAGCGCTTCGAGTCACCGATGAAACCTTTTGGCGGCGTTGAGTCATTCGCCTGGTCGCCCGACTCGCGTGAGCTGGTTTACGTCAGCCGCAAGAAAGAAGGCATGGAATACGCCATCTCAACCAACTCAGACCTCTACTGCTACAACCTCGAGTCTGGCGAGACACGCAACCTCACAGAAGGCATGATGGGCTACGACACCAATCCCGCGTTCTCCCCCGACGGCAGCAAGCTCGCCTGGCTCTCTATGGAACACGATGGCTATGAGAGCGACAAGAACCGCATTTTCGTGATGGACATGGCAACTGGTGAGAAGACCGACCTCACCGCCGACTGGGACTACACCGCCGACCAGTTCGCCTGGTATCCCGACGGGAAGAAAATCTACTTCATCGCGCCCTACCAGGGCGTGACTCCGGTGTTCTCAATCGATGTAGAGAGCCACAAAGTGGACTTCATCACCGGCAAACAGGACATCTGCGACTACGCCGCCCTCGCGCCCGTCGACGGCAAGACCCTCATCACGATGCGCCACTCGTTCCTCTATCCCAACGAGATATTCTCTGTGACCGACAATGTGGCCACCGCGCTCACCGAGGTCAACAAAGAGATCCTCGGCCAGATCGACGCCCCGATGATGGAGAAGGTTCTCGTGCCTACCACCGACGGCAAGGAGATGACCACCTGGGTCATCTATCCCCCGAAATTTGACAAGACAAAAAAATATCCCGCCCTACTCTACTGCCAGGGCGGCCCGCAGCAGGCCGTAAGCCAGTTCTGGAGCTACAGGTGGAACCTTATGCTCATGGCTTCCAAGGGCTACATCGTCATCGCCCCCAACCGTCGAGGCCTCCCCGGATTCGGCACTGAGTGGAACGCCCAGATTTCAGGCGACTACCCCGGCCAGAACATGCAGGATTACCTCTCCGCCGTCGATTACATGAAGCAGCAGCCCTACGTCGACGAGGCCCATATCGGAGCCGTAGGCGCAAGCTACGGAGGATTCTCCGTCTATATGCTCGCAGGCATCCACCAGGGCCGCTTCGCAGCCTTTGTGGCCCACGCCGGAATCTTCAACATGGAAGCCCAGTATCTCGAGACAGAGGAAATGTGGTTTGCCAACTGGGACATGGGCGGCGCTTTCTGGGACAAGAACAATCCCGTGGCGCAGCGCACATTCGCCAACTCCCCCCACAAGTTTGTCGACAACTGGGACACCCCCATCCTTGTCACCCATGGAGAATATGACTTCCGCATCCTCTCCTCACAGGGTGAGATGGCATTCAACGCCGCCCGCCTGCGCGGAGTTCCCGCCGAGATGCTGATTTTCCCGGACGAGAACCATTGGATTCTGAAGCCCCAGAACGCCATCATGTGGCAACGCGTGTTCTTCCGCTGGCTCGACCGCTGGCTCAAGCCCACAGCCGCCGAGAGCGCAGAGGCCGAGACTGCCCCCGGGGCCTGACCGGCAGACATTCATGACTGACATAATCCCCCTGACACGAATCCCCCACCTACGGGAATGAATGTCAGGGGGATTGCTTTGACCATTGAACATTATTGCTGACAAAAATGTTAATTTGGCAGATTTTCACAGTGTCTTGTGGCAGTCGACAGCGACACCTGTGGCAGTCCGCGCAAGTTTGGCACAGTTTTCGCATATACCACAAACAGGGAGTCGCCTGACGACGCGAAAGCATCGGTATGGCACCCTCCCGGGCAAGACAACTAAAAACTTAAAACCACAATATCAATCATGAAACTCAAACCGCTGGCCGACCGCGTGCTGATTCAGCCCACCCCGGCCGAAGAAACCACTCTCTCAGGCATCATCATCCCCGACTCCGCCAAGGAAAAACCCCTCAAAGGCACCGTGATTGCCGCCGGGAAAGGCACCAAGGATGAGGAAATGATTCTCAAAGAAGGTGACAAAGTGTTGTACGGCAAATATGCCGGAACCGAAATCGAGCTTGACGGGGAGAAATACCTCATCATGCGCCAGACCGACGTACTCGGCGTGTTTGAATAAAGAAAACTCAACCATACAGAACCCCAACCGACTCTCCCAACAAACATACCACAATGGCTAAAGAAATAAAATTCGATATCAAGGCTCGCGAAGAGCTCAAGAAAGGCGTTGACGCCCTGGCCGACGCCGTCAAGGTAACCCTCGGTCCCAAAGGCCGCAACGTAATCATCGAGAAAAAATATGGCGCTCCCCACATCACCAAGGATGGCGTGTCGGTAGCCCGTGAAATCGAGCTTGAGGACGCGTTCCAGAACATGGGCGCGCAGCTCGTCAAGGAGGTTGCCTCCAAGACTGGCGATGACGCAGGAGACGGCACAACCACCGCCACTGTCCTCGCGCAGGCCATCATCACCCACGGCCTCAAGAATGTGGCCGCCGGAGCCAATCCCATGGATGTGAAACGCGGCATAGACAAGGCCGTGGCCGCCATCGTCGAGGGCATCAAGGCTCAGGCCGAAGAGGTAGGCGACGACTTCAAGAAAATCGAGGATGTGGCCCGTATCTCGGCCAACAACGACGAGGCTATCGGCCATCTCATCGCCGAGGCCATGAAGGAGGTCAAGAAAGAGGGTGTCATCACCGTAGATGAGGCGAAGGGCACCGAGACCACGGTTGACATCGTGGAAGGCATGCAGTTTGACCGCGGCTACATCTCACCCTACTTCATCACCGACAGCGAGAAGATGGAATGTGTGATGGAGTCACCCTACATCCTCCTCTACGACAAGAAGATTTCCAACCTCAAGGATATGCTCCCCATCCTCGAAGCCACAGCCCAGAGCGGTCGCGGCCTGCTGATCATCGCCGAAGATGTCGACCAGGAAGCCCTCGCCACCCTCGTGGTTAACCGCCTGCGCGGCTCCCTTAAGGTATGCGCCGTCAAGGCTCCCGGCTTCGGCGACCGCCGCAAGGAGATGCTTGAAGACATCGCCATCCTCACCGGCGGTGTCGTGGTCAGCGAGGAGAAAGGCATGCGCCTCGACGCGGCCAACATCGAAGTACTCGGAAAGGCCGAGAAAGTATCCATCAACAAGGAGAACACCACCATCGTCAACGGAGCCGGCGAGAAGGAGAAAATCGCTGCCCGTGTCGCCCAGATCAAGGCCCAGATCGAGCAGACCAAAAGCGACTACGACCGCGAGAAGCTCCAGGAACGTCTTGCCAAGCTCGCGGGCGGTGTAGCAGTGCTTCATATCGGCGCACCCTCCGAGGTTGAGATGAAAGAGAAGAAAGACCGCGTAGACGACGCTCTGTCGGCCACCCGTGCCGCCATCGCCGAAGGCATCGTACCCGGCGGCGGTGTGGCATATATCCGCGCGATGAAGAACGCCGAAGGCCTCCGCGGCTCAAACGACGACGAAGATACCGGCATCCACATCGTCCTCCGCGCCATCGAGGAGCCTATGCGCCAGATTGTCGCCAACGCAGGCGTTGAAGGCGCAGTGGTGGTCCAGAAGGTCAAGGAAGGCAACGCCGACTTCGGCTACAACGCCCGCACCGATGTCTACGAGAACCTGATGGCCGCCGGAGTCATCGACCCCGCCAAGGTAACCCGCGTGGCTCTCGAAAACGCTGCCTCAATCGCCGGAATGTTCCTCACCACAGAGTGTGTCATCGCCGACAAGAAGGAGGAGAACCCCGCTCCCGCAATGCCCGCCGGAGGAATGGGTGGAATGGGCGGCATGATGTAAGCCACTCCCCTATCAGGCAGATTCCTTGCAATCACTCCTGACCTCGAATTGATTTGACCATATCGGCCCGGTTTTCACCAATGAAGACCGGGCCGATTTCATAGCCAGCAACACATACCAACATTAAGAGCCTGGATGCCATATGATTGAAAACCGGCCCTTGAACCTGTGACGGGTTCAGGGGCCGGCTGATATTCCATCCGGTTATGTCTTGTCAGTTGGCCGAGTTGCGGGCCTGGATGGTCTTCATGGCCAGGCGCGCCCACTCCTTGAGCTGGGAGTCGGTCCAGTGCATGGCGTTGTCGGATGCATCAGGGGTGACCATCGAGCAGGTCTCATCCTTGTCGGCGATGTCCCACATAAGCATTGACAGGTGGTTGTCGTCGGCGAGCTTCACCCACTTGTCCCATGACTCGTATCCGATAGGGCCGTCGCCGGTGTTCTCCATCGAGCCGCATTCAGAGATAATCAGCGGCAATCCGTTGGCTATGGCCTTCTCTGCCTTGGCGCGGTATTCGTCGCCATGGCTGGCGGCATAGAAATGGAGGCTGTAAAGGAGGTTGCCGAATTCAAGCGGCGACTCCGACGCGAGGTCGACATCCTGGTCCCAGCGCGGGGTGCCGACGATTATCACCGAGTTGGGGGCTTTGTCGCGGATGACAGGAATCAGCTCATTGGCGTAGTCCTTGATTTCCTGCCATTCCACTTCGGTAGGCTCATTCCAGATTTCATAGAGTATATTGGGGGTGTCGCCATATTTATCGGTGACGGCAGTGAAGAACTGCTTGGCATCGGCAAGGCGGTTTTCATGGGAATGCCAGTCGCAGATGACATACATCCCATTCTCTATGGCAGCGTCTATGACGGCATAAAGCTTTGTCATGGCATCAGCCGAGTCTGAGTCGTAGCAGTTGACGACATCACCCGAGGTATGCGCGCCTATTGCGGCACGGGTGATGTTGGCCCCCCATCTCTGCTTGAAAGCCATCACTGTGGAGTCGTTGTAGAAACGTCCCCAGTTGGAATGCCAGCCAAGGCTCGGGCCATTCAGGACGACGGTGTCGCCGGCGGCATTCTTCAGCATAAGACCGTCTACCTGCAGATGAGACACCGACTCTACGGAATCAGTCTCACCGTTTGTCATTTCGGCGGCCTTTTTGCCGCCACAGCCTGTCATGGATGACATGACAGCCGCCCCAATCAGGATTGTTGCAATTGTCTTGTTCACGATAATGTTGGTTTTGAGTTAGTTTTGTATCAGTCTAAGCAAGTGAGTTTCGTCAGTTGTCAGCGATCGCTGCGGAATGGCACAAGCGGGAGGAAATCCGCGCCACACATATTGCCGAGCTGGAAGTCATGGAAGCAATACCTGACATACAGCGGGGCCGCCACTTCGGGCGAGGAGAGGATGACATATGCCTTCTGGTCATCTATCCCGACCACTTTGGCCGGATGAAAGACCTTGTCTTCCCCGGCGACCTCAAATCCCTCGATGTCATAGTTGCGGCACAGACCGTTGCGATGGGCCACGAAATCGACCCTTATCTTGTCCCCGTCAGGAACTGCGCTCTTGAAGCGCGGGGCATCGACTGGAAACTGCGTGTGACCGTAGGTGCGGTTCAACGCGAGGTTACCCAGGCGGTTGCCGATGGTGCGCTTCTCGGCGGGATGGATGTTGTGTCGCTCGTGAGAAAGGGCCATATCGTTGGTGGCCACCATCCCGCTGTTGGGAATCATCCCTATCGCGTCCCACTGCGCCTCGCGCAGGTAGGGCGACTTGTCATTGCCATAATCATACGGAGCTATCTCCACGGCATAGAATGGGATGTCGCCCTCCCCTATCATGTCGCGCCAATGGCCGACCATTGTGGCAAGACGCGAGGCATAGGTCTGCCAGCTGTCGACATTGGAGCAGCCCTGATACCATAAAATCCCTTTGTAAGTGTAATCCTTGACAGGGAGGAACATAGCGTTGTACATCAACACCGGGCGCATCCAGTGGGTCATAGCCTCGATGCTGTCGCGGTCAAGGCTTATGTCGGAGTAGCCTTTGACAATCTCCTCGGGAAGCCAGCTCTCGACACGGGCGCCGCCATAGGCCGCGCTCACAATCCCGACGGGGACATTCTCCACATCCGAGACCCGTTTGGCGAAGTGCCACGCAACGGCGCTGAACTCCGGAGCCGTCCGGGGGGAAGGCACCACCCATGACGCGGCGACGGTGTCAAGCGGCACATAGCTCTGTGTGAGCGGCACCGTGATGAACCTTATCGAACCGGCCCGCCGGCCAGCCTCCGCCACCTCGTCGTAGCCGCCGTTGACCGGACAAGGCTCATACCCCTTGAGGGGCATCTGCATATTTGACTGCCCGGAGGCAAGCCAGACCTCACCCACAAGCACATTCCCGACGGTCTTCACATCCCCGTCGGCTGTATCGGTGAAAGTGATGGCCTGGGGGTCGAAACTTCCCGAGGGGGTCTCCACCTTAGCCTGCCATTTACCGTCCGCGTCCACATCGGCGATTACCGGCGTGTCTGCCCATGACGGCCTTACCTCGATTTTTCCTGAAGGGGTGGCTCTACCCCACAGCCTCGCCGATGACTTCTGCTGCAACACCATATTGTCTCCGACCATTGGGTTGAGCAATACTTCAGCCCCGGCAGGGACAAAGACCGCAGCCAGCATCGCCACGGCATAAAATTTTCTCATGACTCTAAGTTAAGGATAAGTTTTTCGTGAATGCCCTTCCTTTGACAGTAGGGCCTTTGGAATTAGTCCTACAAAGTAACATCTTTTTCACGACTTATCCAAATCCCCGGGTCTCCGACTTCAGAAAGAGAACTGCACATATGCCCCGGCGCGACGCGCACACGCCCGGGCCCCCGAGAAATTCTGCCGTTTGCCGAAGTCAAACTCGGCTCCTATCTCCATCCTTTCCACAGGATTCCAGAACAGGTTCACGGCCAAACAGTATCCATATCTGTAACTGTCAGGTTGGGCCGGATGTGACGGATCATAGCGTGTCTGCGAGAACTGCACGGTCGAGTATAGGTTGCGGCGGAAATTGTATTGCAGCCCGACGCAATAGCCAAAGGCAAACGGAGCATAAAGCTCGCCCGGATGCTCGGGGTCTGGCACAAGGTCGTTGGTCACGGCTATCAGGTCGTTGCACAGGGAGCCGTAGCCGGCACCGCAGTTGAATGTGAAATATGTGGTGACCGGGGAAAACGGATGCGCCACCGAGCTGAGCTGCACACCCCATCCGGTTTTCCTGACATTCTCCTGCAGGAGCAGATTGCGGTAGCCGAGGCCACGCACGATTCCTGCCAACCTCACATGCTGGCCTTTAGCCCACTCATACTGCACAAGGACCGCCCCGTCAGGCACCCACGGCGACGTGGCTTTGGTCTCAATCCCATCAGCCCCTATCGAAGCCTCAGGGGTCTCGACCGATACTCCGAACGAGAATTTGCCGAATGTCGGCATATACCGCAGCAACACATTGCTGGAAGCAAGCTTGTTGGTAGGCCCCTGGGCATCCACCGTCGGGGGCAATGCCGCCGGGTCTGAAAATGTGGAGCTTGCCAGGCCGACGGTGAAATCCCTCACCTGGGCGTAGGCTTTCTTCAGTTTCAAGTCTCGCATCCCATATCCGTTGAAATTGGCTTCGATGTAAAGCTGATAGTCGCCAAGCACCCGGTTGCTGCCCGCCATCCTTAGGAACAGGGCTGTGCCGGCGGGAGTGGTGCCGAACCTGTCGCGGTATGCCGGGTCTGCGGGAATCGGAATCAAGGCAGGGGCGAACCCGTTGACCTGCACCGCTCCACCCCAGTCATACCATCCCCTCATCCTGACCACGCCGCCGATGCCCATCATCATCCCGGTCTCCTTTGACAGAAACATGAAATATGGGGAGTTAGGATCCTGGGCATGGCGGAACTGGTCGTAATAAAACGAGGCTATCACATGGTAGACCGAGTCAATCTCCTCCCGGCTCAGGCGGCCGCTGTCGACAGCCACCACCTTGGTGCGCCGCGACAACGAATCGGCCTGCTCATCAACGACTGCTGCGCCGGCCTCCTGAGACACCAGCGCCACAATAAGCGACAACATCAACACCCGGCACATGAACCTCAACCGGCAAAACAAAGCGGACAACATAATGGAATGAATCAAATGAATAAAACTATTGTGGCATAAAACGTATGAGGCGACAGCAAGTCATCCCTCTGAATGCTAAACAAGCATCCGCGCCGAATGTTCTGAGTCCCCTCACCTTTATGCCCGTCGATTGTTTCACCAAAACTGCCATCAGCCAGCCCTCGCCCGTTCTGCCGCCATTCAGAATAGACGTTCAATTATGAAAATAAATCAAAATAAAATCCATTTTTCCTTGACATTATCAAAAAAAGCATTAACTTTGCAGTCGAAAAAAGACATCACGCGGTAATAGCTCAGTTGGTAGAGCATCAGCTTCCCAAGCTGAGGGTCGCGAGTTCGAGCCTCGTTTACCGCTCCAATCGGAATCGCTAAAACTCAACAGCCCAATGTGATTTTAGCGATTCCGTCATTTAGGGACTTTCAACTGATTCATACCATTTAATCATATCCCATTATGAAGAAATCAATTCTTTTCACTTTCCTGATGGCCATCTTCGCCATCTCCCTGTCTTCCTGCTCTTCGAGCCAGGACAAACTCAAACAGGCATGTGAGGAGGCCACAAAGCAGTGCCCCGTGCAGGCCGACTATGGCATGTCCATCGTGTCAATTGACTATGCCGACAACAATGTTGTCTACAATGTCGAGGTTGACGAGTCAATCTACGGCGAAGACGCCATCAAGCAGTTCACCGCCGCCAAAGACCAGATGGGCGAAGCGATGAAGGGTGCCATCCTCTCCGGCTCAGACAAAGACATCGCCGCCATGGTTGACCTCTGCCGCAAGGCCGACGCCAACATCGTATTCAAATATACCGGCAAGCCCTCAGGCCAGTCGTTTGAAATCGAAATCCCCGCCAGCGAGCTTTAAAAGGCAACGCGAAGCCATATCCATAGCCTGCGATCCCCTACCGGACCGCGGGCTATGTTTTTTCTGTCCCGCTTAGTTTCCGTCAGAAATTCCCCGCGATTTTGCTTGCATCCTTATCGGATTTTGATTACATTTGCGGAGAATCATACATAAACAATGCCGGAAGCTATGGATAATCACCATTTCACCACAGACAGTTTCGCTGATGACCGACGGCTGATGGAGCTCCTCAGCCAGAATTTCCCCACTGTCAGCGCGGCATCCACTGAGATAATAAACCTCGAGGCAATTCTCAACCTGCCGAAAGGCACCGAGCATTTCATCGCCGACATACACGGCGAACACGAGGCGTTTGACCATATCGTGCGCAACGCGTCGGGCAACATACGCCGCAAAGTCAACGAGATTTACGGCAACACTATGCGCGACGAGGAGATACGCCGCCTCTGCACCCTCATATATTACCCCGAACGGAAACTCGAGGAAATCAAGGAGACCGAGGAGGAGATGGATGATTTCTACAACGTCACCCTACACCGCCTGGTGAAGGTATGCCGCTCCGTCTCATCCAAATACACCCGCTCCAAGGTGCGCAAGACCCTCCCGAAGGAGTTTGCCTACATCATCGAGGAGCTTCTCCACGAGGAGCATGACGACCATAACAAGCAGGCATATTACTCACGCATCATCGAGACCATCATCTCCACCGGGCAGGCCGACGCTTTCATCGTGGCCATCTCCAAGGTCATCCAGAGGCTCAGCATAGACTGGCTCCACATCCTCGGCGATGTCTACGACAGGGGACCTGGCGCACACATCATTATGGACCGCCTGATGACCTACGAACGATTTGACATGCAATGGGGCAACCACGACGCGCTCTGGATAGGAGCGGCGGCCGGCAATGAGTGCTGCATCGCCAATGTGTTGAGGATATCACTCCGCTACGGCAACATGGCCACTCTCGATGACGGCTACGGCATCAACCTCGTGCCGCTGGCCACATTCGCGATGGAGACCTACGGCGACGACGAGTGCAGCCGGTTTCTCCCAAAGCTTCCAGAGGATTGTGACATCGACGACAAGACCCGCATGCTCATGGCGCGGATGCACAAAGCCATCTCCATAATACAATTCAAACTTGAGGCCGCCCTCATCGACAAGAGGCCCGAATGGGAAATGGACGAGCGCAAGCTGCTCCACAAGATGAATATTCCCAACGCCACCATCGAAATCGATGGTGTAACCCATCCTCTGCTCGACAACAACATCCCGACGATTGATCCCGCCGACCCATACAGGCTGACTCCCGAGGAGGAGAGCCTTGTGGCAAAGCTGCGCCACTCTTTCCTGGTGAGCGACAAGCTGCGCCGCCATGTCGACCTGATGCTCTCCCACGGATGCCTCTACACAATCATCAACTCCAACCTGCTGTTTCACGCGTCTGTGCCGCTTAACCCTGACGGCACGCTCAAGGAGGTTGACCTCGAAGGGGCAAAATACAGCGGGCGCGAGCTGCTCCACCGCGTGGGCATGACCATGCGCGCGGCATTCAACGAAGACACCCCTGCCGACCGCAAGGATTTCGCCACCGACTATTTCTGGTATCTCTGGTGTGGCCCATGCTCGCCACTTTTCGACAAAGCACGCATGACCACATTCGAACGCTATTTCATAGCCGACAAAGAGACCCACAAGGAGGAGAAAGGAGCGTATTATACTCTCCGCGACGACCCGAAAGTCTGCGGCATGATTCTCGACGCGTTCGGGGTCGAAGGGGAGCATCGCCACATAATCAACGGCCATGTGCCGGTGAAGGTCGGCAAAGGGGAATGCCCTGTGCGCGCCGACGGCATGCTGCTGGTGATTGACGGAGGATTCGCCAAATCATATCACCACACCACCGGTATCGCCGGATATACCCTGGTCTACCACTCGCGAGGCCTGCAGCTTGTGCAGCACGAGCCGTTCTCATCCACCGAGGAGGCCATATCGTCGGCCGCCGACATCCTCGGCACCACCCAGATCGTGGAGTTGGCAAACCACCGCCAGCGGGTAAGGGACACCGACAAGGGGAATGAGTTGCAGATACAGATCGACGAACTGACCCGGCTGCTTTACGCCTACCGTCACGGCATCGTGAAGGAACGAGCCACCCGTTGACCTGCCTCGGAACCACATCCATAATCAAATCCTGCCAAGACGATTATTTTGTCAGTTGCGCGGGATTTGCTACCTTTGTTAGCGGAAATGGAAAAGAAAACAAAGACCGACAACCTTAACGCCTCCGAACGCAAGATGGCAGAGGAGGTGGCCAAAGCCGCGGACATAGTCAAGCGCGGGGGGCTGATTCTTTATCCCACCGACACGGTGTGGGGCATCGGCTGCGACGCGTCAAATCCCGAAGCGGTCAGGAAAGTGTTCGAGCTAAAACGTCGCGCCGACAACAAGGCCATGATTGTCCTTGTTGGCTCGGCCGACGATGTGGCCTGCTATGTGGAGTCCATGCCCGACGTGGCCCATGACCTGATAGAGGTGTCAGAGAAACCACTGACAATCGTCTATGACCGTGGAGTCCGCCTGGCTCCCGCGCTGCTCGGCGAAGATGGCAGTGTGGGCATCAGGGTGACACGCGAGGCTTTCTCAGCCAGCCTATGTCGCAGGCTCAGACGCCCGCTGGTCTCCACATCCGCCAATATCTCGGGCCAGCCGGCCCCGGCCCTTTTCCCGGAGATTTCCGAGGAGATACTCAACGGTGTCGACTATGTGGTAGACTACCGGCGTGACGACCTGAGCCGCCGGCAGCCGTCAACGGTGATGAGGCTTTCATCCGGGGGCGTGTTCAAGGTTTTGCGTCCCTGACGGGGCAAGACACCATCCACCTCACCCCACACATAGAAACAGCGGATGATCACAGAGAAACGACAACGGATAAGATATGTCGCCGGAGATTACCTGGCGACCTCCCTCGCGTGGTTCCTGTTCAACATCATCCGCTACAAGCAGATTGTCGTCCCACAGGGGATGGCATTTCCCTCTTTCTCTGCATATTACTCGATTGACCCGGTCATACTCGGACAGATTTTCTTCCCGATGATGATGATGGCGCTGTATTACCTTTCGGGATATTACAACCGTCCGCTGTTCCGGTCACGGCTTGACGAACTGCTGACCACCGTCTCCACCGCCATAATCGGCTCTGTGATTATCTTCTTCCTCGCCCTGGTCAACGACCCGATACCCGACAGGGCAAGCAACATCGAGCTGGTTACGATACTATTCGCCCTGCTGTTCGGGGTGGTCTACCTGGTCAGGCTGAGCATCACGATATATGGCCTGAAGAACATCAACCGTGGCAAACTGACCAGGCCAATGGTCGTCATCGGAATCAACAACGATGCCAGGCGACTGCGCCACCGCATGGAGTCGGTCCAGGGACGCGGCCACAAGGTGGTAGCCTATGTCGACCCTGCAGCAGGTGACTCCACACACAACCATAAAAAAACATTTGACGGACTGCCGGTAATCAGCCTGCAACAGGTCGCAGACTCCAAGGAGAGCCTTGGCCTGACGGCATTGCTGATACCCGAAGGAATCTCCGCCGGAAAGACCGCAGACTTCTCAGAAGTCCTCAACAGCCTCTTCCCCCTTGAGATACCGATACTTGTCTCCCCTTCCTCATTGCAGCTTGTCAGCCGCCTCCAGAACCTGGGCGACATAGCCGGCGAACCGCTGATTGACATCTGTTCGGCAAGGATTTCCGACTCCACCCGCAACCTCAAGCGCGCCGGCGACCTTGCCGTGGCTTCGGTGGCCCTGATACTGCTCTCGCCGCTGTTAGCAATCATAGCTGCGCTTATAAAACGCGACTCCAAAGGCCCGGTGTTTTACCGCCAGGAAAGAATCGGCTATCACAAAAAACCGTTCAAAATCATAAAATTCCGCACGATGGTGGCCGACGCCGAGCCTTCAGGCCCGCGACTGTCATCAGAAGGCGACACCCGCGTCACCCGGCTCGGGCGATTCATGCGGAAATACCGCCTCGACGAGCTGCCACAGTTCGTCAATGTGCTGCGCGGGGAGATGTCGCTTGTGGGCCCGCGTCCGGAAAGAGAGTTCTTCATACGCCAGATACTCAAAAAAGCGCCATATTATTCGCTGCTCCACCAGGTGCGCCCCGGCATCACATCCTGGGGAATGGTGAAGCACGGATACGCCTCTTCTGTCGACGAGATGGTGGAGCGCGCCCGCTTCGACCTGATATACCTGGAGAACATATCGCTGATGGTCGACCTGAAAATTTTGCTCCACACGGTCAACACAGTCATAAAAGGCCGTGGTGTCTGAAACATTCATCTGATTTTATGCGTGATCCATACCTGCCCAACCGCCTGCGCAAGCCAGTCTATGATTTCTGGCTGAAGACCCTCATACTGAGGGAACGCCACATCAAGGAGAAAACCCTTGTGATGATTCTGTCGCTCGCTGTCGGGATTATCGCCGGATTCGCCGCTATGGCCCTGAAATGGCTCATCCATTTCATATCCGGCTCGCTGACTATGTTTGTCAATGTCGACGGAGGCAATTATCTCTACATCATCTACCCCTGCATAGGCATACTGCTCGCCTGCTGGTATGTCAGGTATGTGGTCAAAGACAACATATCCCATGGCGTCACGCGTGTGCTGTATTCCATATCGCAGAACAAAAGCCGCCTGAAACCCCACAACATGTACACCTCCGTGGTGGCTTCATCCATCACCATCGGATTCGGAGGCTCGGTCGGGGCCGAGGGCCCCATTGTCTACACCGGGGCCGCCATCGGGTCAAACCTCGGCCAGGCGTTCAGGCTGTCGCCGAGGGTGTTGATGATACTCGTCGGTTGCGGGGCTGCCGCCGGAATCGCGGGCATATTCAAGGCCCCGATCGCAGGCATGCTTTTCACCCTGGAGGTGCTGATGCTCGACCTTACCACAGTGACAGTGATGCCCCTCCTCATCTCCTCCATCACCGCCGCCTCCGTGGCATACATATTCACAGGCTATGACCTTGAGTTCTTTTTCGTGCAGAGCGAGCCGTTCATCATGGAGCGTCTGCCATTTTTCATAGCGCTTGGTATATTCTGCGGACTTGTGTCGCTCTACTTCACCAGGGTCATGAACATGATGGAGAACTTCTTCAAGCGCCACCTGCTCAAGCAATGGCAGCGCACAGCCGTCGGGGGAGCCATACTCGCCTCGCTGGTCTTCCTCTTCCCACCCCTTTACGGCGAAGGTTACGGCTCGATAAACTCACTGCTCAACGGCGATCCCGGGTCGATAGTAGACGGCTCGATATTCTACGGCGACAGGGGCGACGTATGGTTCATCATCATCTACATCGGCCTAATCATAGCCTTGAAGGGTTTCGCGACCTCCGCCACGAACGGCGGAGGAGGAGTCGGCGGCACATTCGCCCCCTCGCTGTATGTGGGCTGCATGACCGGATTCTTATTCGCGTTTCTGCTCAACCATCTCGGCTTCGGCATGGAGCTTTCGGTCAAGAACTTCGCCCTGATGGGAATGGCCGGCGTGATGGCCGGCGTGATGCACGCTCCGCTGATGGGCATCTTCCTCACAGCGGAGATGACCGGAGGCTATGAACTTTTTCTGCCCCTGCTCGTGGTGTCGACCCTCTCATACGGCACCATCAAGATTTTCGAGCCGTATTCAATCTACACCATGCGTCTGGCTCGGCGAGGCGAGCTGCTGACCCACCATAAAGACAAGGCTGTGCTGACACTGATGAAAATGAATTCGGTCATCGAGACCGACTTCCTCTCGGTCACCCCCGATATGAACCTCCGACAGATGGTCGACACAATCTCCAAGTCTAACCGAAACCTCTTCCCGGTGCTTGACGCAGACAGACGCCTTATCGGGATCGTGCTGCTTGACGACATCCGAAACATAATGTTCCGCCCCGACCTTTACAAACGCCTGTATGTGAGCAGGTTCATGACAGCCGCGTCAACCAGGCTCCGCACCACCGACTCTATGGAGCAGGTGATGAAAACCTTCGACGACACAGGAGCCTGGAACCTCCCTGTGGTCGACGAGCATGACCGGTATGTGGGATTCGTCTCAAAATCAAAGATATTCAACTCCTACCGACGTGTGTTGCGCCACTATTCAGAAGACTGACCTGAATTCATCCGCATTCAACCATATCTTTCATACGGCCAGGCCCGCCACCTACCCGGCGCGTCTGGCCGATGTCATATCCCTGACGCAGGGGGAATGCCACAACCATCCAGAATCCGTTCGCAGCAAAACGGAGGGGGGTAAAAAGAAAAAACCGGGTCAGCGGATTTTTCCGGTGGGCGGGAGAGAGTATCAAGAGTATAGTGTTATCTTTGCACAATGAAACCAGATCAACTGCTCAGAGCCATCCTACCCGAAGTCCTGATAGACAACTTCGATATTGAACGATATGAAAAAAGTGAGACCCGCTTCGACATATGGCT
>CAJTEX010000011.1 GCA_910575615.1 Bacteroidales bacterium | reverse complement strand
TATATCAATTATGCCAAATTCGAGGAACTGACGGACCGTGGCGTTGTATATGTCACCAAAATGAAGAAAAACCTCAGTTATGAGGTACTTGTAGACTGTATGCATCAGAACCCGCAGGGACTGATGGAATACCGTGAACAGGTCGTGGTGTTCCGTAAAGACGGCATAAACCACATCGCCAGAATAATTACATACGTTGACATCAAGAAGAACGGGAAGCCAAAACTCATATCGCTTCTGACCAACGACTTCGACATGCCGCCAGAGACAATCGTGGCGATATACCGCCGCCGATGGCAGATAGAGTCTCTTTTCAAGCAGATCAAACAGAACTTCCCCTTGAGATACTTCTATGGAGAGAGCGCCAACGCCATCAAAATCCAGATATGGGTTACACTCATCGCAAATCTGCTGCTGTCAGTACTTCAAAGCAAACTCGAAAGACGTTGGAGCTTCTCCGGGCTGGCTACAATCGTCAGAATTGTGCTGATGTATTACCTGAATCTCGAAAAGTTCCTCAATCAGCCCGATGCAGACCTGAAAATCATGCTCGCCGAAGCATCGGAATCCCCTCCCGAAGTTCCTGAAAACTGCTGAGGGGGCTTGTCAAATACAAAAAGTAAGCCCAACTTCTGCCGTTCAGGAAGTTGGACTCGCCTTTTTATGATTTAGCGGACAGTAATATAAGATTTATAGGTATTGATGGAGATAGGCTCACAGATTTCACAGATTACACAGAGGCCATCCGGATGCATCGCTGCCCCTGTCCGTGGAATCTGTGAAATCTGTGAAATCTGTGAAATCTGTGGAATCCGTGTAATCTGCGAGCCTCCCCGGGAGCGGAGCGACCTATGTTATCTGCGAGAAATCGGCGTATCTGCGTAATCTGCGTGCGACTGTCGGCACTGCGAGCAATCGACGTTACGGTATCTGCCTGCGATGTTTTAACGAATGGGGGTGTTAGGTGTGGTGTCGTGTGTGATGTGGGGTCTGCGAGGGGGTGTTGCTGGGAGCTGTGCGGCGTATGAAGCAGTTTTACAGTACAGAGTATTGTTGGACACTGTAGAGCGGTGCAGTGTAGGATCAGCGCAGAGTGAGGGGGATGAGAGGGGTGGAGTCGTAGCGGGGGAGGGCGATGAGCTGCACTGAGGCCATACGGGCGTAGGGGGAGTTGGAGCCGTCGCCGACTGTCGCTCCGGCTGCGGTTAGGGCATCCTCGACTTGCCTGAGGGCGATTTCAGGTGTGTTGTTGTCTTTGCTCAGGTGGCAGAGGAATATGTTGCGCAGTGAGGGGGTATAGATCTCTTGCAGGTAACGGGCGGTCACGGCGTTGTCGAGATGGCCGGTGACGGAGCGGATGCGCCCTTTGAGATATTCTGGATAGCTCCCCGCCGAGAGCATCGCGTCGTCGTAGTTGGCCTCGATCATCAGGTAGTTGGCCTGGCGCATATAGTAGTCGGCGCGCTCGGATATGCTTCCCAGGTCGGTGGCGACTGCCATCTTGTGTGAGCCACGGGTGATGAAGAACCCCGCGTTGTCAGAGCCGTCGTGCATCACCTCGAACGCCGTGAGGGTGAAGTTGCCGATGCGGAAGGGGTGTTCCTTGTAGATTGCCCTGTGGTAGTCTTTGATTCGGTTTGAGATGCTGTGGCGACGCAAGAGCCCGTTGAGTGTCTTGGGGGTGCAGTAGACATGCATGTGGGTGCGCTTGCGTATGAGCTTGTAGACAAACCTAACATGGTCGGAATGGTCGTGGGTGAGGACAATACCCTTGACGGAATCCATCTTGATGCCGTGGCGGCGCAGTTCGGTGATGACTGTAGTGTCGTCGACACCTGCGTCAATCAGTAACCCCTCCTCGCCATCTCCGACATAGGCGCAGTTGCCCGAGCTGCCAGAGCCGAAGGATATGAAGTTGAGCCGGTCGATGGTCGATGAGAGTTCGAGCGGGGAGAAGTCCTCGCCTGAGAAAATGTCTTGCGGACGGCGGCGTTCGCCGAGCGTCTTTCCGCGCAGGTTGGCTTCGCGCCTCGCGGCCCGCTCGATGGCGGGATGTGTGGGCAGAGGCTCCGCGCCGGGGAAGAGCACAGGGCCATCCAGGTCGTCGAACAATCCGGGCACGGATTCGCTGTAACCGGGACGTTTCTTGTAGCGGGCCATCTTGCAGTCTGAGGTTTAGAAAAGGAGGAATATGGCCGGAATCTTGTCGAAATCGAGAGTCTCCCTGGCCCAGCGTGAAAGGGGGCGGGTGACAATCCGCTCCTTGTCGCCGGTAAGGTCTGAGGCGACGCAGAGCAGCCTGTCGCCTGGCAAAGAGGAGGCGAGTTCGGCAATCAGCCGATTGTTGCGGTAAGGGGTCTCGATGAAAATCTGGGTCTGGCGCTCCTTGATGATGCGGCGCTCCATCTCTTTCAGCTTTGCTCCGCGCTGGGGCTGGTGGATGGGCAGGTAGCCGTTGAAGGCGAAGCTCTGGCCGTTGAATCCCGAGCCCATCAGGGCCAGAAGGATGCTTGACGGGCCGACAAGCGGCACCACTTTCAGGCCGCGGCGCTGGGCGACGGCCACGAGGTCTGCCCCCGGGTCGGCGACTGCCGGACATCCGGCCTCGGAAATCACCCCCATCGGCATCCCCTGCTCAAGTGGGCGGAGCATCGCCGGGACATCCTCGGGCCGGGTATGCTCGTCGAGAACGGTGAACTCTATGCGGTCTATGTCGATGTCGCGGTCGCATTTCTTGAGGAACCGCCGCGCCGAACGCACGTTCTCCACCACGAAATGGCGGATTTCCCTCAACGGGGCCAGGTTACAGGCCGGCAGCGACCGCTCCAGCGGGGCGTCGTTGTCGAGCGGAACCGGAAAAAGATACAGCGCGGGGGTGAGCATCACAGAGATTTTACATGTTGGGCGAATGCGTGCATCTTGATGGCGGCCTCTGCGGCCTCGGAGCCTTTGTTGCCCAGCGGGCCTCCTGCGCGGTCGAGGGCGTCTTGCTCGTTGTCTACTGTCAGCACCCCGAATATAACGGGGATGTCGCAGTCGGCGTTAAGGGCGGTGACACCCTGGGTGACGCTCTGGCAGACGTAGTCGAAGTGGGGGGTGCCGCCACGGATGACGCATCCGAATACTATTACCGCGTCGTAGAGCGACGACTCAATCAGCTGTGAGGCGGCGAAGGTCAGCTCAACCGCGCCGGGGACCGCGTAGCAGTCGACCTGGTCATCGGCGAAGCCTTCAGCCATGAACACCTCCATCGCCCCCTGGGTGAGACGTGAGGTGATATGTCCGTTCCATTCCGCGGCCACGATGGCCACGCGCATATTGTCTACTTTGGGGAGGTTGCCTTTGGGGGCGGCTCCCGCAAGGGATGTTGACATGTCTGTTATGTATAAGTCTGTGGTTTCTTGAAAAATGAATGGCGCCGGGGTCATTTCCCGTGGGAACGGGCGGCATGCCCGAGGTAGCCGCCGTGGTGGCGCAGGGCATATTCCCGGGCGGTGAACCCGGTCTCTTTCATCACGTTTACGACCAGCACGTCGCCGATGACGGTCATCATGGTGGTGGATGTAGTCGGGGTCAGGCCGAGCGGGCAGACCTCCGGCGCGCCGCCGGTGTAAAGCGTGGCGTCGGCCATCTCAGCCAGCGGGCTGTCGGCGTTGCCTGTGATGACGATGATTGGGATGGCCGGAATCAGCCTGCGGGCGAGGTCGACCAGCTCCACGATCTCGCGGGTCTTGCCCGAGTTGGAGATCAGCAGCATCACATCGTCGGCCTGAAGGATGCCGAGGTCGCCGTGTTGGGCCTCCGCCGGGTGGAGATTTACAGCCGGGATGCCTGTGGAGCAGAAAGTCGTGGCGATGTTCATCGCAATCTGTCCGGCCTTGCCCATCCCGGAGGTGACCAGCTTGCCCCCCTTGCGGGCCACATGCTCGACAATCAGCCCCACGGCGCGGGGATAGTCGTCGGTCACCGGTATGTTCTCTATCGCGCGGCTCTCAGCGAGCAGGATGTCGCGCATCGATTGTTTTATATCCATCGTTGGGAGAAATCAAAGGTTGAGCACCTCGGTGTCGACCGGGTGCTTATGAATACAAAGGTAACTTATTCCGCGCGATTTTCAAAATTTAAAAGCGCCTTTACCCATTTGTCAGGCACGGGGATGCCTGAGGCCGTGCGCGGGTCGAATCCTGCCATCACCGTCTGGGCGACACACTTCACGTCGCCTGTCAGCGGGTTGTAGATGCGCTGCTCCAGAATGAAGCTGTGGACCGACATCTTGCCTACGGCCGTGGCCACGGTCAGCGGCTCGTCAAAATAAGCCGGAGAGAAGAAGCTCGCGTTGATGTTGACAACCACCACCGTTGCGTCATGCCAGTCGACCGGGCCGCCAAGCACCGCCTCGAAGTACCTGACCTTGGCCAGGTCGAGGAGCTGGAGGTAGACCGAGTTGTTGACATGGCCGAAGATGTCGACATCGTTGAACCGCAACTGCGCCTCAAGGCTGTGGTGGAAGGGGGCAACAGGCGCGGGAACTTTCGGATTGGGACAGGAGGGGATTTCTATCTGTTTCATTGTCGTTGGATTCTGGGATTGGTTCAGTGGAAACGTATCGACTTAATGATTTCGCGCCCGAGTATGTCGTTGATTGACCTGGCGATGGCCTCGCGGCGGAATGACAGTTCGCTCTTCAGTGGGCCGGAGGATAGATGGATATGCAGCACCCCGTCGGAGACGTAGCGCCGGGTGGTGTAGCGGTTTACACCCGGGCCAACCACATCGGCCCACAGCGAGGCGGCCCTCATCGCGAGAATGTCATCTTTCCGGGCTGATGAATCCATCACCCGGTCTATGATTTCGCGCAACGACATCGGTTCGGTTCTCTTCATAAGCCAGTGGTGTTGTCGAGTGGTTGGAAACTGCCGTTCTCGACGAGCCAGGAGCGGTGGTCGCCGGCCCCGGTCCGCGACATGATGTTGTCGAGATGGCTGCGGTTGGTGTCGGTGATGAAAATCTGGCCGAAGCCCTCGCCCGACACCACCTCCACGAGCCTTTCTACACGCCCCGCGTCGAGGCGGTCGAAGACATCGTCGAGCAGCATCACCGGCTTCATTCCCGAGGCGTCCTCAAGGAAGCGGTACTGGGCGAGCCTCAACGCCAGGGTGTAAGTCTTGCACTGTCCCTGCGAGGCAACGCGCCTCACAGGCATGCCGTTGAGCGCCAGCTCCAGGTCGTCGCGGTGGGGGCCCACCGATGTGTGGCCCACCATCTCGTCATGGCGGCGCGCTGAGTCGAGCATCGCGTCGAAGCCCCCCGGCTCCGACGCGAGATGGCTCCGGAGACTGATTCCCGGGGTCTCCCCGTCGGCTGCGATCGCCTCATACCGTCCGGTGAAAATGCCGCACAGCTCCTCCACCCATTTCTGACGGGCGGAGGTCAGGTATATGGCCGCGCGCTCCATGGCCATCTCCACCGACAGATACAGGGCCGGGTCGGCGCAATGGTCGCGCAGCAGCTTGTTGCGCTGTTGCAGGGCACGGGTGTAGCGTATCAGGTGGTCGAGATAGAGCGGGTCGGCCTGGGATATCACCATGTCCATCAGGCGGCGGCGTTCCTCGCCCGTGCCTGTCACCAGGTCGCTGTCGGCCGGGGAGGCAATCACCAGGGGGAAAGCCCCGATGTGGGTGCTGAGACGTTCGTATTCCTTCCCCGAGCGTTTGAAGCTTTTCCGTTTGCCGGGCTGCAGCCCGAGGGTCAGCTCCTCATCGAGTCCGCGCCTGAGATAGCTGCCCCTCAATGTGGCGAATCCCTCCCCTCTGCGTATCAGCTGCATGTCGGGCAGCCCCGAGAAGCTTTTGCAAAAACTGAGGTAATATATGGTGTCGAGGAGGTTGCTTTTGCCCATGCCGTTGTCGCCCAGGAAACAGTTGACCTTGGGGGAGAACTCGAGGCGCGCCTCGGCGATGTTCTTGAAATTCGTGATTGCTAATCTGTTGAGCAGCACAGGCGTATTACTGTTTGGTGGTTAGGGCCGGGAGGCTGACAATGAGCAGCGCCATGATGAATAGCAGCATCAGCATCGCCGTCATGCCGAGGGCCTTGTTGAGTCGCCGCCCCTCATTGCGCCTGATGTAGAGCCACAGGGCGGTGTGGGCCGCGAGATACAGCGCGGGGAAGAGCAGCGTCCATCGTCCGGCGTTGAGCCACAGGCCGGCAGTCAGCAGCACGGCGATGAAACCGTCGGCAAGGTAGGCCCAGGCTACAGCCTTGCGTCCGAAGACCACGGCGGTGGTCAGCTTGTTGACCGCCATGTCATCATCGTGGTCGCGGTAATTGTTGACTATTAGTATGTTGGCCGACATCAGGCCAACGGCCAGTCCGACGGCGAAGTCGTCATACGAGAAATAGCCAGTCTGGAGGTAGAAGGTGAACCCCACAGGAATCAGGCCGTAGAACACCACCACGGCTATCTCCCCAAGGGCGTTGCGCGACAATGGGAAGGGACCGGCGGAATAGCTTAGTGCCCCGATGAGGATGAATATCCCGGCCAGCACCAGCCACCATCCCCCCCAGTAAATCAGTGTGCAGCCTATGATGGCGGCCAGGGCGAATGCTATTGCGGTGGCGCGGTGCATCGCCAGGGGGGAGATGTCCCCCTCCGTGACCCCGCGTCTGAACCCCTCACGACCGGGCTTGTCAAGCCCGTCGCGGTAATCGTAATACTCGTTGGCGAAGTTGCTTCCAATCTGCGCCGCCAGTGCGAAAAGCAGGCAGAGCAACGCCGGACGCCAATCGAAATGGCCTCTCTGCACCGCCACGGCCACACCGGCCAGCACGCCTGATGCCGATGCCGGCAATGTGCGGAGCCTCATGGCCTCAATCCATGCTTTCAGTGTGCTGCGGCCAGCCGCGCCCTTGTCATCTTTCCTTGTCTCGTTTCCAGTTTTCATTGCTACTGCAAAGTTACTTATTTTTGAGGAGAAAGACAACTGCGTCTCATCGCGTAGAGAAGCGTAGCAGGGAGCGGAGTATCGGCTGTCCGTCAGGCCCGATAAGCTCGGCGCGGGTCTCGTCGCCGTCGGTCTGGAGCAGCAGCGTGGCCTCCATATCGTAACGAGCCTCGTGGATGTAGGCTATCTCGAAGCGGGTGAGGCGGTTGGCGTCGTGGAAGCCGAGGCTCCACTGGTTGAGAAGCAAATCGATGTATCTCGAGGAGTTGACGTGGCGGTTGAAATCGATGTCGGTGTACTGGAAGCGGTAACGGCTCTCGCGGTATCCGTCGGCTGGCGGCTCCCCTTCGGCGGGGCGCGCCACAGGCCTGGTCCGTGAAGGTTTGGCGACGGGCGACTCCTTGGCGGGTATTATCTCCTTTACCCAGGAGATGCGCGATATGTCGCCCACCTGGCGCGAGCGGGTGTCAATCACCGCCCATACCGTGCGGGCGTGGCCAATCACCTCGCCATCCTCGCTGCAAATCTCGAAGTCGCGCTCTGAGAAGAGCCTTGAAATCGATGAAATCCAGGTTGATATGGTGTAATTCTCATTGACTCCCGGATAGCGCGTCATCTCGACCGCCACCCTCGACAGCACCCATGTCTGGTGTTCCCTGACGAGAAAGTCATAGCCGATGCCAATCTGGTTGGCGTGGAGAGTCGCCACCTCTATCAACCTGTTTATCAACAGTGTCAGCGGCATCCGTTGCTGAGGATTGCATTCCCCCGGCGTGAGGAAATAGCCGGCTGTGAAGACAGGCTTTATGCAGTCGAAAGATTCGGGGCGATTTGTCAGCGGGTCGCGGGAAATCATAAGATACGGATCAGTATGGATATTTGATGTCATGGAGGAATAACGGCCCGGCAGGCATGGAAGTTCCCGCCGCGCATCGGTCGCGGCGCTCGATGACCTCCCGGAAACCGTCGATGGTCATTTTGCCACGTCCGACCTCAACGAGGGTGCCGACCACGGCCCTGACCATATTGCGCAGGAAGCGGTCGGCCGTTATCTCAAACACCCACAGTGTCGGTTTCCCTTTTGTGCCCTGGGCAGCGACCTCGCATTCACACTCACATTCACATTCACATTCGCAGTCGCCTCCCCCCTGGGCGCGCCAGGCGGCGTGGGTGACATGGCAGATATTGGTCTTGACATCGGTGTGGAGCTTGGAGAATGAGGTGAAATCCTCGGTCTCAAGCAGAATCTCAGCCGCCTTGTTCATGGCCTCGAAGTCGAGGGTTGCGGGCGCGAGCCACGACATCCCTCCCGTGAAGGGACTTCTGACGGTATGGGCGAAGTAGCGGTAGGTGCGGCTCACCGCGTCGAAGCGTGCATGCGCGTCGGGGGCCACCTCCCATATCTTGTAAACCACTATGTCAGGAGCGAGCAGGGAGTTGAGGGCGCGCAGGACGCGGGCCTCCGCGTCGCCCGAGAGGTCGATGGAGGCGGGGAGGTCGAAATGGGCCACCATGCGGGCGGCGCTGACCCCGGCGTCGGTGCGTCCCGCCCCGGTGATTGCCACCTGGGGAAGGCGCAGCACCGTGGCCATGGCCTCCTCGATCGCCTGCTGCACGGAGTGGGCGTTGGGCTGGCGTTGCCAGCCGTGGAATGGCAGCCCGTTGTAGGCCAGCCGCATGAAATAGCGGCGGGTGTCAGTCGTTCTCGAGGTAGGTGTATCCATACAGGCCCGAACGGTAGTTGGAAAGGAACTCGCGTCCCTCCTCAGGGGTGATTTTGTCGGCTTTCATAGCCTTGGTGACCCAGGTCTCGACATTGCGCACAAGGCGTTTGGGGTCGTACTGTACATAGTCCAGCACCTCGGCCACCGTCTCGCCGTCGATTACCTTGTCAATCTCGTAATGGTCTTTGTAGCAGGTGATATGCACCGCGTTGGTGTCGCCGAAAAGGTTGTGCATATCGCCAAGGATTTCCTGGTAGGCCCCCACGAGGAATACCCCGAGGTAATACGGTTCGCCCGGCTTGAGAGGATGTACAGGCAGGGCCTTGGTGATTCCCTGCGGTGAGATGAAGGTGGCGATCTTGCCGTCGGAGTCGCAGGTCATATCCTGGAGGGTCGCCATGCGGGTGGGTTTCTCGTCGAGCCGGGAAATCGGCACTATGGGAAACACCTGGTCGATGGCCCATGAGTCGGGCAGCGACTGGAAGAGCGAGAAGTTGCAGTAATATTTGTCGGGCAGCATGCGGGCCACCTTGCGCAGCTCCTCCGGGGGATGCTTCATTGATGACGCCGTGTTGGCCACCTCGCGGGCAATCTCCCAGAACAGCTTCTCGGCAAGGGCGCGGTTGCGCAGGTCGACGATGCCGATTGAGAAGAGGTCGAGGGCCTCCTCGCGACACTGCAGCGCGTCATGCCACGACTCGAAAAGGTTCTGCTGGTTGAGCTTGTCCCATATCGCGTAAAGCTCTTTGACCAGCTCGTGCTCGTCGCCGCGCAGCTCCTCGTTCTCGCGCCAGCGGGGGAGGCTTGTGGCCTCCAGCGCCTCGATGATGAGTACGGAATGATGTGCGGCCAGGGAGCGTCCGCTCTCGGTGATGATGTCGGGCTGTGGCAGGTCGTTCTTGCCGCAGGCGTCGACTATGGAGTATATCGCGTCGTTGGCATACTCCTGGATGGAGTAGTTCATGGAGCTTTCCGAGGCCGAGGAGCGGGTACCGTCATAGTCGACCCCGAGGCCTCCGCCGATGTCGACGAATTTCACGCCGAATCCGAGCTTGGAGAGCTGGACGTAGAACTGCATGGCCTCACGCAGGGCGTTCTTTATGCGGCGTATCTTTGTGATCTGGCTGCCGATGTGGAAATGGATGAGCTGCAGCCAGTCGGTGATCTCGTTTTTCTTGAAGAAGTCCACGGCCTGGAGCAGTTCGGAGGAATTGAGGCCGAATTTCGACTCGTCGCCGCCCGACTCCTCCCATTTCCCCGAGCCGGAGTTGGAGAGCTTGATGCGGATGCCCACCGCCGGGGTGATCTTTAGGCGTCGCGATATGTTGAGTATGAGCTTCAGCTCGTTGAGCTTCTCGACCACGAGCACGATGCGGCGCCCCATCTTGTGGGCCAGCAGGGCCAGCTCGATGTAGTCCTCATCTTTGTATCCGTTGCAGATGATGAGGGCGTTCTCGTCGATGTTGGTGGCCAGCACGGCGTGAAGCTCAGGTTTCGACCCGGCCTCAAGCCCGATGTTGAATTTCTTGCCGTGGCTGACAATCTCCTCCACCACAGGGCGCATCTGGTTGACCTTGATGGGATATATGACGTAGTTCTGTCCCTGGTAGTCATACTCCTTGGCTGCCTGCTTGAAGCAATTTGAAATCTTCTCGACGCGGTTGTCGAGTATGTCGGGGAAGCGCAGAAGCACCGGGGCGGTGATGTCCTTGAGCTGCAGCTCGTCAAGCACCTCGCGGATGTCGACCGGAGCCACTCCGGGACGCGGGGTGACCGTCATGTTGCCTTTCTCGTTAACGGAAAAATACTGACGGCCCCAGCCGCCGATGTTGTATAGCTCGGCGCTGTCTTCAACTCGCCATTTTCTCATTTGTCAGTTATCAGATTTAAATTTGTCAACTAAAAAATTGATGGCCATCTGTGTCGATGGACTGCAAAGATACGCAATTTTCCCGAGGTGTGGGGGATATGTCTGGTATTTTTGACTTTACCTTTGGCAGTTTGGTGTTTTTTTAGTAATTTTGCGCCGATTAACGGAATCCCTCTTCAGCCAGCCGTCATCACCCTCGTCCGGGGCAGGCGGCTCCACGGGGGAATCCCCCTTACTGTTCCCTCGGCAACTTTATGTCTATCGACTCGGTCATAATCAACAACCTTCATACCGTCCGCGGGCTTTCGGCCTGTCCGGGCACATCCTCATTCTTAACTTTAGCCTGATTAACGCATGCAGTGGCTCCTGATTGTCATATCCGTATTTCTCGTCAGCACCATGCTGGCCGGTATCATCATTCCCCAGATACTGCTGATCTCTTTCCGAAAGAAACTGTTTGACGAACCTGACGAACGAAAGATCCACAAAGGCGCTGTGCCCCGTCTCGGCGGCCTGGCGTTCATGCCCTCCATAGTGTTCTCGCTGTGTTTCGTGTGGGGCACCCTGCTGCTGGCCGGGGAGTCATGGCTGTCGTCGTTCCACGTCTCTCAATTGCTGTCATCGCCCCATGCCGAAGGCCTCGTGACCCCGCTGTGCTTCGGCCTGTGCGCCCTGATGATGATGTATCTTGTCGGCATCGCCGACGACCTCATCGGCATCAAGTACCGTGCAAAATTCGTGGCGCAGATTCTTGCCGCGCTGTTGCTCGCCGCGGCAGGCGTGAGAGTTGACTCGTTGGAGGGGATGTTGGGGATATACGAGCTGCCTGTGGCGGTCTCCTGGATGCTGACTGTGTTCCTGGTGGTGTTCATCACCAACGCAATCAACCTCATCGACGGCATCGACGGCCTCGCGTCGGGCCTGAGCGGCATCGCCATGATTTTCTACGGCTTTTTCTTCCTCGCCGCCGGCCAGTGGGCTTACAGTATGATTTCATTCGCCTCGCTGGGCACACTGGTGCCGTTCTTCTATTATAATGTGTTCGGCAACCCGGCCAGGGGCAAGAAGATATTCATGGGCGACACCGGATCGCTGACCACCGGCCTGGTGCTGAGCTTCCTCGCCCTGCAGCTTACAAGTGTGGACAACGGAGGTGTCTTCGCCGCCGATGCGCTGGTGGTGGCGTTCGCCCCCCTGGCCATCCCCTGCCTCGACGTGATAAGGGTGTTTGTCCACCGTGTAATCCGTGGCAACTCCCCCTTCCTCCCTGACCGCGTCCACATCCATCACAAGCTGCTCGCCCTTGGCTTCCCGCAGCGCCCGGCCATGATCACGATTCTCGCGATGTCGGCTGGAGTAATCGGCCTTGACCTCCTCATCTCCCCGTCGGTGTCGACCTTCATGATAGTGGTCATCGACTTCGCGGCATGGGTGGTGGCCAATTATTTCCTGACCAAGGCGATACGCGCCCGCCAGCTCCGTGAGGGAATCACTCACGGATACGACTGACAACAAGGCCCAACGTAGTCTCGGCAATCATTCGTTTAAAACAATTCAACATACATCATGCTTTCCTGCAAATCGTTTTTCCAATCGATAGGACTGGTCGGAGCCATGCTGCTCGGTCTCACCTCCTGTCACACCCCCAAAGACATAACCTATTTCCAGGATCTCAGCGACGGCGCGCGCCGCGAGGTGTCGGCCCCCAAGGAGCTGCTTGTCACTCCTGACGACCGTCTGTCGATAACCGTCCACTCCAAGGACCCGCAGCTCGCGATGCTGTTCAACCTCCCGATTTCATCCACCCGCATAGGGCAGGCAACATCCGGCTCTTCAAGCAACTCCGGCCAGGTGGCAACATACACCGTTGACGCCTATGGCGACATCGAGTTCCCGGTGTTGGGCACGCTCCACATCGGCGGCATGAAGCGTACAGAGGTGGCCGAATATGTGAAGCGCGAACTCCTTCAGCGCAACCTTGTCAAAGACCCCACAGTGGTGGTTGACTTCCTCAACCGCTCGGTCAACGTGCTTGGCGAGGTGGCCCATCCTGGAAAGATCAGCATCGACCGCGACCGCTTCACCATCCTTGACGCCATCGCCGGTGCCGGCGACCTCACGATACAGGGCAAACGCGCCAATGTCATCGTCCTGAGGCAGGAGGAAGGCCGTCAGGTGGCCCACACCGTCGACCTCACCGACGCCACAGCCACGCTGAACTCCCCGGTGTATTACCTTCAGCAGAATGATGTGATCTATGTGGAGCCTACAGATGTCCGCAAGCGCCAGACCACGGCCAACGGCAACTCGGTGTTCACCCCCTCGTTCTGGATTTCGATTGCGTCATTCGCGACGACAGTGCTGCTGCTGGTCAAGAACTGGTGACATGCCGCCCATCAATACTGACTCCTGTCTGTTGACAAACTAATCTAAACAACTAATAAGTCGTGCAAGAGAACGATAACAATGCCCCCGATATCGAACAGGGCATAAACATGAAAGATCTCCTGTGGATGTGCATCTCGAGATGGTACTGGTTCGTGCTGTCACTGTTCATCTGCTGCGGGTTCGCATTCTACCAGATTCTTAAGACCCCCAAGGTCTACCAGCGCAACGCGTTGCTGATGATCAAGGATGACCGCCTTGGCGGCACCGCCGGCGGCGATGTCGGCGCGTCATTCTCAGGTATGGGATTCCTCCAGGCCAACACCAACATCTCCAACGAAATCATCTCGATTACTTCACCCACGGTGATGTATGAGGTGGTGAAGCGCCTTGGCCTCAATGTCAGCTACACTGTGCCCGGGATGTTCTACCCCGAACAGCTTTACGGCACCAACCTGCCCGTGACCCTCAAATTCCCCGATGTCGAGGATGGCCAGAATGTGTCGCTGAAAGCCACGCTCTATCCCGACGGAAAGATGGTGATGTCTGACTTCAACCTCGGCAAGAAAGATGCCGAAGGCAACCCCGTCACCTACAAGCCTGTGGTGATAAAGGACTACCACAAGCTCGACACCGTGAAGACCCCCGCCGGGAATGTGGTCTACGCTCCCAACGCCGCATACCGCGGCACTGTCGCCGAACCGTTCACGATTGACATCAACCGTGGCTCGGTGGATAAGAAGGCACTCGCATGCTCCGGAGCCTTGAAGGCCGAGATTCCCGAAGACTGGTCTTCGGTCATTTCGCTGACCTACAAGGATGTCTCGATCGACCGCGCCGAAGACATACTCAATACCCTCATCGAGGTCTACAACGAGAACTGGGTGCGTGACAAGAACCGCATCGCCGTCTCCACCTCGGAATTCATCAAGGAGCGTCTGGCCGTGATCGAGCAGGAACTCGGCGGCGTTGACTCGGAGATTTCATCGTTCAAGTCGACACACATGGTGCCCGACATCGACGCGGCTGCCCAGGCTTACTTCACCCGCGCGTCGCAGGCCACCGACGAGGTGCTGCAGCTCAACAACCGTCTTGGCATGGCCCGTTACATCCGCAACTACCTCGCCAACTCGGCCAACTCGTTCAACGTCCTCCCCGCCAACTCAGGCCTCGAGAACCTGAACATCGAGAAGCAGATTTCGGAATACAACACCCAGCTACTCCAGCGCAACAACCTGGTTGAGAACTCATCCACAGCCAACCCCCTTGTGATTAACATGGACAACCAGCTTGACGGTATCCGCCAGGCAATCCTCCAGTCGATCGACAACTATATCGTGACCCTCAACTCCCAGATTCGCGCCGCCCAGACCAACGAGGCGATGGCATCGTCGCGCCTCCAGGCCAACCCCACACAGGCCCGCTACCTGCTGAGCGTCGAGCGTCAGCAGAAGGTGAAGGAGAGCCTCTATCTCTATCTCCTGCAGAAGCGCGAGGAGAATGAGCTGTCGCAGGCATTCACCGCCTACAACACCCGCATCATCACCCCTCCGACTGGAAGCGACGCCCCAGTGGCTCCCAATCCCCGTTCTATCATGATGGTGGCCGTGCTTGTCGGCCTGCTGCTCCCCACCGGCGCGATTTACCTGCTGGAGGCGTTCAACACCAAGGTGCGCGGCCGTCGCGACCTCGAACGCCTCTCGGTGCCTTTCATCGGCGAGATTCCTCTGGGCTACCACAAGCGCAAAGGGCTCCAGCGCCTGCGCAAGGCCCAAGAGGATGAGAAAGACCGCCGCATAGTGATGGTCCGCAAGGGCTCGGGCAACACCATCAACGAGGCTTTCCGCGTAATCCGCACCAACCTTGAGCTGATGACCGACGCGGAGACCACCGGGGCGCACACCCTGATGATTACCTCGGCCAACCCCGGTTCGGGTAAGACATTCATCACGATGAACCTCGCCACGGTGTTGGCCATCAAGGACAAGAAGGTGGTGATTGTCGACCTCGACCTCCGCAAGGCTTCGCTCTCCTCATTCGTGCAGAATCCGGCAGTCGGCGTGTCGGCATACCTGTCGGGCCACGCCACTCCCGAGCAGATCATGGTTCACCGTCCTGTCGAGCCGCCAAAGCGTATCGATCCCAAGCAGCCCCCGAAAGACCATTTCGTGGACATACTCCCTGTGGGCGCGATTCCTCCCAACCCCGCCGAGCTGCTTTACTCGCCGCGTCTGAAATCGCTCCTTGACAAGCTCCGCGCCGAGTATGACTATGTGCTGCTCGACTGCCCCCCGATCGAGGTGGTCGCCGACGCGAAGATCATCAACCGTCATACCGATATGACCGTCTTCGTGATCCGCGCCGGTCTGCTCGAACGCGAGATGCTGCCCCGCATCCAGGAGCTGTATGACAACCAGCGCTACCACAACATCGCCATCATCCTCAACGGTACAGACCAGTCGCATCTCGGTCCTCTGTCGTCGCGCTACGGGTATGGCTATGGATACGGCTACGGCTACATCAAGAAGAAAGACAGCTGATTTCTGACAGTCCGGGCCATCCGGATTGACATATAGACGCGAGAGACCCCGGCCTCCAGGCCGGGGTCTCTCGCGTCTTAAAGGGCTGCCGGGGTGATTTCCCGGTGCTGTGGATGAGGATGGCGGGTCACACCACCGATGCCTTCAGCGCAAGGCCTGTGCGTTCGGAAAGGCCGAACAGCAGGTTCATGCAATGCACTGCCGTGCCGGCTCCACCTTTGACGTAATCGTCGAGGACCGCCTTGACGCGTATCACCGGGCCAGAAGAGGTTGTGATGCCGCCTTCAAGCGGCTCAATGTTAAGGAGGCATTTGTTGGTGTTGGAAACATCGGCTATCGCCGGCTCGCGGTCGACAAGGAAGGAGAATGCATGGTCGCTATATGCTTCCTCGTATTGATGGCGGATTTCCTCCAGGCTCGACGCGCAGGGGACATCGCAGACCACCGTCATGCCGCGCAGGCGTTCCCGGTCGGCGGCCATGCTCAGCCTCACACTCCCGGCGAACGAGGGGTCGATTCTCTTCATCTCCTCCATCACCTCCAGGGCGGCGCGCTCCGTGTCGGGGCGGTTGGCCGCAGGCGCCACCGGGTCGAGCCGGGTCGAGAGCTGTGATGCCTCGTATCCCTGTGTTGGCGCGCCGGGGCCTTGGTTGTCATCCGCGCCTGATGCCGGGTGGTTGCGTGAGACGCTTACCGTAGCCTGGGTCACACCGGCCAGCATGTGGTTCTTTGCCAGCGGGAAGAGGGCAAGCTCAAGCCCGGTGGCTATGGCGCAGGGCAGTGAGGCCCTCAGCGCGCCCCTGACGAGCGCTTTGCGGTGGAATTCCGGAAAGCCATAGACCATGCCGTGTTCGCCGTCAAGGAAGCTCCCTGTCATGTCGATCACTCTCAGCAGCTCCTCGGAGTCATCCTCGTCAGCTTCGCTGCGATGCGAAGGGGCCTCCACTGAGGCCATGAACTCCTTGGCCTGCCATGACTCTCCGACGAGAAACACGCAATTGAGTTTCTCCATATCGAGGGCCTTGGTGAAACAAAGGTCAGTGTCGCCGGTAAGGCCGCGGTGGAAACTGTCGAGGCGCTGGCCCGAGTGGGAGGGGGAGCATACCGCGCGTAGTATTACATCAGGATGGTTCAGAAGTATTCTTATAAGCTCTCCGGCGGCTTCAGTCTCGCCGCCGATTATTCCTACATTTATCACGTTAGTCAAGGGTTGGGTTTGATTGCAAAAATAGATATTTTTTTTGAGAACACTATCATCAAAGGGAATAATTCAGTAATTTTGTGATTGCAAACATCAACTTATGACATTAGACCAAGACAAAAGACCCGCCGTCGGGAGAGAGCCGCATGCTTCTCCGGCAACCCTCAGGATAGAGGAGTTTGATTACCCGCTTCCTGACTCGATGATTGCCCGCCATCCTATCGAGCCGCGCGACTCCTGCAAACTGCTGATGCGCGACCATGACGGGGCGCTCTCCGAGCATGTCTTCACCGACCTGCCGGGACTGCTGCCCGACGGCTCTATGCTGATATACAACAACACCCGTGTCATCAACGCCCGCCTGAGATTCCGCAAGGCTCCGGCCTCGGCCCATCAGGAGGGCGCGCTCATAGAGATATTCTGCCTCGAGCCGGTCACTCCCGCCGATTACGCCCAGAGCTTCGCCGCCACCGGCGAATGTTCCTGGACCTGCTTCGTGGGCAACTCCAAGCGATGGAAAGAGGGGCCGTTGTCGATGGAGGTGGATGCCGCTGGAAGCAGGTTGAAGCTCCAGGCTGAGAGGGTGGCGAAATCAGGCAACGCGTCGGTCGTGCGCTTCTCTTGGGACAACCCTGCGGTGACTTTCTCCCAGATAATCAATGCCGTCGGTGAAATCCCCATCCCGCCATATCTCAACCGCGCGACGGAGTCGACCGACAGCGACGACTACCAGACGGTCTATTCGCGGGTGGAAGGTTCGGTGGCCGCCCCCACGGCCGGTCTTCACTTCACAGACCGTGTGCTTGAGGAAATCAGCCATCGCGGGATACCACGCCGCGAACTGACCCTGCATGTCGGTGCTGGCACATTCCAGCCCGTCAAGTCGGAGACCATAGGGGAGCATCCCATGCATGCCGAATTTATCGCCGTGCCTCTGTCGCTGTTGAAGGAAATCAGGTTGTCGCTTGACAACCCTGCCACGAAAATCATCGCGGTAGGCACCACCTCGGTGCGCACCCTTGAATCCCTGTATCATACCGGCCGGCTCATCCTCGCCGGTAAATGGGACGGGGAGGTGCCGCAATGGCTCCCATACCAGTTGCTTGAAAACGAACTTGCTTCGGAATCCATACCTACTGCCTCTGAAGCCCTCGACGCCATCATAGCCCATCTGGAGGCGATAGGGCAGGCTACATTGGTCGCCTCCACCCGTATCATCATTGCCCCCGGCTATGAATACCGGCTCGTCAAAGGAATCATCACAAACTTCCATCAGCCCAAATCCACCCTGCTGCTTCTTGTCTCTGCCTTCACCGGTCAGGACTGGCGGCCCCTTTACGACTACGCCCTCTCCCATTCATTCCGTTTCCTCTCATACGGCGACGCGACCCTCCTCCTCTGATGTCCCGCCTCCATATCCACGAATCCATCCACGAATCCATCCGCGAATCCATCCGCGAATCCGTAGGATTCATTAATTATTAGCCGGGGGTTGGCGGCCATAGGCCGGTAACCCTCGGTCTCTATGTCAGGCGTGAGATTCTGAAAGAATCTTTTATAGATGTTGCCTTTAGACGAGGTTGTCTATATAAAAGATTCTTTCAGAATCCCACGCCTGATGTCGTTAACCCCTGGTTGCTGCTTGGTCGCCCGCAAGGGGCTCCACGCGCACCAACCAGGGGCTAATAATTAATGAATCCTACGGATTCGTGGATGGACACCCGAGGCGCGTACGCGGATGGTTTCGTGGATGGATTCGCGGATGGGGCATATGTTATGGCCATAATAGATACGCTGGTATGGTATGGTATGGTATGGTATGGTATGGTATGGTATGGTATGGTATGGTATGGTATGGTATGGTATGGGCTTGCGGGATGGATTCGCGGATGGCGTATGATTGTGTGAATTTCCTGGTTATGGCCGATTGTCCCGGAGGCTTGCTGGATGGCAAGGGGGAGGGTATGACACAGCAACGGCAACCGATAAGTGTCGGTTGCCGTTGCTGTGTAGCCCATAGGAGAATCGAACTCCTCTTTCAAGAATGAAAATCTTGCGTCCTAGCCGATAGACGAATGGGCCCCGGTTAATCCTCCGGCTTTCGCAAGCCGTGAGAATCTGGTAACAAAGTATGAAAAAATATGTTGACGTGGCCGTGGTGGCCTTGGTCTCTGTCTGACGGGGAGGCCGATGGCGGCTTGTCCCTTGCTTGTCAACAGGCGGCTATCAGCCGAGCTTGTTGATGTGGAGCGCCAGCTTGCTCTTGAGGTTGGAAGCCTTGTTCTTGGAGATGGTCTTCTTTGCGGCCATACGGTCGAGCATAGCGACAATCTTGGGGTAAGCTTCCTGGGCGGCAGCCTTGTCGGTCATAGCGCGGAGACGACGCACGGCGTTGCGGGCGGTCTTTGCGTAGTAACGGTTGCGAAGGCGACGGCTTTCGGTCTGGCGGATACGTTTTAAAGCAGATTTATGGTTTGCCATTTTTTGTTATGCTTTTTCTTCTTTGTTTTCTTGTTATTGGTAGCCCATAGGAGAATCGAACTCCTCTTTCAAGAATGAAAATCTTGCGTCCTAGCCGATAGACGAATGGGCCAACTTGCGCAACTGCCGGGCTATGAGACCGGGGGCATTTTGCGACTGCAAAGTTAATCTCTTTTTCTGAAGTGACCAAATTTTCAGGCGAAAAAGTTCGCGTTTAAGGTTTTTTAGTTAAATTTGCGCCGTTTTACGAACCATTCCCCCTCCCTTTAAATTATATTAATGTGTACAGACCGCTCGACTGCATAGCCCTCCGCACTGTGAGGTATTCCGACCGCAACTCAATACTGACGGCCTACACCCGCCAGGCTGGCCGGCTGTCATTTCTTGTGCCCGCCGGCACAGGCCGCGCGGCGGCGCGACTCAGGGCGTTGCTAATGCCGATGGGGCGGTTTGAGTGTGTGGCCGACATCCGTCCCGGTCGCGACATCCATTCCATCCGTGACGTGAAGGCGGTGGTGTTGCCCCCCGTGGCCGACCCTTTGCGGTCGACCATCGCGCTGTTCGTGGCCGACATCCTGTCGTCGTTGCTGAAAGAGCCAATGGCCGACCCGCTGCTGTTTGACTTCATTGATGACGCGCTTGTCAGGCTCGGCGACTCAAGGCGGGGGCACGCCCTGCAGGGGACTGCGTTGCTCAACTACCATGTATGTTTCCTGTTGAGGCTCACACGTTTCCTCGGCATCGAGCCTGACTGGCCGACATATCAGCCGGGGTCGGTGCTTGACTTTGCCGACGGCATCTTCAGGCGCTTCCCCCCGGCCCACCGCAATTATCTGCCGCCCGGGGAGTCGGAGGCCGCCAGCCGGCTGGGTCGCATGACGTTCCGCAACCTCGGCCTTTACAGGCTGACGCGCTTTGAGCGCAACACCATACTTGACAGGATACTGCTCTACTACCAGACCCATTATCCCTCGGTAGGGGAGCCGCCGTCGCTCGCGATATTGCGCATGATGGCCGACTGACACCTTGAAAAGCCCCTTGTCGCGGCTGTCGCCGTCAAAATTTCGGGCTTTTATTTTGGAAATGCTGATGTATGATTGTAACTTTGCAGATATGATAAAGATGGAATCGACAATGAAGTTTCCCGCCGGACGCCGCCTGCTCGCGTCGGTTCTCCCCTTGCTGGCGTTGCTGTCGGCCTGCGGGGGGCTGAGCGACCGGGAGGAGAAGATGGTCGGGAAATATTACATACCGGCCCTCTCCGACACAAGGCCCCTGATGGAGCTGAACGCCGACCGCACCTCTGTGCTGAGGGCCATCCGGCCCGGGGACATCTCCTACAGCGTCTCTGGGGTCTGGAAGGTCGAGGGAGACTCGCTCATCATCGAGAGCGACTCCACCAGCATCACCATCGAGGAGGGTGACCCCGGACTCGTGGGGCATATAGCCTGCAGGGTAGCCTATCCGATAACCGGTTTCAACGAGTCGACACTCTCCATACAGCGCCAGGGCATAACTTACGACTATCACCGGCGTATGGATTGAAAGCCCCTGGCTGACCTCTTCTCTCCGCCACCTGACCATTGCCTGCCTTTGTTTCCGCAATCCTTAGCATATGAATCATACCACTGTAAAAAGATTGTCACTGCTGCTGCTGACAGCCCCGCTGTTGCTGGTGTTGGCGGCTTGTGGCTCCCAGTCATCCCGGGATGTGGATGCGTGTCTGGCCGACGCCGAGCAGCTGCAGGCCGACGGCAACCCCGACGGCGCGGCCCGCATATGCGCCACCCTGATGGCTGAGGATTTCGACCGGCTCGACGAGAACCAGCTGGGCCGCATGGCCATAGTGTTCATGAAGCTGCCCGACACAGACAAGACCGACGAGAACATCGCCGACGCCACCCAGTGTGTGCGCCAGGCGTGGAAACTCTCGGGCGATTCCCTCAGGGGATTCATCTCCACTCTCGCCCCGGAGGATGTGCCCCACTTCGTGATGCTCACCCGCATCAGCGGTTCGATTGACTTCCCCCCTGACCTGTCTGAGGAGGGGATGCCCGACGACTCCATTCACTCAACCCTGCAACCCTGACCCGCCATGGACTGGATGTCATCTCTTGAGGCGCTGAAAGCCTCCCTTCCCGAGGGGGACGACCATATGCCCGAAACTCCCAGGCAACCTTCCGCGGCCGACTCAGTGGAGAAGGCTCGGCTCGACGTGCTGCTCGACAAGAAGGGGCGCAAGGGCAAGGCGGCCACGATCGTTGTCGGGTTCACAATCCCCGACGAGCAGGTCGAGGATGTGGCGAGACGGCTCAGGCAGCGCCTCGGCACCGGCGGCTCTTCCCGTGGAGGTGAAATCCTCATCCAGGGGGACAAACGCCGTGAAGTGGCCGCCGAACTTGCCGCCATGGGGCTGAAATGCCGGATAATCTGAATCAGGCATCGACCCGCGTGGGACCTGCCCAACATCGATCAAAGCCATGAAGACCTTCAAAATGTACGCCTCGAGCATAAACGACCGGTATGTCGATGAGATTGTCGGCATGCTGCGCTCAGGGGCGATAATCATCTACCCGACCGACTCGCTGTATGCCGTCGGTTGCGACGCCCTCAACAACCGCGCCGTCGAGCGAGTCTGCCGCCTGAAGGGTATAAACCCCGACAAACAGCGCCTGGCCATCGTGTGCAGCGACATCTCGCAGGCCAGCGAGTACGCCAGGATCGACAATGAGGCGTTCAGACTTATGAAGGGCAACCTCCCCGGGCCGTTCACCTTCATACTCCCCGCCTCCTCGCGGCTGTCGAAAGCCTTCAAGGGGCGTCGCGAAGTCGGTGTGCGCGTGCCCGACAATGAGATTGCCCGCCATCTGGCCTTGGCCCTCGGAAATCCGTTGCTGACCACCACCATCGAGTGGGATGACGCAGACCCCGACGACCTCTGCCAGCCCTCCTCGATAAGCCTGCATTACGCCGACACGGTTGATGCCGTTGTAGACGGGGGTGAGGGGCACGCGTCTCCATCCGCTGTGGTGTCGCTGCTCGATTCCTCCTCCCCGGAGATTCTTCGCGAAGGCCCCGTGGAGCCCCGCCTGTGACCCTGCCGGCCTTGATAATTGACACATAATTGACCCTTTCACAAGATTATGGATAATTTCACCTATTGCGCCCCCACGCGCTACATTTTTGGTCGTGACACCGAGAAGGAGACCGGCAGGATGATGGCCTCGACCGGATGCCGGAAGGTGCTGGTCGTCAGCGGCGGCAGTTCCGCCCGCAAGAGCGGCCTGCTCGGCCGTGTTTTCGACTCTCTGGCCGGGGCCGGAATCGAATATGTCGAGCTGACCGGCATCAAGCCCAACCCGACAGATGACCGTGTGTATGAGGGCATCGCCATGGTGCGCGACAACAGCCTCGACGGCATACTCGCCGTCGGTGGAGGCTCTGTGATTGACACCGCCAAGGCCATCGCCGGAGGCGCGTGCTATGACGGAGATTTCTGGGACTTCTGGGCCGGCAAGGCTGTCATGGAGCAGGCCCTCCCGGTGGGGGTGGTTCTGACCATACCCGCTGCCGGAAGCGAGGGAAGCGGCAACTCGGTGATCACCAAAATAGACGGGCTGCGCAAGATAAGCCTGCGCACCGACTTCGCCCTCCGTCCCAAGTTTGCCATCCTCAACCCCGAGCTGACATTCACCCTGCCGCCCGAGCAGACCGCCGCCGGGATTGCCGACATGATGGCCCACATCCTTGAGAGGTACTTCACCCCGACACGCGATGTCGAGACCACCGACCGTGTGGCCGAGGGGGTGCTGATGGCCATAATCAACGAGGCCCCCAAGGTGATGGCGGTCCCTGACGACTACCAGGCGCGTGCCAACATAATGTGGGCAGGCACGCTGGCCCATAACGGCGTGTGTGGCTGCGGACGGCGCGAGGACTGGACCTCCCACGGTCTCGAGCATGAACTGTCGGCCCTTTACGGAGTCACCCACGGCTCGGGGCTGGCCGTTGTCTTCCCCGCCTGGATGACCTTCATGGCCTCCCACCGTCCCGAAAAGGTGGCACAGCTTGGCCGACGCGTATTCGCCGTGGAGGACACCGATGACAAGGGCGCGGCCCTCAAGACCGTCGATGCCCTCAGGGCGTTCTTCAAGTCAATCGGTCTCCCGTCAACCCTTGGCGAACTGGGGATAACCGACCCCGACCTGGCCACCCTGACCCGCAAGTTCCACGAAAACAAAGGCACACCCTTCGGGCCTTATTATCCCCTCCAGCCTGTCGACACGATGGCGGTCTACCGCCTGATGCTCTGACCGGCGGCCCCGGGAAACCGCCGTGGCGGCGCGATGGTCTCAACCATCCCGCCGCCACGGTTGTTTTTTATGAAAACGAGAAAGGGATGAACACCACAGAAAAACAGACTGCCAACGCCGCGACGGGGCCACGCCCGCGGGGGCTGAAGCCGCCCACGCGCAAGGTGATACTCGATGTGTTCCACACCGCAATCCTTGTGTTGTCGGTGGCGCTCATCGCGTTCATATCCTACGATACCTTCAACGACATCCCGTTTCTGGAGAACCGGGTCTATATGACATTCCAGCTATGTGTCTGCCTGGTGTTCATCGCCGACTTTTTCGTCGAGCTGTGGCTCACGCCGCGCGGAGGCAGGGGGCGGTATCTCAAGGCGCGGTGGTTTTTCCTGCTGATGTCGATACCCCTCCTCAACATCGTCGACACCTGCCAGATACAGCTCTCTGCAGACGCGCTCTATTTCGCCCGGTTCCTCCCCCTGGCCCGTGGCGCCCTCGCCCTGGCGATTGTGCTCAACTACATAGCCTCCAACCGGATAACGGGCATATTCGTCAGCTACCTTTCCATCATGCTCCTGACGGTCTATTTCGCCGGCCTGATATTCTACGAGAGGGAGCAGCCGGTCAATCCCGGCGTGACAAGCTATTGGGACGCGTTCTGGTGGTGCAGCCTCGAGGCCACCACCCTCGGCAGCTCGCTCCACCCCGTCACCCTGGCGGGCAAGCTGCTCGCCGTGGTGCTGTCGCTCATGGGGATTGTGATGTTCCCCTTGTTCACGGTCTACCTGTCTAGCCTGATATTGAGGAGTCGGAGTATGTTAAATATGCTTAATATTGATGTATCAAAAGTTAAAACCGATGACTCTCCGGCCACGCCGGCTCCATCCGTAGAGAAAAAAGTTGCGGAAACGCCTAAAAATGCGTAACTTTGCAGATGGTTATCGGAGGAGGCCCGCGGGCTTCCTCCATTTCGTTTTGCGCCCCGGGTGTGACGGGGCCTGTGTCATATCTGCCGCAGGCTCCACGGCCATAGGCCCCGCCCCGAGGCGCGAAGACAAGGATTTAAACAAAAGAACCGATGATTGACAGACAGACAGTAGTTTCAGCAGTGGAGGAGGCCATAAAGGACTCTGACCTCTTCATCGTAGACGTGACCGTGTCGGCCGACAAGTCGATAGCCGTTGAGGTCGACTCCCCCGGAAGCCTCGACATAGACACATGCTCGGCCCTCACCCGCAAAATCGAGGAGCTGCTTCCCGCCGAGCTTGAAGACTACGACCTCGAAGTCGGTTCGGCCGGCCTGACAGCCCCCTTCAAAGTCAGGGGGCAGTGGGAGAAGAACCTCGGCAACGAAATCGAGCTGCTGACCAACGACGGCCGCAAGCTGGCCGCTACCCTCGCGGCCCTCGGCGATGACAGCTTCACCGTCGAGTACCAAGTCAAGGAGAAACTCCCCGGCGAAAAGCGTCCCTCCCTTGTCAGCAAACAGGAGGAAATCCCCTTCGCCAATGTCAAGAAGGCCAATTACCTGCTGCGATTCAAATAAGAAACCCTCCCCGGGGACTTCCCAGGCGGATTCCCGGCTAACATACCCGAATAACAACATAATACTGATATAACTGTCCCATTATGGCCAAGAAAGAGGAAACACCAAACATGGTGGAGAGCTTTGCCGAGTTCAAGGAACTCAAGAACATCGACAAGACAACCATGATAAGCGTGCTGGAAGAGTCGTTCCGCAACGTGCTTGCGAAGATGTTCGGCACCGACGAGAACCTCGACGTCATCATGAACCCCGACAAGGGGGATGTCCAGATATTCCAGAACCTCGAAGTCGTGCCCGACGGCGAGGTGTCCAACCCCAACCTCCAGATCGCTCTGACCGAGGCCCGCGCCGACAACGACCCCGAGGTTGAGATCGGCGAGGAGCATACCAAGGAAATCATCTTCGCCGACTTCGGACGACGCGCCATCCTCACTCTCCGTCAGACCCTCCAGTCAAAGATTCTCGAGCTTCAGAAAGAGGCCATCTACGAGAAATTCAAAGACCTGGAAGGGGAACTGGTGACCGGCGAGGTCTACCAGACATGGTCGCGTGAGACCCTCCTGCTCGACGATGAGAAAAACGAGCTGCTTCTGCCCAAAAACCAGGCCATCCCCGGCGATTTCTTCCGCAAGGGTGAGACCATCCGCGCCGTCATCGCCAATGTGGACAACAACAACAACAACCCCAAGATCACCGTGTCGCGCACCAACGAGAATTTCCTTCGCCGCCTCTTCGAACTTGAGGTGCCTGAAATCCACGACGGCCTGATCAGCATCCGCGCCGTGGCCCGCATCCCGGGCGAACGCGCCAAAATCGCCGTCGAGAGCTTCGACGATCGCATCGACCCCGTCGGCGCATGCGTGGGTGTCAAGGGTTCGCGTATCCACGGCATCGTCCGCGAGCTGCGCAACGAGAACATCGACGTGATACCTTTCACCACCAACCCCTCACTCTTCATCCAGCGTGCTCTGTCGCCCGCAAAGGTGTCGTCAATCCGCCTCGACGAGGAGGAGAAGAAGGCAGAGGTGTTCCTCAAGCCCGACCAGGTTTCGCTGGCCATCGGCAAGCAGGGTCTCAACATCAAGCTCGCGTCTATGCTCACCGGCTATGTCATCGACGTGTACCGTGACACAGACGAAGTCTACGAGGAGGACATCTACCTCGACGAGTTCAAGGATGAGATTGACGAATGGGTAATCGATGCCCTCAAGGACATGGGCTGTGTGACCGCCAAGAGCGTGCTGAACACCCCCCGTGAGGACCTTATCCGTCGTGCCGACCTCGAAGAGGAGACCGTCGACAATGTGCTCGACATCCTCAAGGCCGAGTTTGACGACGATTCCGCCGAAACTCCCGCCGAGGCCGCTCCCGCCGAGACTTCCGCTGAGGATACTTGCGCCGAGGAACACCCCGCCGAAGACCTGGCCGCAGCCGCCGACGCGGTGGCCGGCGAGACCGGAGACGAGGCAGCCGGCGACGAGGAAAGCAAGTGAGCCGCGCATGACGGCTCCACGGCCCCGCCGACACTATCTCTCCAACCACAACATTCTGATAACTTAAACCCACTCAATGGCGAGAACTAAGATAAGCAAAGTAGCGAAAGACCTCAACGTGGCCCTCCCCACGGTGGTGGACTTTCTGCGCGGTAAGAACATCACCATAGACGACAATCCCAATGCCCGTATTGAGGATGATGTCGTCGACCTGTTAGTGAAGGAATTCAAAAACGACAAAGACCAGAAGACAAAGTCGGAGCAGTTCTCGTCAGAGAGGATGCAGCAGCGCGAAAAGACAAAGCCTGCCTCCAGACCCGTTGATGAAATCAAGCTCTCATCAGAGATAAACAAGCCGAAAATACTCGGCAAAATCGAACTCGACAAGCACGGCAACCCGGTAAGGCACTCAGAGCCGGCGGCTCCCGCCCGGCAGGAGGCCTCCGAAGCCCCTGTCGCCCAGGAAGCCCCCGTCGTGAAGCCTCAGGAGAAGGAGGCCTCAATCCCTGAGGCCCCCGAGGCCGCGGAGACAGCCAAGCCCGCTCCCGAGCCCAAGCCCGAGGCTCCCGCCGCGCCTGAAAAGCCCGTGGAGAGTGTCGAAGCTCAGCCGGCCCCGGCAGTGGCCGAGGCTCCCAAGCCTGCCAAAACCATTGAAAAGAAAGAGGAATCTGCAATGAAGCAATCCCCCGCTCCTGTGGCCCAGGAGAAGAAACCGGCGGAAGCGCCTGCTCCCGCCGCAGACAAGGCTGCCGCACAGGCGCAGCCTGAAAAGAAAGATGACAAGGAGGAAATCTTCACCGTAGGACTTCCCCAGAACCGTCCGACAATCAATGTCGTAGGCAAAATCGACCTCTCTGCCATCAACCAGTCGACACGTCCCCGCAAGAAAAGCAAGGAGGAGCGCCGCAACGAGCGCATCGCCAAGCAGCAGGGCGCGCAGGGCGGTGGTGCCGACGGTGACCGCAAGAAGCGCAAGCGCATCGGCACCAAGGAGAAAATCGACATCGAGAAGCAGGGCAACCAGCCCGGCGGAAATGGCGGAAACGGCGGCAATGGCGGCGGAGGACGTGGCCGTGGAGGCGACGGACGCCGAAACGACCGTGGCGGAAAGCCCGGCAACCCCAAACGCGGACCCCACACCGAGGTCAACGAGGAGGATGTGCAGAAGCAGGTCAAGGAGGTCTTGGCCCGCCTGACCTCCAAGGACAAGGGACAGAAGAAGGGTGTGAAATGGCGCAAGGAGAAGCGCGAAGCCATAGCCGAGCGTGACGCGGCAGCCGCAGCAGCGGCAGCCGCCGAGTCTCAGACCCTGAAGCTGACAGAGTTCGTGACCGCCAATGACCTCGCTTCGATGATGGATGTGCCCATCAACAAGGTCATCGGGACATGTATGAACCTGGGCGTGATGGTGTCGATCAACCAGCGCCTCGACGCCGAGACCATCAACATCGTAGCCGAGGAATTTGGCTTCAAGACCGAATTTGTCTCCGCCGAAGTGGTGGAGGCCATCTCCCAGGAGGAGGACAATGAGGAAGACCTCGTGGCCCGTCCGCCGATTGTCACCGTCATGGGCCATGTCGACCACGGTAAGACCTCTCTGCTCGACTATATCCGCAAGGCCAACGTGATTGCCGGCGAAGCCGGGGGTATCACACAGCATATCGGCGCATACAACGTCAAGCTCGCCGATGGCCGTCATATCACATTCCTCGATACCCCCGGCCACGAGGCGTTCACAGCCATGCGTGCCCGTGGTGCCAAGGTGACCGACCTCTGTATCATCATTGTGGCCGCCGACGACGACGTCATGCCCCAGACCGTCGAGGCAATCAACCACGCCTCGGCTGCCGGTGTGCCCATCGTCTTTGCCATCAACAAGATAGACAAGCCCGCCGCCAACCCCGACAAAATCAAGGAGGAGCTGGCCGGCATGAACTACCTCGTGGAGGAATGGGGCGGCAAGTACCAGAGCCAGGACATCTCCGCCAAGAAGGGTCTCGGCGTTGAGGAACTGCTCGAGAAGGTGCTGCTCGAGGCCGAGATGCTTGATCTAAAGGCCAATCCCGACCGCAACGCCACCGGTTCGATTATCGAATCGTCGCTCGACAAGGGGCGCGGATATGTGGCCACGGTGCTGGTGCAGAACGGTACCCTCCGTGTGGGCGACATCATCCTCGCCGGAACTCATTTCGGTAAGGTGAAGGCCATGTTCAACGAGCGCAACCAGCGCATCAAGGAGGCCGGTCCCGCCGAGCCCGCCCTGATTCTCGGTCTGAACGGAGCGCCCACCGCCGGCGACACATTCACCGTGATGGACTCCGAGCAGGAGGCCCGCGAAATCGCCACCAAGCGCCAGCAGCTGCAGCGTGAGCTTTCGACCCGCACCGCCAAGCGTCTCACCCTCGATGAGGTTGCCCGCCGCCAGGCCCTCGGCTCGTTCCAGGAACTCAACGTCATCGTCAAGGGTGACGTGGACGGCTCAATCGAGGCCCTCAGCGACTCGCTCATCAAGCTCTCCACCCCTGAAATCCAGGTCAACGTCATCCACAAGGCTGTCGGCGAGATTTCAGAAAGCGATGTCTCCCTGGCCGCCGCCTCCGAGGCCATCATCATCGGTTTCCAGGTGCGCCCGTCGCAGGCTGCCCGCCGCGAGGCAGAGCGCGAAGGGGTTGAAATCCGTCTCTATTCGGTCATCTACCAGGCGATAGAGGAGGTCAAGGATGCCATGGCCGGCATGCTCGCCCCCGAGCTGCGTGAGGAAATCACCGGTACAGCCGAGGTGCTTGAGACCTACAAGATTTCCAAGGTCGGCACCATCGCCGGCGCGCTTGTCCGTGAAGGTAAAATCAAGCGCACCAACAAGGTGCGTGTCATCCGCGACGGTATCGTGCGTTACACCGGGGCCCTTGGCTCGCTCAAGCGCTTCAAGGATGACGCCAAGGAGGTTGTCGCCGGTCTCGAATGCGGTCTCTCCATCCAGGGATACAACGACATCCAGGCTGGAGACATCATCGAGGGCTTCGAGGAAATCGAAGTGGCCCGCGCCCTTTGACCCCTCCCGGGGTGATTGCCGTCACCGTCATGCACCGCACAACATGCTCGCCCATATAAACATAGGCTCAAATATCGGCGACAGCCGCTCGGCAATCGAGCGGGCTGTCGCCGCTGTTTTCGCGCTTTCCGAAGGGGAGACGCGCCGCTCATCGCTGGTCGAGAGCGAGCCGTGGGGTTTCGAGTCGCCAAACATGTTTCTCAACGTAGGGGTGGAGATAGAGACCTCTCTTCCCCCCGAAGAGCTGTTGAGGAGGTTGCAGGATGTCGAAAGGGGGATTTGCGCCGACTCCCACCGCAACCCTGACGGCAGTTACCGCGACCGGCAAATTGACATAGACCTGATTTTCATGGCCCGGCGCAATGACACCCTTGATGGGTGGGATACAGTCATCTATGACTCCCCACATCTGACTTTGCCCCATCCCCGCGCGTCGGAACGTCACTTTGTTGTCGCTCCCATAATGGAGCTTCATCGCTCCCTCGCCTGGCCCGAATCTCTCTTTTTGAAACGTCGTTGAGAACCGAGCCTGATTGCCAATTACCACCGTCTCGCCCTCGAATCAGTAGGATTCATTAACAATTAGCCGGGTGTTGGCGGCCTTGAGGCCGGTAATACCCGGTAAATACGCCTGATGTCAGCAACCCCGGGTTGCCGCTTGGTCGCCCGCAAGGGGCTCCCGCGCGCCAACCCGGGGCTAATAGTTAATGAATCTTCCGGATTCGCGGATGGATTCGAGACTCAATGGACTCGATGGCCCCAATGAATCCTATGGATTCGCAGATCACGGATTCGCGATGGATTCGGATTCGATGCCGGCCATAAGGCCTGGCAAGAAACCAGGCCTTATGGCCGGATAAAATCAGAGAATCACTTTGACTGTCTCGTTTCCGGAGACAATCACATAGAATCCGCCGGAGAGGCTGATGGCGCCGGGAGCGCCCGAATATACTTTCACCCCGGTCGCGTCAAAGATTTCCACCGCCTTGTCAGACATGACTTCGACACCACCTTCTGTCACGGTGACGTTGAATGCGGGCTGGCCGCCGATTTCATCCACGCCTGAACCGATACCGATGATGTTGCCGAATTCCTTCCAGCCGTCGGCCTGCTTGTAGGCGTCGATGGCGGTGTTGGGGACATACAGTATGGCATTCTCATACACTTCGTTCTCGAACGCGGCTCCGGCTGGAGGCACTGTGTTGAGGCTCGTAACGCTTGTCAGGGCCTTGTCTCCGGCAAACGCCTTGTTGCCGATTGTAGCGACATTCTCCCCGAAAGTGATTTTGTTGAGGGCGAAGCACCAGTAGAAGGCTTCCTGCTCGATTTCGGTGACGCTGCTTGAAATCTCGAACTCCTTGAGGCTGGCGCAGCACTGGTACATGCCGTCGGGGATGACCGTGATGGTTTCCGGCAGGGATGCCTCTTCGATGCCACTCTGATAGAAGACCCCGTGGCCGACAGAGGTGACGGTCTCAGGCAGCGGCAGGATTTTCAATTCGGGGGTGTAGGCGAAGGCGAAACGTCCTATCTCGGTGACACCTGTCGGGAGGTTGACATCTTCGAGCGCGGCGCATTCCGAAAAGGCGAATTCTCCGATACTGGTAACGCTCGCGGGGATTGTAATGCCGGCGAGGGACGTGCAGCCTGACACCATGTGGGCAGGAATGGCAGTGAGGTTGTTGTTGAGAACCAGGGATTCAAGCGAAGCGCAGAGGCTCAGAACATCGTCACCGAGCGAAGTGACACTCTCCGGGATGACAATCTCGGTGAGGTTAGTGTTCTCAAACGCGCTCTCGCCGATGGTGGTCACAGACGAAGGGATGGTGATTTCCGAGAGGGAACTTTCCCAGAATGCCGCGTCGGCGATGGAGGTGACGGTCTCGGGTATGGTGATGGAGGTGATGCCTCTCACTTCTGAGAATGACAGGTATCCGACCTCGACCACGGTGAATCGTTCACCTTCATATTCCACATAGGCCGGAATCGCGGCCACGCCGCTGTATTCGCTCTCATTGTCCGGGAAAGTGACAGAAAGGGTGTGCTCGATGCCCGACACAACCTTGTAGGTGAGCGGTTCGACCTTGATTTTGGTGCCGTCGGCAAGAGGCCCTTTGACGGTGTATTTGAGTGAGAACTCGTAATTGTAGCGGCTGTCGAAGGTGGCCACGCTCAGCGAGAGTGCGCGGGCCGGGACATGAATCTCATACTCTCCGCTTTCAGTCAGGGGAGGATTTAGGGTGAGGCCGATTTCCCCGGTGTCCATCGTAGATGAATTGAGATAGAAAGAGGCCTTTATGTCTGTCGGGTTGCCGTCGCGGGTCACGGTCACATTCTCTTTGGCCGGGCCGCTGGCGTAGACCTCAGCTATGTTGGGGAAGAAGAGAATTATGTCGTCGAGCGAAGTCACGGCCGAGCCTGACTCGGGGTATGCCACCACGGTCTCCTGGGGATCCTCCGGGGTCATGCCGCCATCAATCACGTAGCGGAAGCTGGCCGCGGGCCAGTCCACGTCGTCATAGCCGCAGATGCCGTTGTCAGGAATGTTGACCAGGTATTGCCCCGGCACAGTGTAAGGCTCGGGCAGGGTGAGGATGACGTCGCGCATTCCTCCCCCCTCCTCTACGGCGAAAATGGCCACGGTTTCTCCCGTCTGCTCATTGACGAGTACCGGCTTGTTTGAACCGTAGCTTTCGGGGAACAGTGCCGACCGCTGGTATTCCACGGTTAACTCGTGGATTTTGCCGACCACTCCCTGCTCGGGGGAGATGGTGTAATAGGGGTTGTCGATAGGGGTGAACTCTCCAGGTTCAGGCCCCGGTGGCTCTTCTCCGCCGATTGTCAGGGTGAATGATATCTCCGGATTTGGGTCGCCCTCATCCGTCATCCAGTTGTAGTTGTAGTCGAAAGTCCCCCGGGGGATTACCACATTGTAGGTGCCGGCAGCCGTTATGGCCTCCTGTTGGAGGGTTATGGTGTTGGTGTCATCATACGTCCCGGTGACCTTCTGGGTGATGGCATAGTCTGTGCCGTTGATGATGACTTTCCGGTTGACATAAGTGTCGAACCTCCCGGTGGTGTGTTTGACCACGAATGTCTTGATTTCCTCGACGTTGTCGCCGTCATTGGGTTGCACACTCCAGCCTTCCGGCACTGCGCCTTGAGCGAATAATGATGCTGACAAGGCTAGCATGGCACTGATAAGGATTCTTGTACTCATAGCCGTAAGCAAATTGGTTAATAATGTTAATAACTATATGGTTATGTGATGGTGTAAATAATGATGCATATTCGGCGGGGGTATAGGCGTTCCATGGCATAACTGGCTATTTCCCAGTCTGAACGAATGCAACCTCACGACAAATCCAAAATTAATAAAAATTTTTGAAAGTCAGTTGTTCTTCTCTGATTTTTATTGTGATACAACCGAGACCGCCCGGTGCTGCGCCGGGCGGTCTCGGTTGTATGGGGTTCCCCCCCGCCCCCTCGTCAAGGAGGGGAGCGGGCGGGAGATGCGGGTCAGTTTTACTTGATGGTCACCTTGCGGGCAGTGCCATCAGAGTAGCGGCGGATGTAGATGCCGGGGGCGGGATTGTTGTCGACCTTCACACCGGATAGGGTGTAGGTGGCGACAATCGAGGGAGCGGTGTCGGCGTGTATGTCGCGCAGTCCGCTCAGCGAGGCTATCGCGTCGTTGGAGAACATCGATTCGCCACGGCCCGAGTAGATGGCCGTCACATTGTAGACCGCACCCTTGTCTGTGGCGGCATTGTCGGTGTAGGCGGTCGTGGTGACCGGGGTCTCATTGAGCTTCACGCCGTCGCGGTAGATGTTGTAGCCTGCCAGCTCAAGGCTTGCGGCATTCCCGGCAGGGGTGAAGTTGACATCGTCCACCATGAGTATGTAGCCGTCGCGGGTGATGCAGCGCAGGGCGAAATATGTGGCTCCCTGCGGGATGTCGAAGTAATACTGCTTCCAATCCCAGGGCACATTGTCAAACACGGCCACCGAGGTGAAATCGTCAAGGTCTGTGTCGGTGGTGGAATACAGCACCTCGATTGACTCAAGGGCGTCGGAGAGCATTGACTTGGCCCAGAACGAGATGGTCTGCGCGTTGCCGTTGAGGAGCGGCGATATGGCCCAGTCGTCGGTGCGTTTCTGGGTGTAGTCGCTGTCGGTGACGGCCATTGAGACGAGATACTGGTGGCCTGAATGGGCGGTGTAGAACCTCGGGTCGCTGAAATGGTTGGCCATCGGGGCATGCCCGTCGGTCAGCACCCACCATGACTGGGCCGACATTGGCTGCGGGGCGTAGGCGGGAACCTCGAAGATGTTGAAGCCGTAGATGCCGTAGCCGTCATTGTCGATGAATGTCCAGTCGCCCAGGCCTTCGCTTGTCCATGCCGAGGCTCCCTCGAAGTCTTCGGTGATGTCGTCGTCGAAGGTCGCGTCCATGTCGGGCTGGCTCCAGGCGAGGTTGATGATGGCTGAGTCGTCAGAGGGGTAAGAGGCGGTGAGGTCGGCCACGGTCGGGTAATTGGGATAGATGGTGGCGACGATGATTTCCTCCGAGGCGTTGTTGGCCGGGAGCATGTCACCATTGGCCGTTATCTTTGCCTGGTAGGTTACCTCTGCGGGAGAGGTGACATCGTGGGTGATTTCGAAGATGGCGGTCGAGCGGCTGTCGGTGGTGATGGCTGAAAGCTGCTTCCCGTCGATTTTCTCGCCGTCGGCGTAAAGCTCGAGAGTGGCTGAAGCCATGTCCTCAAGCCCGAAATTGGCGTAGCCAACCTCCACGGATGTGGCCTTGCCGGCCTTGACGCGTTCGGGAGCGGTGATGGATGTGATGGCGAGGTCAGAGGCCACACGGTCGCGTATCTGGATGTTGTCGAGCTGGATGTACTGGAAGTGGTTGACGGTGCCGATGAACATCACCTGTACCGACTGCCCTTTCCAAGCGTCGAGAGGCATCTCGGCGCGGTGCCATCCCTCGGTCTCGAAGTCGCAGAGCGTGTAGGTCTTGATGAGGTTGAAATCCTTCTCGCTTGAGCCTTTGATGTAGACATCGACAGTGTTGTCGTCGGGATGGGAAGGGTCTACGAGGTTGAAGAGATAGAAGGTCAGCATCGGGGTGGTGAGCCCGTCGAGGCTGATTTTGCCCGAGTAGAGATGGCCCTGGCTGCCGATGTAGTTGCCAAACATGGCAATCATGCCGTTGTCGCCATCCTGGGGAACGACCTCCTCGAATGTGTTGGCCGACGCGAAATCCCAATATGTGAGGTTGTCAGACCCGCCTCTCACCCATGTGTGCTCGGTGGTGAGGTTGGGGAAGGAATCCTCAAATGGGGCCGGGTAGGGGAGTCCTACCGGAATCTGGTCGGCCATGGCAGCCTGCAGGTTCTCGCCTGCCTCTGTGGTGGCGGTCACGCCGAAACCCCAGAAGAGCTGTGGCTCGTCGGGGAGCATTATCTGGAATGTGGTCGAGGTGCCGGTCAGCTGGTCAAGGATTTTGGTGTCGATGCCGTTGATGTTGGTCCAGACATTGTATGTCACGTTTTCGGGAGCAAGCGGAGTGCCGTCCACATAAGTGGTGACCGGAGTCCATTCCACTGTCACCTCGCCGGTATTGGCGGTCTCGTATGCGAACGCACGCAGAGGGGCCGAGGGCATGTTTATGCCAGCGAAAGCCTTTGCCTCGGCTTCCAGACCGTCGCCGCTCCAGTTTGTGGCCACTGCGGTGTAGGTGTGGTTGCCTTTCTCCGTCACCTTGTCGTCGGTGAATGTCACGGTGGCGCCAGGTGTGGGATTGTCGATGTGGTGGATTGACACTCCGTCGCGGAAGAACTCAATCTTCTCAAGCGCGCCTATGGCGTTCCCCTCGAGGGTCTTGTCGGGGGCCACGCAGCTCAGGGTGACAGACAGCGCTCCTGTGATGTCGGGAGTGGCGGTGAATTCAGCCGGAGCCTGTGGCACGGTGCTTTCGTAGGGGGCGGAGACGCGCAGGTTTGTGGCGAACATCCACCAGTTGCCTGCCTCGGTCAGCGCGTGTAGGCCTACGTGGCCTTTGCCCTCATATCCTTCCACCTTAACGATGCCGGAATATGTGGTGTATCCGCCATTGTCGGTGGTTACCTCCGTGGGCTCGATTATGGTCTGTGTCATTGCCTGCGGGTCGGCCGACACGCCGAATTTCATTTCAAATTTGCCGGGAGCCTCGCTGCTGCGCACCCTCATGTCGACAGACACCTTGTGATAGTTGCCGTAGCGCATGTTGATGGGGGGAGAGATCAGCCAGTCGTCGGTGTCGACCTCATTGCTGGCCTCCGAGGCCATGTCGCCGCTGTAGAAAGTCCAGCTTTTGCCGTCGCCGTTGGCATCGATGATGGTGTAGAGGTCTGTGACGCTTTCGTCGGTAAAATCTTCAACGTATGGCACACTGGCCAGGCCTACCACCACTATGGGGGAATAACCTTCCTCAGAGGGGGTGTTCATGGCTGTGGCGGTGACACCATACTGGTAGGCGTGCTGTCCCGCCTCAGGGCTCCAGTCATAGAGGGAGGTCGAGGTGGTAGATTCCTCGATGACTTTCTCGTCGGGATAGCGGACTACCCGGTATGTGACCTGGGTGTCGCCGAGGTCGGCACCGTCGGCTGTCTTGGTGACGGGCTTCCAGGAGATGCTCACATATGAGCTGTATGCCGAAGAGGTGGCTTCAGCCGTGACTTCTGGGGCTGCGGGGGCTGCCAGGCCGACACCACGGGTGATTTTGGCGGCCGGGCCTTCACCGGCGGCGTTTGAGCATGAAACCTTGAAGACGTAGTTGCCGGCCTCAGGCACGGAGATTGGCCATGTCTTGGTGGCCTTGGCGTAGACGCGGTCGCGGGCAATCTCGGTGTCATTGGCCAGGACACGGAAGAAGAGGTCCTCCTCGAGGTTGTCTCCGGCGCATGTTGTGCCGGGGGCCTTGAACTCGATGAAGCCCGACAGGGAGGTGCCTTCAAACAGCAATGACACTTCAGTGGGGGCCGACGGTGCGCCCGGGGCGGCCTCGGGTTCGCCGATATAGAGGCCGGTCACTTCGATACCCGGCGCGAAATCGCGGATTTTGGATACCGAGGCGTTTGTGAGGTCGACCTCGTAGAGTGAGCAGATGTTGTCGTCCTGCGATGTCACGCTCCAATACATTATGCCTGATGCGGGGTCGATTGTCGCGGATGAGTGGATATAGTCGACATATGCCCCGTCTGTCTTCGGGGTGACAGAGGTGTTTCCCACTGTGGTTGTGGCTCCGGAGGCATTGTCGACCTTGTAAAGCACGCCGCCCTGGTCGATGCCGTAAAGCTGGCCCTCCTTGTCAAAGGCCAGCGCGCCAAGATGGGTCGACACGGAGGCTATATTCTCCCGATAGGCATTGGTTGATTGGATGTCAAAGGTGTATGTGTTAAGCTCAAACCCGTCGCGTCCGGCATTGGGCGCGCATCCGAATATCCGTCCCGAACCCGGCTCGGCGGCGTAGTCTGACGCCATGAATACCGGGGCGGGTGATCCGCTGATATACACCGAGTTGAGCTGGTTCCAGCTGTCGGTGTCGTAGGCGAATGTCTGTGCATTGCCATAATAAGAGGTGGTGTTGTTGAGGACGGTGAGATAATAAATGTCGTCACACAGCACTCCTCCCCCAGAGGCTTTCTCTGTCTTGCCGAGCAGTTTGAATGTCCCTGACTCTGACATGGGAATCTGATAGACTCCCGATTCCATGCCTGATGTCGAGACTACGCTGCCGCATAGGTTTGGCGGTGTCTGGGCAAATGCCGCGATGGCGGCCAACAGACCTAATGATGATAGGTAATGTCTCATATGTAATAAGGGTTGGTTGGATTCAGGTTGTGTAGGGTGTGAAAGAGGTGTGCCGATGTGATAAATGGGGTAACGTGGCACATATGGCATCATTTCCATGGCAAATATAATGGCTGCCTTGGAAAATGACGTTAATCTAAATTAATATTTGCGGCTGGATGGTTGAATTGTTTCGATTTTGCCACGTCGGGGCTTAAGTGGCCGCGATGTCATCTGGAGCAGTTTTCCCTCAGCATCTCCTTTTTTATCTTGCTGAGGTGCTGCTCGGTTATCCCGAGGTATGAGGCTATGATTTTCGACGGCACCATCGACAATATCTTCTGATGGCGGCCATATAGCTGTTTTTTCATGGCCTTGTCATGACTGTCGCCGTCGGCTACTGTCTGCGTCGCTGGGGAGTCGGGGATTATGACCGAGAGACGCCGTGTCAACTGCAGCAGGCGGCTCTTGGCGTCGCCGCTGAGCAGCTGGTTGCGCAGTTCGGTGTAATACAGCTGGTTCTGGTGGGCGCTCATTACCCAGAGGGCGAACTCGTGGGACTCGGCGGCAAGGTTGTCGAAGTAGGATTTGGGAATCCTCACCACCACTGTCGGGCAGCAGGCTTCGTAGCGGTAATATGAAGGCTCGGCGTCGTAATAGCTGTGGAATGAAATCAGCAGCGTGCCGGGCAGGGCGAATCCGGCGGTCACCTCATTGTTCTTGTCGAGGTATGTGCCTCTTATCAGTCCCTCCTTTACTATGTATATGTTGGGGTTGATTTCCCCGGCGTCAATCATCGGCTCGTATGTGAGCAACCGTAATTCTTCACCGCTATCGAGGAGACGGTCAAGCACCTCCTCGCGCAGGCGGTATTTCGCCTCAAGCGCGAGCAGTTTTTTCAGACGTTCTCTGTCGGTGACGCGGTGGCCCATATATGGTATGGATGCTGTATGATGGAGGTGCTGGTATATGTGGGTGTCAGCGCAGTGCCGGACCCTGGCGCAGAATCGAGCCTGACGCGGAATCGTAGATGATGTATATGGGGGCTTTCTTGTCGGTGAAGGAGTTGGGCGCGAGTCCGTAGACGATGCCCAGCTGTGAGGCCGGCAGGGTGCGGGTGGCGTAGGTCTCCCCGTCGCAAGAGACCGAGGCGCTGAGTTCGCCGGGGATGCGGTATGGGATTCCGTTCTTGGGGAATGAAAGGGTCTGCCCCTTGTCGTTGACAGGCATCTCGCCACGGGAGACGGCGGTGAGGTCGAGATATACCGGTGTGCCCGAGAGGTCGTCGCTGTCGACTATGCCGTCGATGGCCGAGAGGCGGGCTATCACGGTGCGCGACCGGTCATTGTCGGCGAGCGCCGCCGGGTCGACGATGAAGCTCTCCACCTGGGTGGCCACCGATGTGGTGCCGAGGAACATCGCGGTCAGGGCCTCCTCCTGGGCCTGGAGGTTGTCGAGCATCAGCTGCAGCGACCTGCCGTCGGGGGGCATGTTGTCGGCCTGTCCGCTGATGAGGTCGCTGCGGGTCTGGCGCAGGGCGAAGATGGCCTGGGCGGCCAGCTCGGCGCGCTTGGCTGTCGACTGGCTCTGGAGCATCTCCTCGCTTATCACCTGACGCGCGGCGGGTGTCTCAAGCGGGGTGGGCTGCGCTTTCACCGCTTCCGGAATCTCCGGTGTGTCGGTGATGATTGTCTCCTCGGTGTTGATGGCCAGGGGGAGTCCGGCCTGGTCGAGGGAGACATAGACGGGATAGCCCGACTTGAACTGTATTGAGTATGTCTCCTCCGTGTCGGGTATACCGTAAGAGCTGATTATGGCGTTGTCGAGCTTGGCCGAATGGGTCTCCTTTGTGATGGGGTTGGAGACGTTGAGGTATTTCGGGGCGTAGCGGTAGAATTCGCCGGGTTTCCTGACGGTGACCTCTGCGACCAGCGTCACCTTCAGCATCGTCTTGGGCAGTGAGTATGCCAGCCCGTAGTCGTTGGCCTTTGTGGCCGACAGGCGCTGTGCCTGCTGGGCGTTTGAGGCCAGCGGGGCCAGGGCGAAGGCGGCGAGAAGGAGTATGTGGGGAAGTTTCATCGTTTTGTCGTGTTATGGAGGATTGACGAGTGGCGGTGTTTGTCGGGAGTCCGTGGCGGGGTCATTTCATGGTCTCGCGTATGGCGCGGCCGATGTTGGCGGCGATGTCGCCGGCGGTGACCCCGTATACCCCCTGTTCGGCCTGGGCCATCTCGCCTGCCACTCCGTGGATGTAGACGGCGATTATGGAGGCGATTTCGGCGGGGTAGCCCTGGGCCATCATGGCCAGGAGCAGACCGGTCAGCACGTCGCCGCTGCCGGGGGTGGCCATCCCTGGGCAGCCCGATGAGTTGAAGTATATCTTGCCGTCGGGGCGCACGATGGCTGTGTGGCGTCCTTTGAGGATGATCAGTATGTTGTAGTATTTGGCCATCTCGATGGCTTTGCGCAGACGGGCCTCGGAGGAGGGCTGCGGCCCGAACATCCGGTCGAATTCCCCGGCGTGGGGGGTCATCACCGAGAGGATGGGGATGTTGTTGAGCATGGCCGGACGCAAGGCGATGCAGTTGAGCGCGTCAGCGTCGAGGATGACAGGCTTGTCGATGCTTGACAGGAAATCCTCGAGGGCCTTTACGGTCATCTCGTTGGTGCCGATGCCGGGGCCGATCGCGATGGCCGAGAAGTCGCGTTCGGGATGGATTTCGGTCAGGCATGCGTCACCCCGGTTGTTGCGGTACATAGCCTCGGGCACTGCGGTCTGGAGTATCTGGTAGCCCCATTTGGGGGAGCTGACGGTGAGTTTGCCGATGCCTCCGCGCAATGCTCCTTTTGCCGCCAGGACGGCGGCTCCCATCATGCCGTAGCTGCCGGCGTATAGTATTCCGGTGCCGAAATCTGCCTTTGATGCGAACTCCTTGCGGTGGCGCAGGCGGCGGTGTATGTCGCGTTTCTCCACCAGGCAGAACTCCGCCGGGAGCGAGGCTATGGCCTGCTGGCTAAGCCCCACGTCGAGTGTCTTCCATTCTCCGACAAGCTCGGCGTTGTCGGGGATGAAGAAGCAGAGGCGGGGAAACTGTATGGCCAGCGTCAGGGTGGCGTGGATGGTGTTGCGGTTGACGATGCGGGGGTTCCAGTCGCCGAACATCCCGGAGGGGAGGTCGATGGAGACCACCGTGGGCTTCTCTTCGTTGATATACTGCACCAGTGACTGGAATCCGCCGCGCAGCTCCTCGCGCAGGCCCGCGCCGAAGAGGCCGTCGACGATAAGATGGCTCGACGTGATGTCGGGCGGAGTGAAACGGCTGGTCACCTCGTGGAAATCCGCGTCAGGGACAGCCTCGAGCAGGCGGTCGCGCACGGATGCGCATTCCCCTGAAAGCTTGTCACCGCCGATGTTGAAGAGGTATATCGCCGGGTGGAACCCATGGTCATGGAGAAGACGGGCCGTGGCCAGCGCGTCGGCTCCGTTGTTGCCTGGGCCGGCGAAGACGATGGTGGGTTTTGACGGGCGCCATCGCGCCGCTATCTCGTCGGCCACCCCTTCGGCCACCCGCTCGATGATTTCCCCGGGGGGGATGCCCTCGGTCTCGATGGTGTGGCGCTCGATGGCACGTATCTGTTCGTTGGTGAATAGTTTCATTGACTGATCGTCGGATGTCTCGGAATATACTTGGCCACAAATTTACGCAATTTTCCTTTAATCCTCCTTGATTATATAGTGAAAAATCCTCAACGCTTGCGTTTGTCGCGTTATGAGGAGATTTTTTGGCATGATGGCCGCTGTTTTTGTCATTTTGGTATGGTTTGAATTTGTCGACGATTCATCGTGGGGGGCTGATATGTCATATGGTTGATGTAAGTCAATTAATTAATGATATTAACAACGATTAACAAATGAGGGGAGGGTGAAATGCAAAGTTATGTTTAAATTTACGAATATCCAATACAATAACTCAGCTCGGATCCATTATGAGAAAAATTTTGCTACTGTTGCTAATGTCCTCATTTATGGTGTATTCCGCCGATACGGCGAAGCTCACATCCAACACCATTATGGACCTGATGTCCCGCCCGCGGGCGTCAATTCAAGCCAATGATGCCACGGGGGCCGGTCTTCCCGGAGTAATCAATGCCTATGTGAAATACAACGATCCCTCTTGCGTCGATTCCCTGGCGATGCTGGGAGTGACCGTGCAGACTGTCACCCCGTCGATACTGACGGCGTTGATTCCGGCAGACCGCGTCTATGATGTGGCCGCGCTGGAGTCGGTTGAATGTGTGCAGGCGGCCCAGCCCGCCAAGATGCTTATGGATGCCGCCAGGAGCGACACCAGGGTGACCGACATCCATTCGGCGACTCCCCCGCTCGAGACTCCGTTTTCAGGGAAAGGGACAATCGTCGGGGTGATTGACGGAGGGGTGGATTTCACCCATCCGGCATTTTTCGCCCAGGACGGCACCACGCTGCGCATCAAGCGTGTATGGTGCCAGGCCGATGAGACCGGGGTGCCCCCTGCCCCTTACACCTATGGCAGTTGCTATGACACCCAGGAGGGGATAACGGCCAGGGGCACTGATATGGCGTATTATTCACATGGATGCCACGTGATGGGCATTGCCGCCGGGTCAGACATGGAAAGCCCCTACCACGGGGTGGCATATGACGCAGACCTTGTGTTCTCCTCCTTCAAAGATATAGACACCGGGATTTCCGACGCCATAAAATTCATCTTCGACTACGCAGACGAGGCCGACAAGCCGGCTGTCATAAACATGAGCCTGGGAACGGAGATGGGCCCCCACGACGGGTCTTCGTTGCGCGACCAGATGATTGACGAGCTGACCGGAGAGGGACGCATCGTGGTCGGCGCGGCCGGCAACAACGCGTTGATAAACATGCACATCTCGAAGACTATGGCTGACAGCGACGACAGGCTTTTCGCCGGAATCGGTTTCCTGGAAGGGATGTCGGGAATCGGCGAGCTGCAGATATGGGGAGAACCCGGGGCCAACATGAAGGTCAGGGTCTGCACTGTCGACAAGGAGACCATGGAACCTGTCTACCAGAGCCGGGCCTTCAACGCGGCCAACGACTACAGCGGTACCATCACCCTGCAACAGCCGTATGACGAGTCGGGCGGCTATTTCTCGATTGTGACACAACGCAGCCCGCTCAACGACCGCCCCATGGCGCATATCCAGCTGGCCATCACCGACTACCGCCCGACCAAGGTGATAGCTGTCATCGTGACGGCAGATGCCGGGTCGACGGTGCATGCGTGGGCCAACGAGAACTATTGCTGTTTCCTGCAGCATCTGCCGGTCATGGATGTGCCTGACAACATGTATGGCACATGTGAAATCGGAGGTGTCGGCAAGAGCATCATCACCGTCGCCTCTTACAGTTCCCGCAACAGTGTGGTGAAACTCGACGGCACCCTCTACGAGTCGGGATTCCCGATGAATGACATCGCCCCGTATTCCAATGTCGGGCCGACAGTGGACGGGCGCATGAAGCCTGACATCGCCGCCCCCGGAAGCCTTATCGTGTCGGCCTTCAATGGCAACAACTCGCAGACAGAACAGGTGGCGACTCGTCAGTGGAACGGCAAGACATATTACTATGGGGTGTACCAGGGCACCTCGATGGCCTCCCCCCATGTGGCCGGAATCGTGGCGACATGGCTCCAGGCCTGCCCGACGCTCACGCCCGACAACCTGCGGGAGGTGTTCGCCGCCACAGCCCGCCACGACGAGTTCACAGGCGACCAGCCGGGCAACACCTGGGGCTACGGCAAGATTGACGCGTATGCCGGGCTTGTGTATGTCCTCAACCATTTCGCCTCCCAGTCGGGAGTGCCGTCGGTTGTGGAGGACGATTTCTCTGTGCAGATGGTCGACGGCCAGCTGCGGGTGCTTCATTACCGCCCGTCGGCCGCCACGCGCCTCACATTCCACACCATCGACGGGGCTACCGCGCTGGTGGCCGAGGCCGGCCCCTCGGGCTGCGGCGACGAGTTCATCCCCGACACCGGCTCTCTTGCCCCTGGCCTCTACATCGTGAATGTTGTCTCAGGCCACCGCAGCGAGACGGTCAAATACCTCAAACGATAACCAATCCCGGCTCCATTGCCAGTCATGGGGGCCGATTAACAATCAAACCACTATACGATGAAACGAATACTGCTTTTGCTATCGTCCGGCGCGATGATGGGGCTGTCGGCCATGGCGCAGACATTCAGCGGCGGTGACGGTTCCGCCGAGACCCCTTATCTGATAACCAAGGCTGCCGACCTCGATGAGCTGGCCCAACTGGTCACTGACGGTAATGACATGGCGGGCATGACCCTGCGTCTCGAAGCCGACCTGACGGTAAGCTCTAACCCGATGATCGGCCATACCGGGGCCAACCAGCCAAAGAAGTTCGCCGGTACATTCGACGGCAACGGCCACCGCATCACAGGCCTGAAGTTCAATTCCGACAAGAAGCATATCGGTCTTTTCGCCTCCCTCGGCTCCGCCGGGGTGGTGAAAGACCTCACCCTGACCCAGCCATCCCTGACCACAAGCAACTCATACGCCGGATTCATAGCGGCGGCCTCTGAAGGGCTCATCGAGAACTGCCATGTGGTCAACGGCGTGTTTGAGTCGCTCGACGGCAGTTACAAGGGTGGACTTGTGGGTGAGAACAAAGGACTCGTGAAGGGATGCACCGTCTCAGGCTCCATAACATCTACCTCCAACGCCGGAGGTGTGATTGGTCAGAACTACGGTCAGGTGGAGGGTTGCGGCAGCTCGGTCAACATCGTCTCCCTCGCCCCGAACCAGAACAACGTGCAGTTTGGCGGTATCACCGGAGTCACCATAAAACTCAACAGTTCGCCCCACATCCATGACTGTTATTTCACCGGAGCCATCTCCGGCAGCCTCGCGAACAATTGCGGCGGCATCACCGGCACATTGAGCGGCTGTGAGATGCTGCGTTGCTGGAACTCGGGCTACATATCGTCGACCGGGACATCTGGCGCGCTCACCAACTCTTTCGAGAAGGGCGCGAAGATAAAAGACTGCTACAATGTGGGCACCGTCTACAATGTCTACTCCACTTCGGTGGGTGGCCTTGTCGGGCAGGTGTCGACCGACAACTCCGAGCTGGTCATCGAGAACAGTCTCAACATGGGGCCGGTGTTCACAGCCATGACCGCCCGCCACGAGGGTGTGGAGCTTGTCGGGGCCAATCACACCCGGGCCACCATTGTCAACTCCTGGTATGATTCCCAGATCACAGGCGTTTGCAGCCAGTCAAACGGCCTCACCACGGCGCAGCTTACCTCCGCGGCCGGAATCGTGGGCTTTGACAATACGGTGTGGGTCTTCAGCGAGGGCATGTATCCCCGCCTGGCCAACACAGCCGACACCGAGGCGGCCATCCTCGGTGCCACTCCGATATTCCTGGCTGACGGCGACCGCGCCATCAAGGTGACCTCTGACTTTTCGGTCAGCTCCGCCAATGATGTGGAATGGGAGATGAACCGCAACTCCGCGGCCACTATGTCGGGCAACCAGATTTCGGTTACCCGTGGCGACAAGAAGGTCGACATACAGCTCCACGCTTACCTGGGCAACAGTGAGAAGAGGCTGCTGGTGAGTGTCTATCCTGTGATTTTCCAGGGAGAGGGCACTGCCGGATCGCCATACCTCATCTCCGACGCCAATGACCTGATGAAGCTCTCCGACGCCACCAATGCCCAAGGGCTTGACTTCACCGGCGAGCATTTCCTGATGACCGCTGACATAGACATGGCCGGCACGGCGTTCGTCCCGATGGCGTTCAATTCGGCCGAGCTTGCGTTCAACGGGGTTTTCGACGGGGGAAACCACAAGATAAAGAACCTTACCCTCGACTCGCGGACAAACAGTGTGATGAATGTCGGGCTTTTCCGCACGGTCTACTCCGACGGCGTTGTCAAGAACCTGACCATAGACGGCAGTTGCAGTTTTGACATCTTCCGCAATTTCGCCCCGTTCGTGGCGGTGCTTTACGGCACTGTGGAGAATTGCCGCAACTATGCCGACATACCGACAACCACAGGTTTCTCGGGCGGAATAGCGTATGTGGCTTATGGCGACAGCCGCATAATCGATTGCTATAACGAGGGACGGCTCTCGGCCACCGGCAATGGTGGCGCCATGGCCGGAATCGTGTATCACAACGAGGGTCTGGTGGAGAACTGCCAGAACAATGGTGATGTGGCGGGAGGCCCTTCAGGTTCCAAGACCGTCGGCGGCATTGTGTGCCTCAACAAAGGGACAGTCAAGAATGTGATCAACACGGGCCGGTTGTCTGCAGGCTCTGAGGTGGCCGGAATCGTCACCGACAGCAAGGCGGGCGGCGTGGTCTCCAACGCTTTGTCAATCGGGCAGATTGAGATTCTGTCATCGCGCGACAATTCAGGGGCCGCGATAGGCAAGGATGCCGGCGGAACGTTTGAAAATGTGTATTATGACAGCCAGATAGTAATGTCGGGCACGCCGTTTGACGGTGTGACGGCGTTGCCGACCGCCTCCCTGACCGTCGCCACGCTCCCCGTGGCTGGCATGGAAGGGAAATGGCTGGCGACTGACGGGCGTTATCCCCGGTTGGCGATGTTTGCCGACGAGGAGGCCTCGCGCCTGGCGTCCATGCCAGTATGGTTTGCCGACGGGATGGGATGTGAGCAGCTTGCCGCTGACGCGACCCTCGCGGTGGCCGAAGGGCTTGTGTGGTCGCTCAGGGATGGTGTGGCGTTCAGCATCTCAGGAGACAAGCTGCTTGTGACAAACACCGATACTTATGTCAAGGATGAGCTGACCGCCACGCTCGACGGAGGCCGCAGCCGTTCGTTGTCGATTGCCGCGCTGGCCGACATTTTCAACGGTGACGGCACCGCCGAAAGCCCCTATCTGATTGAGTCGGCTGCCGACCTCGATAAGCTTTCCGCCGATATGGCCGCTTCCGGCCAGGATTATGCGGGGAAACATTTCCTGATGACCGCCGACATAGATATGGACGGCGCGCAGTTCACGCCGATCGCCGGCAACGGGCTGGTAGAGTTCAATGGCATCTTTGACGGCGGCAGCCGGATGATTGACAACATATACGTCGAGGAGACTGTCGACGGAGTCGGACTTTTCGGACGTGTAGGCGCCTCCGGTGTGGTCAAGAATCTTGCCATCGGCGGCGGTTCCTCAATCAGCGGCAAGGGCAGTGTCGGCGCGTTGGTCGGCATTCTCGCCGGCACGCTGCAGAATTGCGTGAACAATGGTGAGGTGCTGTCGTCGGCTTCGACCTCCAACCTTGGCGGCCTTGTAGGACAGGCCACAGGCTCGGCCTTGGTGCAGGAGTGTGTCAACAACAGTGGCATCACCGGCAAATCACAGACCGGAGGTGTTGTTGGCTATGCCAACGGCGCGGAGATACGTATTGTGGATGTGCGCAACAATGGCGCGGTCACCGGCACCACCAAGACCGGCGGTGTCGTAGGCAATATGGTGAACACCGTCATTGACGGAGGTGTTAACGCCGGGAAGGTAACCGGCACCACCGATGTGGGTGGTGTCGCCGGATATGCCAGCAAAGAAAGCGCCATCACAGGCTCCCGTAACCTCGGTGAGGTAAACGGCGGCACGGAAATCGCGGGCATATTGGGTTACGCTTACACCAACATGACGGTGTCTGACAGCTACAACGCCGGAAATGTGACCGCTACCAGCTCCACCGCCGGAGGCATCATCGGCCGTGGCTCGCAGCCAGTGGTCGAGAGGTCGTTCAACCTGGGCAATGTGAGCAACACCAAAAGCTCGCTCGGCTCCACGACGGCAGGTGCCGGCGGTATCGTCGGACGTGGCGACCCCTTTGTGACCGATGCCTACAACATGGGCACCGTGACGGCGGAGAAGAATGCCGGTGGAATAGTCGGCAGTTATGACCTCTCATCCAAAACCACCACGCTCACGCGTGTCTACCAGGCCGGACGCGTGGTCAGCACGATTGAGGCCCCTGCCAATATCGGTGTCTTCGTAGGCCGAGGCAACAAGACCTCTTTTGACGCGGTCTATTACGACCGCCAGGTCATCCACGACCTTGAGGCTGAGGATGGCGCGCTGCTGACATCTGAGCTTGCAGCGACAGACTTCGGCGAAGGCTGGTCGCGCCGAGACGACATGCTTCCGATGCTGTCGGGATTCGCCGATGATGACTACGCGCGTCTTTACGCCTCCACGGTGTTCCTGGATTCAGACGACCATATGGGACAGGTCTCCAAGGCGTTCCGCGTGTCTGACGGGGTCGAATGGAGCGGCGACAGCGGAGCGTTCAGCTTCGACGGTGACAATGTGACCCCTGTCGCTGGAGCCATCGGAGAGTATGTTCTGACGGCCAAGCTCGGCGACCTCAGCCGGGAAGTGCCCCTTGTCCTTACAGGGACATCCTCGGTGATGGCTGTCGATGGGACTGCAACCCCCGGGGTGAGAGCTGTCGCAGGCGGCCTGCTCTTCGGGTCGGAATGTGATTACACTGTCTACGACATGGCCGGAATGGCACTGCGCTCAGGAACCGCCGTGGCCGGAGAGACCATCGCGTTGGCCCCCGGTGTCTACATCGTCAAGGCCGCAGGGCACATCCTTAAGACAGTGGTAAAATAACCGCGACCTGACAGAAATCCAACAAACACCCTGTGGGGCGGCCACGTGCCCGCTACGCAGGGTGTTCTGTTTGTCTACGGCTACTGCAATCTTTCTCTGAAAAAAGTGATTGCTGTCCGTTAAAAAACTTTCGGACTCTATTTGACTTTGTGTTTTCCCCGGCCAGCTGACGCATTCACTGGAATGAGGGGGTATGCCAATGCATAAACTCGCTCAAGCCAGTCAGTTAAACAAATTGCCGGACGTCAATAAAAAATCCCCCATCTTTATAGCAGGCGAGAGATGGGGGGATTATGAAAAAGACAAATTATTTGATGTCAGAAACAGAAAGCAAGCGAAATGTTTGTTGTGGAAGTTTTTACTTTCGGCGTGCCTACTCCTTGGATTAGTTCATTGTAAGCGGGGATGAAATCGGTGCCGTATTGTACTCCAAACGCAACCATGTCATATTGCAGTCTGAGTCCGATGTGCCATCCGAGCTGAAATCGATTGTATGTATATTGAGAGCCTCCCATTTCTTTTTTGTCGAACAGGTTGCTCCAATCCTCCTCAAATTTCGTTGGGAGCAGTTCGAGGCTGTCGGTGCTGTCTGGCGTGTACAGGTAGCCTAATGACTTCATTTTTGAAAGCATATGAAGTTTGAAGTCAACGCCGATATACGGGGTGAGGGATGTCTTTGAGTCAAACGAAATTTTGTATGCCACATTCACAGGGATTTGAACATTGATGTCTGTGAGTTTGTATTTCGCATTGACAATGGAGCTTCCGATTTTGGTCTCTTCGGATTCGCTGGAAGTACCTTGGCCAAAGTTGATGTTAAGTCCAATTTCAAATGCCCCTGGGATTGAAGGATTGGGCATGAATCCATGCAGATAGCTTATCCCGCCCCCTTTGAGAGCAATCCCGTTGATGTCCCAGGAGTAATCGTCGTTGAAATGGTAGAAGGTGTTCGTGTAGGAAACTCCAAGAATGTTGTAGCCCTCAGCATGGCAACAAAGTCCAGTGAACGTCAACACAAACGCGAAGATGAATTTTCTAATCATTAGGCGTGAAAATTTAAAGTGGAAAACAGTGATGTCGGTTATTTGATGATGTCTTCATAACAACCAGATAAATGTAGAACTTGGACGCAAAGTTAAAGAAAAATTAGCAATTACCCCCCCCGATAGTTAAAAGATGTGAAATGCAGTCGGGCGTTTTAAAATTGAGACTCATAGGTTTAAATTAAACTGCTGTAAGTCAATATGTGGAAAATGTAATAGGCGTGTTATGAAAGGGTGTAAGAGCATAAGTCCTTGTTGACATGGCGGGAGGAAACAATGTAAATATGGTTTGACGATTTTAAGGCCAGAACGTTTTTATATAAGGAAGAATGATTATCTTTGCACTTACAAGACAACAGACCATGAAGTTGATTGAATTGAACCTGCAACGAATCATTGACCTTTGCCGGAAGCATAAGGTCAAGACTTTGGCTGTGTTTGGCTCTATCCTGACAGATAGGTTCAACGACCAAAGTGATGTGGATTTGCTTGTCAACTTTGACACAACTGACCATGAGAAGTGGGATTACGTCTCCAACTATTTCGATTTTCAGGAGGCCTTGGAGAAAGTCCTGGGCAGAAAAGTTGATTTGGTTGTCGAGAAGGGTTTGAAGAACAAATACTTCATTCAGAATGTGAACCGCACAAAGCATCTGATCTATGGCTGATGAGTATGTGCTGAAACATCTTCAGGATGTTTTGGACGCTATAAATGAATTGGAGGGATTTTTTGCAGACTATCCCAGACGCTTTGATTTGTTTGAAAAAGACAGATTGAGGATTTGTGCAGTTGAGCGCAAGACGGAGATAATGGGGGAAGCAATCAACCGCATACGGAAGAAAGACCCTGCATTTGAGATTCCAAACGCCAAAGAAATTATCAACACACGCAACCGGATCATACACGGTTACGACAGTGTGGAGCCCGAATTTTTGTGGGGCCTGGTTGTGAGGCATATCCCTGAACTTAAAAAAGATATTCAGCGAATTATTGCCGAATGTGAGGGAGGCGACAATCTATAAAGCAATAAGGACTCTTTTTGTGACTGACTTGGCCTATGTGAACGGCTATATGGAAATATGGTGGATTAAAATCTGAGAAAAATCGGGGTGGCGGTTTGGGAAGTGGGGAAAAATTGTTTAATTTTGCACAATTATTCCAACCTGATGAAAGAAGTCACATATAACGGGCTCACTTTCGAGCCTTATATCCTTAAAGAGAAGATTGACGCTCGCGTCAAGGAACTTGCAAAGACCATTACCGAAGAGTGCCGTGGAAAACGTCCTCTCTTCCTTTGTGTGCTTAACGGGGCTTTCCCATTCGCTTCCGACCTTTTCCGGGAGGTGGAGACAGATGCGGAAATCTCGTTCATACGCCTCAAGAGCTATGAGGGGACATCGACCACCGGTGTGGTGAAGGAAGTTATGGGCCTCGGAGAGGATATCGAGGGACGCACTGTGATCGTTGTCGAGGACATCGTCGACACGGGCCACACCATCAAGCGCCTGCTCGATGACCTGCAGAAGAAGAACCCCGCCGAGCTGAAGGTGGCCACGCTGCTCTTCAAGCCCGAGTCGCTCCGCTGCGACGTGAAGCCCGATTATGTCGGTTTCTCGATTCCTCCGAAGTTCATCATCGGATTCGGCCTCGACCTTGACGGCCTCGCGCGCAACCTCAAGGACATCTATGTCCTGAAGGAGCAGGCTGACTGAATCCAAGGCATGACGCCGACTTTCTGACGGTGTGAGAACACGCCCCGGCTTCCCCAGCGGAGCCGTGGTTGCCCTCCAACGGGCTATTCCCAAGTAAACGACATTGTGAACACAGATAAATGAATGTTGTGATTTTCGGCGCTCCGGGCAGCGGAAAGGGCACCCAGAGCGAAAAACTTATCGAACGTTACGGACTGCACCACATCTCGACAGGTGAGGTGCTGCGTGACCATATCGCCCGCAAGACCCCAATCGGTCAGATCGCGAAGACATACATCAACCAGGGACAGCTCATACCTGACTCCCTGATGATAAAGATCCTTGAAGAAATCATCGACAATGACCCCAAAGCAAAAGACGGGGTGATTCTCGACGGTTTCCCCCGCACCATCCCCCAGGCTGAGGCGCTCAACCGCTTCCTGGAGAAACGTGGCCAGAAAATCCACCATGTGGTGGGGCTGGAGGTGCCGGAGGATGAGCTGGTCGACCGCATGATCAAGCGCGGCGCCCAGACAGGCCGTGCCGACGACAATCTCGAGACCATCCAGAACCGCCTCAAGGTCTACCACGAGTCGACCACACCCCTGCGCGATTTCTATATCAAGGAGGGGAAGTACCGTCCCATCCACGGCAGTGGCTCGGTGGATGAGATTTTCGCCTCGATAGCCTCAGCGCTCGACGCCGAGACAGAGGAGTGAGAGGGCCGGCCCCCGGCCGCCACGAATACCCGTTTAACCCAAGAGGATGCCTGACGGATTTGTCCGCCTCTAAAGCTTTTTGAACAGAATGTTAGAAAAAATCCATAGTCTCAAGGCTGAGATCGAGACCCTGCAGGCCTCCACTCCGGAAGAGGTCGAGGCCCTCAGAATCAAATATCTCTCGAAGAAAGGAGAGGTCAGCAACCTGATGGCCGATTTCCGTAATGTCCCCGCCGACCAGAAGAAGGCCGTCGGGATGGAAATCAACGCCCTGAAGCTTCTCGCCACTGAGAAAATCAACGCCCTGAAGGCCGCCACCGAGTCGGCCGAGACCCTTGACGACTCTCTTGACCTGAGCCGTTCGGCAAGCCCGATCGCGCTTGGCACCCGCCATCCTCTGTCGCTTGTGCGCGACGAGATAGTGGAGATTTTCCGCCGTCTGGGCTTCACCGTGGCCGAGGGGCCTGAAATCGAGGATGACTGGCATGTGTTCTCGTCGCTCAACTTTGCCGAGGACCATCCGGCCCGCGACATGCAGGACACATTCTTCATACAGCGCAACCCCGACGTGTTGCTGCGCACCCACACATCTTCCGTGCAGTCGCGCGTCATGGAGCATACCCAGCCCCCCATCCGCATCGTATGCCCCGGACGTGTCTACCGCAACGAGGCCATCTCGGCGCGCGCCCACTGCTTTTTCCATCAGGTCGAAGCTCTCTATGTCGACAAGGATGTGTCTTTCGCCGACCTCAAGCAGACTCTGCTCTACTTCGCCCGCGAGATGTTCGGGCCCGAGACCAAGATACGTCTGCGCCCGAGCTATTTCCCCTTCACCGAGCCGTCGGCAGAGATGGACATCTCCTGCAACCTCTGCGGAGGCAAGGGGTGCGGATTCTGCAAGCACACAGGATGGGTCGAAATCCTCGGCTGCGGAATGGTCGACCCCAACGTGCTTGACGCCTGCGGCATAGACTCGAAGGTCTACTCAGGCTTCGCCCTCGGTATGGGTGTGGAGCGCATCGCCAACCTGAAATACAGGGTCAACGACCTGCGTCTCTTCTCGGAGAACGATGTCAGGTTCCTCAAAGAGTTCACCCACGCCCACTGATTCCGGCGGCATAGCCGATGACGTGCCTGCCCCTGTGCAGGGCCGGGCGGCATAGCCGATTGGCAGGGACGCGCTTTGGCGCGTCCCTGCGGGCTGATAGTGGCCTCTTCCTCCCTAAAGCCTGCCTTGCAGGCCGCTGCCGGATATGGTGCCCGGTCAGCTTTATTTCTTCATCAGACCAAGCAAAACATAGCTAAAGCCTCATAGCCCGATGCCCCGCATATCATTGAAGGAACGTTACCGGCAGGTGCTGGCCCGTTTCGCCGCCGAGATGCCCGAACCCAAGACGGAGCTTCATTACGACACCCCGTTTCATCTGCTGCTGGCCGTGATACTGTCGGCCCAATGCACCGACAAGCGTGTCAACATGGTCACTCCGCTCCTTTTCGAGGCTTTCCCCGACGCGGCCTCGCTGGCCGCCTCCGACGAGGAGACTGTCTACGGCTACATCCGCTCGGTGTCATATCCCAACAACAAGACCAAATCGCTGCTTGGCGCGGCCCGCAAGCTGACCGAGGAGTTCGGCGGGGAGGTGCCCGACAACATCGATGACCTGCTGACCATCCCCGGAGTGGGACGCAAGACCGCCAATGTGATGCTCTCCGTGGTCTGGAACCGCGCGGCGATGGCCGTCGACACCCATGTGTTCAGGGTCTCGGAGCGTATCGGGCTGACCACAGGCTCCAAGACCCCGAGGCAGACCGAGGAGGCGCTGGTGAGCAACATCCCCGAGGAGCAGATACCGCTGGCCCACCACTGGCTGATTCTCCACGGACGCTACGTCTGCAAGGCGCGCCGCCCCGACTGCCTGAATTGCGGCATCAGGGAATGGTGCAGGCACTACACAGAGGCCACGCGTAAGGAAAAATGATTGTAAAACCCTCCTGTAACTGCGCTGTCAATTGGAAACTACATTTCTGACCGCGATTGAGGTCATAGGCACTATCGCGTTTGCCATCTCGGGCATACGGCTGGCTGCATTCCGCCGCTTCGACTGGTTCGGGGCTTACACCGTCGGCCTGGTCACGGCCATCGGTGGCGGCACATTGCGCGACATCCTGCTCGACATCCCCGTTTTCTGGATGCAGACATTCCTCTACCTCGGCGTGACCGGCATATCCCTTGCCGTGGTGATTCTTTTCCGCAAGATGCTCGTGAGCAACAACCGCATGCTGTTTGTATTCGACACCCTGGGGCTGGCGCTTTTCGTGGTCATCGGCATACAAAAGACCCTCGCCACGGGCTATCCAATGTGGGTGGCGGTGGTGATGGGTGTGATAACCGGTTCTTTCGGCGGTGTCTTGCGCGACATCCTCATCAACGAGCAGCCCCTGTTTTTCAGGAAAGACATCTACGCCACGGCCTGCATCGCCGGCGGGGTGGTCTACTGGCTGGCCGGGCTGCTCGGGCTTGGCGCGGTCGGGTGTCAGATTGCCTGCGCCTTGATAATCATAGCCCTGAGGATGTGTGCCCTGAAATGGGACTGGCATCTGCCTATACTCTCCATGACCTCCGGGCCTGAAAAGCCAAAGGGGGAGGAGTGACGGCGCGGCTCAGGGCTGCGGGTCAAACGACGGAGCTTCGGCGGGGGCCGTCTTCAGGCCGTTGCGCAGCCAGCTGCCACGTATGAGGCGCACGAGGAATATCACGCCGCGGAATGTAAGCTCTATGCACATCGCCAGCCATACCCCGTGGAGCCCTATGGAGCGGGCGAGTATCGCCGCGATGGGGAGGCGCACCAGCCAGATGCTCACGAAGTTCATCCCTGCGGGAACCACCGTGTCGCCCACGCCGACCATCACGCCGTATGCCACGATCGAGGCGGCATACATCGGTTCGGCCCAGGCCTCGATGCGCAAAACCTCCGTGCCGAGGTCGCATATCTCCTTTACCGGTGAGAGCATCCCCATCACATAGGGGGCAGTGACGTAGAGTATCGCCCCCATTATGGTCATCACGGCCATTCCCATCCCGACAGTGACATATCCGAGCCTTTTGGCCAGGTCGAGCCGGCGCGCGCCGTAGCTCTGCCCGACAAGGGTGGTGGCGGCGTCGCCTATGCCGAATCCGGGCATGTAGCAGAGGCTCTCGGCGGTCACGGCGAATGCGTTGGCCGCTATCGCTATCACCCCTAACGGGGCGACGATGAGTGTGATCATTATCTGCGCGCCGCTTATGATGGCATGCTCGAGGGCCACCGGGGCCGACACCTTGACGGCGTTGCGGATGATGTTGCCCGAGGGCTTGAACGAACCGTGTTCGCCGGTATGGAAAATCCTCATGTCATCCTGTCGGCAGCATAGATACCACATCACAAGCGATGAGGTTATCACCTCGGCGATTACTGTCCCGAGGGCGGCCCCAAGCACCCCCAGCCCGGCCCCCGGGATGGTGAATCCCATCCCCAGCAGGCTGATGTCGCGTGAGGGGAATATGAGCAGAAAGTTGAAAATCACATCGAGCAGACACATCATCACGTTGAGACCTCCCGGCACCTTCATGTTGCCCGACGCGCGCAGTATGCCGCAGCCGAGGTAGTTGAAAATCAATACCGGCAGGGCCAGCACGAACACCAGGAAGTAGACCGAGGCGTTGTGTCTCACCTGCGGGGCGCCCCCGAGCCACTGCGGGAGGCCCGGGGCGATGCTCGCGCCGATCAATGCCACTACCAGGCCAACGGCGAGGCAGGCGCAGATGGCCTGGCGAAGCACCTTCCGCGCGCCGGTGTAGTCCTTGGCCCCGATGCGGTGGGCGACCTGCACGGAGAATCCGACCGTTGCCGCCGAGCATACACCCCAGAACAGCCACAGGCTGCTGGCCATCAGGCCTATCGAGGCGGAGGCGTCTGCGCCGAGCTGGCCTACCATGGCGGTGTCGATATATTGCATGACGATGCTTGACAGCTGCGCCATCATAGCGGGCCACGACAGCTTCGCGGCCAATATAAGGCATTGCCGCTTGTTGAGGGGCTGCCCGGTCTGTATCTGTGATATTCCAGCCAAAGAGTGGAAATTCAGGGTTGTTGTATGAGGTTGTGGGGGGCCGTATGGCCGCCGGCGGGGTCAGCCGAGGCTGCCGAGGAAACGGCAGATGCGCTCAAGCCCCTCGCGCAACCGTTGGCGCGGGCAGGCGATGTTGAGGCGGATGAAACCTCCGCGGCCATACATCTCGCCGCAGTTGACCCACACTTTCGCCTCGGTCTTGAGTCTCTCCTCCAGCTCTTCCGATGGGATGCAGAGGGCCGACACGTCAATCCAGGGGAGATAGGTGGCCTCCAGGGTGGCCATCGGGCAACCGGGCAGCTCGCGGGTGATTACCTCGCGCGTCAGCTCGTAGTTGCCGGCGATGTATCCGCGCAGCGCGTCGAGCCAGGCGGCCCCCTCGGGGGTGTAGGCCGCTTTCAGGGCGGCGATACCGAAGGGGTTGACATCGCAGACCTCATTGATGTTTATCGCGCGGTCGACGGCCCGGCGCACCGAGTCGTCGGGGCAGACGATGTTGGCAATCTGCAGTCCGGCGGTGTTGAACGCCTTGGAGGGGGAGAGGCAGATGACCCCCGAGGGGTCGACCGTGGCGTAGGGCACATATGCCAGGCCCGGCATCGTCAGCTCGCAGTGGATTTCGTCGCTTACTACCCTGACCCCGTGGCGGCGGCATATTCCGGCCGCCTTGGCCAGCTCCTCGCGGCTCCATATCCTGCCTGCGGGGTTGTGGGGATTGCAGAGCAGCAACAGGGTGTTGGCCGGGTCGGCGGCCTTGCGCTCAAGGTCGTCGAAGTCAATCCGGTAGGTGAACTCCGAGGGTGACAGGTCTTTCCTGAGCAGGGGCGACTCCACGATGCGGCAGCCGTTGTTGCGGATGGAGGAGAAGAAACAATTGTAGACCGGAGTCTGCACGATGACCCCTTCGCCGGGTCTGGCCAGGGCCTTGATGATGGCCGAGATGGCCGGCACCACCCCGGAGGTGTAAATCACCATGCGGGAATCGATGTCGTAGCCGTGGCGGCTGGCAAACCATCCGGTCAGGGCTTCGTAGTAGCTGTCATCCACCAGGGTGTAGCCGAAGACCCCGTGGTCGACCCTGCGGGCCAGCGCCTCGATTACGCATGGGGCGGTCTTGAAGTCCATGTCGGCGACCCAGAGGGGAATCATGTCAGGATTCGGGATGCTGTCCCATTTGTAAGAGCCTGAGCCGCGCCGGTCGGGCACCATGTCGAAATACTCCTTTGAAAATTCCATTTGTCAGATTTCGGTCTCTATCCGGCAGTCGGCCGGGGCCAGTATGTTGTTGTCGAGAATCACCTCGCCGATGGCCAGCGCCTTCAGCGACCCGGTGCGGGGATTCTTCACGCTGACGATGGCCGAGCTGACGGTCGCCGTCAGTTCGGAATCCTCGAATGCCAGGTCGCATTCGTCGCCCATCACGCAGTCCTCCATCACCAGGTTCTTGCAATAGCATAGCGGCTGAGTGCCATTGATGCGGCAGCGCACCAGGCGCAGGTTGCGGGAGTGCCATCCGAGAAACTCACCGTTGATTTCGGAGTCGTAGACCGTCACGTTGTCGGTCTCCCACAGGGCGTCGCGCGAGTTTATCACCGCGTTGCGTATCACGACGTTGCGGCAGTACTGGAAGGAGTAGTTGCCATCCTGGCGGTAATGGTCTATGTCGATGTCAGCGCAGTGGAAGAAGATGTAGTCGGCCTTGCCGACCTCCACGTCGCGGAGCCTGACCCCGCGGCAGCCCCAAAGGGTCTCCTGAGCGTCTGGAATCCTTACATGCTCAAGCGAGAGGTTTTCCATCTCGCGGAACATCTTGGGGGCGTCGACCTGGCATCGGCTCATCTCGAGGTTGCGCGAGTACCACAGGGCCGCCCTGGCTCCGGGCAGGAAGTGGCAGTCGACGCAGCGGAAGGTGTCGACATGCCAGAAGGGGTATTTCCCTTCGAAGACGCATCCCTCGGCATCGATGGCCGAGCAGCATTTCAGGGCCGATTCCCCGGGGTGGAAAGTCACGCTCTCAAGCCTGAGCCGGTGGGTGGCGAACAGGGCCCGCTCGCCGCCGAATTCCTTGTTGGTCACCGTCTTCATCCCGTCGGGGAACACCACCGGGGTGGTCACCGGGCGGGTTTCCTGTGAGTCATGGTTGCTGTCTTGGTGGTTTTCAGGGTTATTCATAGTCAATTGGCGTATTATTCCGTTAAAAAACCTCACTGCGGAGGTATAGTGATACAAAATTAGCAAAAATATTCGTAAATTTGCACCAATGGAATCCAACAATCGCAATGACCGTCAGGCAGGGAACGCGTCGGGACGCGCCCCACGCTCGATATATGAGCGCGCCGGGAGCGACGGGGCGTGGCTCGGCCTGTGGTTCACGGCCATATTCGGGCTGAGCGTGGCCTCCATGCGGGCCGGGCTGCTCAACATCGTAGTGCTGACGATGGCCCTGCTGGTGCCGTTCATCGCCTACCGGTTTCTGCGCCGCACATATGTCGAGTCCCACGGGCTTGTGACCTATTCGGCCTTGTGGATGCAGGGGATACTGACCTTCGCCGCCGGATCGCTGATAATGAGTGCGGCGGCCTTCATCTTCATGCGTTGGATTTATCCCGATTTCATCCTTGACACCCTCCGGCTTGGTGTGGAGTTCTACCGCAACGAGTCGACCGGCGCCGGCACGGAGCTTGCTGAGGAGTTCCAGGCAATCATAGACCGCAGGCTTGCCCCGTCACCATTCACCATAGCCATGGTCTGGATGTGGCTCGGGCTCTTCTCCGGATCGGTGCTGTCAATGTTCCTCGCGGCGGTCGTGCGGCTGGTGAAAGTTCCGGTCGGAGGGGGAGGAGGCCAGCGTTCCTGACCCTCCTGGCGCGTAGCCGTGGAAAAATCTCATAAAAGAAAAATGAACAACGAAGAATATCCCGTGGAGATTTCGGTGGTCGTCCCCCTCTACAACGAGGAGGAGTCGCTGCCCGAGCTGCAGGCCTGGATTGACAGGGTCATGAAGGCCAATGGATTCACATATGAAGTGATATATGTCAACGACGGCTCGACCGACCGCTCGTGGGAGGTCATCCGCCAGCTCTCGCAGGAGTATCCCGACGCTGTCCACGGGGTGAGCTTCCGCCGCAACTACGGCAAGTCGCCCGCCCTGCACACAGGATTCGGGCTGGCCCGCGGCAGGGTGGTGATCACGATGGACGCCGACCTCCAGGACTCCCCCGACGAGATTCCAGAGCTTTACCGGATGATAACCCAGGAGGGGTATGACCTGGTGAGCGGCTGGAAGCAGAAACGGTATGACCCGCTGTCGAAGACCATCCCGACCAAGCTTTTCAACGCCACGGCCAGGAGGGTCAGCGGCATCCGTAACCTCCACGACTTCAATTGCGGGCTGAAAGCCTACCGCAACAAGGTGGTGAAGCATATCGAGGTCTATGGCGACATGCACCGCTACATACCCTATCTGGCCAAAAACGCAGGCTTCACAAGGATAGGGGAGAAGGTGGTCCACCATCAGGCGCGCAAATACGGCAAGACTAAATTTGGCCTTGACAGGTTTGTCAACGGCTACCTCGACCTGGCCACGCTGTGGTTCACAAACAAGTTCGGAATCAAGCCGATGCACTTCTTCGGGCTGCTCGGGTCGCTGATGTTCCTGCTGGGACTGGTGGCCGTGGTGGCCGTCGGCGCCCACAAGCTCTGGGCGATGCACTCGGGACAGCATTACATACTCGTCACCGACTCGCCGTATTTCTATCTCTCGCTGGTGTCGATGATACTCGGCACCCAGCTGTTCCTCACCGGATTCCTCGGCGAGCTGATTGTCAGGAACTCGTCGCGCCGCAACGATTATGAGATAGAGTCGCGGTTCTGACCCCGGGGCGCTTACTGAAACAGATTCGTTTTTTGAGAGTGAGACAGATTCATTCATACATACTGTTGCGCCTCGCGGCGGTGATGCTGCTGCCGCTCGGCCTGCTGACGGGAAGCTGCAACACCAGCGGCTGCACCGACAACCACAGTGCGTTGCCGCTGATGGGCTTCTACGACTATGCCACGGGCAGCTCTGTCACGCTCGACTCGCTCGACCTCGGCGGCGTGGGCGCGCCCGGCGACTCCCTGCTGGTGCATTCGGGCGAGAAGGTCAGCCAGGTGTATCTGCCGTTCCGCGACGGGGTCAGCTCCAGCTCGTTTTGCCTGCATTACGATTACAAATTGCAGGGGCTTGACAACCCTGCGTTTGACGACATAATCACGTTTCATTACGACGCTGAGCCATATTTCGCCTCCAGTGAATGCGGGGCCATGTACCGCTATGTGATACGCGATGTGGAGTACACCCGCCATCTGATAGACTCCATCGCGGTGATTGACCCGGTGGTGACCAATGTTGAGCTGGAGCGTATACAGGTCTTTTTCCGCACCGCTTCCACTGATGCCGATGATGACGATTACCCGCAGGAGGGGGCAGGTGTATGAGACTGTCGCGCTTGATACTGACGCTCCTGTGCTGCCTGGTTTGCTGCGGGATGTCGGCCCAGCGACGGGTTACCCCCGTGAAAGCCGGATCGAAGAACCTTGTCGGGGTCAACGAGAACAAACAGCCGGGCGACTCGATAGACCGTTCGCGGCTGGTGAGCGTCACTGACGACCGGGGCAACAAGGTGCTGGTCGACACGGTCACCGGGAAAGAGGTGCCCGACACGGTGGCGGTTGACGGCGTTACCCAGGGGCGGGTGCCTAAGATGATAAACCCGTTGCTTTTCAGCGCGTCGGTGGGTGTCGACCTGTGGGACCCGCTGATGAGGATTTTCGGGCAGAGCTACGGCATGGTCGGCTTCTCGGCCGAAATCAACCTCCACAACCGTTATATCCCGGTGGTGGAGGTGGGGCTGGGCAACGCGAGTTCCACTCCGAGCAACCAGAATTATACATACCATGTGGGCCTTTCGCCGTATTTCAGGATAGGCGCAAACTACAACTTCCTTTACAACAGCAATCCCGACTACCAGTTTGTGGCCGGCATCAGGTATGGCTGGAGCCGTTTCAGCTACCAGCTCCGCGATGTCCTGATCACCGACGGCTACTGGGGCCAGCAGGAAACGGTCGACTTCCCGTCGCAGACCTCCTCGGTGTCATACATAAATGTGCTTTTCGGGCTGCGTGTGAAAATATGGAAACCGATTTCGATGGGCTGGAACGTGCGCTTCCGCGCCATTCTCCATGAGACTGAGCAGCCCGGCGGCCAGCCTTGGTATATACCCGGCTATGGAGCGCGCAACGGTATCATCACCGGGTCATTCTCGGTGTTCTACACATTCTCGCTTGGTGGCAAGAAGAAGACCGGTCCGGCTCTTCCTCCCGGATTTGAGATAGAGGAGCCAGGCGATGAGGTGCCGCCACCTTCTGCCCCGGCCGGCGATGACATCGAGCCTGTCGTGCCTGAGGCTGCCTCGGCTGAACAGACAGCTCTCCCCGTTGTTAAGGATAAAGAAGAATAACCCCTAAGACACATATGAATATGAAAATAGCACTTTGCAGCGACCACGCCGGTTATGAGCTGAAAAGCATGATTGAAGGTTACCTCGAATCCCAGGGAAAGGAGTTTGAGGATTTTGGTACCCACTCCGCCGAGTCATGCGATTATCCCGACTTCGCCCACCCGACGGCAATCGCCGTGGAGGAGGGCCGCTGTTATCCCGGAATCGCCATCTGCGGCACCGGCAACGGCATCGGCATGACCCTCAACAAACATCAGGGAATACGCGCGGCCCTCTGCTGGAACGTCGACATTGCCAAGCTTGCCCGCCAGCACAACGACGCCAACGTGCTGGTGCTTCCGGCCCGTTTCATCGAGCCTGTCACCGCCCTGGCCATCGTCGACGCGTTTCTCAACACCCCGTTTGAAGGGGGCCGCCACGAGCGCAGGGTGGAGAAAATCCCCGTGACCCCCGTCGCCCGCTGATTGCGGCTTGGTTTTCGCGGAGTCAAAACGTAACGGAGGCCGTCCCTAGATGAGGGGACGGCCTCCGCGTTGTTTTGTCGTGTCTCGGTCGATTATTCGCCGGGGATGATTGCGTCAGAGGGGCAAACCTCGGCGCAAGTGCCGCACTCGATGCAGGTATCGGGGTCGATCACATAGATGTCGCCCTCGGAAATAGCGTCAACGGGGCAGTTGGGAAGACAGGTGCCGCAGGCGACACACTTGTCGGTGATAACGTAAGCCATTGTAGTTTAATCGATTAAGTTTATAGATGTTTTAAAACGTATGTTCTCTTGGAGGTCTCGCCTCTGGCGACAGGGCGAAATCCGTTGCAAAAATAAGTCTTTTTTGTCAGATTTCCACTCCTTTTCCGCAAAAATTACAGATGAGGGGATGTTAAATCTATGCTAAATCTATGGCGCAGTTGTTCTGACACCCGAAACTCCCGTATCGTACCTCCTATATGAAGAAGCTGATATAGACCAGCTATTGCAATCGGAATGCTGGTTTATCGCAGTACGCGCATCTCAAATATGCATAATTATCGTAGTTTGTCAATTTGCGAACCGGGCTGCAATGCGCCACAAAGATAATTAACGTGAGTCCGGTATAAGGATTCGGTTGTTCAACAATAAAACAATCAAATCAGCCATTTGGCATAACGCTAAGTGGCTGATTGTTATTGAAGTTTTCTGTCCCGCCGTGAAATCCGTGGTGGAGCCGCCGAGCGGCAGTTTGCGGGGTGAATCAGGGGATGAAAATCTTGCTCACATGGGAGCCACGGCGCACGATGACAATTCCGTGGGCGTCCTCACGTCGCTGGAGCCTGCGGCCGTCGATTGTGAAATATTCCTCCGGCATAGTGTCCTCGGGGTCGAGCATGTCTTGCTCGATATGACCGGTCGATGACTTGAGCCCGGCTCCCTTAAGCTTGAAATTGCGCACCTCCCAGGTCGAGGCTGCCTCAGAGGTGGAGGTGTAGCGGAATCCGACTTTGACTCTCTTTCCGGTCCAGGGGGAGAGGTCGACGACCGAAGAGCCATAGAAGTCCCACTTGTTGCCCAACGGCCACCGGCGCACATGCAGGGGGTGGTCCTCCCCGTCGACGCGGGCGATGACGCTCAGCTCGGAGTAGGGGGTCACGGCGTAGTTGACGGCATGCTCAAACTCAAACCAGGCCGAGTTGTATTCCGACAGGTCGATTTCAGGGGTCAGCAGGGTCGCGTCGGTGTCGTAACAGGTCAGGTTGGCCGATGAGCCGCGCGAGCCTGTCGCTTTCCATCCGTAGTCGGTGGTGTTGCTCCAGACATTGATGCCGGAGGCGGAGGTGGGGGCATGCTCGACGGTGCAGCCGCCCATATCGCCGAGGAAAGTGCAGGCGTAAAGTTCCACGGGAGTGGATGTCTTTTCGCGGATGGTTGCCCCGCCAGTCGACGCCTGACTTTTCACAGTGGTCAGCGGGTGGAAGGGCTCGCCGATGGAGTCGCCCCAGATATATTGCGCCAGGTTGGGGAAATCGACAAACGGGTTGCGGTTGCCCTGGAATTTCTCCACGTCGTTGTTGCGCACGGTCTCGATTTCATCCACGGTGTCATCCTGCGCCCAGTCGAGATACAGGGTGTAGGCCCATTCCTGGAGGGTGGGGTAAGCCTCGGTGTTGAGGATTCTCACTGACTGGTCGCCGCTCCAGGTGAAATCCTGGTAGGCGGTGGCCATATAGAAGTATCCGCGCGCGAAATCCCCTTTCCACTGGTCGCCCGGCTCCCAATAGCGGTAGGCCTGGGTCTCGGGGTCACCCGAGCGGGTGCCGACACGGGTCACGCCGTTGCCGCGCCACTCAACATCGACCTTGGCCATCGGGTAGTTGCTCTTGTGGTTGTTGATGGTGGTCTGGCAAGGCATCAGGTTGTAGAGGTCTTTGTAGGCATTGTTTTCAGAGCCGCCCCACCAGCTTTTGGGGAAAGAATGCTCGATGTTCATGCCGCTCACGCTTGAGCCTCGGTCGCCAAACTTGAACTCGTCGGGGGAGTATCGGTCGCGTACCAGTCCGCCGTCAATCATGTCTGTGACATAAAACGCCCACCATGTCTTGGTGTTGCCCGAACCGTAGCTGAGCATCTTCACATCGTTGATGGCTATCTCATGGACCGCCTGTTTCAGCTCTCGGCCTGTCAGTCCGTCGAGAGAGGCGTAATAGTCAAGGGGAATCTGCGCTGCCGCTCCGAGAGCCGACGCGGCGCAGCAGAAAGAGAGAATTATCTTGTTCATATGCAAAAAATGTTTTCCAATCGGTATGACAATGAGGTGTGCCTGACCCTGTGTTGCCCGAGACAGGCATTTCCCCGCAAATATACGACAAAAATCCCGGCTGGCAATCTGGGGGGTGTGGTAAAAATTGTGAAACAATCGGCTGTGGGACAGACGCAAGACAGATGATGTGGGGCCAGTGGCTGGCGAAATCTTATGATGAATGCGTCAACAGGTCGATAAATTGGGCGGTTTTTGCTAAATAATGTCTGAAATTATGAGTAACTTCGCACTGATAATTCCTTACAATTTAGAAAAAACAGACCCTTAAATGTACAATACCGACCAACGTACTGTCGTGACCCTCGATGCCGGGGGAACTAATTTCGTGTTCGGGGCGATGAGAGGCTGCGAGTTCGTGGTAGAGCCGCTTACCCTCCCCTCCCGTGCCCATGACCTTGATCTTTGCCTTGCCACGATGGTGGAGGGCTTCCGCTCGATAATCGACAGGCTCGACCGCAAGCCTGACGCCATATCTTTCGCTTTCCCCGGCCCGGCCGACTATGCAAACGGCATCGTTGGGGGATTTCTGCCAAATTTCCCCTCGTTCCGCCAGGGGGTGGCCCTCGGGCCGTTCCTGAGCCGCACTTTCGGGCTGCCGGTGTTCATCAACAATGACGGCGACCTCTTTGCGTTCGGCGAGGCCACAGCCGGGGTGCTGCCTGAAATCAACTCGAGGATTGCCGCCATGGGTGGTCACCGCCAGTACCACAACCTGCTGGGCTACACCTTCGGCACCGGACTCGGTGTGGGGTCGGTGATAAACGGGGCGTTGAACCTTGGCAACAATTCCTGTGTCGAGACATTCTGCCTCCCGTCGAAAAACGACCATAGCCGGATGGTGGAGGATTACGCCGCCATCAGGGCTGTCACCCGCGTCTACGGCGAGCTGACCGGCAATCCCGGCCACGGGCTTACGCCGCGCGACATTTGCGCCATCGCTGATGACGAGGATGCCGACCCGGCCAAGCGTGAAGCGGCCTGCGAGGCGTTCCGCCGGTTTGGAGAGGCCGCTGGAGACGCCATGGCCACCGCCGTCACCCTCACCGACTCGCTGATTGTGCTTGGCGGAGGTCTCACCGGAGCTGCCCGCCACATACTCCCGGCCCTGCTCAAAGAGTTGCGCTCAAGCCTCAAGACCCTGGAGGGCTCGGATGTCAACCGGGTGCAGATGAAGGTGTTTGACCTCGACGACCCCCAGCAGTTCGAGCAGTTTGTCAAAGGGGAGGTCCGTCCGCTCAAGGTCTACGGCTCTGACGAGACCGTGAGCTACGACCCCATGAAGCGCACCGGGGTCTGCCTCTCGCGTCTCGGGGCTTCCCGCGCGATTTCGATAGGTGCGTATGCCTATGCGCTGTCGCGTCTCGATGCCCTGTCGGTCAAGTGACCAGCCTGCGTAACGGCAATACACTCAACGGCCTCCCGTGATTCCCTGCCTGTCAGGGAAATCACGGGAGGCCGTCGGTTATCACATGCTTGGCGGCCTATGGCCGTCAGGGAGGGGTCAATAGATGTGGTCTTCGCCGGCCAGTTCCTCGGCGGAGATGGCGGGTGATGTCATCTTGTGCCATACATAGGCGATGTAGCCGATGACGACAGGGAGCAGCAGTGTGACCCAGGCCATCACCCTGAGGGTGAACTCGGTTGAGGATGCGTTGGCTATCGTCAGCGAGCTTTGGGGATGGGTGACAGAGGGGAGGAAGGCGGTGTTGTTGTAGCCGTTGGCGCAGAGCAGCGAGGTGACGGTCATCACCACTCCGACGGCTGTCCACCAGAATGCCTTCCGGGCGAAGCTGTTGTCGAAGCTGGCCCGGAGCACTCCGTAGAGCACCATCAGCACGCCCAGCAGCAGGGTGGCCCCGAGCCACCACAGGTCGATGAGATTGTAGAAATATTTGCAGCCGATGGGCACCACGGTGCCGTCAGGCTGGGTGGTGTAACCCTGGGCGGTGAACATGGCGAAAAGGAAGGCCAGGAAGAAGAGGACGAAGACGCATCCGTTGACCAGAATACGGGAGCGCATCTCCTTGATGAATCGGCTCTCGTCGTCGGTCTTCACGCTTTTGGCGAAGAACATCGCCCCGAGTGTGCGCGCCAGGAAGAACACGGCGAAACCGAGCAGCAGTGGACGGAGGCTGAAAATCTGTTCAAGCCCGTGGCTGTCGTTCCACACCGAAATCACCGGCGAGTCGCCGTCGAGGATGCTCTGGCGCGACACCTCGAAGTCTGCCCCGAAGAACTGCATAGCCACGGCGCATCCCAGCAACACGCACCCGAAGAAACCGTTTATCCACAGGAACATGTCATAGACCGGAGTGCCGAATATGTTGGCCGGCTTGGAGCGGAACTCATAGCTCACGGCCTGGAGGATGAAGCTCAGCAGGATGAGCATCCAGAGCCAGTAGGCTCCTCCGAAACTTGTCGAATAGTAGAGGGGAAACGAGGCGAAGAATGCTCCGCCGAAAGTCACGAGGGTGGTGAACGTCAGTTCCCATTTGCGGCCGAGGGCGTTGACCAGCAGTGATTTCCGTTCAATCGAACGGGCTTGCCATATCATCGTCTGTCCGCCCTGGACAAACAGCAGGAAGACCAGCAGGCCGCCAAGCAGCGAGATGACAAACCACCAATATATCTGTAAAGCTTCCACTTTGTAGAAATTTTAATCATTAATGAATCTTGTGAATGTATGGCCGTGAGGTGTCATGCCTCCTCTCCGGCGAGGATGTCGCGGCGCGAAGCCTTCGAAATCTCGCGGCACATGATGGAGACCTCGGCGGTCATCAGTCCGGCGAAGACAATCACGAACATCCAGAAGGTGAGCTGCACCGAGCCTGAGGGGATGGCGCTCACCGCCGCCCGGGTGGGTAGCAGGTCCTGGATCACCCATGGCTGACGGCCCATCTCGGCCACAATCCATCCGGCCTCGCTGGCTATCCATACCACAGGGATGGTCAGTATGCCGAAGAACACCAGCCAGCGGCTCTCGAGATGGCGCGGCTTGCGGTAGCTCAGGAAGAGCATCACGATGAAAAAGAGCAACAGGTAGCCCCCGGCCATCACCATCACGCGGAAGGCGTAGAATGTCAGCGCGACAGGCGGCACAGCCTCGTCGGGCGATGATAGATAGCCGTAGCCGAAGTAGCCGAAGTCGGCCTTGAGGTCGCGCTCGGCGGCCTCCATGGCCTCTTTGTCGCCTGCCGATGAGGCCGCGTCATAGCGCCGGAGGGCCTCCTGGGCGCGTTTGCCGGCCTCGATTCTCTCGGCGTAAGACAATGTCTGGGCCATCTGTCCGTCAGGCCCGGTCTCGCGTCCCTCGATGAGGTCGTTGATGCCGGGGATGAACGCGTCGGGATTGTGGGTCGCCAGTATCGACAGCCCTTTGGGGATTGAAACCTCCATCAGCATCGGGTCTTTGCCGTCGGTCCGTTGCTTCGACGGGTCGAGGATGCCGAAGCCGACGAGCGACTGCCCGGTGGAGCCGTCATAAAGCCCCTCCATTGCGGCGAGCTTCATGGGCTGCACTTTGGCCACCTCGACGGCGGACCCGTCGCCGGTCCACATGGTCAGCACTATCCCGGCCAGGCCTACCCATGACGCGATTTTTATGGAGTCCTTGGCGAATCCGAGGTTGCTTTTCTTACAGATGAACCAGCAGCTGACCCCGACGACAAACACCGCGCCGAGTACCCAGCCGCTCAACACCGTGTGGAAAAACTTGTTGACGGCCACAGGCGACAGGGCGACATCGGAGAATGACACCATCACGTTGCGCATCTGGGCGGGGTCAAACTCCATCCCGGCGGGATACTGCATCCAGGCGTTGGCCACCAGAATCCAGTAGGCCGAGAGACATACGCCGACGGATGTCAGCCAGGTGGCCAGCAGGTGGAACCGGGGGCTGACCCTGTTCCAGCCGAAGAACATCACGGCGATGAATGTCGACTCCAGGAAGAAGGCCGCTATCCCCTCGATGGCGAGCGGCGCGCCGAATATGTCGCCGACAAACCAGGAATAGTTGGACCAGTTGGTGCCGAACTCAAACTCGAGGATGATGCCCGTGGCCACGCCGCAGGCGAAGTTGATGCCGAAGAGCAGCATCCAGAATTTGGTGAGCCTCTTCCATCTCTCGGATTTGGTCTTGAGATAGATGCTTTCCATTATCGCCACAATCAGCGACAGGCCGATCGTCAGCGGGACGAAGAGCCAGTGGACCATGGCCGTGAGGGCGAACTGGCCCCTCGACCAGTCGACCGTGCTTAGCAAATCATTCATCAGGCAGAAGATTTAAGTTGTTGTCGTTTAGGGTTGATTCGTTGTCGGTGTCGCCGTCTCCCTGGCGGTCGGTCAGGGCGGTCCTGACGGCCCGGGCGCGCTCGTCGTCGGTGTCATAGTCGCGGGCGAGCCAGTCGGGGAAAAAGAACAGCTTGAAAACCAGAAACATGATGGCCAGCTTGATGAGTATCACCGCCCACAGCGTGCGGCCCACCGTCATCTCCCTGAACCCTCCGGCGTAGAGGTCGGCCACCCGCCTGAGGAATCCTCCTGGAGGGCGGGAGCCATGGTTGTCATGTCGGGATGCGGCCATTATTTATCTGGATTTAATGTTGCACGGGTTGAAAATTCAGACTAACTTTGTAGTCGTTTACCTCCGGGCGCTTTCTTCATGGAAGCGTGCCTGGGGCAAATTTAACAATTTCCATTGATTAACCCAATAAATCCAACAAAAAATATGGCAAGCTGGTTTGAATGCAAGGTTCGCTACGATAAACTCCAGGAAAACGGGGCCGTCAAGAAGGTCACCGACGTGTTCCTGGCCGACTCTCTCTCAATCACCGAGGCGGTGGCCCGTATCACCAAGGAGCAGGCCCCGTTCATCTCGGGCGACTTCGTGGTCTCCTCTGCCAAAAGCACCAAGATCGCCGAAATCTTCCGCGATGACTCAGCCGACAAATGGTATCTCGTGAAAGTGGCCTTCATCACCATCGACGAGAAGACCGCAGCAGAGAAGAAGTCAGTGTCGCTGATACTTGTGGCCGGCAACAATTTCAAGCACGCCTACGACAATTTCATGGAGGGAATGAAGGGCACCATGGCCGACTTCGACATCGTCTCCATCTCTGAAACCGCTTATCTCGATGTCTACGGCGCAGACCTGTCAGGCAAGCCCGCCGAGGCAGAAGCCAACTGACAAGCCATGTCGCCACTGACATCCATACAATCCAGGCTCGACTCTGTGAGGCAATCACTGCCCGGCGGGGTCGGGCTTGTCGCTGTCTCGAAGTTCCACCCGGTTGACGCTTTGCGCCAGGCCCGGGCGGCGGGGCAGAGGCTTTTCGGCGAGAGCCGTGTGCAGGAGCTGGCCGCCAAGGTGGCCGAGCTTGGCACAGATGATTACTGCTGGCATTTCATAGGCCATCTGCAGACCAACAAGGTCAGGCAGCTGCTGCGCCTGCGCCCCGCCCTCATCGAGAGTGTCGACTCGGTGCGCCTGCTTGAGGAAATAGACCGCGAGGCCGCCCGCCAGGGAATCGTGCAGAATGTGCTGATGCAGCTCCATGTGGCCCGAGAGGAGACAAAATTCGGTTTCAGCCCCGACGAACTGCTTGATTGGTTCGCTCGGCGCGGATTCGAGAACCTGCAGGCGGTGCATGTGTGCGGCGTGATGGGGATGGCCTCCAACACCGACGACCAGGCCCGCGTCGAGGCCGACTTCCGGGCGATACGCGCAGCCTACGACGAAATCCTGGCGATGTGTCCTGACCTGCGCGGATTCTCCACCGTCTCGATGGGCATGAGCGACGACTACCCCCTGGCTGTGAGCTGTGGCTCGACCCTGGTCAGGGTCGGTTCGGCCATTTTCGGCCCGAGAGAGTATTGACGCTTGGGGATTTTTTCGTAATTTTGCGGGAAATAGCCCGGGGCAGGCCGGCAGACCGCGCGCGGCCGCCATTCCCCCCTGCCCGGCAAGAGATATCAATCACAACATAACTGGAATAAATCAAATAACCTTCTTACCAACCTTAACACCTAAAAACTAAACAATGGCAAATTCCACAACAGCCTCAAAAACTTCAGGAAACGGACGCCTGATAGCCATTATCGCGATGTGCTTCCTCTTCGCGATGATTTCGTTCGTGACAAACCTCGCCGCGCCCATCGGCACAATCTGGGGATACCAGTATGAGGGCAACTCCGTCCTCGGAATGATGGGCAACATGATGAACTTCCTGGCATACCTCTTCATGGGCATCCCCGCCGGCAAGCTCCTCCAGAAAATAGGATACAAGAAAACCGCCCTCTGGGCCATGGCCGTAGGTGTGGCCGGTCTGCTCGTGCAGTGGATCTCCAGCCTCCAGCCGGGCGGCATGGACTTCAACTTCGCCGTCTACCTCCTGGGCGCTTTCATCTGCGGATTCTGCGTCTGCATGCTCAACACCGTTGTCAACCCGATGCTCAACCTCCTCGGCGGCGGCGGCAACAAGGGCAACCAGCTCCTCCAGGTGGGCAACTCGTTCAACTCCCTCACCGGCACCCTGACCCCCCTCTTCGTGGGTGTGCTGGTCGGCGAGCTGTCAAAGTCGACCACCCTGTCGACCGTCGAGCCCCTTCTCTGGATCGCCATCGGCGTGTTCGTGGCCTCGTTCATCGTCATCTCCTTCGTGGCGATTCCCGAGCCCAACAAGACAAGCGGCAAGAAGGTGCAGCCCAAATACAGCCACTCTCCCTGGAATTTCCGCCACACCGTCCTCGGCGTTATCGGCATCTTCATATATGTGGGCATCGAGGTAGGCATCCCCGGCACACTCAACTTCTACCTCTCCGACCAGAGCGCCAGCGGCGCGGGAGTGGTAGGCGCGGCTTCGGCAATCGCCGGCACCATCGTGGCCATCTACTGGCTGCTCATGCTCTGCGGCCGTCTGCTCTCCTCGGTTATCTCGGGGGTTGTGTCCTCAAAGGTGCAGCTCATCGTGGTGTCCTCCACCGCCATGCTCCTGGTGCTCGGCGCCATCCTGATTCCCTCCTCCGTCACCCTGCCCGTGCCTGACTTCATCTACAGCTCGGTCGACGCCGAGACCGGCGCGGTGATCACCGCCCGTGTGCCTGTCAGCGCCTACCTGCTCATCGTCTGCGGTCTCTGCACCTCAGTGATGTGGGGCGGCATCTTCAACCTCGCCGTCGAGGGCCTTGGCAAGTACACCGCCCAGGCTTCCGGCATCTTCATGATGATGGTTGTCGGCGGCGGCATCATCCCCCTGGTGCAGCAGGTCATCGCCAAGAGCGCAGGCTACATGGCCTCCTACTGGCTGATTGTGGCCTGTCTTGGCTACCTCCTTTTCTACGGCCTCATCGGCTCGAAGAATGTCAACACCGACATTCCGGTCGAAGAGGAGTCGGAGCTGAAAAACGCCCTCTGATTTTGACAAAACCGAATTCCACGCGTGAACATCGGGGGCCTCTCCCTTGTTCAACGCGTGGATACCTTACCAATAAACACTTTTTATGGACAAGACCATTATCGACCGCGCGGCAGACACCATAAGGGTGCTGTCAGCCTCCATGGTGGAGAAAGCAAAGTCGGGCCATCCCGGCGGCGCCATGGGCGGTGCCGACTTCGTCAACGTGCTTTATTCCAGGTTCCTTGTGACCGATCCTGACGATCCCGAGTGGATCGCCCGCGACCGTTTCTTCCTCGACCCGGGCCACATGTCTCCGATGCTCTACGCGGTGCTGGCCCTTACGGGGAAATTCACCGTCGAGGAGCTTCAGCAGCTGCGCCAGTGGGGCAGCTGCTGCCCGGGCCATCCAGAACTCGACCCTCACAGGGGCATCGAGAACACATCCGGCCCGCTGGGGCAAGGCCACACCATGGCCGTCGGATGCGCAATCGGTGAGCGTTTCCTCCAGGCGCGTTTCGGCGATGTGGTAGCCCATAAGACCTACGCCTTCATCTCCGACGGAGGCATACAGGAGGAAATCTCGCAGGGAGCAGGGCGCATCGCCGGCTACCTCGGCCTCCACAACCTGATAATGTTCTACGACAGCAACCGTGTGCAGCTGTCGACCATGGTCGACGCTGTCGACGACGAGGATGTCGCAGCCAAATACCGCGCCTGGAACTGGAACGTGCTTGAGGTGGACGGCACCGACGCCGACGCCATCGCCGACGCCATCGCCAAGGCTCAGGCCGAGCAGCAGCGTCCGACCCTCATCATCGGCAACACCGTGATGGGCAAGGGAGCGGTCACCGCCGACGGCCAGTGCTTCGAGGGGCAATGCTCCACCCACGGCCAGCCCCTGAGCAAGTCGGGCGCCGACTTCGCCAAGACCATCGAGAACCTAGGGGCCGACCCCGCCGATCCCTGGAATATTCCCGCCGACGTGCAGAAGCTCTATGACGACCGCAACGCCGAGTTGCGCGCAATCGTAGCCAAGCGCCACGCCCAGGAAGAGGAGTGGGCCAAGGCCAATCCCGCCCTTTCCGAGGAGCTTGACAACTTCATCAACGGCAAGCTTCCCGAAATCGACTACGCCGCCATCGTGCAGAAGGCCGGAAGCGCCACCCGCAACGCCTCGGCTACAGTCCTGGGTGTGCTGGCCGAGAAGGTGAAGAACATGATTGTCTCCTCTGCCGACCTTGCCAACTCCGACAAGACCGACGGATTCCTCAAGAAGACCCACCAGCTCGTCAAGGGCGATTTCTCCGGGGCATTCCTCCAGGCCGGCGTTGCCGAGCTTACCATGGCCTCGATAATGAACGGCATCGCCCTCCATGGCGGCCTCATCGCCGCCTGCGGCACATTCTTTGTCTTCTCAGACTACATGAAGCCCGCCATACGCATGGCCGCCCTTATGGAGCTGCCTGTCAAATATGTGTGGAGCCATGACGCCTTCCGAGTAGGGGAGGACGGGCCCACCCACCAGCCCATCGAGCAGGAGGCGCAGATACGTCTCATGGAGGAGCTCCACAACCTCTCGGGCCGCCCCTCGATGCTGGTGCTTCGTCCGGCCGACGCTGTGGAGACCACCGTGGCCTGGCAGATGGCCATGGAGAATGACAAGACCCCGACCGCGCTCATCCTCACCCGCCAGGATGTCAAGGACATCCCAGCCGCCACCGGCAACCGCTACGAGGAGGCCCAGGGCGCGCGCCAGGGTGGCTATGTGGTCATGGACACCCCCCATCCCAAGGTGATTCTGGTCGGCAACGGCTCAGAGGTGTCGCTGCTTTGCGAGGTGGCCCTCCAGCTCATCGCCGGCGAGGTGCCTTGCCGGGTCGTGTCTGTGCCCTCCGTAGGGCTCTTCGAGAGCCAGGACGAGGAATACCGCCGCAGCGTGATTCCCGCCGGAGTGCCCGTCTTCGGCCTCACCGCAGGTCTCCCCTCCACCCTCCGCGGTGTGGTAGGCCCCCTGGGCATGGTCTACGGCCTCAACCATTTCGGCGCGTCGGCCCCCTACAAGGTGCTTGACGAAAAATTCGGCTTCACACCCGAGAACATCACCGAGCAGGTGCTGAAGTTCATCCACCGTATCTGACCCGCTGTCTTATGAAATAGCCGCCGCGCCATCATCACCGTGAGGATGGCGCGGCGGTGCTCATTTGCCCGATTATGATATTTTTTCAACTTTTTTTCGCAGTTTATTGTTTATTTTGTGAAAGAATCGAAAAAAATCCGTAACTTAGCGGCAAATTTCGTGAAAGCCTGCGGGCCTGAAATGCCCACAAGAGACATTTTCCTTAAGCTTTGCTTTAAAACCGGAAGAAAATTCAAATATCAAATACACAACGTTTTACTTATCTATGAAAAAGAGTTACCTTTTAGCACTCGGCTGCGCTATGCTCGCAGGTACCGCTGTTGCTCAGAACGCTCAGGAAGTAACTTACGTTGAAGATCCCGCCCAGGGCTACCTCTTCAACAAGTTCTCCGACAACTGGTTCATACAGGGTGAAGGCGGTGTCTCCGTTGGCTTCACCGACGATGACAGCCACCGTCCCTTCGGCGACCGCTTCGCCCCCGCCGCCTCCCTCTATGTCGGCAAGTGGTTCTCTCCGCTGCTCGGTATCCGCGGTGGTGCAGACTTCCTCTCCGTGAAGGGTCTTTCCAAACTCGACAACGAGGTTTCGATCGGTGCCCGTCCCGACGAGCACATCTATGACGGCCAGTACTTCAAGACCAAGCAGAACTACTTCGGCCCCGCCTTCGACGTGATGCTGAACCTCACCAACTGGTGGTGTGGCTACCGTCCCGGCCGCGTTTACAACGCGTATGTATATGCCGGTGGTGGTCTCTACTGGACTCTCACCAAATACGCCAAGAAAGGCGAGACCAAGGCCACATGGCACGACTGCCATGACCGCGTGATCACCATCCGCGCCGGCCTCACCCAGGAGTTCAACCTCACCAAGAACTTCGCCCTCGGTCTCGACCTCCGCGCTACCGCCGTGTCAAACCACTCTGACTCCTGGGGCAAGACCCAGGTGATCGGCGAAGCCCTCCTGACCGCCACCTACAAGTTCAACAAGGCCGACTGGAGCGCACCCATCGTTCCCGTATGTCCTCCCGCAGAGAACTGCGACGAGTACCGCGCACGTCTGGCCGAGGCTGACGCCAAGATCGCCGACCTCGAGAACCAGCTCCGCGCCTGCCTCAACCGTCCCGTTGAGAAGGTTGTTGAGAAGGTGCCCGAAGCTCCCCTCGCCACCATCTACTATCCCTGCGACGTTTACACCCTCACCTCGGTTGACCGCAAGGTCCTCCAGTCTGTGGCCAACGTCATTAAGGATACCAAGAAGACCTACGTCCTCACCGGCTGGGCCGACAACTACACCGGAAACGACAAGATCAACGTCCGTCTGCGTCACAACCGCGTGAACGGCGTGAAGAACCAGCTCCTCCGCTACGGTGTGTCCGAAAGCCAGCTCGAGGCTACCACCAACAACGGCAACCGTGTTGACCTTGGCGACAAGTGCCTCACCCTCGACCGTTGCGTGACCATCATGGAGAAATAATCCACCACGATTATAACGCCAACCCGACAGGCCTGCCCGCCCCGCGCGAGCGGGCCTGTCTTTGTTGATGGCCTGTGACCCAGGCCGCCTCTAACCCGCCCAACCCCAAGCATAAAGAATGAACGTCAGAATCGACCAGAGCTGGAAAAACGAGCTTGCCGACATATTCGAGTCGCCCGGTTTCCGCCAGACGGCGGAATTTGCCAGGGCGCAATACGCCACCCGCGAGGTCTATCCCCCTGCCGCGAAAATCTTCGCCGCCTTTGACTCCTGTCCGTTCGACAAGGTCAAGGTGGTGATTCTCGGCCAGGATCCCTACCACGGCCCCGGACAGGCCAACGGGCTTTGCTTCTCGGTGAATCCCGGGGTGAGGATGCCCCCGTCGCTTGTCAACATCTTCAAGGAGGTCAGCGCCGACACCGGCGCGCCGATGCCCGCCGACGGCGATCTCTCGCGCTGGGCCCGTCAGGGGGTCTTGCTGCTCAACGCCACCCTTACCGTCGAGGCCAACCGCGCTGGCTCTCACCAGGGACAGGGCTGGGAGCAGTTCACCGACGAGGTGATCAGCCGCCTGTCGCGCGACCGCGACCATCTGGTCTTCATCCTGTGGGGCAGCTACGCAATACGCAAGTCGGCCCTGATCGACCCGACGCGCCATCTCGTGCTTACCTCCCCCCATCCATCCCCGCTGTCGGCCCACCGCGGCTTTTTCGGGAACCACCATTTCTCACGGGCCAACGCCTACCTTGCCGCCGCAGGGGAGACCCCTGTGGCCTGGTGAGGCTCAACCATAACCTGCGACTCCACTATCATGAGACGATTTCTGCCATCATTGCTGATGTTGCTCCTGCCCATCCTGGCGGCAGCTGCTCCCGCAGGCCCTGACACCTCCACGGCGATATTCTCCCCCGGCATCCGTTCGCTTGCGGTCAACATCGAGGGGGCCTTCCTCGCCCCGCCTGTGCTGACGCTCGGGGGCGACAGCCGCCTCGTGATAGGTTTCGACGTGATGGGGGAGGAGCGCCAGTATCTGCGATACTCGATACTGCATTGTGATGCCGACTGGAGCCTCGGCGAGCTTGTCGACTCAGAGGTCTTTGACGGCTTCAACTATGCCGACATCGAGGATTATGCCTTCTCGCGCCTGACCACGGCCCATTATGTGCATTACACCATACACCTGCCCAACAGCGATTTCCAGTTCAAGATATCGGGCAACTACCTGCTGCGGGTCTATCCCGAGGATGACCCGGAGGAGATATTGCTGCAGGTGAGGTTCATGGTGCAGGAGGGGGTAGTGTCGGTAGGAGGCACCGTGACCTCGCGCACCGACATCGACTACAATGACAGCCACCAGCAGCTCTCGCTCGACATCGACACCCGAAACACCCGCATACGCGACATAAACACCGACCTGCGGGTGGTGGTGACCCAGAACGGCCGCCTCGACAACGCCGTGGTGCTTTCCCATCCCTCCCGCCTTATGGGCTCGCGCGCCATCTACGAGCATCTCCCGGCCCTGATTTTCCCTGCCGGCAATGAATACCGCCGCATGGAGACGGTCAACAACCTCTATCCCGGGATGGGGGTGGACCATATCGAGTACCATGCCCCCTGGTATCACCACATCCTCAACCTCGACAAGCCCCGCGCCCATCGCGAATACCGCTATGACAGCACACAGCATGGCCGTTATCTTATCCGCGAGTACAACGCCGAGGATTCTGACGTGGAGGCCGACTATGCCATGACGCTGTTCACGCTCGATATGCTCCGGATTCCCGACGCCGAGGTGTATCTCGACGGCGACTTTATGCATCGCCGTCTCGACTCCTCGTCGCGGATGGAATACAACCCCTCCACGGGGCGTTACGAGAAGCTCCTGCCGCTGAAGCAGGGAGCATACAACTATCAGTATCTCGTCGTCCCTGACGGAGCCACGCACGGCCTTACCGCGCCAGTCGAGGGTGACCATTACCAGACGGTCAATGAGTATCTGGTCTATGTCTACTATCGCGCTCCCGGCGACCGCTACGACCGCCTCCTCGGGGTCGGCGCGCTCTTCTCCGGTTATTGATCCCATACCGGCCCTCGTTGGATTTGTCCGCGAATCCGGGTTGCTTCCATCCCTGTCATCATTGAATCCGTCCGCGAAACCGGATTGCTTCCATCCCTGTCATCATTGAATCCATCCGCGAATCCGGAGGATTCATTAATTATTAGCCCCGGGTTGGCGCGCGGGAGCCCCTGTGGGCGACCAAGCGGCAACCCGGGGTTGTTGACATCAGGCGTGAGATTCTGAAAGAATCTTTTATATAGGCACCCTCATCTATGGGCAACATCTATAAAAGATTCTTTCAGAATCCCGCGTCTGGCGTGGTGACCGGGGGTTACCGGCCTGTCGGCCGCCAACCCCCGGCTAATAATTGATGAATCCTACGGATTCGTGGGCGAACCACACATAGAGGCATGATTGCTGGGGCACGTCACCTGGAGATTCCGGGAATCCGTCACCTGGATGTTGCTGGAATCTGTCACCTGGATGTTGCTGGAATCTGTCACCTGGATGTTGCGGGAATCCGTCTCCTGGATGTTGCTGGAATCTGTCACCTGGATGTTGCTGGAATCCGTCACCTGGAGGCCCTGGGGGCTGTCACCTGGATGGCTCCAGGCTGTCAGAACGCAGCCTGAGCAACAAAAATAACACCGCCCGTCGGCGCACTTGGCGCGACGGGCGGTGTCGTTTTATGCGGGGATTCCGGGGGAAGGGGGCAGGCCGCTTCCCCCGGAATCTCATGATATCGTATTAGCGGGCGATTTCCTTGGAAACCTTGCCTGCGCGGTTGACGATGTAGAGCTGGCCGGCCTGGGGAGCGAGAACGCGGATGCCCTGGAGGTTGAAGTACTGGGCGGGAGCCTCGGCGGCAACGGCCTCAACAGCTTCGATGGCGGAGGTGCCGGAGACGGTGAGGGTGGAAGCCACAGATGCCTCGTTGCTCTTGACAAAGGTGATGGTGGCGTTGGTGAGGGCCTCGGCGATGAGGAAGTTGTTGAACGAGCCGACCCAGGAGTTCATGGGGGTGTTGAGGGCTACTGCCACTGCGGGAGCGGTCTCGTCACCTTCGGGGCCTTCAGCTCCCCAGCTGGTGTTCCAGTTGTCTTCGGCGGTCTTCACCTTGAACTCGGCGCCGGCCTCGATGGAGGGGATGGTGATGGTGTAGGTGTCGCCATCCTTGGCCATCTTGTATGCGGCATCGTTCATTGCCCACTCGTTGAAGGAGCCGGTGAGTACGAGGTCTTCCACAACAACGACTTCACCTGCTTTCTCCAGCTTGAGGGTGTTGCCGTCAGCGGCGAAAGTGAGGGTCATGTTGTACTTGCCGGGGAGGGCCTTGATGGCGTTGGTGCCGGGGACGATTGTCACCATGGCCACATCGCCGTCGAAAGTCACATCCTCGTTGTCAACGAGGCCGCCGTAGCGGGGCTCGTCCCAAGACTGGGCGGTGAGGAAGTTGAAGTTTGCCTCCCCTACAAGCTCTATGTCAGTGGCGGTGAAAACATTGCCGTCCTTGTTCATGAGGACTGCGGTGGCGGGTTCCCACATGCTGGTTGCGAGCGAACCTACCACATAGAGCTGGGCGGGGGTGTCGACGGGGGTGTCGCCGCCGCCGCCATTGCTGCTGATGAGGAGGGTTGACACTCCTCCCTCGTTGTAAGTGAAGGTGATGGTGGAGCCGGCGGCCACGGAGGTGGTCATGTCAGCGCCGCCGGATGCGAGGTTGTAGAGAGTGCCGGCCACGGGCATTCCCTCCTCGCCCTGTCCGAAGTCGAGGTCCCAGGTGCCGTTGTTGATTTTCCAGCCTTCACCAGCAGCCACGGTGATGCCGTCGGCAACGGTGATGGTGTAGACATTCCCGTTGGGGGTCATCTTGCAGGCGGCGTCGGCCAGGGTCCAGTTGTTGAAGTTGCCGATAAGGTAGAAGTCGGGGGCAGGGGCCTCGCCGAAAGAGTAGCCGGCGGGGAGGGTGGCGGTGATTGCCGACATGTCATCCTTGACGGTGTACTTGATTTTCACGTTGCTCATGGGTGTGGTGATGTTGCCGTCGCCCTGGCGCAGAGTGGAGGTGGCGGTGGTAGTGCCCTTGTCCCATGCTCCGGCGAGCTGGTAAGCGGCGCCGTTGAAGTCGTCCCATGTGCCCTGGGCGATTGAAATCTTGAAACCGCCGGTGGCTTCAAACGAGTATTCGCCGTTTTCAGAGGTCACGACCAGGGTGTTGGCGGGGTCCCATACCGCGGGCTATCCCTCGACATTGTCGCCGGTCACATAGAGCTGTGCGCTCGCCGACCACGCGGTCAGAGCGGCAGCCATCATGAGTAGAGTTTTTTTCATGCTAGTAGTTGAAAAATTTAAAGTTCGGATATGTAAGTAATGGTATTTAATCTCAGCTTTGGTATAGATTTCAGGCGGAGGATTGATAACACCGCCAAATTTACGAACTTTTTCCCGGCTGATGGCAAAACAATCCTAAAATATCTGAAATTTAACCTAATTTAACCCCCGGTTGCGCCACTTACATTGTTGTAAGTAGGCGAGCTTGGCATTTTTCTGTCGCCAAGGGTCGATTAAGGAAAAATTTCCTTAAATCGTTTTGAATTAAAAAAAATTGCGTAACTTTGTAGCCGAATAACAAGGCGGCGACTGATTGCCGCCTCCGGTTATCTCCGCAACGACAGTCGACAACACATATAACAGTTATCAACATATCAAAATGAGCAAGATTGATTTAACCCAGTACGGTATCACCGGAACCCCCAAGATCTACCACAACCCCTCCTGGGACGAACTCTTCATCGACGAGACCAAACCCGGCCTCGAAGGCTACGAGAAAGGCCAGGACACCGAGCTCGGCGCGGTTAACGTGATGACCGGCATCTACACCGGCCGTTCCCCAAAAGACAAGTTCTTCGTGGAAGACGAGGTTTCGAAGAACACCATCTGGTGGACCTCTGACGAATACAAGAACGACAACAAGCCCATCACCCCCGCCACCTGGGACGCCCTCAAGGCCATCGCCGACAAGGAGCTTTCTGACAAGCCCCTCTACGTCGTTGACGCTTTCTGCGGCACCAACAAGGACACCCGTCTGGCTGTCCGCTTCATCATGGAGGTGGCATGGCAGGCCCACTTCGTGACCAACATGTTTGTGCGCCCCACCAAGGAGGAGCTTGACAACTTCACCCCCGACTTCGTGGTGATGAACGCCTCCAAGGCAAAGGTCGAGAACTGGAAGGAACTCGGCATCAACTCCGAGACCTGCGTGGCCTTCAACCTCACCCAGAAGATGCAGGTGATCATCAACACCTGGTATGGCGGCGAGATGAAGAAGGGTATGTTCTCCATCATGAACTACTACCTCCCCCTGCGCGGCATGGCCTCCATGCACTGCTCGGCCAACACCGACATGAACGGCGAGAACACCGCAATCTTCTTCGGCCTCTCCGGAACAGGCAAGACCACCCTCTCCACCGACCCCAAGCGTCTGCTCATCGGTGACGACGAGCACGGCTGGGACGACAACGGCGTCTTCAACTACGAGGGCGGCTGCTACGCCAAGGTCATCAACCTCGACAAGGAGTCTGAGCCCGACATCTACAAGGCAATCCGCCGCAACGCCCTCCTCGAGAACGTGACCGTAGACGAGAACGGCAAGATCGACTTCGCCGACAAGTCTGTCACCGAGAACACCCGCGTTTCCTACCCCATCGAGCACATCGAGAAAATCGCCCCGGGCAGCCACGGCCCCGCCGCCAAGAACGTCATCTTCCTGTCGGCCGACGCTTTCGGCGTTCTGCCCCCCGTCTCGATCCTGACCCCCGAGCAGACCAAGTATTACTTCCTCTCGGGCTTCACCTCGAAGCTCGCCGGCACAGAGCGCGGCATCACCGAGCCCACCCCCACCTTCTCCGCATGCTTCGGCGCTGCATTCCTTAGCCTCCACCCCACCAAGTACGCTGAGGAGCTCGTCAAGAAGATGGAGAAATCTGGCGCCAAGGCTTACCTGGTCAACACTGGCTGGAACGGCACCGGCAAGCGCATCTCCATCAAGGACACCCGCGGCATCATCGACGCTATCCTTGACGGCGCAATCCTGAAGGCCCCCACCAAGCAGATTCCCATCTTCGACTTCACCGTGCCCACCGAGCTTCCCGGCGTTGATCCCAAGATCCTCGATCCCCGCGACACCTACGCCGACGCTGCCGAGTGGACTACCAAGGCAACCAAGCTCGCCGAGATGTTCATCAACAACTTCAAGAAGTTTGAGAACAACGAGGCTGGCAAGGCTCTCGTTGCCGCCGGTCCCCAGCTCTGATCGCTGACCGCTGAATAATCACATATCAGGCGTCCGCCGATGCTCCCCTTTCGCGGGAGACGGCGGACGCCTTGGTTTTAAAACGGCATCTAATCCACACCTGTTTGCATTGAATCCGTCAGCGAATCCGTAGGATTCATTAACCATTAGCCCCGGGCTGGCGCGCGGGAGCTCCTTGCGGGCGACCAAGCGGCAACCCGGGGTTGCTGACATCAGGCGTGAGATTCTGAAAGAATCTTTTATATAGATAACCTCATTTAAAGGCAATATCTATAAAAGATTCTTTCAGAATCTCCCGCCGGGCGTATTCCCCCGGGGGTTACCGGCCTTATGGCCGCCAACCCCCGGCTAATAGTTAATGAATCCTACGGATTCGTGGGACAACCATATATAGGGATTATTCGGGGAACACTCACCTGGATGATGCCTCCCCCCCGAAATTCACCTTGGTCTTCTGAATCTAAAAGGATTTCTCGCAGATTTCACGGATTCCACTGATTCTGCAGATTTGGTCGCTTTGCTCCCAATGGTTTTCATGTCATTCGCTTGTCCCATACGCAATTGTCGGCATCTGTCGCGCGGGCATATGGCGTGTCATAGGGCTGGTTTAAGAAAATAATCATTTGTTTTAGTAAATATTAATACATTCGGGCGAAAATTCAGTTATTTTTTGATTACCTTTGCCGTTGCGATAGGAACACCAATTTCCTGCCGCCCTGAAATCTACCGCCGTGACGCCCGACGCGGGCTGGTGACCCCGGCCCCGCCAACGTTACTACATTCATCTTTGAATCTTCATAATTTTTGTATAAAGACTCTTACGCAAACTCTTACTCCTCATAAACTGTGACATCAGGCAAGGCATAGGCCAAGTCTGCCTGTCAACAGCTCTCTCATATCTTTAACTCGAACAATTAACTGTTTTTCTTTAACTTATCTTACTAAATTCATTTTTTTATCATGAAAAAGCTTCTACTCTTGTTGGTAGGTGCAATTGTAGCTATGACGGCTCATGCGCAGTTTTACCTCTGCGGAGCAGATTTCGGATGGGATCCCAGTAATCCCACAGAGGTCGTGCTCTCTGAAGGCTGGTATTCTTTCAAGGTTACAGGAGCCTTCAAAATGTCGCGTGCTAAAGGTGACTGGAAAGCATTCAACGGAAATTCGCTTAATTTCGTCGCGGACAAATGGACTGACAACGGCCAGATAAAAGAGAACTCCCTGACCGCATCCACAGCAGACAGCGGTGATAAAACTGCTCCCGAAGGGTATTCTTACCTTCGTGTTTCCTCTGACTTCACTAAAATCCAGGCAAGCAAGGATGGCAATTTTGAAGCCGGAGGCGGCGGCGATGTCGTTGTTGGCGACAATACATTCTATTTCTATGACTGCAACAACGCCAATTACACCGATGTGTACACATATGTGTATGGCAATGGCGCGGCAATGTCCGGCCCTCAGAAAATGACCTCTACTGGAAAATATGTGCGTGAAGGTGACAATTATTATCCAGTATGGTCCTACACTCCGAGTGTGCAACCCACCAATATCATGTTCACAAAAGATAGCGGATGGGGCAACAAGCTGTCGACAGACGAGCCTGCTTATGCCAAAGGAGGATTCTATTATCTTTCCGGCTCCTCACTTCTGTCAAAGACAGGCCTTGTACTGGTAGACAAGGAAGAACCCGCCACCGTCTATGAGCTGTGGACCAACTTCCGCAACGGCGACACTTTTGTAGGCATGCTTCTCAACGAGAAGAACAGCTACTCATATACTCTCGAATTCCTTGGTGACGAGACCGGCACCAAGGTCGGACTTCATGTCAATAATGACTGGAGGGGCGCGTCAAACACCTCGGCTTACGACGGCAACGCGAAGACTTACAATATGACCACCACCCAGGGCGGGGACATCACTTTCGCCGAGGGGCTCAAGGGCGCGGTGACTTTCGTCCTGAATGTGGCCGACAACACCCTCTCTGTCTCAGGCGGCGCAATCGAGCAGCCCGGCGAGACCGATTACACCATCTACTTCTACGACCGCAACAATGTAGGCACCGACTTCTATGTGCATATGTGGATAGGTGATGGCGAAAGCGCCACCACATTCAAACCCTGGGGTAAAGATGACGCCATCAAGATGCAGCCCACAGGCAAATACATCTATCGTAACGGTAAATACTACCCCCTCTATGTGCTTAACTTCTCATGGAACAAGAAACCCGAGAAGCTGCTTATCTGGAACGGTGAAAAGGACAGCGAGAAGCAATATGTCTCACGCATCGTCTTCCTCAACAACGGCTATTACACCAATGGCGCAACCAAGCCCGAAACCGACCTATCGCCGGTAGAGCCTGAGAGCGGCGACAAATACCTCTATTTCCACCTCAAGGAGGACCTCCTCTACGAGGGTGTGAACGGTGGCGCGACCCCTGTATATTGCAATGTCATGAAAGACGACGCCTACATAGGAGGCCGCCTGGTGCGCGACGACGCCCACAAGATGGAGCTGGTGAGCGCGAAATACCAGATCTACCGTTACAGGATGAACGACCTGGAAAGCCTTGAAGGCAACAATGTCGAGTTCTCGTTCCAGGATAAAAAAGGATGGTCGGTTTTCCGCGCCTCGAATTCCGAGAAGTTCAACCAGGGCCGATGGGCCGAGTTCATCTACGCCACCGCCATGCGCGGAATAAACGGCGCTGATGTGAAGTATGCAATCCAGACCTACATGAGCTGGTCTGACTTCGCCGAGCTTGACGCAAAGGGCCGCCCCTCTGTCTACCTCGTGGGCGAAGGAGCCATCGAAGGCCTTACCTGGAATGCCGCAGATGCAAAGGAGTACAACAACCCCGACGGCAGCTGCTTCTACGTCCCCGTCAATGTCACCGGCAAGCATATCACATATTTCAAGGTCTCCTGGGTCAACGCCGGATATTACAAGGCGAATGCCACACAAGGCATGACCTCCGAAGCCCGCGACTGGGCGACTTTCGACCTCGGTATCGTAGGTGTGGATGACAAGTATGCATATCCCGACGGATCCTACAAGCTGAGTGTGATGCTCTCGACAGAAACCGGCCAGTCGGTGAACAGTGTCAAGTTTGACACCAACACCTCGGTGAAGTATTGCAACTACAACCAGTACAACTGGGCTATCGACGGCACAAGCCTCATCCCCGGCCAGTATTACGTGGTGATCGACACTCATGACACCTGCCGCACCGTGACCCTGGTCGACTTCGACCCCAACCCCTCTGTGTCTGTCACCGACGCGAGTGTGGTTCCTGTGACCCTCAGCGCAGACCAGGCCAAGTCGCTCCACCGCCACTACAACCACCTCTCGCTGGCCTCGCACAACGGCCACATTCCGATGGACAAGGTCAACACCTGCGAGGGCACGCTTACCATCAGCGGCTCAAAGGGCCTTGACATCAACAACGCCGGATTCGACATCGAGTACACCGTGTCGATGAATGGAGACGAGGTTGTCAGCTACCACGGCAAGCCCGGCCGCATCCACCTCAACTACATACCCCTGGCCGCATCCAACGACATCGAGATGCGCGCCAAGTACACTGACATCGCCCGCTCCGGGCGCAACGGTACCGGCCTGACTTTCCACTCGCGCCGAGGAGAGGCAACGGTGGTGGTTGATGCCAAAATGCCTGCCCCGACCGGCTCCATCAGCAATGCCAAGTATGCCATGGACTATGACGGGGTGTATGGTGTCCTCATCGACAATATCAGCATGAGCGTCTCCTCCGATTACAATGTGTATGGCGACATCTCGTTTGAGTTTGACGACCCGACTGTCGACACCTCGCGCCGTGTCCACATCATCCACAGCGGTTACGATCTCCAGAAGGCTTACAACACCTCCGTGCTTGAGGGATGGACCCCGCTGGTGATGTCTGACGATTCCGACTTCAGCAACTATGACTTCGATGGCGGTTCAAACGACTGGTCGTCGAAGATCATCCAGGATGGTGTCAACGTGCCTGTCTACCTGAGCAAGTACACCGACATCAGTGACAAATCGCTCCTCGAGTCCAAGGCAGTCAATGGCCTCATCTATGCCATCTACCCCTTCCTCTATGAGACCAAGCCCTCATTCAACGTGGAGGAAGAGGGCAGCTCGGCTCCCCGCAAGGCAGCCGCCGCTGTCGCCGACCTCCCCGCCGACCTTGAAGGCTTCGCCCTGAGCCATTACAGCCGCAGCATCCCCATCTCCGCAGAGCTTGACGCCAAGAACGCTGTCTCCGGTGTTGAGAATGTGGCAGCCGACATGGAGGCCGACGGCGACGCCGAGTACTACACCATCTCAGGTGTGCGCGTACAGGGCGCTCCCGCCCCCGGCATCTACCTGCGCCGTCAGGGCGACAAGGTGGCCAAGGTGGTTGTCCGCTGACGACCCGGCTGACAGAGGTATGACCTCATTCTCTGGAATTCTTTGACTCTTACTTACTATACAATAGCCGCCCCGGCAGGTTGCATGACCGCCGGGGCGGCTTTTTTGCCGTCATCCCCCTGGAGAGGCGAGGGAGGATATGCGGAGGTGGCGTGGAGGATGCGCGGAGGGGCGTGATGCGGCGGGCGCCACGGCTCTTTCATTTAACTTTGATGCTACAATGCGCCACTGTTAATCAAGTAGTTATATGTGGCAGTTACGCAATGGCTGTGTTAATCTCATTTTGGATAAAAGGGTTAATGGCTTTTAACTAACTATCAGTCATGCACTTTGAAAATTCCAAGCATTTTTAAATGAAAGAGCCGTGGGCGGGCGCATAGATTTTTGGGGTCGGGGTAGGCGTATGTCACGGGAAATGCGTAACTTTGCAGCCGTAAAAAAGGTTTTTTAGAATAAGGCTGCGCGGGATGTGACCGTGTCGCCGGTTTTTGATTCAGTTTTATCTATGGATTTTTTTGATGTGGGCATCCTTTGCCCCGGAAACACATCCCTGGCGTCGACGCTGATGCTGCTTTCGTTTGTGATCGCGGCGGGTATCTTTATCGGAAAGGTGAAGATAGCGGGCATCTCGCTGGGGGTGACTTTCGTGTTGTTTGTCGGCATCCTCATGGGGCATTTCGGCTACACGGTCGATGCCGAGGTGCTTAAGTTTGTCCGAGAGTTCGGCCTCATCCTGTTTATCTTCGCTATCGGTCTGCAGGTGGGCCCGGCGTTCTTCTCCTCGTTCAAGGAGGGTGGCGTGAGGCTCAACATGCTCGCCGTGTTGGGTATACTGCTCAATGTGGCCATCACCGTGGCCATCTTCTTCATCGACGGGCAGACCGACATGTCGGTGCTTGTCGGCGTGATGTCTGGAGCCGTCACCAACACCCCCGGTCTGGCAGCCGCGCAGCAGTCGCTGGCCGGCGCGCCTGAGGCAGTGGCCGATGCCGTCAACCGTATGTCGATGGGTTACGCCGCCGCCTATCCCCTCGGGGTCATCGGTATCATAACATCGATGCTGCTCGTGAAGTTCATCTTCCGAGTGAAAGTCGACGATGAGATACGCCGGATGGAGAAGGAGGCCGAGGACGCGACCGCCAAGCCCCATCTGGCCTCTATCGAGGTGACCAACCAGCTCATCAACGGCAAGACCCTGGTGCAGCTCCATCAGATCATCCATACCGAGTTTGTCGTCTCGCGCCTCATGCAGCAGGACGGCACCATAATCATCCCCAAGTCTACCACCCAGATCCGTGTGGGCGACAAGCTCTATGTGGTGATGTCGGCCACCGACCTCGAGAGCTTCGAGAGCGTGGTGGGCCCGTCGGTCGATATGGGCGACGACCAGTGGGAGGAGGTTTCCCCCGCGTCGGTTGTCAGCCGCCGCATCGTCATCACCCGCAGCGAGTACAACGGCAAGAGCCTGGCCGACCTGCGTCTCCACAAGGGTTACAACCTCAACTGCACCCGTGTCAACCGCGCCGGTGTCGACCTGCTGGCCACCCCGGGCCTGCGCCTGCAGATGGGTGACCGCATCACTGTCGTGGGTGACCTCAACGACATCGACCGCCTGGCCTCGAAGCTCGGCAACTCGATGAAGCGTCTCAATACCCCCAATCTCATCACCATCTTCGTCGGCATACTCTTCGGTATCATCGTCGGCTCGATCAATGTCGGTTTCGGCATGAAGCTTGGCCTGGCTGGCGGCCCGCTGGTGGTGGCCATCTTCCTGAGCCGCTTCGGCTACAAGTTCAAGCTCGTCACCTACACCTCCTCGTCGGCCTCGCTGATGCTCCGCGAGCTTGGCATCTGCATGTTCCTCGCGGCGGTCGGCATCGGTGCCGGCGCCAACTTCGCCTCGACGGTGTTCAACCAGACCGGCATGTGGTGGGTCGTGTGGGGCTTCATCATCACCTTCGTGCCCCTGATGATTGTGGGCTGCATCGGCCGTGGCCTGTTCAAGATCAACTACCTGACGCTGATGGGTATGATGTCGGGCGGCTATACCGATCCCCCGGCCCTGGCCTACGCCAACAACTCCACCTCCTCCGATGCGCCGGCTGTGGCCTACTCCACGGTCTACCCGCTGACGATGTTCCTCCGGGTGGTCGCCGCCCAGGCCCTGATCCTCTGCTTCACCTGATCTTGTTTCTTGTGGATATGCAGACGACATCTCTGCAGATGCGTGTGGTTATCTGTCTCTCTCAAAGATAAACCTGCAAATGAATAAAGGTCTCACAGATTACGCAGATTACACAGATGCCATCCGGATGGTATCTGTGTAATCTGCGTAATCTGTGAGACCCCCTGGCATATTCAGGCATAGGTGAGAGCTGTGAGATTCTACCCGAATTGCAAACTTTTATTGATTGAGGAAATCCCCAAGAGATTATGAATGATTTTTTCGTAATACTGAAGCGGTTTGTGCCGCCCTACAAGAAGTATCTCGCGCTGAATGTCTTCTTCAATGTGTTGTCGGCATTCCTGACGCTGTTCTCCTTCGCGGTCATCATCCCTATCCTGGAGATGCTCTTCAAGGTAAGGGAGGCCACTTACACCTACATGCCCGCCGGGAGCGGGTCGCTCAAGGATGTGGCGGTCAACAACTTCTACTATTACACCCAGGAGGCTATCAACCTGTATGGCCCGACGGTGACGCTCGCCCTGCTGGCCGCCCTGCTGGTGGTGATGACGGGGTTGAAGACCGGGGTGACGTTCCTGGCCTCCTACTTCGTGATTCCGATGCGCAGCGGCATCGTGCGCGACATCCGCAACTATGTGTTCGACAAGATGGTGGCCCTGCCGATTTCGTTTTTCACCCAGGAGCGCAAGGGTGACGTGATGGCCCGCATGACGGGTGATGTCGGGGAAATCGAGAACTCCATCATGGCGTCGCTCGACATGATGTTCAAAAACCCCATAATGATCATAGTCTGCCTGGTGATGATGATCATCATCTCGTGGCAGCTGACGATATTCGTGCTGATACTCCTGCCGCTGGCCGGAATGGTGATGGGTAAGGTCGGCAAGCGGCTCAAACGCCAGTCGCTGGAGCAGCAGAACCAGTGGGGCCTGCTGATGTCTAACATCGAGGAGTGTCTGGGTGGTCTGCGCATCATCAAGGCTTTCAACGCCGAGCGAAAGGTGCGCGAGCGGTTCCACCGCGAGAACCAGGTGTTCTACCGCCTGTCAAACCGCATCGCCCGCCGCCAGAGCCTGGCCCATCCGATGAGCGAGTTTCTCGGCACGGTCTCGATAGCCATCGTCCTGTGGTTTGGCGGGGCGCTGATACTCTCGGGTGTCTCGTCGATGAACGCCGCATCGTTCATCTACTACATGGTCATCTTCTACTCCATCATCAATCCGGCCAAGGAGCTTTCAAAGGCGATGTATTCCATCCAGAAAGGTCTGGCCTCGATGGAGCGCGTCGACCGCATACTCAATGCCGACAACCCCATCAAGGATCCCGCCGAGCCGCGCGGCATCGGGCGGCTCAAGGGTGACATCAGCTACCGCGGGGTGTCGTTCAGCTACGGCACCAACGAGGTGATCCACGGGGTCGACCTCGACATCCCCGCCGGGGCCACCGTGGCCCTTGTCGGCCAGTCGGGTTCAGGCAAGTCGACGATGGCCGACCTGCTGCCACGGTTCTATGATGTCGCCGCCGGGTCAATAACCGTCGACGGCATCGACATCCGCGACATGAAGGTCCATGACCTGAGGGCGCTGATGGGCAATGTCAACCAGGAGGCGATACTCTTCAACGACACATTCTTCAACAACATCACCTTCGGGGTGGAGGGCGCGACCCTCGAGGATGTGCGCGCCGCCGCCCGGGTGGCCAACGCCGACGAGTTCATCATGGCCACCGAGCAGGGGTATGACACCAACATCGGCGACCGTGGCTGCCGCCTGTCGGGCGGACAGCGCCAGAGGGTCTCGATAGCCCGCGCCATCCTCAAGAACCCGCCGGTGCTGATTCTCGACGAGGCCACCTCGGCCCTCGACTCCGAGAGCGAGAAGCTGGTGCAGCAGGCCCTCGAACGTCTCATGAAGGGGCGCACCACCCTGGTCATCGCCCACCGTCTCTCGACAATCCGCAACGCCGACCTCATCTGTGTCATGCACGAGGGGCGCATCGTCGAGCGCGGCACCCATGAGCAGCTCCTGTCCATGGGGGGCTACTACTCCCACCTGGTGGAGATGCAAAACCTGTAAAGGGATTCCGCGGAGCCGATTCTCCCGCGGATTCCGGCGGGTTGTATGTCTGCAGAAAAAAAAACTCACGCAGATTCCGCAGATACGCAGATTTCCCGCAGATTGAAAAAAGGGATAAAACGGATTAGGGAAGGGGTCTCACAGATTACACAGATTACATAGATGCCATCCGGACGGCTTTTCATCCGGATGGCATCTATGTAATCTGTGAGACCTTCTCCTTTAATCTGCGGGAAATCTGCGTATCTGCGGAATCTGCGTGAGTTTTTTCCGCAGTAGGGATAACCGGCTCTGCGGAATCACTCGTCGGATTTGGTGGGGACATGCTCGAAGATTTTGGCTTCGAGGAGGTCGGCCTGCTGCACCCCGACGGTGCGCCACACGGCCTCGCCGTCTTTGAAGAGGATGAGTGTCGGCACCGACTGCACGCGGTAGCGGGCGGCCAGTTCGGCATTCTTGTCGATGTCGATTTTGACGATTGTGGCCGCGTCGCCGACCTTCTCCTTCACCTTCTCAAGGATGGGGCTTTGCATCTTGCAGGGGCCACACCAGGTGGCGAAGAAGTCGACAAGTGTGGGTTTTGATGATTTGATGATTTCCTGGAAGTCGTTCATTATCGTATAGGTTTGTGGTTTGTTTCGTCAGAGGGGAGGCGGGGATGGGCGATGCCCTCCCGCCAATCATCTATATAACGTGGAATACGGGGGAAATGTTTTATGGATGCGTCAAATAGCTGATGGAGGTTGATGCGGCGTGTTTAAGAAGAGTATTAACTATATTTAACTGGGGGGGGAATGACATGAGATTTTTATATCTTTGCAAATCTCTGATTTAAAAATAAATCCTTTCTGTCTGCCCTGCAACGATGCCGTATGGATTCATCAGAAACGGTATCACGATGAAGTTGCAGGGCAAATCCCCCGTCAGACCCTTGGGCGGAGTTATGACGAGATAATTAGTAAGAGTTAAAGAATTGGTTCCGACGAAGATCCGGGGCAACAGCCGTCTTGGCCGTGAGGTCAGGACGGTTTTTTTGTTGCCTGCGGGAGAGGGGTGTGGCCGGAGGCGTGAGGTGTGGGGGTGCGATATGTTTTTGGCGGATTGGAGAAATTGTTGTAAATTAGCGTTTGATTTCGGCGCGTGAAGCCGCTGAATCGAGATATTGTCCCTGAACCTCAATTGCGATTACATAACGATGGCAGAGACCCTCACTGCTGATTCCATACGCCGGGCCCTCCGAAAAGGTGAGGCGGCCCCGGTCTACCTGCTCCACGGCGAGGAGGGGTTTTACACCGACCTGTTGTCGCGAGAGGTGGAGAACCTTGTCGCGCCCGACGACCGCGATTTCGACCTGACGATGCTATATGCCCCCGAGACGGAGCCTGCGGCCGTCATCGAGGCTGCCCGCCGCTACCCGATGATGTCGGGACGGCAGGTGGTGATTGTCAGGGAGGTGCAGGAGGGTAACAAGCCCCGTTTCACCCCTACGGCCTATCTCAATGCCCTGGCCCCGTATGTCAGGCAGCCGTCGGCGACGACGGTGTTGTGTCTCTGCTTCCGGGGCGCTCAGGCCAAGGGGGCCGAGTTCACCAAGGCCCTCAAGGAGGGGGGCGGCGTTGCCTTCGAGTCGAGGAAGCTGTCAGAGAAGATGGTCGCCCCGACCGTCTCGGGATTTATCACCGGGAAGGGGCTGACCGTCGACCCCAAGGCGCTGGCCATGCTCTGCGACTATGTCGGCACCGACCTGTCGCGCCTTTACAACGAGGTCGACAAGCTGACGGTGACCCTCGGAGCGGGGGCGCAGGTGACTCCCGAGGCTGTCGAGCGCAATATCGGAATATCGAAGGAGTATAACAACTTCGAGTTTGTGGCGGCTGTCGCGCGTCACGACCAGCAGAAGGTCTTCAGGATTCTCAGGCGTTTCGCCGGAGACCCCAAGAACAATCCCCCGCAGGTGCTGGTGGTCAACCTTTTCAACCTGTTCTCCAACCTGATGGTGGCCCATTACGCCCAGGACAAGAGCGAGCGCGGCCTGATGCAGGAGCTTGGTTTCCGCTTCCCGATGCAGCTCACCGATGTGCGCAACGCCATGAAATGGTGTGGCCCGTGGCAGACCATAGAAATCATATCGAGGATACGCGAGTTTGACGGGGCTTCGAAGGGCAACGGCTCGCGGCAGGACGCGTTTGACCTGCTCTATGACCTCTGTTTCCATATCCTCAACCCAGTCGGGCGCGAAGGTATCGCGGGGCTTAAGGTGTGACGCGTCAGGCATAAGACAACAAACATGACTTTTTGACACTGTATATTATGAAGACTCTCTTTAATGCCATATCACGGCGCGTGATAGCGTCGTTGGCGCTGCTGGCCTCACTTGTGGCCGGTGCGGCGGATGTGGATGAGGCCCGCACCCTGGCCGAAGATGGCGACATCCCCGGGGCTGTCGCGATGTTGCGCGGCATTGTCGCCTCTGATTCCAAGGACACTGAGGCTGCCCTTATGCTGGGGCAGCTGCTCTGGGACACGGGGGAGGACGCCGAGGCTGTCGACGTGCTGGAGTCGGCGCGCTCACGTGGAAACCGCGAGGCCACATTGCAGCTGGCCCGCATCGCCATGGCGCGGTATGACATAGATGACGCGCGCGAGCTGCTGGCAGCCTACCGCAAGAGCCTGATGAAAGGGAAACGCCAAGTGGTGGATGACCTGTCGGGCAATCTCGAAGACCAGATCGACAGGGCCGAGGGGATGCTCGACCGTGTGCAGAACATCGAGGTCATTGACTCGGTGGATGTCGACGCTGAGGAGTTTTTCAGACACTATCCGATCTCTTTCGCCGCCGGAAGCCTCCAGGGCCCGGAGGGGTTGCCCGAGGGGTTCGGGTCAGACAGCCAGACGATGGTACACAAGACCGAGAGCGGTAACCGCATGGTTTGGTCGGCCCCCGACGAGGATGGCAACAGCCGCCTTTACTGGTCGTCGGCCCTGCTCGGCGGGGAATGGGAGTCTCCCGAGGCTCTTGGCGATGAGCTGGTCGAGGGAGGAGACGCGGTGTTCCCTTATCTGATGCCCGACGGGGTGACCCTTTATTACGCCAACGACGGGGAGAACTCGCTGGGTGGATATGACATTTACCTGACCCGCCGGGGGGATGACGCGTTCCTCCAGCCGGCCAATGTCGGGATGCCGTTCAATTCCCCATACAATGATTTCCTGCTTGTGATAGATGAGTACACCGGGGCCGGCTGGTTTGCCACCGACCGCAACCGCCATCCCGGAAAGGTCACCATATACACTTTCATCCCGCAGGACCTGAGGGTGAATGTCGATGTCGACAGCCCCGACCTGGCCTCGCTCGCGCGTCTCGACAACATAGCGCTGACACGCAGGGAGGGGAAAGACTACTCCGGGGTGATGCGGGCTATCGGGGAGGCGCGCGCCCAGGCGGCCTCCGGCCGAGGTTCCGCGCCTGAGTTCATGCTCGCCCTGCCGGGCAACCGGGTCTACACCTCATTCGGCGACTTCCGCAGCAAGCAGGCCGCAGCGGCCATGAAGGAGTATCTGGCCAAGGAGAAAAAGCTCTCCGGGGTGCTTGACCGTCTGGCCGTCCTGCGCGAGGATTATGGCCGGGGCGACCGGTCAAACGCTGCTCTGATACTTGAGCTGGAGGGGCAGCTCGACAAGGCGCGCGCCGAACTTAAGGCTTTGCGTGGCAATGTCGTGACCCTCGAGATGAAATAAAACAGACATAAGCGTAACGCGGCTCAGCGGGCCGCATACCTGATTTTTTACCATGACTGCATTCATTGTCTCTCTCGTCATCCTCATCGCAGGATACTTCATCTATGGGAAAATCGCCGAAAGGGTGTTTGGCGACATCGACGGTTCGCGTCCGACTCCGGCTGTCACGCAGGCCGACGGGGTCGACTTCGTCGTGATGCCTACCTGGAAGGTGTTTCTCATACAGTTTCTCAACATCGCCGGGATGGGTCCGATATTCGGCGCCATAATGGGTGTGATGTTCGGACCGGCGGCATTCCTCTGGATTGTCTTCGGGACGATTTTCGCCGGGGCTGTCCATGACTTCGTGGCGGCTATGATTTCGCTCAGGTCGGGCGGCATGTCGTTGCCCGAGATAGTCGGGCGTGAGCTGGGGCCGGTGGTCAGGCAGGTGATGAGGGTCGTGACCCTCGTGCTGCTTGTGCTTGTCGGGGCGGTGTTTGTCCTGACCCCCTCTGAGGTCGTGGCCGGACTGACCCCCGGATGGTTCTCGGTGCGCGTCTGCGCCGGGGCCATATTCCTCTATTACATCCTGGCCACGATGCTCCCCATCGACAAGCTTATAGGGAAGATTTACCCCCTCTTCGGGGCCGCGTTGCTGTTTATGGGAGTGGGGCTGCTCTGCTACCTGCTTTTCGGCGGGGTGGAGATTCCCGACGGTATTGCCGAGGGGCTGCACAACCGCCGCCCCGATGCCGCCGACGGGATGCGCCCGCTCTTCCCGATGCTATGTATCTCTATAGCCTGCGGGGCGATTTCAGGCTTCCACGCCACCCAGTCGCCGATGATGGCCAAATGCCTGCGCGACGAACGGCTGGCTCGTCCGGTGTTCTACGGCGCGATGGTCACCGAGGGTATCATCGCCCTGATCTGGGCCGCCGCCGCGATAGCATTCACCGGGGGATATGAGGGCCTGGCCGCATACATGGCGACGCCTGGCAACTCCCAGGGGTCGTTTGTGACCGATGTGTCATTTGCCTGGCTCGGCACCGCCGGTGGCATACTGGCGGTTCTCGGGGTTGTCGCCGCCCCGGTCTCGACCGGCGACACCGCCTTGCGCAGCGCGCGTCTGACCATTGCCGAGATTTTCAACCTGCCCCAAAAGAAGCTGCTCAACCGCTTCCTGGTCTGCCTGCCACTGTTCGCCGTGACATTCATACTGCTGTTTGTCGACTTCGAGGTGCTTTGGCGCTACTTCGCTTGGACCAACCAGACGCTCGCCGTCTTCACCCTCTGGGCCTCGACGGTCTACCTCGCGCGCCATGGCAGATTCTACTGGCTGACGCTCATCCCCGCGCTGTTTATGCAGGTGGTGACTGTGTCATACATACTGCTGGCTCCCGTGCCCGAGGGTTTCGGGCTCGACCATTCCCTCTCATTCGCCGTGGCCGGGCTTACATGCGTGGCCTCCCTGGGCTGTTTCGCCTGGTACCTGCGCGGGGCCAGGAACAGCATTGAACTGATAAAAGACTGAGATTTCAGATGGATTTCCTTAAAGAACTCAACGGCTCGAAAGCATACACATTTCACTCACATACGGAATTTTGCGACGGACGCGCCACGATGGAGGCGTTTGCCCGCGAGGTGGTGGCCCGTGGCTTCACCCATTATGGCTTCTCGCCCCATTGCCCCCTGCCGATAGTGTCGCCCTGCAACATGCGCCGGGAGGATGTGGGGCGTTACCTTAGTGAGGTAGACAGGATAAAAGGGGAGTATGGCGGCCATTGCCGCTTCTACGCCGCGATGGAGGTTGATTACCTCGGGGAGGAGTTCGGGCCGTCGAGCCGCGAAATCAGCGAGTTGCCGCTCGACTATGTCATCGGGTCGGTGCATTTCGTGGCCAACCGCAAAGGGAGGCTGGTGGATGTCGACGGCAGGTTTGAGTCGTTCCGCCGCAAGATGAGGGATTATTTCGATGATGACATCCGATATGTGTGCGAGGCGTTCTACTCCCGGTCGGTGGCGATGGTCGAGGCAGGCGGCTTCGACATCATAGGCCATTTCGACAAAATCGGCCAGAACGCCTCATATTTCCAGCCAGGCATAGAGGATGAGGAGTGGTATCAGGCGCTTGTCTCCGACCTGGTAGACAGGATAATCAGCCACAACGCGCGCCATCCCGAACGGCCATTGACCGTGGAAATCAACACCAAGGCGTATGCCGACCATTCGGGGCGGCTCTTTCCCCATCCACGCCACTGGGGCAGGCTGATTGAGGCCGGGGTGCCGCTGATTGTCAACTCCGACGCGCATGTCCCGGCGCTCATCGATGCCTCGCGTGAGATGACTTTCTCCATGCTGGAGCAGGCCGGATGGTCGGGGAAGTGACTATCGCCGTGGCTACCAGTATTTGGCCGGAGAGACGGAGATGACGCTGACCGCCGGGTCGGAGATGTCGGTGTGTGACAGCCACACGGGCCGCAGGTAGTAGAGGTCGCGCCGGTCGGGCGTGGCCTCGGAGGTGGTGAAAGGTATCGCCTCGAAGAACCTGGTCTCCTCTTTCCCGGATGCAGTCGTCACAACCGCGTTGAATTTCAGGTAAGGGTATTCGCCGGGGAATATCTCGGTGCGGGGAGCCGTGGTGTCATCGGCCGATGTGTATCGCGGTTCGGTGTCTGATATCAGGTGGCCTTCATAGAGGGTGATGCCAGATACTTTCACTGAGCCTGGAATATCCTTGAGTATGGTCGGGATGAGACGCAGCGGCATATGGCGGCGGTTGGAGGGATGGGTCAGGATGAAATGCAGGGTGACATAGTCGACATAATAGTGGTTCATCGTCCATTGCCAGGGATAATGGCTCCTGTGGGGCCACGGGGCCGGGTCGTAGAACACCTCCCCGTCGGGGCTTTCGGCCAGCAGGGTCTCGATAGCCCGGTGGTCGCGGCTGAGGCGCGCCTGCATGGCTATGTTGAGCCACGCCTGCACAAGCAGCAGGGCCGCGCAAGCGGTAACGGCGATTGCCGACGCGGCGCGGAGGGTTTTGCGGGCCGTCGACGGATAGTAACGGATGGCCAGCGACAGGACCCCGATGATGGAGAAGAGCAGTCCAGGCACAGCCACACGTGGGGGATTGAAGAATAGGCACAGCCCGAGGGTGGCGGCTGTCACCGTGGCCGACAGCGTCTGCAGTTTTACCAAGTCCGGGAGCGTGGGGAGCCGGTGGATTGCCTGGCGCAATCCGCCGTCGGCTATCAGGCGCAGGCGCGCGACAGCCTGTCTGCGCTCAACCAGGAGCGTGGCGGCGAGCGAGGCCAGGTAGAGGGCCATCGGTACTATGTGGGGCCAGGGCCATATCCCCCCGGTGAGCGACGCGGGCTGGAACCAGTTGAACGGGTTGAGATGCACCCCGGCGCTGTCGGCGCGGGCCGATTGCCCCGGTGCGGTGATGTTGAGGAGGATTCCGGCCAGGAGGAAGAGGGCCGGGATGAGGGCTCTCTTGCGGGCGGCCCGCGGGGTGAGTAACCACAGCGGTATGAGTCCGCAGGCGAGGGTGAGGGAGAATCCTTCGTGCCATCCTCCGCTGATGAATGCGACCGGGCAGAGGATTACGGTCATTAGGGGTGAAAGCGCGTTGCCGGTGGCGGCCCGGATTGCCCCGTAGGCTACGAAGAGCATCATCGCGCCTCCCCAGATGTAGGGGGTGGTGTAGCATTGGAGAAAGAGGTAATCGTTCCAGGGGATGAACAGAAGTGACAGCACACCCATCAGTATCACCATGACGGCTGACCGGCGCGTCGAGGCGATGGTGGAAATCCGCCAGAGGAGCCAGTAGAGCGCGGCCAGGAAGAGGATGTTGAGCAGCGACCAGGTACATTTGGGAGTCAGGGCGGTGAGCATTATGTTGGCATAGAAGACAAAACGCCCGTTGTCATGGAGGTAGCTGTCCACGGCGTTGGCGGTAAGTTGGGAGAATGGCGGCGGGTCAAGCCCGAGAGGGGAGAGCAGTTCGGGATTGCAGCTGTAGGCATTGATGTCTTCGGCCTGAGGCCAGACAATGTGGCCCATTATGGCGCAGCTTACGATGATGGCGGCAATGAAGAGCCAGGCAGCTATGGGAGCAGGTCGGGTTTCTGACATTGTGGGGGGATGAAAACCGGGTGTGCGCCCCGACCGGTGGTCGGGGCTGCACACCCGGAGCTGTTTATTTCACAGTTGGGGCGGCGGCGGTTGCGCGCCGTGGTCATCCCTTGACGAGTTCCATCCCTTTGCGGATGGCGGCCTCGTTGACGGGGATGAGATGGTGGTGGCGTTCGGGCAGGGCCTTCTTGAGACCGCGTACGACAGCTTCCACGGGCACGTCGGGGCGCATCTTGAGCAGCGCGCCGAGCAGGATCATGTTGTAGCTCTTCGCCTGTCCCATCTCGATTGTGGCCTCCATGGCGTCGACAGGCACGATGGTGATGTCAGTGCGGGTGGGGGCGCGGTGTATTCCGTAGGGGTCGTAGATGAGTACTCCGCCGGGTTTCACCTTCTCCTCGAATTTGTCGAGGCTCTGCTGGTTGAGGATCACGGCGGTGTCATATGTGTCGAGGATGGGCGATGAGATGGTCTCGTCGCTGATGATTACGGTGACGTTAGCTGTGCCTCCGCGCTGTTCGGGGCCGTAGGAGGGCATCCATGTAACCTCCAGGTCATTCTCGAGGGCGGCGTAAGCGAGAATCTTTCCCATCGACAGCACGCCTTGTCCGCCGAATCCGGCAATGATAATTTCGTCTTTCATCGGAAATTCAGTTAGAGGTTATTTCTTTACTTCGACGGTCTTCTCTTCAAGCCCGGCCGAGGTGTCCTTGATGTCGCCCAGTGGGTAGTTGGCAAACATGTTCTCCTCCATCCACTTGTTGGACTTCTCGGGGGTGAGTTTCCATCCCGACGAGCAGGTGCCGACAATCTCGATGAAGGATGTGCCCTTCTTCTCGATGGCGTTCTTGAATGCTTTCTTGAGGGCGTTCTTTGCCTTGCGGACAGCCTGCACGGTATGCACGGCCTGGCGGGTCACATAGCATGTGCCGTCGAGGAGGGCCACCATGTTGGATACTTTCAGGGGGAACCCGTTTAGGTCGGCGCGTCGTCCGTAGGGTGATGTCGCGGTCTTGGCTCCGAGGATAGTGCAGGGTGACATCTGTCCGCCGGTCATGCCGTAGATGCCGTTGTTGATCATGATGATGACGATGTTCTCTCCTCGGGTGCAGGCGTGGATGGTCTCGGCCGAGCCGATTGCGGCAAGGTCGCCGTCGCCCTGGTAGGTGAAGACCACCTTGTCGGGGTTGAGGCGGCTGGCTGCGGTGGCCAGGGCCGGGGCGCGTCCGTGGGCGGCCTCGATCCAGTCGCAGTCGATGTAGTTGTAGGCGAACACCGAGCATCCCACCGGGGCGATGCCGATTGCCTTGTCTTCGAGACCCATCTCCTCTATCACCTCGGCCACGAGTTTGTGGGCCACGCCGTGGGAGCATCCGGGGCAATAGTGCATATAGTTGTCGTCAATCAGCCTGGGGCGGCTGTAGACTTTGTTTTCGGGGCGTATGATTTCCTCGCGTGTCATGATTAGTCCTCCTTGGCGTTAGCGGGTTTGTCAATGAAGTCGCGGCGCAGGGCGTCGAGAATCTCGTTGGGGTTGGGGACGATGCCTCCCATTCGGCCGAAGTGTGTCACCGGCACAGAGTCGCTGACGGCGAGTCTGACATCCTCGATCATCTGGCCTGCGTTTATCTCCACGCAGAGTATGCCTTTGACGTTTCTGGCGGCCTGGCGTATCGCGTCGTAGGGGAAGGGCCAGAGGGTGATGGGGCGGATGAGGCCTACCTTCACGCCCTCTTTGCGGGCATCCTCGATGGCTTTCATGCAGATGCGGGCGATGGAGCCGAAGGCCACGACGAGATACTCGGCGTCTTCGGTGTAGCGTGCCTCGTAGCGTACCTCGTTCTTCTCGATTTCCTTGTAAGTGCGCTGGAAACGCTCGTTGTTCTTCTCCATGACGGCGGAGTCAAGCTCGAGCGATGTCACGACGTTGCGTTTTGTGCGGCCGTTGTCTTTTCCGGTGACGGCCCAGGGGCACTGGCGGCGTATCTCCTCCTCGGTGCGGCGGGGACGCTGCTCAGGGAGCACCACCTTCTCCATCATCTGGCCGACAACGCCGTCGGCGAGAATCATCGAGGGGGTGCGGTATTTGAATGCCAGGTCGAAGCCGAGACCGACGAAGTCGGCCATCTCCTGGACGGTGGAGGGGGCGAGGACGATCAGGTGGTAGTCGCCGTGGCCTCCCCCTTTGGTGGCCTGGAAGTAGTCGCTCTGTGAGGGGTGTATGGTGCCGAGGCCGGGGCCGCCACGCATCACGTTGACAATGAGGGCGGGCAGCTCAGAGGCGGCCAGGTAGCTGATGCCTTCCTGCATGAGGCTGACACCTGGTGATGAGGAAGAGGTCATGACGGCCTTGCCGGTGGCGGCTCCGCCGTACACCATGTTGATGGAGGCGACCTCGCTCTCTGCCTGGAGTACTACCATACCTGTTGTTTCCCAGGGCATCTCAGCCTCGAGGGTCTCGAGGACTTCGCTCTGGGGGGTGATCGGGTAGCCGAAGTAGCCGTCGCAGCCGTAGCGGATCGCTGCCATTGCGATAGCCTCGTTACCCTTCATTAGTTTTACGTTGTCTTTCATCTGGGGGAAATGGCTGGGGATTTGAAACTACTTGACTACCACACGGTAAACTTCGATGCAGGCATCAGGGCAGACCATGGCGCAGGCCGCGCATCCGATACATGCTTCCTCGTTGGCGGGGTAGGCAAAATGATAACCTCGATCGTTGACCTCCTTGGGTTGCAGGGAAAGGACATCACACGGGCAAGCGACCACGCAGAGGTCGCATCCCTTGCAGCGTTCTTTCTCGATCGTTACAGCTCCGTGAATTTTAGGCATAACTTGCAGGTAACTTAAGCGTAAGCGTTCGGGAAAAGATTGGTTACACACGGCTCCACCGCCGTAAGCCCGCGGGGAGTCCAATCGCAAAGGTATGCTTTTTTTTTTGAAACCGCAACAAATTTTTCAAAAAGAAAGCCCCTCGATTTTGATGTTTTTAAACAGGTTTTCTTGAAAGTCGTTGAGATTGGCAAGCATGGCGGCCCCCCAGACGACTGTTTTTGTCAGAGGGTAATCGGTGTCGGCGGGGTCAGTCAGGGCTTGTTGAGGCTCCTGCGGGCAGGTGACGGCCAGGGCGGCGGCTCCGCGTCTCAGTGTCAGCCGCCGGTCCTCAGAGGTGAGGGTGACAGCTCCGTCGGGCGCGGGCATCGAAGGGGGGAGGAATGAGGCTCCGAGGGTGGCGGCCAGGCGTGTGCCCCGGTGGATGTCGTCCATCGTGAAATAAACCTTGAACCCGGCGGCCGCGGCCTCGCGGGCGATTCCGGTCATGGCGGGCGCGTCGATGTCGGCAATCACGAGAGGGCATGGGGTGAACTCCACAATCAACTCCCCGGGGCGGCGGCCACGGGGAGTGAGTCGGGGACGGTAGGGGGAGGGTCGGCCGCCTTGTGAGCGGTGTTCCTCCATTTTCTTCTCCAGGTAGTTGTCGGCCATCACATTCCGAAGCTGATGGTTGTGTAATAGTCGCCGTAGGTGGAGTTGAACTCCAGGGTGACGTAGCGGTTGCCGGCTCCGAACCATGTCGATGAGATCACGCCCCCTTGGTTGACAGAGCTGACGGGCATGCCGTATTGGTTGCAGAAGGTGTTGTAAAGCGCGTTGTAACGGCTCATGTCGTAATATGAGGTGGGATAAGTGAATGACGAGCCGCAGAGCACCCCGTTGTTGTAATACAGGGCCGCGTCAGGCCAGTAGTAGTTCATCTGCGGCACGTTGGTCAGGTATACCACGTTGTTGCCGTAGCTGGTGACGCTGTATCCCTGGTTGATGAGGGTGCGCAGGGTCATGTCGACGGTGGTTCCCAGGGCGATTCCGAGTATGGTGCCGAACGACGGTCCGTATGCGACGGGTCGCCAGGAGGGGGGAGGCGCCGGACGGCGGTAGTTGCCGAAGAAAGGCACATGGTGGTTGTGGTGGCCGCTGCCGAAATACACGGGTCTGTGGGGCCGTGACGGCCTTGGGGGCGGTGTGGGGCGTGAAGGACGGCCCGGTTTGACCGGGTGTGTCCCGGGCCGGTGGGTGCCTGTATGGCTTCCTCCGGGTTTATGACCGTTGTTGCCGCCTGACGGAGGCCTGTGTGAGCCATTGTTGTGTCCCGGGCGGTGGCTGTTTCCCGGGCGGTGGCTGTTCCCAGGACGGTTGTTGTTTCCCGGACGGTGGCTGCCGCTGTTGCTGTTTCCCGGGCGGCTTGAGCTGCCGTTGTTTGAGGGACGTGATTGGCCCTGGTTATGTGAGCCGCTGTTGCCTCCGGATGATGGACGGGGCCTGTGTCCCGCTCCGTTTGACTGTGAGGAAGAGAAGTGGCTCTGACGGCCTCCGTTATGATTGGTCTGAGCTGTCATGGGCATGGCGGCCAGTGACAGCGCCAGCAGGAATGCGCTTACGGTTTTCAGTATCTTGTTCATGGTTCCTCTTTTGTTTGGTGTTAAAGTGGAAAGTGGCAGAGAGGCATCCGGAGAGGCATCATCCCATGGGTTGACATGCAGCCGGAGGCGGCGGGATCTTCGCGGTAACAGCTGTTTAAAGGTTAGAATGCCAAATAGAGGCCAAGGTTTAACAGATGGTGTCAAAAAAAATCGTAAATTTGCCGTCGCTGGCCATACAGCTCAACGCAAACTCACAATAATCACATACCATAATTAGATTATGAATAAGAAACTGTCATTACTGATTGCCGCCCTGATGGTGTTTGTCGGGGCTGCGCTCGTGTCATGCTCAGGCTCTGACGCGGATGCCAAGGTAAACACATTTGTCGACCAGCTCAACTCTGACACCTTCAAGGAGCAGACCGTCAGGAGCGGTATCTTCACCGGTGCTGAGGCGCAGGTGGAGGATAGCGTCGTGGTGCTGACATTCAAGACCATCCCCGGGCTTTCCTTCAAAAACGCCACCAAGGAGCTGATGGCCGCGCAGAAATCGGCTATGCTCGAGCAGTTCAAGACGGCGATTCCCGCCGACAAAGTGTTCCGCGAGGGGTTCGAGGGCATGAAGGAGAAAGAGATGGTGTTCCGAATGGTTTTTCTTGACACCAATGGCGACACCGCCGGCATAGACATCGCCCCGTCGGAGGTGCTTTGATGATGGTAGCCGTTTAGTAGGCGACCGGAATCCAGACCACGCCTGCAGCCCCCTGGAAGCTTGTTCAAAAACAGCTTCCAGGGGGCTGCCTGTATGGAGAATACACAGGGGGCAATCAGCTTATTTCAGAAAAAACGCTCTGATTAACAAAATTTAACTGGGGGGGGTAAAAATGATATCAAATTTATTTACCTTTGCGCATCTTTGATTCTTAGACCTAATTTGTTCAGCAAATCAATACTACAAATATCTTACTAACTATTCGCTAATTTATCATGAAAAAATGTTTACTCCTTTTGGTAGGGGCAATTGTCGCGTTGGCCACTCATGCGCAAGATTTTTCCAGATGGTATATCAATGTGCAATACACCGGAAATTTATTCGCCGACAACGGCGTGCAGCCTACAAACGGGATATCCACCCACACACTGGCCATCGGCACAGGATATTTTAAAATCAAGGTGTGGGACGGGTCGGCCGACCATTATTACACGACAGGCTCCGCTATTCCCCAGGGGGAATGGGTCGACCTTTCCGGAAACTGGTCGCAGGAATCTCCGGCAATGACTATTGCCGGTGCTACCGATGGTGAGGAATTCAAGGTGGAGTTTGATTGTTCCAGCAACTCCGTGAAGGTAACATCTCTCACTAACCCCACCCCGACACCTACTCCCACTCCGACAGACCATGTCATCTATTTTTATGACCAGTCTGAGGCTCCGCTTGAGTCTGTGAATGCCTATGTGTGGGAAGATGATTCCAACAACAACGGATGGCCCGGAGTGTCTATGGAGCCGACCGGAAAGTATGTCAAAATTGACGAGGCGTATTTTCCGGTATGGAAGTATGAGTTTTCAGAGAACTGGACGACTGGGGTGATTATCACCGACGGCAATGGAGGCAAGCTGACGACCGATACCAACTGCGAGTTTTTGGAGGCTGGTTTCTACACCAACGGCACGAATGTCGCCAGCACTGGTCTTGACCTTGTCGACAAAGCCTCTCCCTCTGAGTTCAAGGCGTTCTATCTTATCGGCGCGTTCAACAGCTGGACCCTGCAGGATGACCGGTACAAATTTGAGACCACCGACGGCAAGGTCTACACCTACAATGCCGTAGACAAGATTGACGGCACTGACGGATGGAAAATCAATGACGGCACATGGAATCTTGACTTCGCGCGTAACTCCGAGGACCCCCATGTCGAGTACAATGTCGTTTATGAACTGAAGAGAAACACCGGCACCAACGGCAATTTCGAGCGTGAGATACCGGCCGGCGCGAAGCTTACCTTCACATACAACGAGAACGGCACATCAACCCTGCTGATCACCACCGAGGGTGGCGGCGACACCCCTGTCAACAAGCCCACTACCCTCTACATACAGATGAAGTATGACTATGCGACCCAGGCTGTTGACGCTCCCAAAACAGAGACAGAGCCTATTACCAACCCTGTGCGTTGTCATATATATAATTCTGTCACTAAGGAAGCTAAATATGAGTTCGGTTCAGACGCTGAGAAGATGACCCGTGAAAGCTTCCGTTATTCTCTCTGGAAATATGATATTACCGAGGAGGATGTCGAGAAATATGATGCTGTAGACTTCTACATCTACACTACCAAAGACAATGGCACATATGCGAATCCCATAGAGTATCATTCCAACATTGCCGTATATACCCAAGATGGACGCGACTACGAGGCTGATGTAATGTGGTATGACAAGGAGAACTGGACACAGTTCATTTACGCCACTGCGACTCTTGCAAAGCATTCTCCCAATGACGCCAACCCAAGCCGCTACGCCTGCCAGTCGATGCTCTCATATGAAGATTTCAATGCCCTGAATGAGAGAGACGCAGCCAATGGTGGCCGCAGCGCTCTCTACCTTGTGGGATGGGGCGTGAAGTTTGACGCAGAGGATGCCGAGGGCAATCTGATTGAGGAAGGCAAGTCTCTTCCAGGCACCCCCGCGGAATCTTATCCCCTTCCTGCCGACAACGGTTGTTTCTACCTGCCTGTCCATAAGCCCGGCAGTGGAGATGCGGGCAAATTCAAGGTCAGCTTCGTCAATGTTGGTTCGGCATCAGAGCATATGAGCCGTTTCGGCGCAAAAGCCAAGGCTCTGGCTGACTCATATGACGAGAACTCTTTGGGGTGTCCCCGCCATTGGGCGACATTCGACCTCGGTCTTGTCGGTGTCGATACCCGTTTTGATTACACTAAGTTCCCTGGCTCCTGGCAGCCCACATACGCCAGCGGTGAGGCCGGTTCCCCCGGCTCGGTCAACATGGTTGTCAACCGCTCTGTGAAGTACAACAATGTGAACCAGGGCGACTGGCTGATTCCCACCGACACTCCCAAGGGACTCAACTACTTCGTGTTTGACTCACATAACGAGTGCATGTCGGTGAGCCTTATCGACTTCGACCCCAATCCCTCCATTGTCGCCAACAGCTGTGATGTGCAGACCGCGCAACTCTCGTCTGACGAGGCCATCAATCTCCATGACCTCGGCCTGCGCCTCGATGGCTCGGCTGTCAACGGTCAAGTGTATGTGCAGAATGTCAACTATGTGCATGGCAATGTGACCATCAAGGCTGCCGACGGCAACAACCTCAGCGATGACGGCCGCTATTCGTCGAGCTATTCGCTGCTGCTCGATGGCCGCGAACTGGGTTCGTCCACTGGTGCAGTGGCCGGTACATACGATATCGAGTTCCTCCCTGTGTCGGCTGACTGCAGCATCCAGATACGCGGCACCTACACCAACAATCGCAACAAACTTACCTTCCACTCCCGCACATCTAAGGCTTCACTCTCGACAGAGGTGGTGCTTGCTGCTCCCGCCGCGGTTGATTGCGACGGCCAATATGTGGTCAACAAGAACATCGAGGCTGACGGGGATGTCTACACCTATGGCGTGTTTGTCAAGGATGGTCTTGCCTTCCGGATGGACGGTGACACCGACCGCTACTATTATGCCGACCTGGCCGTTGAGGGCGCTGAGATCATTGACAGCAAGCACTACATTGCAAGCTATGACCTTTCGCCCGGTATGGACGGATGGGTGAAGAACCTTGGCGCTGAAGGCTCTGACTGGTTTGAGAACGGAGAAGACAACGACTGGTCTTCTATCATGAAGTCGGGTGTCAATGTGCCTGTCTATCTCCCCGCTGTCGCCACAGCCGCAGATGTGAAGACGCTTGAGGCGCAGACCATCGAGGGTGAGATAAAGGCGGTATATCCGTTCATAATCGACCCGGAAGCAAAACTGACTCCGGCGGCATCGCAGGCTCCCAACCGTGCGGTCTCCAATGGTATCGCCGGCGAAATCTCGACAGCTGGCAAGGTGATGAGCTATGTGCCTGTGTCGGCTCCGGTGACAATCAATGTGACCAATGACAATGTTATCTCCGGTGTGGCTGATGTCGCAGCCGACAAGACCGCCGAAGGAGATACTGAATATTACACCATCTCAGGTGTGCGCGTCATCGGCGCTCCCGCCCCCGGCATCTATATCCGCCGCCAGGGCGACTCGGTCAGCAAGGTTGTTGTCCGCTGAGCAGCCGCGACGCATTGAAGCATACGTTTTTTCATAGGCCGGCCCTCTGGCCGGGGTTATGGAAAAGTGTATTTAGTAATATTACTGTCCGCTAAATCATAAAAAGGCGAGTCCAACTTCCTGAACGGCAGAAGTTGGGCTTACTTTTTGTATTTGACAAGCCCCCTCAGCAGTTTTCAGGAACTTCGGGAGG
>CAJTEX010000010.1 GCA_910575615.1 Bacteroidales bacterium | reverse complement strand
CATGTTTCCGCCCCATTTCTTCTTGTCTGCGATAATGTCCAGTCCGTCATATACGCGGTAGGTTCTCGTCTCTATCCTGCCGTGGGCCAGTTCGGGACCTTCGGTGTAAGAATATGCCGGTGTGTGTTCCTCTAGCCTGTCCTCAATGCCGTATCGCAATGACGGCTGGCTGGCTTTGAGTTCTACCAGAAAGTCGCCGCCTTTCTTTCTGATTTTCTCGACAATGTCCTTCTGCATAGACATGGCGTCGGCTGTGACAATCTTTCCTGAGATATCTATTTTATCAAGAAGTATCGGTACGGCCTTTATCTCGTTGCTCTTTTCCTTACAAGCTTCGGTGGCTATTGTTATGCCGGTGTTGAACGAATAGGCCGAGACGATATCCGGGCTACGCCCGTTTTCCTGAACGGTGCCGCGCTCGGCCTTGCCGTCCACACAGACTATCTCCCTGTCACGACATGCCTTAAACAGTTCGTTATGGAAGTTTTCGGCAAATGCCTGCATACTGTCCGCCATGGCCAGGTCATCGATGCCGTTCTCCACCCGGCAAAGGGTTGCCCCCGAGGGGATCCCATTCTTCAGCATCCCCATTTTACGGAGTTTATTAAGATTGTATTTGCCGAACGCTATTATATCGGAACGTCCGACATGCCCGCACGTCCGTCCGAGTATCATCAGAATGATGATGTCGTTGAGTCGATGCCGGATGTTTCCTTTGTCGCATCTACGGAAATCAGGGACTGAGGCGGCAAAATTCATCAGCCGTTCCAGAATACTGCCCTGTGGAACGAATTTATTTATTACTTTTGCGGTGTGATTGGGCTTATGCGCGTCAATCGAAAGGCTTTGGTCAAGTGGCTCCATTTTTAACGTAACTGTTTGATGTTCACCCATAAAGTTACTAAAAATCTACCACTTGACCAAATTTTTAACACACTTATTTTCTTGAAAATCAGAGGTTGAGCTCTCTCCATCCGAACTGCCCTCGCTATAAAATAACACATTTCTCGATAATGAGACGGAATCTTAAATGAAAGAGCCGTGCCATTCCGCGGCGCAAACGCGGAAAATCGGGGGAGGATGGGGGAAGTGTGGCGAATTGTTGCTACCTTTGCAGGTTGATTCATTAACCGACAAAAAACCTGTGGCGAACCCAGCGAAGACAGCGACAAGATTTTTGGCGATGGCCGTGGCGGCTGTCCTCTGCGTGATGGCGCAGGGGTGCAGCTCTACCAAGCATGTCGCGCAGGGGAGCTACCTGCTCGACAAGGTCGACATCGCCGTGGTCGACTCATCAGGGGTCTCCACCAAAGGGCTGGTCAACTATCTGCGCCAGAGTCCCAACCACAAGGTGCTGGGGTTCTGGAAGCTGCAGCTCGGGGTCTACAACCTCTCGGGTAAATCTGACAGCAAATTCAACCGGTGGCTCAGGAAGATTGGCCAGGAGCCGGTCATCTATGACCCGCAACTTACCGACCAGAGCGCCCGTCAGCTCAGACTGGCCCTTGTCAACCGGGGCTACAACGATGTGGAGGTGGAGGTAGACACCGTCAGCGACGGCAAGAAGAAGATGGCGGTAAGCTACCGGATCCGCCCGGGAGCGCCCCACAAGGTCACTTCATTCTCGACCGAATACACCGACTCGACGGTCAGGGCGGTGGTGGCCGCCGACTCGCTGCGGTTTCCGCTCGGCGTGGGCGACAATCTCGACCGCAACAACCTCGACAACATCAGGGCTGTGATCACCGAGGAGATGCGCGAGCGCGGCTACCTCGCTTTCACCAAGGAATACATCTCATTCACAGCCGACACCGTGGCCGGCTCCAAGGAGGTCGACCTCAAAATGACGGTGAAAGACCCGGGGATGCGCTACCGCTTCCGCAATGTCTATATCGTCACCGACTTCTCCCCTGGCGACGATGCCACCGCGATGCGCTTCGCCGCCAATGACACCGTCCTCCATGACGGGCTGAGGATTCTCTACGGGCCCGACCGTTTCCTCAGGCCTGGGGTGCTGGCCGAGCAGTGCTATATACGCCCCGGCGAGCTTTATTCCGCCTCGGCGATGGACCGCACTTACGAGAATTTCAACCGTCTGGCAATCCTGAAATATGTCAACATCGTCACCTCCCCCGCCGGAGAGGTCGACGGCGAGGAGGCCCTCGACGCGTTCGTGTTGCTGTCGCGCACAAAGAAGCAGGGGATAACATTCGAGCTGGAAGGCACCAACTCCGAGGGTGACCTCGGCGTGGGTGGCGGAGTGACCTGGACCAACCGCAACATATTCCACGGGGGGGAAATCCTCAACGTCAAGTTCCGAGGGGCATACGAGAGCCTGTCGGGCAACCTCGAGGGGCTTATCAACGACCGATACACCGAGCTGGCCGGCGAGGTAGGCATAACTTTCCCGAAGATGGAGGCGCCGTTCCTCTCCTCGGCATTCAAGCGCCGCAACCGCGCCTCCACAGAGTTCGCCCTGACATTCATGTGGCAGGAACGGCCTGAATACACCCGCGTAATCGCCGGCGCGGCGTGGCGGTTCAAATGGGCCGACCGCAACAACCTCACCCGACGCACATTCGACCTCATCGACCTCAACGTGGTCTCGCTGCCGCGCTCGACTGTCGATTTCATCAACCATATCGCCCCCAACAACCCGCTGCTGCGTTACAGCTATGAAGACCACTTCATTATGCGCACCGGCTACACCTGGTACCACACCAACCGCCGTCCGGCATCGGTCAACACCGGCCTCTACCGTCTTCCTCGCCAGGTCAACACCTACACCTGGCGCGCGTCGGTCGAGACCGCTGGCAACCTCCTCTACGCCATCTCCAACATCGCCCGCCAGAAGAAGTCTGACGGGGCATACAAAATCTTCTCCATCCCCTACGCCCAATATGTCAAGGGGGAAATCGACTACACCATCAACCATGCTTTCTCTGACCGCAACTCAATATCGTTCCACGCCGGGGGCGGCGTTGGCTACCCCTACGGCAACGCATCTATGATACCGTTTGAGAAACGGTTCTACGCCGGAGGAGCCAACTCGGTCAGGGGATGGAGCGTCCGCACCCTCGGCCCGGGCAGCTACGACTCGCGCAACAGCGTGACCGACTTCATCAACCAGTGTGGCGACATCTCGCTGATTCTCAGCCTCGAATACCGCAACAAGCTCTTCTGGGTCTTCGAGGGGGCGGTCTTCATCGACGCGGGCAACATCTGGACCATCAAGGATTATCCCAACCAGCCTGGAGGAATGTTCCGCCTGAAATCGTTCTACAAAGAGATAGCCGCCGCCTACGGAATCGGCCTGCGCATGGATTTCACCTACTTCCTGTTGCGCTTCGACCTCGGGTTCAAGGCCCACAACCCCGCACGCGGACAGGAGCCGTGGCCGCTGATACATCCCAACTGGAACCGCGACGCGACATTCCACTTCTCCGTGGGCTATCCGTTCTGAAAAAATCCACCGACTATGAAACAGCTCGTCATCTTCGACCTCGACGGCACCCTGCTCAACACCATCGCCGACCTCGGCAACGCCGCCAACCATGCCCTCGAGAAGGCCGGACTCCCAACCCATCCCCGTCAGGCATACCCGCGATTCGTCGGCAACGGGGTCAGGAAGCTCATCGAACGCGTACTCCCCGAGGGCCTGCGCACCGGCGAGAAGGTGGAGTCTATGCTCGACGACTTCAAGCAATACTATGACAGCCACCTCACTGACTTCACTGAGCCATATCCCGGCATACCAGAACTGCTGCAAGACCTCGCCCAGCGCGGAGTCAGGCTCGCCGTGGCCTCAAACAAATACCAGAGCGCGGTCGAGCGGCTTGTCAACCATTTCTTCCCCGGCATCCCCTGGGCGGCCATCGAGGGGCAGAAAGAGGGGATACCCGTCAAGCCCGACCCATCAATCGTCTTCGAGATTCTGACAAAGTCGCCCGCATCGAAAGCCGACGTGTTGTATGTGGGGGATTCCGGCGTTGACATGGAGACCGCGCGCCGAGCCTGTGTCGAATCCTGCGGTGTCACCTGGGGCTTCCGTCCCCTCGACGAGCTGATTGACAACCACGCCGACCATGTCGCCGGCACCACCCTGCAGCTCCTCCGCCTCATCATCTGACAACCCCGTTTCATTTCATCTGGCCATCATATTTTGCCAATCCCGAGTGTTAACTTTGCCAACTATAGCGAAGTCTTGAAAAATTTTGCTAACTTTGCAATATAAAACGTGCTTGCGCAGACGAATGGCCGCTCAATTTAAGTAATTCTTATCCTAATAATTAACTTCCTTGTAATCGCAAAAGGACTTGGTTTCCGGTCTGCATACTTGGTGGTTGTTCTTTGTTATGGTGTCGAAACCTACATATAACTTTATCTCTCTTTTTTCTGGTGCAGGAGGGCTTGATTTAGGCTTTCTTGAAAAAGGTTTCGTGGGATTGCTGGCTTCGGACATAATGCCTCAAGCCAAGCAGACCTTTACCCACAATCATCCGAACATCCCCTTCCTACTAAAAGACATTTGTTCTGTAGACTCTTCAGAAATCAAATCTTTAATTGGGTCAAAGACTGTTGATGTAATTTTAGGAGGACCTCCATGCCAAGGCTATTCTAATATGGGAAATAAGAATTCGGCAGACCCTCGAAATCTCTTTTTTGAAAACTATGTTAGATTAGTAGCTGACATTCAACCTAAATGTTTTGTTTTTGAGAACGTTAAAGGTTTAATTACAATGTTTGAGGGACGATACTTCAAGCAGGTCGTATTAGCTTTTCTCAAAATTGGATATAATCTACATTTTTCCTTGGTGGATTCTTCTTTATATGGCGTTCCTCAAAAGCGAGAAAGGGTAATCATAATTGGGACTCGCAGTAACGCTCCTTTCTTTTTTCCGCCCCATTCGTCTACTTCGGTTGGCTCACTAAAGGCTTATTCAAACGTTGGTGATGCTATAAATGATTTAGAAAATAAAGGGGAGGAAATCCCCAATCATATTGCTTTATCCCATTCAGATAAAGTTATCAGACGATATCAGCTTATTCCAGAGGGCGGGAAATTACCTAAGCCTGAAGATATGCCTCAAGATATTAGACGCAAAAATTTTGGCACTACATATGTCAGACTCCATCGACAGAAACTATCTCCAACCATTGTCCCTGGGAATAATGCCCTCCCAGTTCATCCAGTCTTAAACAGAAGCTTAACCCCCAGAGAAGCTGCTCGACTGCAGACTTTCCCTGATAATTTCATATTTATGGGAGATAGACGTTCTCAATGTATCCAGATTGGGAATGCAGTCCCGCCGCTGTTATCTGCGAAAATCGCAGAGGCTGTTATAAATTATCTTGACGGGAATCCGCTTTGCGGAATCGCTCCTGAACGGTCGTTTTATGTTCAAGATTCGGAAGTAATCAAATCCGATTTTAAAAATAGCAAATCAAAAAGCAGTCGTGCCTCTATGAAATTCGCAGATTTATTCTGTGGCGTAGGCGGCTTTTCCCAAGGTCTAAAGCAAGCTGGGCTTGAATGCACTTTGGCTGTTGATTTTAACGAATTTGCGCTTAAAGCCTATCAAGAAAATTTATCTCATCCCACTAAGCTTCTTGATTTATCGACATCAGAAAATCAAGAAGAAGTCGCACGCATTATACGGGAATCCAACACTGACCTTATTGTTGGAGGACCTCCTTGTCAAGGTTTCTCAATATTTGGCAATCGCAGATTTGTTAACACTAAGAGTCACGATTTGACAAAGGATAAAAGGAATGATTTAGTATTTGCTTATGCTTATATCGTTGTACAATCCAAGGTCAAATGGTTTATAATGGAAAATGTGCCGGGCATCTTGTCGGCGCATAATGGCGAATACGTTAAATCTATAACAGAGTATTTTTCAGCGAATGGGTATAGGACAGAGTTTCGCATTATAAATGCTGCGGATTATGGTGCTCCACAGCTAAGGAAACGTTTCATTTTAATCGGAACTTCTACCGATTTGACGATTCCGTTTCCTAAGCCAAAATTTTTCGAATCGCCTGCAAGTTGGCAAAAACCATACAGAACAGTTGGACAAGTCATAACCGACTTGTCGGACTCCTCTACATATACAAAATATCCAAACCATATTCCGCCCAAACATTCAGAAACTGTAAAAGAACGCTTTTCATATATCCCTGAAGGGAAAAAAATGGATGCCTCTATTCTTCCTGAACATCTAAAACTTGGGACTAAGACTGGGAAACCTGTTTCAAATTTTAGCCACGTATTCATGAGATTGCACAGAGATAAGCCATCATGCACCATTGTGCCAGGACACAATGCTTTGCCAGTGCATCCATTTTTGAATAGAACACTAACTATCCGAGAAGCAGCTCGCATCCAAACATTTCCCGATAATTTTGTATTTGTTGGCCCTATTATAAATCAGTGCCTGCAAGTTGGAAACGCATTCCCCCCCATTGTCGCACAAACTTTTGCAGAACGTCTACGAACAGTTGTAAATATGGGGCTAAAGGCATCTAGCAGTTCTTCTATTGCTAATTATTCTATGTTAGATCATCCATTTAATTGAACAGTTATGCTGATGAATCATCATATTCTTGCAAAAACCACCACTGATTCTGTGTTGCGTAAATTCAAATCAGAGGAATGGACTTGTTACAATGGTATCGGTAAAAATTTCTTTCGAGTTACTACAGATGCTTCTTTTCCGTCCCCAGATGCAGCTTTTTTCGATGAAGAAAACAAATTCCTGGTATCTTTTGAATTTAAACCTCCAACAGAATCCAAACGTGGCATTTTGACAGGAGTAGGCCAAAGCATAGCTTATTTACAAGATTCTAATATATCATACCTTGTTGCTCCTTTACTTTTAGAAGACTTTCGTTTAGGAGAGTTCTTGACCGATTTATACTCAAAGCAAATATTCGGCAAGATTCCAACTGGTTTGATTCTTTATGAGAATAACAATCCAGAAGCTGTTAGTCTTATTTCCAATATTGACCATAATATAGATGTCTCTGCAATTTCAAATTCACGATCGAGGAGTGTAACGACATCACGTTATTGGGCAAAGCATCAAGATTTACCTCTTCAATTGTTTCATCTATTACTTCATTGTTATTATCTAAAAAAATCAAACACCATCTCCGAGGATGCCTTCAAGTATTGTTGGAACCATTACCTTATATCTCCAACAATTCTTACCGATTTTCGCCCTAGAATAGTTCGTGATTGCAATAATGAGATTATCAAAACGCCTGCAGGGAATAAAACATTAATGTTTCTTGAGAAGATACTTGCTCGCACTTCTCAACTTCCTATTGACAAAAGAATTTCTCTTATAAAACACGAAATTGACACCGAATTTCCAGGAGACAACAAGTATAATGCGTATAAAAAGAACTTTGTCTCTTTCTTAAAGCATCTTAAAGTCATTGACTCTACAGGAGAAATCACAGATAGTGGATTTAAACTCTATCACCTTGGCTTAGTAAATGGTGCTAATAGTAAGGTTTTCAAAGATTACTTCACCAAAGAGGTTCTTACTACTGGACACCATTTAGATTTACTGTTGGACTTGGATCAAATTTTACGTTATAACTCCAAGCCTTTAGTAGATTGTCTGTCCATAATGGAGCAAGAGTATGAGTCCAAAGGATATATCAAAAGAAATCCCAATAGAAGGGTAACATCCCGTTCATCTGTGGGTTTTCTTAAATACGAATGTATTTTATGGCGAAGTCTCGGACTACTCGCAAAAGAACCTCATAGAGTATCAGTAAATTGGAAATATATAACATCTATATGTGGCCTTCCTGACCTATAATTACGTGATGCTGCACCATAACCGAGCCTTATTTAATCAAGTCTATTTCCACTCCATTCCTGACTGCATTCTCAATGCCTCCCGGAATTTTACCTGCGGAAAATTTGGAGAATCGGGGGAAAGGGTGTAAATTTGCCGACGCTTAGGTGAGAGCCATTCCGGAGTCTACGGAGGACGCTCTCTTAAAAGGGAACCAGGTGAGAATCCTGGACAGGCCCGCTACTGTAAGTCGCAAGACTGCCTTTGCCTTTGACGTGCCACAGACCACAGGCGCGTCGGTCACTGCCGGACTGGCTCCGGCGGGAAGGCCCGCAAAGACAGGCGACAAGTCAGGAGACCTGCCTGAGCTATCTTTTCAGCTCGCTATCTCGCGGAACAGATCAGAAGCTGGCCAACACATCCCCACACGACATCCCATGTCTGCGGGTTGTTGCGTCAAGACCTATACTCCCCGCCCTGCGTGCTGAGAAGCACACAAGGCGGGGAGCCGCTTTATGACGCGTGGAATCTTAACCCAACAACCTAATTATCATGGCAAAATGTCATCCTTTCAGAAACAGGCACCTGCATAAGCTGGCCATCGGCGCGCTCATGCTCGTCCCGGCCACGACGATGGCCGAGACCTACAACATGCCTCAGTTCGGACGAGTGGAGAAGCAGGTGACCGAGACCATAGACTTCTATGACCTCAAAGGCACCGGCGAGATTTCCAGCTCTTCGAGCAACAACTCATTCGCCACGGTGGTGTTCACCCCCGCCAGTCCCGGCGAGGCTGTGCAGATCACATTCTCAAGAATCCACCTCAAAGGCGACGGCGCCAACTATCCCGTCTCCCTGTCTGTCTTTGACGGCAATTACGATGAGGATGTGACCTACCCCACCACCACTTCCTCTGTCTCCGCCTCCGACTTCCCCGACAATGGCCGGTTGCTCAAACGCTACTACTCCGCAGCCGACAAGACGCTGCTCGAAGACTCCAATGTCACCTTCACCTCATCTGCCCCCGACGGCTCCCTGAGCGTATGTTTCCTCTACAAGTATGCAGCAAAGTGTGACGGATGGGAGGCCAAGGTGAACTCTGTCACCCTCACCGACCAGGAAATCCTGTCTGCCATTCCCGACTATTCCGGCGTTAACCCCCAGACCTACGGCGGCCTGAAAGGCCTCACCCTCGGCTCCCTCAACCTGATGACCTCCGGCATCCTGAACCCGTTCAGCGCCACATCCATCAGTTTCGACCTTGACGACCCCGAGGGGATACTGGAGAACATCACGCTGCTCGCCAACGGCACTCCGGTCGACTCAGAGCCGGTCATTTCGGGCAACACATACACATACCCCCTCGCCCGGACACTCGTGCCCGGCGACAACATCTTCACCGTGAAGGCCGACACCAAGGCCGCCGCACCCTTCTACGCCTCGACCTCACTGCGGTTCACCGACATCGCCACCGACGCTCCCTCCACCCCGGCAATCGAGGCCGCCGCCCCTGTGGCCGTGACCGTGGCCGCAATGGTCATGATGCCAGCCGACGGTTCTCACATCACCGCCAGCGTGGAGGAGGGGAAATCAATCCTCTTCTACGACAACGGCGGACCCTCTGCCAACTATCCCGAGCAGACCTCCGGCACCGTGACCTTCAAGCCTGCCGAGGGAAGCCAGGGGAAAGTGATGCTCGACTTCTCGGCAATCGACCTGTTCAACACCAACCCCGCAAAAAATGACCAGCTGATTGTATATGACGGCACCGAGGTGAATCCCGACCGGATTCTCGTCACATTGCTCAAGCAGACCAAGGCCCTTGTGCGCTCGACTTCTGAAGATGGCGCGCTGACCGTCAGCTTCGCCACCACCACCGGTGTCACAAAATCGGGATGGGAGGCTACCGCTTCGCTCTTCACCCCACAGCCGATGACGCTCTCAGGCACAGACGTGGCGGCAGCCTCCTCCGAGACCCTGGCAAGCGGCGACACCGACTGCCCGATTCTCAGGATACTCGTCAAGACCGCCAACACCGAACCCCCGCTGACCCTGTCGGGTGTCAAGCTCGACTTCGACGGCACAGAGGCACAATGGGCCAAGGCCAAAGCCTACTACACACGCAACACCTCTTCGTTCGACCCTGCGTCAGCCATCCTTGTCGGAGAGACCGCCGTCAACTCCGCCTACACTGAGATAACAGCCGCCACCCCGGTTTCCCTGCTTGAGGGTGACAACTATCTCTGGATTGTAGCCGACGTGAATCCCGAGGCGGCATCCGGCTCACGCGTGGACGCCACCGCCACCGCCCTTCTGCTCGGCGGCGAGACCGTGGAGGTCTCCCCAGCGTCAGGCTCCACAGGCCGTGAGATTTACAATCTCGTGACCCTCTCCGACAGCCATCCTGTCAAGACCGTCTACGGCTCCATCAACGTGGCCCATGAAGCTTACTCCACATATTACCCCGGTTATGACGGCGTGAACAAAAACAAATACGCCACATTCATCCCGGCCCATGAAGGCCATATCTGCCAGATTGACTTCTCGAAACTCAACCTCTATTTCTACAAGTCATCCTACTCAAGCTCGATGGACGTAACCCCGAAATTCGAGATTTATTCCGGCACCGAGGCCACTGGAGAGCCTATTTATGTGCATACCCAGGACAACAATCTCAAATCCGGAGGCGACCCGTCGGCAATCGGCACCATACGCTCCACATCCCCCGACGGAGCTTTGACAATCCTCTTCAACGCCACCACATCCAACTCCACCTCCACATCGAAAGGGGCGGATTACGGCATCGCCGCCATCGTGAGCGAATACCAGTCAAAGCCCATGACGCTTACCTCAGCCCGGGGAATCTCATCGGGTCTCGAAGCTGTAGCCATCTCATCGGCTGTCAATGTCCCGGCAGTAGGGCTGGTGGTAACCACCGATGGCGACTCCTCCCCCATCACTCTTGACAATGTCACATTCGGCATCAAGGCCGACGCGTCGGTCTACACCGCCGTCAAGCTCGCCGCCTCTGGCAAACGCGCGTCCTACAAGGACGCCGAGGTGATAGCCACCGGCGAGATTACCCCCGAGGGGGAGGTGACATTCACCCCTGCCATCCCCCTGGCCGAAGGTGAGAACCATTTCTGGCTGCTGGGCGACATATCCCCCGAAGCGGCTCCCGCCACCATCATTGACGCAAAAATCAACACCCTGACAATCAATGGCGAACCTGCCACAGTCGACAACGCCGACCCCGAGGGTGAAATACTGACCGTCAACACCTATGATCCCATCCTCGGCAACAAAGAGCAGGTGGTGGAGGTAGGCCAGTACCCCGTGCTGATCAACGGTGTCACCGCCGCCTATATGACCAACGAATACACCATCACCGCCCGCCCCGCCTACGAGGGTGGCAAGGTGACCGCGACCTTCACTGAGGGAGCATTCAACGTCAACACCTCCAACCAGTACATCACCGTGATCGGTGGAGCCGAACCTTTCGGAGTCGACTACAACACCGTCTACCCCGTCTCCGTGACCTCGGCCCGCGAAGATGGCCAGCTCATCATCGAATACCACTCGATGACCATCGCCAAGGAGGAGGGCTGGAAATGCACCCTGTCCTGCGATTACCGCAAGCCCTTCGTGATGGACGGCTTCCAGAGCGTCGAAGGAGCCACCGGCAAAGGCACCGCTGGCAGCGAAGCCCTGCTGACCGCCATGAAGTTCTCTGTGACAGGCGACAAGGATGACATCACCCTGACCGGTTTCCGCTATGAGATACCTCAGGCCGATGAAATCTTCAGCGAGCTGCGCCTTTACGCCACCGGAGAGGATGGCCAGTTCTCACGCAACAACCTTGTGGCCACATTGTCTGACATGACATCCACAACCCTTGTCCCCGCCCAGCCGCTTGTGATTTCTGCCGAAGGCACATACCACTACTGGCTGCTCGGCGTGGTGAAAGATGATGCTACCAGCAACGCCCAGACCACCATCTCCCCCGTCGAAATGACATATTCCGCAGGTGAGACCAACGGCTCTGTCGACCTGTCAGGACTGGAGACAGCCACCTTCAAGGTTGTCGGCGGATTCCACGGCTCATACAACATCGGCTCATCCATCGACGCCCGTTACCCCGATTTCGCATCCGCCATCGCCGACATGGCTGCCGGAATCGACGGCCCCGTGACCTTCACCGTCGAGCCTGGCACCTACAATGAGCTTGTCACCCTCGACCACATCCCCGGAGTGTCGGAGACCAACACCATCACCTTCGCCGGGCAGACCGGCGACCCGGGAGATGTCATCATCGTGTCAAACAACTGGGTGGAGCCCCCCTACTCCGATGACAAGCTCGACCATTATTATGGCGTGGTGACCCTGCGCGGCACATCTTTCGTCACATTGTCAGGGATGACCATCCGCACCACCAATGTCAGCTTCCCCTCTGTGGTACACATCGCCGACGGCTCGTCAGACATCACCATCGAAAGCTGCGTGGTGTCAGGCCCGACATCCACAACCACCTATGACAACCTCGCGCTTGTCAACTCCTATGTAGGCACCGCCGACAACGCCCCGGTCAACAACCGCCTCTCGGTGATTGATTCTGACCTGCGCGGCGGCTACTGCGCCATCCGTTCCGGCTCTGGCACCATCTACCAGCCCGAATGCGAAGGGGTCACTATCTCGGGATGCTCTTTCGACGGCCAAGGCTACCAGGCCATCTACCTCTACTTCAGCAAGGACATCAGCATCTCAGACAACTCGCTCAGAGGCACGGCCGGAAGCTCAGACAAGAACTACTGCCAGTCTGTCGACCTCAACATCTCCGGACCGGCGACAATCCAGCGCAATATCCTCGAATACTCCAAGACCGGCACCTATGGCTTCTACCTGCGCCGTCTCGAAGGGTCTGACGAGGCCCCGATAATCATCGCCAACAACATCCTCGACATCAACGCAGGCTCGCAGCCCGGAGCCGGAATCCAGTTCTATAATTCCAACTCCAGCCCGTTCTCGGGCTTCCTGCTGGCCCACAACACAGTGCGCGTCTCAGGTTCAGACATCGTGATGCCCCTTATAATAAATGTGAAGGTCGGCACCACTGTCGACGGAGTGATTGCCAACAACATCCTCCAGAACACCACCCGCACCTACGTCATCAAGGAGCAGTATGGCCCATCGGGAGCCACCTACCGCAACAACACGGGCTACACCCCTGGGCCGATCCACGCCTACTGGGGCGGCTCTTACGACCAGGAGATGAACTGGAACCAGTGGATGCTCGCTTCCGGCGAGACCGACGGGGTCAATGCCCAGGTGACATTCGACAGCTCCGACGAGACGCGCCCGTTGTGGCCCACCTCATTCGAGTTCCTGAAAGCCGGCACACCCCTTCCCGAGGTGACCACCGACTTCCTCGGACTGACACGCGACCAGTCGGCACCCACCATCGGCGCGTATGAGTCATTAACCTCAGGCATCAGCCAGGCTGAAGACGCGGCCCGTTTCGACGGCGACCATACAGTCACCGCCACAGACCTCCTCACCGTGGAGGCCGACAACGCCGACCTGCGCATCTACACCATCTCGGGCGTGATGCTCATGCAGACCAGGGTAAACGGCCCGACCGCCATCCCCGTCGGCAACCTTCCCCGAGGTCTCTGCGTGATGACCCTCGGCGACAAGGCAGCCCGCCTGCTTCTGCGATGATTCCGCAGACACCCTGCCCTATTTTTCGTAATTTCCAAAACCGTTCTATTTCATAAATCTCAAGCAGCCGCAGGCCGTGAGGCCCGCGGCTGCTGCCATTACTATCAGTTCTCCCGGTTTTGTGGAGGATTGGGCGGCAGGGGGTTTGGAGATTTATAATAATTTCTTAACTTTGCGGTCGGAATCGGAGCCGGAAACATCCCCTCCGTTCCCGACATTAAATGGAATACTCCCTACTTGATTTCTTAGGGCTCTTAGGAGCCGTAGGCCTCTTCCTGTACGGAATGAAGGTCATGAGCGAGGGCCTGCAGAAAGCGGCCGGCGACCGTCTGCGCAACATCCTGTCGGCGATGACCCGCAACCGATTCACCGGCACAGTGACCGGATTTTTCATCACAGCCTTAATTCAAAGCTCATCGGCCTCGACAGTCATGGTGGTCAGCTTTGTCAACGCCGGCCTCATGACACTGGCCCAGTCGATGGCTGTCATCATGGGAGCCAATGTCGGCACCACCTTCACGGCCTGGATCATAGCCCTGTTCGGCTTCAAAGTCGACATCTCGGCTTTCGCCCTGCCCCTTATCGGCCTCGCCGTCCCGCTGCTGTTCTCAAGCAAGAGCCGCACCAAGTCAATCGGAGAATTCACCATCGGCTTCGCGTTTCTCTTCATGGGTCTCGACATGATCAGCAAGTATGTCCCCGACCTCCAGAGCAACCCCGAGATGTTTGAGTTCCTGCAGCGCTATGCCTCGATGGGATTCGGCTCGGTGCTGATTTTCTGCCTCGTCGGCCTTGTGCTGACCATGGTCATCCAAAGCTCGGCAGCCACCTTCGCCATCACCCTCATAATGTGTTCCAAGGGGTGGATTGACTTCCCCTTGGCCTGCGCGCTGGTGCTTGGCTCAAACATCGGTACCACAATCACCCCCCTGCTCGCCTCCATGAGCGGAAACGTGGCGGCCAAACGCACCGCGATGGGCCACCTGCTGTTCAACTTCCTCGGCACAATGTGGGTGCTGGCCGTCTTCTATCCCTTCGTCGACCTCAACACATGGATCACCGAGGAAATCGGCCAGGGCGACCCGACATCGCTGTTCAAATATGTCAATGACCTGCAGACCAGCAACCCCTACATCTACAACCAGCTCTACGCCGGGTCGCTGCCCACGTCTGACGGGGAGATACTGCGCCACCAGACCATCATCTCGCAACTCCAGGTCAGCGTATCGTTCGGCCTGTCGATATTCCACACCGTCTTCAACCTCATCAACCTCTCGATAATGATATGGCTCACCAGGGTCTATGTCAAGATCGTCGAGTTCCTCGTGCCTGCCAGACACAACGGCGACGACGAGTTCCAGCTCAAATTCATCTCGGGAGGTATCCTCTCCGCCTCTGAGCTCAACATCAGCCAGGCCGAGAAGGAGATTTCGGTGTTCGCCGAGCGAGTCTCGCGCATGCTGCCGATGGCCAAAGAGCTTATCACCACCAAAGATGGCTCAGACGACTTCAACAAAGTCTACTCCCGTCTGGAAAAATATGAGGAGATCTCAGACCGAATGGAAATCGAGATTGCCAACTACCTCAACCGTTGCGCTGAGGGACGGCTCTCCAACGAGTCGAAACGCCGCATAGCGGCCATGCTCAGCATCGACTCCGAAATCGAGAGCATCGCCGACTGCGCCCTCGGGGTCGGCAAAATCCTGCTCCGCAAGCAACAGAGCGCCGTGCAGTTCAACGACGAGATATACCGCAACATCGAGACGATGTTCTCTTACGTCCAGAAAGCCGTCGACAACATGCTGGTGCTGCTCAACAACCTCGAGCACCAGAAGGAGTCGGCCATCATCGTGTCATACAACTGCGAGCGCGAGATCAACAATCTGCGCAACCAGCTGCGCACCAACAACATCGAGAACATCAACGAACGCCATTACGAATACCAGAGCGGCATCTACTACATGGACATCATCTCGACGATGGAGAAGATGGGCGACTACATCATCAATGTGGTGGACACCGTCAAAGAGGAGTTCAGGTCAGTACAGAAAGCCTGACGCCACATCTGCCGCATGTCATTATACCGTTCACACGAATACCAGGCCCCGACATCCCCGTCAGACCAGACGCTCTACACCACCCGCGACCCGGGCTGGATGAACGGCGTGGAGGGGGTGTCGCGCCCCGTCGCTCCAGGCTCCGACACAGGCATACTGGCGATGGTGGTGATGCTTCTGGTGCTGGTGGGGCTAAACATGCGTCATGTAAGGAGGCTTTTCCGCACCATCACCCAGGACCTGTGGTCGGTCAGACGGCGCGCCAACGCCTTCGACGACCACACCGCCAAGGAGACCCGCACCCTCGTCATCCTTCTGCTCCAGCTCTGCGTCTTCGAGGGGATACTGCTCTTCCTCTGGCTGGGAGACACCGGGCCGGCCATACGGGATGTGTTCCGGCCTGTCGGAGCGCTTGCCGCCCTCGCCATGGGATTCTACCTGTTTGAGCTGCTGGCATGCACCACCGTCGGATACGCCTTCACCGACCGCGTCAGCGCCGCCCAGTGGCGGCGCGGCCTCAACGCCTCCTCCGTGCTGCTGGGCATACTGCTGACCATCCCCACCCTTGTCTCGCTGTTCTACCCGTCGGTCACAGGCGCGATGCTATGGGTGGCCGCCGGGTTATATGCAGTCTCCCGTATCATATACATCGCGAAAGGTTTTAGGATTTTTTACAATAATTTTCCGTCATTGCTTTACTTTATTTTGTACCTTTGCACCCTGGAAATCATTCCATTGATTGCCATCTACATATCGGCAATGGAAATTTGTAACCAATTATAACCTCACAGCATACGAGCCAGTCGTATTGCAAGGGAGTAAGCCGCTATCGGTTATTATTTATTCGACTATAAGGAAAGTGAAAGTAAAGAAGATTTTAGTCTCGCAGCCAAAACCCTCGTCAGACAAGTCGCCATACTACGACATCGCCCAACGATACGGAGTCGAGATGGTGTTCCGTCCTTTCATCAAGGTTGAAGGACTTTCAGCAAGAGAATTTCGTCAGCAGAAAATCAACATCCCCGACTACACGGCCGTGATTTTCACTGCCCGCACAGCCATCGACCATTTCTTCCGCCTGTGTGAGGAGATGAGGATTTCCATCCCGGACACGATGAAATATTTCTGCACCACCGAGCAGATCGCCCTTTACCTCCAGAAATACATCGTCTACCGCAAACGCAAGATTTTCCACGGCGTGACCGGAAAGCTCGACGAGCTCATCCCGGCGCTGACCAAACACAACAAGGACAAATACCTCTTCGCCATCTCTGACGTGAACTCGCGCGGAGCCGAACTGCTCGACGCCAACAAGGTGAACTACACCAAGGCGGTCATGTACCGCACCGTCAGCAACGACTTCACCCCCGACGAAGCATTTGACTACGACATGCTCCTCTTCTTCTCGCCGGCCGGAATCGAGTCGCTCAAGAAGAACTTCCCCGACTTCAACCAGGGCGACATACGTATCGGTTGCTTCGGAGCATCCACAGCAAAGGCCGTAGAGGATGCCGGGCTGCGCCTCGACGTGAAAGCGCCGACCCCGGCCGCCCCGTCAATCACCGCCGCAATCGAGAACTACCTCAAGGAAGAGGCAGCCAAGGAGGCTTGAGACAGCCACAACCCACCACAGCATATCCTCCGAAACCGTGAACGACTTCAGGCTACCGAAACCGACCCACCTCTGTTCGCAGACAGCCATAGACAGGCTGTTCGCGCAGCGCGACGTGAAGGGCGCGCTGGCCTACCCCCTCCGGGCCGTCTGGGGCGACAACCTCAGCCGCACCAGGGGAGATGCCGTCCAGTTTCTTCCATCCGTGCCGAAGAAAAGGTTGCGCCACGCCGTCGACAGGGTCACCATGAGGCGCCGCATCCGCGAGGCATACCGGCTCAACCGCCAGAAGTATTTCCCTGAATCACTCGAGGCCCCGCTCGACATCCTGTTTGTCTATGTGGGCAACACCCCCGAGCCATACGCAAAGGTGGAAAACGCCATGAGGAGACTGCTCCACAAGATTTTCCGCCCCTCTAAGGATTCCGGCAACCGGTGACACCATCCCCGCTGACCGCCGTGGCACCCCTCTCCCGTCACATATCCCGCCTGCTGGCAAAGGCACTGATTCTGCCAATCCGCTTTTACCAGCTCTGCATCTCCCCGATGTTTCCGGGGAGTTGCCGTTTTACCCCGACATGCTCGCAATACGCCGTGGAGGCCCTGCGCCTCCACGGGGCGGCTCGCGGCTCGCGACTCGCCATACGGCGCCTACTGCGGTGTCATCCCTGGGGCGGCACGGGCTACGACCCAGTGCCGCCGCGCAATGTCATCGACGCGCACACCCACCGCCTCACCCCATCCCCGACATCAATCATCTCCCTCCCATCCGGCCATGCCCCCATCCGTGAGAATGAGGGATATTACTCGGCAGGCATCCACCCCTGGGATACAGGAGCTGCCACCCGGCAGATTATGGAGGAGCTGGAGGCGACGCTCGCCTCTTCCAGAGTCGTGGCCGTCGGTGAATGCGGGCTCGACCGCCTCAGGGGAGCTTCCATCGAACACCAGGAGGAGATTTTCCGCCAGCATATCCGCCTCAGCGAGAAGACAGGCAAGCCATTGGTGACACACCTGGTCAAGGCCCTTGACCTCTTCCTGAAAATCAGGAAGGAGACCTGTGGCAGCCAGCCCTGGATAATCCACGGATTCCGGGGCAATCCCGACATGCTCGCCCGATTGCTCGCCTCGGGCGACCACAACAGGCTCCACTTCTCAATCGGCGAGAAATTCAACCGGGCCACCGTGGCCCTTATCCCGGCCGACCGGCTGCTGGTAGAGACCGATGAGTCTCAGCTCACCACCGAGGAAATCCTCCGGCGTGTGGCCGAGGCCCGGGGCGAAAATCCCGCCGCGCTCGCCACGACGGTCAACGCCAATGCCATACGGCTGTTCCCGGCCATAGCCGGCGAATCCCCGGCGAAAGAAAAACGTTGACACACCGGCGTGTGATTCAAATAAAAATGCTAACTTTGCGGCAGGCATCGGTTTCAGACTGCCTGCAGACTTTTAATAATTCCTTATCCATCACACCATGGAAGAAGAAGCAAGAAAGAAGCTTTCCGCTGATCCCGACGGACTTCTCACATATGAATATATCGCGAATCACATCGACACCGTGGAACCCGAACTCCCATGGCTGGTCGAGAACATGGAGAAAGTAGACCTCACAGGCCAGTTTGTCATCTCGGCCGCCCGTTACCTCTTCGCCATCGACCCGGCGGCTTTCGCCCCGCATATCGACAGGCTCATCAAGTCGGGCATCGAGAAGGACCGCGAACACCGCTACCTGGGCGACATGCTCAGGCAGATGTATGGCCCTGACTACGCCGAACGCTCCGAGGAGCTGTCGGCCACCGACGACAACTTCCGCCGCATCTACAAACGGCTCTTCCCCATCTCAGCAATCTGAAACAATGAACCGCAAACGCATCTCTCTGCTCCTGGTGATAGCCGCCGTGGTGGCTCTCGCGGGAGGATACGCCTATTCCAGAACAAAATCAAAAGTCATCATGACCTCCCAGCTCACATCCGAAGCCCCCGTCATCGAGAAAGGTGACGCGCTGGTCGACATCAAGACCTCGGTAGGCGACATCAGGGTGCACCTCTTCGGCGACACCCCGGCCCACCGCGACAATTTCCTGAAACTCGTCAAAGAGAAATATTACGACGGCGTGCTGTTCCACCGCGTCATCAACGAGTTCATGGTGCAGACCGGAGACCCCGACTCCAAGAACGCCGACTCCAACGCGCGTCTCGGCTCGGGAGGCCCCGACTACACCCTTGAGGCTGAAATCGTTTATCCCCGCCATTTCCACCACCGCGGCGCGCTGGCCGCCGCCCGCCAGGGTGACCAGGTCAACCCCGAACGCCGCTCGTCAGGGTCGCAGTTCTACATCGTCACCGGAAAGGCTTACAACGAGCAGCAGCTCGCCCAGATGGAGAAGCAGTTGCAGATGGCCCGCAAACAGGAAATTTTCAACCAGCTGGCCGAGCAACACCGCGACTCCATCATCACCCTGCGCAAGAACCGCGACCAGGTCTCGCTCCAGGCCCTCCAGGATGAGCTGGTGGCAATCACCGAGCAGAAAGCCGCAGAGAACCCGGCCTCACTCAGCCCCGAGCAGAAGAAAGCATACACCACAGTCGGCGGCACACCACATCTCGACAGCCAGTACACCGTCTTCGGCGAGGTTGTCAGCGGAATGGATGTGGTCGATAAAATCGAGAAATCACAGACAAATTCACAAGACCGTCCGCTCGACGACATCCGCATCATCTCGATGAGAGTCGTGAAGAAATAAGTCTCTGTCGGCAATCCCCCTTACAAACGACAAGACAAAGAGAGAAAAATGACTGAGACCTACCGATTCTCGCTACCCAACGGCCTGCGGGTCATCCACAGCTACAACCCCACCGCCTCGATGGCGGTGGTCAACACCCTGTATGATGTCGGCGGCCGCGACGAGTCGCCCGACCATACCGGGCTCGCCCATCTGTTTGAGCATCTGATGTTCGGTGGGTCTGTCAACATCCCCGACTTCGACGCGCCGCTCCAGGCCGCCGGAGGATCATCCAACGCGTGGACTTCCAACGACTTCACCTGCTTCCACGATGTCATCCCGGCCCACAACATCGAGACCGCCCTGTGGCTCGAAAGCGACCGTATGCTGTCGCTGGCCTTCTCAGACAAAGCCCTTGAGGTGCAGCGGTCGGTGGTGGTGGAGGAGTTCAAGGAGGTATGCCTCAACCGCCCCTACGGCGACATGGGCCACCTGCTTTTCGGCATGGCATATCCCGACCATCCATACGGGGTGCCGGTCATCGGACGCGACTTCCATGACATCGAGAAGACCACCCAGGAAGATGTCCGCCGGTGGTTCCACAGCCATTACGCGCCCAACAACGCCGTGTTGTCGGTCGTGGGCAACATACAGCCCCGACGGATCAAAGAACTTGTCACGAAATGGTATGGCGACATACCCCGCCGTGAAATCGCCCCACGCCTCTTCACTGATCCCGCCCTCCCTTCGTCGCCCCGCCTTGTCGAGACCTCAGGCAATGTCCCCCAGACCGCCATCACCATCGCCTACCCGATGGGAGGCTACAAGTCGCCGGGATATGTCGCCGCCGACCTAATCACTGACATACTCGCCAACGGCCAGTCGTCACGCTTCTACCGCCGACTGCTGATGCCCGGCAAACTCTTCTCGGATGTGGATGCCTCCATCCTCGGCACCGAGCATCCGGGGTTGCTCCTTGTCAACGCCAAGCTGCTTGACCAGGGCCCTGAAGCGGAGCAGGCGGCCATCCGGGCCATAAACGACGAGCTGCGCCAGCTCACCGAGTCGGAGGTAGACCCGGCCGAACTCTCAAGATGTGTCAACCGACTTGAGAGCGACCGCGTGTTCTCAATGATGAATCCATTGCAGAAAGCCCAGTCACTCGCCATAGCTGAAATCCATGATGAGAATATCGATGACATTTTGCCGCGCTACCGCGCGATCACCCCGGAGCATCTGCGCGCCGTCGCCGCCGACATCCTCTCCCCATCGCGGTCAATGACCCTCATCTACCGCCCCCGCTGACCCGACATAGCCGCCGGCAGGTTCGGCGGCCATAGCGGCAACCTCGTCAGCAGTCTCTGTGGCGGCATATGGCCTCGGCGAAGGCTTCTTCATACGCTGCAGCCGCAGGAAATTGTGATTGAGGTAATACTCCAGCCCCGACAGGGTACGCTGCCTCACGGCCGGCTTGAGCTGGCACTCCCATATCGTCACCACCGACCACCCCATAGCCAGCAATCTCTCCTTGTCGCGTCTGTCGCGCTCCTTGTTGCGGTTGATTTTGGCCAGCCAGAACTCACGGTTGGTCTCAGGTATCTTCCCGTCCTCCTCATGGCCATGCCAGAAACACCCGTGCACGAAAATCGCAACACGGTATTTGCGCAACACGATGTCGGGGGTGCCAGGCAGCCCCTTTACATTCTTGCGGAACCTGTATCCCCTCGCGTAAAGATAGCGCCTGACGAGAATCTCGGGCTTCGTGTCGCGCCCGCGTATCCTCGCCATCACCTGTGACCGTTTCTCTTTGCTCCAGATATCCATCCTGTCATGTCGTGCAGTCCTCAAAGTTAAACATTTTTCCCGGAATCGAGGTTCTGGCCATCCCGCATAATCTATTTTTTCACCTCCCGAAATGTGGCGAATTGGAATTTTTGACCTATCTTTGCCATCACGAATCTAATGACCATGGCATTACGCATAATACAATCGACACATAGGAATATTTCTTGCATGGCATTCTCCCTGTTGCTGTCAATACTGGCGGCTGCCATTGGCTGGATGCTGTCAGGCTGTTCGGGAGGCAACGCGAAAGAGCATCATATCGGGGTTGTGCAATGCAGCTCCGACCCCTGGAGATGGGCCACCAACGACGAAATCGAGCGCGAACTGCTGTTTCATGACAATGCCACGGTCGAAATCCGCTCGGCCGACGATGACGCCGACCAGCAAATCAACGACATACGCTATTTCCTCGACAAGGACATAGACCTACTGATTGTCAACCCGGTAGATGCCGACAAGGTCACTCCGGCCATCAAAGAGGCGTTTGACCGAGGAATACCGGTGGTGACCTTCGACCGACGGGTCAATGGCGACTGCTACACGGCCCATATCGAGGTCGACAACTCCCAGATAGGAAAAGAGGCCGGGGAATATGCAATAAGCCTCCTGCCCCGCGAGGCCCAGATTCTCGAAATCATGGGGGACACTACCCTGACATCCGCGACTGGGCGCCACAGGGGATTCGCCGAGGTGATTGCCAAAGACCCCGGAAAGCGAATCGTCGCCACAGCATATGCGCGGTGGAATCCTGACACAGCCGCCCGAATGGTCGACTCGATATTGACCCGCGACCCTGGCATAGACCTCATCTACTCCCACAGCGACGCCATGGCGATCGCGGCAGCCGAAGTTGTCAGCCGCCACGGACTCGACGGAATTACGATTCTCGGCATCGACGGGGCAAAGGATGTCGGCATCAAGGCCGTGGCCGACTCGGTGATTGACGCGACTTTCCTCTACCCGACTTATGGCCATCTGCTGCTGCAGACCGCCCTTGCCATACTCGACGGGAAGCCCTACGAACGCGAGGTGATACTGCCGCCTGCCCCGGCTGTCGACCTAAGCAACGCCGGGATTCTCATGCAACAGGAGGAGATGATAGGCCAGCAGACACAGATGGTGGTCAGACTCAAGGAGATGGTCGATGATTACTGGGCCAAATATTCCACCCAGACCACCCTGCTCTACTCCGCCATCCTGATCATGGTGCTTCTGCTGCTGATCACATTCCTGTTTATAAGGCTCTTCTGGCAGCGTGGACGACATCAGCAAGCCTTGCTTGAAAAGAACCGCCAGCTTGAACTTGAACGTGACAAGCAGAAAGAGCTGTATGACCGGCTCGACAAGGCCACCAGCTCGAAGCTTGTGTTTTTCACCAATGTGTCGCACGACCTGCGCACACCCCTGACCCTGATAGCCGAGCCTGTCGAACAGCTCTCACGGGCCGACTATCTCACCCCTCGCGACAAGTCGCTGGTCGGGCTTGCCTCAAGGAATGTCAGAATCCTGCGCCGTCTCATCGACCAGATTCTCGACTTCCGGAAATATGAGAATGGCCGCCTCGACCTCAACCTCGCCGAATCTGACTTCCGGCAGCTGATTGCCGACTGGACAGCATCCTTCAACGAACTGGCCCGCAAGCACGACATACGGCTCTCCACCGACATATCCCAGGCCGGGCCGACCACAGCCGCCGTCGATGTCGAGAAACTCGAACGCGTGATGTTCAACATCATCTCCAACGCCTTCAAGGCCACCCCTCCCAAGGGGGAAATCACCGTGGCCTGCTCATGCGACGACAAGGCAATCAACATCTCGGTGACCGATACCGGATGCGGAATCCCGCAAGCCGACCTGTCAAGAATCTTCGACCGCTTCTACCAGGGCGACAAGGTCAAGGCCGGAGGCTCAGGCATCGGGCTTGCCCTGACACGCGCCTTCGTGGAGCTGCATGGCGGCACAATCTCGGTGGAGAGCGAGGTGGGCCACGGCTCCTGTTTCCGCATCACCCTGCCGGTGACCCACTGCGCAGGCAGCGCCTACAAACCCTCTGAGCCAGCATCCGCCACGTCATCTGCCGAGGCTCTCGACCTCTGCGACACCGCCGACCATGATGAGCCGAAGACAATAGCGACATTCGATGAGTCCAAGCCTCTTTTGCTGGCCATAGACGACAACAGGGAAATCCTGACCCTGGTCACAGACCTGCTGTCGGGAGAGTACAACATCCTGACCGCCACCAACGGCCAGCAAGGAGTCAAGCTCGCCGCCAAATACACCCCCGACATAATCATCTGCGACGTGATGATGCCGGTCATGGACGGCCTTCAGTGCTGCGCCATCCTGAAGTCAGAGGTAGCCACGAGCCACATCCCGGTGTTGATGCTCACAGCCTGTTCGCTCGACGAGCAGCGCCTAAAGGGCTACGAGAGCGGAGCCGACGCCTACATTCCCAAGCCATTCAGCGGGGATATGCTCGCGGCCCGGTGTCGCAACCTTGTCGCCAACCGCCGCCGCATCCGCGACCTTTACAGCAACCCGGCGGCAGTCAAATCCAGGACTGCAGCCACCGGAGTCGCGTCGGCCGACATCCAGCCATCATCCCCTACGGCAATCGACAGCGACTTCTATGCGGAATTCCTCCGAATCGTGGCCACGGAGATGGCCGACCGCGACTTCGGGGTCGAGAAAGTCGCCTCTATGATGCACCTCGGCACCTCGCAGTTCTCACGCAAAATCAAGGCCCTCACCAATTACACCCCCGTTGAGCTTATCCGCAACCTGCGCCTGAAAGAGGCCCGCAGACTGCTGCTCTCCACCGACCGCTCTATTTCTGAGATTGCCTACGCCGTGGGTTTCTCCACGCCGGCCTACTTCTCGAAATGCTACCGCGACCTATACGGCGAGGCCCCTTCCGACATCCGCAACCGCATCTGACCCTCACGCCACCGCCAAGGGGAGCCACCACACATTCTTACTTATGATTTTTCCGGCACACCCGACGGGACAATCCGCCCCCTACACGTTTTCAAAAAAGCGGAGAAGCCTTTCAAATTTCCCTCAATGCCGATTTTTTACCATCAGACACTGAAATGTTTATCTCCCCGGCGAGGTGTGTCTCCTTAACTTTGCGGCAAATCTTTTATCACAAACCTTAAACATGAAAAAATCAATTCTCAGCGCATTGCTTCTGTTCATCAGCGCAGTCATGATGAACGCGCAAAGCATCACCGTGCAAGGGACAGTAGTCTCGGCCACCGACGATGAGCCGCTGATCGGCGCAAGCGTGATTTCCGACACAGGAGGCGCGGCCGGAGCGGCGACCGACATCGACGGCAACTTCGAGCTGACGGTGCCTCAAGGCTCAAAAATCACAGTCAGCTATGTAGGCTACAAACCGCAGACACTGTTGGCCGCACCAACCATGAAAATCATCCTCGAAGAGAACTCCGAGGTGCTTGACGAGGTTGTCGTCGTCGGCTACTCGGTGCAGCGCAAGGCCGACGTGACCGGCGCTATCACCGCCGTTGATGTCAACGAAATCGCCAAGCAGAATGAAAACAACCCTATCAAAGCCCTCCAGGGACGTGTGCCCGGCATGAACATCTCGGCCGACGGAAATCCGTCGGGAGCATCGACGGTGCGCATCCGTGGTATCGGCACACTCAACAACAACGACCCGCTGTATATCATCGACGGAGTCCCCACAAAGTCGGGCATGCATGAGCTCAACCCCGGTGACATAGAGTCAATACAGGTGCTGAAAGACGCAGCGTCCGCATCAATCTACGGCTCCAGGGCCGCCAACGGTGTGATCATCATCACCACCAAGAGGGGCAAAGACATCCGCGTGACCCTCGACGCGTCAATCGCCGCCCAGTTCTACGCCAACCGTATGAAGGTGCTCAATGCCCAGGGCTTCGGCCAGGCCATGTGGCAGGCCTATGTCAACGACGGACAGGATCCCAACACCAACGGCCTGGGTTACCGTTACAACTGGGGCTATGACGCTGCGGGCAACCCGGTGCTCAACTCCATCTCGATGAACAAATATCTCGACGACGCAGGCATCACACCGGCTGCTGACACCGACTGGTTTGACCAGACCACCCGCACCGGTCTCATACAGAACTACAACCTGACCGTCAGCGGCTCCTCCGACAAGATGAGCGCGTTCTTCTCGCTGGGCTACTACAAAAACCTCGGTGTCATCAAGTATTCCGACTTCGAGCGTTTCTCGGCACGAATCAACACCGAGTTCAAGCCCTTCTCCATCCTTACCATCGGTGAGCATTTCACCCTCAACCGCACCGACGAGCTGCAGGCCCCCGGCGGATTCCTCGAGAATGTGCTGCAGTTCAATCCCTCGCTGCCTGTCTACACCACCACCGGCGAGTTCGCCGGGCCTGTCGGCGGCTACCCCGACCGCGAGAACCCGCTGGCCCGTCTCGAACGCAACAAAGACAACCGCTACAAATACTGGCGACTCTTCGGCGACGCATATGTCAATGTCAACCCCTTCAAGGGATTCAACGTCAAGACCACATTCGGCCTCGACTACTCTCAGAAGGAGCAGCGCATTTTCACCTATCCTGTGACCGAAGGCACTGTGGCCAACACCACCAACGCCGTGGAGGCGAAGCAGGAGCACTGGACCCGCTGGATGTGGAACCTTGTGGCCAGCTACAACATCGACTTCCGCAAAAACCACTTCGACATCCTCGGCGGTATGGAGCTTATACGCGAGACCTCCACATGGTTCTCAGGCTACAAGACCGACTTCGCTGTGCTCAACCCCGACTACATGTGGCCCAACGCAGGCACAGGCACCGCCCAGGCATACGGCTCCGGCGACGGCTACTCGCTGGTGTCATTCTTCGCCAAGGCCAACTACTCCTTTGACGACCGCTACCTCCTCGGGGTGACCGTGCGCCATGACGGCTCCTCACGCTTCGGTGCCAACAACCGCTATGCCACATTCCCCTCCTTCTCTCTGGGCTGGAGAATCAACAACGAGTCATTCCTGCGCGACCAGACCTGGCTCGACGACCTCAAGCTGCGTTTCTCATGGGGCCAGACCGGTAACCAGGAAATCAGCAACCTCGCCCGCTACTTCGTCTATGTCCCCAACTACGGCGTGAGCGCCAACGGCGGTTCGAGCTACGGCACATCCTACGACATCACAGGCTCCAACGGCGGAGGCATACTCCCCTCGGGCTTCAAGCGCGACCAGATCGGCAACCCCGACATCAAGTGGGAGACCACCACACAGATCAACCTCGGACTCGACTGGGCCATGATGGGCAACCGCCTTTTCGGCTCGCTCGACCTCTACCACAAGAAGACATCCGACATACTGGTGCAGATGGCCGGCATCGCCGCCATGGGTGAAGGCTCGACACAATGGATCAATGCCGGAGAGATGAAAAACCGGGGTATCGAGCTTAATCTCGGATTCCGCAACACGACATCCTACGGTCTCCGCTATGAGGTCACTGGCAACATTGCCGCGTACCGCAACAAAATCACCAAACTGCCCACCACTGTGGCCGCCAACGGCACTTTCGGAGGCAACGGGGTCTACAGCGTCATAGGCCACTCATTCGGCGCGCAGGCGGGCTACATCGCCGACGGCATCTTCCGCTCGCAGGAGGAGGTCGACAACCACGCCATACAGGAGGGGGCAGCCCCGGGACGCATCCGCTGGCGCGACCTCGACGGCGACGGACGCATCACCGAGGCCGACCAGGACTGGATCTACGACCCGACCCCCGACTTCACCTACGGCCTGAACCTCTATCTGCAATACCGCGACTTCGACTTCTCGATGTTCTGGCAAGGAGCCGCCGGCCAGGATGTGATTTCCGACTTCAAGAAGCAGACTGACCTCTGGAGCGGACTCAACATCGGTTTCCTCAACAAGGGTGAACGACTGCTGCAGGCCTGGTCGCCCCTCAACCCCAACAGCGACATCCCCGCCCTGAGCCGCACCGACTCCAACAATGAGAAACGCGTGTCGACCTACTTTGTCGAGGATGGCTCATTCCTCAAGCTGCGCAACGTGCAGGTAGGCTATGTCCTCCCCTCCAAACTCGCCTCCAAAATCCGCATGCAGAAGCTCCGCTTCTATGTCAGCGCCCAGAACGTGCTGACCATCAAGAGCCGCAAATTCACCGGTGTCGACCCCGAGAACCCCAACTTCGGCTACCCCATCTCCACCAATGTGACTTTCGGCCTCAACGTGACTTTCTGATTCCCTCTCCTTAAATCAAGACCAACAAATGAAACGATTCATATACAAATCCCTCGCCTGCGCCGCCATCGCCATCCCCTCCGTGATGGCCACAGGCTGCAACGACTTCCTCGACGAGCAGAAACCCCAGGGGGTGCTTGACGAAAGCCAGGTGCTCGACCCGGCCTATGTCGACAACCTCGTCATATCGGCCTATGCAATCTGGATCTCGGCCGAAGACATCAACTCCTCATTCTCGATGTGGAACTACGATGTCAGGTCTGACGACGCCTACAAAGGGGGCAACGGCACCGAGGACGGCGATGTCTTCCACGCCCTTGAGGTATCGCAGGGCATAATGACCACCAACTGGAACATCTCAGACATGTGGCAGCGCCTATACAACGCCATCTCCCGTGCCAACTCCGCCATACAGGTGCTGTCGGGGATGGATGCCGCCGAATATCCGCAGCGCGACTCCCGCATCGCCGAGATGCGCTTCCTGCGCGCCCACGGCCATTTCCTGCTCAAACGTCTCTACAAGAACATACCTTTCGCCATCGACGCGTCGCTCACCCCCGAGCAGTACAACCAGCTTGACAACACCCTCTACTCCAACGACGAGGGATGGCAGCGCATCATCGAGGATTTCAGATACGCCTTCGAGACCCTCCCGGCCATACAGCCCGACAAGGGACGCCCCACCCGCGCCGCTGCCGCCGCATACCTGGCCAAGACCTACCTCTACAAGGCTTACCGCCAGGATGACCCGCAGAGCCACCGCGTCACCTCCATCGACCGCGATGACCTGCTCAAGGTCATCGAATACACCGACCCGGCGATAATGGGCGCGTCGGGCATCGCCCTCGAAAGCGACTTCCACAACAATTTCCGTCCGGAACCTCAGTTTGAGAACGGCTCCGAGTCGATCTGGGCTATGCAGTATTCGATGAACGACGGCACCAACAAGGGTAACTGCAACTGGGCCTATGGTCTGATCGTCCCCAACATCCCGGGGGTGACCGACGGCGGATGCGACTTCTACAAACCGTCGCAGAACCTGGTCAACGCCTTCCGCACCGATGCTGACGGACATCCGTTCATCGACACATTCAATCAGGATGACTATGACATGGCCGCCGACTACGCCGACCCGCGCCTGTTCCTGACCGTCGGCATGCCCGGCACACCATACATGTTCAACGGCAACTACATCATGGACCGCTCGGCCATCTGGAGCCGCAGTAACGGCCTCTATGGTTATTACGTCACCCTCAAGCACAATGTCGACCCCGACGGGGAATACCTGATAAAGAGCGGCCTCTGGTGGGGCTCGCCGATGAACCGCATCGTGCTGCGCTACGCCGACATCATGCTGATGCGCGCCGAGGCCCTCGTGCAGCTCAACCAAGGCATCCCCGAGGCAATCCAGATTGTCAACGACCTGCGTGCCCGCGCCGCCCAGTCTACCGCCTCAATCGCCGACTACACCCGCCTCTACGGAGTGAGGATGGCATGCCGCCCATACACCGGCTCCTACTCACCCGACGAGGCCCTGAAAATCGTCAAGCATGAACGGCGCGTGGAGCTGGCCATGGAGAGCGACCGCTTCTTCGACCTCGTCAGATGGGGCGAGGCAGCCCAGGTGATAAACCGCTATTACGCCGAAGAGGCCGACAACTGCGCCATATACTCCTCGGCTTCATTCACCGCCGACAAAAACGAGTACCTCCCCATCCCCTACGCCCAGGTGGCGGCATCCAACGGCCACTACAAGCAGAACATCGGTAACTGGTAATCCTATCCCGCAATGAAAACACTGACAAAGACAATATACACAATCTTGGCCGCCTTGCTGGCCATGGCCTGCGCCTCCTCTTGCGGCGACAATACCTCGGGAATGATGCTCGACGGAGACACCCGGGTGGAATCGATGACCATCAGCGGACACGCCGCCGAAATCGACCATGTAGCCGGGACCATCAAGGTATCGCTCCCGACCGACACCGACCTCGGCGCGCTCTCGGTGGACGACATCACCCTCTCTCCCGGGGCCACATGCGACCTCAACCGGGGCTCGCGGTTCAATGGCAACATCCCCCAGCCCGTCAAGGTGGTCAACGGCGATGTGTCACAGACCTACACCCTATTCGCGTCACACGACAATGTCGAGATACTCACCTTCACGCTCAACGCGCGGTATTCCGGGGCCATCGACAACGAGGCGCGCACCATCCTGGTCTTCGTGCCTGTCGATGCCGATGTCACCGCCATGCAGGTGTCACTGACCGCCACCGATGGCGCGCAGGTGACCCCGGCCTCCGGCTCGCTCATCGACTTCTCATCGCCTGTTGAATTCACCGCCTCATACCGCACCGCCACGGCTGTCTACACCGTCACTGTAATCCAGGATGAGATGTCACAGGCTCCCAAGGCTTTCGTCGGCAATGCGTCATCAATCGACGGCCTCGGCCCTGAGGCGCAGGCCGCAGCGCGATGGATGATGGAGAATGTACCCAACTCTCATTATGTGGCCCTGCAGTCGGTGCTTGACGGCAGCGTGATACTGGATGACTACGCCATGGTATGGGCACATCTCGATTTCACCGACTGGCCCGGCGTGATGTGGGACACCCGCGACACATTCAACTCTTACTGGCTGCGCGGCGGCGCGATACTGGCCACCCGCGACGGCGCCAGGTATATCAACGATGTGTGGCGCATCGCCCGCAACCAGCAGTCGCCCAACAACATGTTCGGCGGGGAGAACTATGAGACCCTGCAGAATGACCTCGGCATAGGCATCGCCGGAAACGAGGGGCATCCGCTCTTTGACGGCATCGAGACCGATGGCGGCCGCATTCTGCTCGCGGCCAAAGGTATGCAGTATTCCAACCGCACCCTCCAGTGGCTCGTCGACCGCGACGGCTATTCATCAATGGCCGACTGGGAGGAGGCCACGGGAGCCAAGGCCCTGGCCTCTAACGACGCGGGAGATTCCAATTGCGTCACCATCGCCGAGTTTGAGCCTTACGAGGCCCTGAAAGGGTCCATGTCGGGACGCGTCATCACCATCGGCTCACCCGCCTACGAGTGGCACAATCCCAACGGCATGGCCAACCCCTACAAAGACAACATGGAGAAACTCACCAAAAACGCCATCAATCACCTCTGTCAATAACAAGCATCCATGAAAACCAGACATACACATTCGGCGGTCATTGCCGCTGCCATGACCATGATATCCCTGTCGGCCTGCGGCGAAAGCGAGCCACTGCTCACCCAGCGCGACTGGAACGCCGACAACCTCTACTTCGCCTCATCCGACATGCAGAAGCAGGATATATTCTACAAACCCCAGGTGGGATGCGTGGGCGACCCGATGCCTTTCTTCGACCCCGTGGCCCGCGACTTCAAAATATTGTATCTGCAAGACTACCGCCCCAACGGGGAGACATACCACCCCATCTGGGCCGTCTCGACCTCCGACGCGGTGTCATACACATCGATGGGCGAACTCATCCCGACGGGGTCGGTCAATGAGCTTGACGCGGCCATCGGCACAGGCTCCACCATCTACGACAACGGTGTGTACTACACCTTCTACACCGGCCACGCCTCTAACACGGCCCATACAGGCGGAATCCTCGAGGGGGTGATGCTCGCCACATCCACCGACTTCCGCAACTGGACCAAAGACCGCAGCCTGCTCATCACCGGAGCGGACGGGTATGACACCCGCGATTTCCGCGACCCGTTTGTGTTCAAGGGTGACGACGGCCTGTTCCACATGCTCGTGTCGACCCGAAGCAACGGCAAAGGGGTCATCGCCGAATATGTGTCAGGCAACCTGCGCGACTGGCGCGACAACGGCGTGTTCATGACTATGATGTGGGATCGCTTCTATGAGTGCCCCGACCTGTTCAAGATGGGAGATTGGTGGTATCTGGTCTACTCAGAGCAGCATAGCGCCATCCGCCGGGTGCAGTACTTCAAGGGACGCACCATCGAGGAGCTGAAGGCTTGCACCGCCAACGACGCAGGCATATGGCCCGACGACCATGAGGGATTCCTCGACTCACGTGGATTATACGCCGGCAAAACCGCCTCTGACGGCACCGACCGTTACATCTGGGGCTGGTGTGGCACCCGCGCCGGGTCAAACAACCTCTCCTCTCTCGACTGGGCAGGCAACCTGGTGGCCCACAAGCTCGTGCAGCATCCCGACGGCACCCTGACCCTGGCCGAGGCCCCATCGATGGCTTCCGCCTTCGGTCCGGCCAACGCCTTGGCAGACTTCCGTCTGTCTGGCGAAGACCACAAGCTGATGCCCAGGCTCGGCTACACCAACCGTGTCACCATGACCGTGACCCTCGACAATCCCGAAGAGCGTTTCGGCATATCATTAAGCCGCGGATCTGACTCAGACAGCTACTACACAATGGTGGTCAATCCCGAGGGCAACGGACGCCGCAAAATCAACCTTGAGAACGAGGGCCCGGGCGGTGAAGGCTTCATCGGCAACGCCGACGGCTATCTCTTCGCCCAACCCGCCGACGGAGTGTATCATATCACAATGGTCAACGACAACTCTGTCGTCACCCTCTACATCAATGACAACGCCGCTTTCACCACCCGCCTCTATGGCATCGCCCGCAACTGCTGGTCGGTCAACTCTTACGGTGCCGACATCACTGTGAGCGACATCACCGTAAGCTCACGCTGATTTCGGCGACAACCATCTGACAACACTTCCGACCGAACACATCCACCCAACATAAAACACTCTTTATGAAAACTTTAGCAATTGCGACCTTCGTCGCAACGGTGACTTTCGTGCCTGTGCATTCACAGGAGACGCTCAAGACCCTCTACAATGGCGACCCCGTCAGTGTGACCTGGGACAACACCATGTCAATTCCCGCCTCAGACTTCGAGAGCGATGTCAATGTGGGCGACTATATCCATATCACTTTCGAATCCACCACCGATGTCATCGAACTTAAAGCCGACGGCACATGGCTGCCCGGCACTCGTTTCACCTACCTTGGCGACGACACCCCCGACTTAAAGGCATACATCACTGCCGACATGCTCGATGCCCTGCGCACCTTCGGCCTTGAACTTTGCGGCGCATCCTTCACCGTGAAAAAGGTAAGCATATGCAACGACGGTTTCTCAATGCCCAAGGGCGCAATCTGGGGCGGATATTTCTGGGTTGACAACTGGAACACTCTCGAACTGTTCAAGACCGCTTTCGACAACTATGAAGGACAGCGTTATCTTGACATCTACCTGTCGGATGACAATGGCGACAACACCGGATATTTCATGAAAGTGCTTACCGCCTGGGATAACCCCGAAGCCATATGGGCCGACAACGGCCAGGTCGACCACAAGGCCCGCATAGCAACGGTTGACCTCAACGGAATAGACTTAAAAGAAGCACTTGCCGATGTCAACACCCTCATGATACAGTCAAATCCTGAGGGGGGCGCTCCCTACAATATCACGGCTGTCGCACTGCGCTCCGGAAACAGCGCGTCCTCCGTCATCGTTTCCATCACAGATGACATAGACTCGCCTGTGACAGTCTACAATCTCCAGGGCATAGCTGTCAAGGCCGCAGCCGGCTCCGCCGACCCTCTTTCCGACCTGCCTGCAGGCATATACATCGTCAACGGCAAGAAAATCGCGGTTCGCTGATTCAGCAGACTGTCACCGTCGGGTATATAAAGATTGGACAAACAAGGCGGCGCATCCGGTATCGGAGCGTCGCCTTTGTCACTCCAATTACAGCACTGACCGCCATGACAATGCGTGACATACCTGTGATTATGGTCTTGTCATGACCGCCAAGACTGGCCCATAGCGACGCGGGTCCACACCCTTCTCCCTTCTTACGGTCGACAATGGCCAACAAATGTGAAAAATTTTCCTTAAAAGATGCTGAATGTGAAAAATTGTTGCTATATTTGACGCGCGTTTTCCCGCCACAAACGGGAAGACCGCCCTTTGCAAGTGTGTTATAAGGGTCGCCCGTCAGCCCTCAGGCAAGCAGACCGGAATCGCGCGGAGTTGTCCGCGACACCGGCCCGTCTGCCCAGTCGGCCTCAACGCGGGTTGCCCCGTGCCCCTCATTTCTAATCATCTATTTTTTATGGAAACGCGTGATCTTAACCCCGAGGCCGCAAAGCCCGAGGTTGCCACCACCCCCGCCACCCCGGCGGAGTCCCTTGAATCTCAATCCATCGCCGACGCTGGCATCAACCTCGCAGAGGCTGAAGCCGCAGCCGCCGGCAAAGCCCGACTCAACGAAGAAGCCGCCGAGGCCCAGATGGCCGACAAGGCATTCCAGGCAGCACAGACTGTGACAGCCGTGGAGGCCGAAGAGACCGAAACCGCCGTGGACGCGTCTGCCGACGAAGCCACGGCCCGCCAGACCGAAGATGAAATCAAGACAAAAGAGGACATCATGGCCCGCCTGACAAAGATGGCCGCTGACGAGACCGTGGAAATCTCCCGTGAGGAAATCTCCCACCTCAAACAGCGTTTCTACGCCATCCGCAAGGCTGAGCAGGAAGCCGAGCTGACAGCCCACCTCGCCGACGGGAAAGACGCGGAGAGTTTCATTCCGGCTCTCGACCCCGCCGAAGAGGAGTTCAAGTCACTGATGAACACTGTCCGCGAGCGCAAAGCCGCCCAGGCCGCCGCGGAAGAGGAGGAGCGCAACAACAACCTCACCCGCAAACTCGCCCTCATCGAGGAGCTAAACACCATATCGGCCGACACCGACAATGTCAACCGCGCTTTCCCGCGCGTCAAGGAGATACAGGCCGAGTTCAAGGAAATCGGCGAAGTACCTGCCACAGAGGCCACAGAGCTGTGGAAGAATTACCAGGGAGCCGTGGAGCAGTTCTACGACCAGTTGAAAGTCAACAAAGACCTCCGCGACTATGACTTCCGCAAGAACCTCGAGCTGAAGACCCTCCTCTGCGAGGAGGCCGAGAAGCTCAACGAGGAGGAAGACATCGTCCTGGCATTCAAGCGGCTGCAGAACCTCCACGACGAATGGCGTCAAACAGGCCCCGTTGCTAAGGAGGTACGCGAGGAAATCTGGGCCCGCTTCAAGGATGCTTCCACCCTCGTCAACAAGAAATACCAGGGATTCTTCGAGGAACGCAAAGCCCGCGAACTCGAGAACGAGAAGGCCAAGACCGAGATATGCGAACGCGTGGAAGCCCTCGACTTCTCCTCGCTCAAGACTTACGCCGCCTGGGACGAGATGACCAAGCAGATTCTCGCCGCGCAGGAAGACTGGAAGAAACTCGGCTTCGCGTCGCGAAAGACCAACAACCAGCTTTTCTCGCGCTTCCGTTCGGTATGCGACAAGTTCTTCACCCTCAAGGCCGAGCACTACCGCGAGATGAAAGAGGAGCTGGCCGCCAACCTCGCCAGGAAGACCGCTCTCTGCGAGAAGGCCGAGGCCCTCAAAGACTCCACAGACTGGAAGAAGACCGCCGACGAGCTGGTACGCCTCCAGAAGGAATGGAAGACCATCGGCACAGTGCCCAAGAAGCACTCCGACAGCATCTGGCACCGCTTCCAGACCGCCTGCGACGCATTCTTCGAGAGCCGCAAGGCCAACCTCAACGAGAGCCGTGCCGCCGAGCAGGTCAACCTCAAGGCCAAACGCGAGATCATCGCCGCGCTCAAAGAGATACCCCTCGACTCAAACCGCGCCGAGACCATGCCCAAGGTCAAGGAACTGCAGGCAAAGTGGCAGACCATAGGCCATGTGCCGATGCGCGAGAAAGACAAGCTCTACGACGAGTACCGCGCCGCCTGCGACGCGCTCTACAACCGCCTCGGCCGCGACCGCGGAGGCCGCTCACGCTTCGAGGATGTCATCAACGAGATGGGAGCCGACCAGCAGAAGCTCTACCGCGAACGCGAGCGCATCCTGCGCGCCTTCGAAATCAAGCGCAACGAGCTGAAGACCTATGAGAACAACCTCGGCTTCCTCTCATCAAAGAGCAAATCGGGAGACTCTATGGTCCGCGAGATGGAACGCCGCATCCAGCGAATCAAGGATGACCTGGCCTCCATCGAGGAGAAGATAAAGCTCATCGACTCTAAACTCGCCAAGTAAACAGCGCCGGAGCCACACACAAGCCCCGCGCCTCCACCACCTGTCACGACTCGCGGCGACGGCCCACACGCGCCGCCGCCGCGAGTCGGCTGATAATGACCCGCCTGACAGCGTCAGCCGAAGGCAGCCACACTCCCATCCCTGGCATGAAAAAAATCAGGGCCAAATATTGGGAAAAACAAAGAAAATCGCTACCTTTGCACAGTTTTTCCGGGCTGTTCAGCTTGCGGGCGGCGACGCCTGCCGGTTGACAACGTTTGGAAACGCTTGATATTCACCGCATAAACACCCTTTCAAAGTGGGAAAGTTCAGCGAATTTAAACTCCCATTGAAGATGCTTCCCGAAGGAACCCACGAGTTCCACTACGACCTCGGGAAGGAATTCTTCAAAAATATGGACAGCACCGACATCCGCGACGCCAACGTGGCCGTGGACCTGACGGTCACATACCGCAACGGAGTATATGACCTGGCTTTCGCATGCGACGGGACTGTCACAGTGGCCTGCGACCGATGCCTCGACGACCTCGAGCTGCCCATCGAGACCGCCTACCACGTAACGGTGAAATATGGCGACTCCTACAAGGAGGACTCAGACGAGTTCATCGAGATACCCGAAAGCGACAACCACCTCAACGTCGCCTACATGATTTTCGACACCGTATCGCTCGCCATCCCCATCAAGCATATCCATCCGCTGGGAAAATGCAACCGCGCGATGAGCTCGCTGCTCAAGAAGCACCGCACCCACGTCGCCGACGACCCGGATGCGGATCTCGAGGATGAGCTGATCGACGAGATGGAGGCCGGCGACATCCAGGAGGAGACCTCCTCCCAGGCCCCGACCGACCCCCGCTGGGACGCTCTCAAAAACCTAGGCTCAGGAGAATAGGCCATTCCCCTCTGTCCGCGGACAAACAGACACAAGGCCCGGCCGCCGGTCTTCTCCCGCCACCTGAAAGGCCGACTCCGGCACCGCGCCACGAGTCATATAAAACGCAAGAAAAAACAAAACGATAAAAGAAAATGGCACATCCCAAAAGACGTCAATCAAAGACCCGCACAGCAAAGCGCCGCACCCACGACAAGGCCGCTATGCCCACCCTGGCCATCTGCCCCAACTGTGGCGCATGGCACGTTTACCACTGCGTATGCCCTGAATGTGGCTACTACCGCGGTAAGATCGCCATCGAAAAAGACGCCGTTGTCTAAACCAGAAAGCAAGGTGAATGTCACCTTCCGAAATCCGGTAACGGCTCTTTTTGAAAGGGCTGCCTCCTGAAAAGGCAGCCTTTCAACACTTATATACACCACCTTTCTACCTTCAGTCACACCCGACTGACCAATCCCCTCACCAGACTATGCTCAACGCGACTATAACCGGGATAGCCTCCTACGTTCCCGATGACATCCTCGACAACGAGATGCTGTCGGAAATGGTAGACACCAACGACGAGTGGATCACCACACGCGTGGGTATCAAGGAGCGCCGTATCCTCAAGACCCCCGAAGGCTCATCCTTCCTCGGCATCAAGGCTGTCGAAAAACTCCTTGCAGAAACCGGCACCAACCCCGAGGATGTGGAGCTTCTAATCTGCGCCACCTCAAACCCCGACTACCGCTTCCCCTCCACCGCCTCCATCATCTGCAAAGGCACCGGACTGAAAAACGCCTACGCATATGACATCCAGGCCGCCTGCGCCGGATTCATCGTGGCCCTGGAAGACGCGGCCGCCTACGTCAAGAGCGGACTCCGCAAGAAAGTGATCGTGGTGGCAGCCGAGAAGATGTCCTCGATGGTCAACTACAAAGACCGCGCGACATGCCCACTCTTCGGCGACGGCGCGGCATGCGTGCTCGTGGAGCCGACAGAGGAAAACACCGGAGTCATCGACGCGGTGTTCCACGTCGACGGCAACGGCCTGGAACACCTGGTGATGTGGGGCGGCGGATCTGCCGAGCCCACCACCCAGGAGACCCTTGACAACGGGCGCCACTTCCTCTTCCAGGATGGCCGCAACGTCTACAAGAACGCCGTCACCGACATGTACACCGCCACAATCGATGTGATGAACCGCAACGGCCTCACAGCCGAGACCATCGACTACCTCGTGCCCCACCAGGCCAACATGCGCATAATCGAGGCCGTAGGCTCACGCGCCAACATCCCCTCGGAGAAGGTGCTTGTCAACATCCAGCATTACGGCAACACCTCGGCGGCCTCGATACCCCTGTGTCTCGACGAGTTCAAGGGCCAGCTCAAAAAAGGCGACAAGATCATCCTGACCGCCTTCGGAGCCGGTTTCACCTGGGGTTCGATGTATATCGTATGGGGTATCTGATTCCATAACATCCCCTAACGTCCAGCCCTCTCCAGAAGAAAAATTTTCACGAAAATAGCATCTTTTAAGGTGCTATTTTTGTTTAAATTTGGAACACCTAAACTTCAACCACATGTCAGAAATAATCACCAACCACAATAACGAGGTCCTTGAGCCATTCGTGACAGAGAACCCCGAAGAAGCAGCAAAGACATTCCTCAAAGAGGACCGCGACATCAAGCCGGGCCACAAAGCCGGATTCGTCAACATCGTCGGAAACCCCAATGTCGGCAAGTCAACACTGATGAACGACCTGGTGGGCGAGCGCGTCAGCATAATCACATCCAAGGCCCAGACCACAAGACACCGCATCATGGGCATCGTCAACACCCCCGACTACCAGATCGTCTTCTCAGACACCCCGGGAGTGCTGAAACCCAACTACAAGCTCCAGGAGAGCATGCTCAACTTCGCCGAAGGCGCCCTGACCGACGCCGACGTGCTGCTCTATGTCACAGACGTGGTGGAGACCCCTGACAAGAACGCCGATTACCTCGCCAAAGTGGCCAAGCAGAAAATGCCGGTGTTGCTCGTCATCAACAAAATCGACCTCCTGAAAGGCAATTGCGAGCTTGACGCGATCATCACCCGTTGGAAAGAGACCCTCCCCAACGCCGAGATTTTCCCCATCTCGGCAAAAGAGAACTTCAACACCTCCAACCTGATGAACCGCATAATCGAACTTCTGCCCCCCTCCCCTCCTTACTTCGGCAAGGACGCGCTTACCGACAAACCTGCCCGCTTCTTCGTCACCGAGATCATACGCGAGAAAATCCTCCTCAACTACGACAAGGAGATTCCCTACTCCGTGGAGGTGATTGTCGAGAAATTCGAGGAGAAAGAGAACGCCATCCACATCATGGCAGCCATATACGTGGAGCGCGACTCCCAGAAAGGAATCCTCATAGGCAAAGGCGGCTCGATGCTGAAGCGCGTAGGCACTGACGCCCGCAAGGACATCGAGACATTCTTTGGCAAACGCGTCTTCCTCGAACTCTTCGTCAAGGTGGAACCCAACTGGCGCAACCGCGAGAACAAGCTCAAGGCTTTCGGCTACATCGAATGACCCGACGGCAGGCCGCGACGGCCGCGCCCCCCGGATTAAAAAAATTTTACTAACTTTGCAAAAACAATCATTTATAGATATATGAGTCAGCTTGTAGCCATTGTCGGGCGCCCGAATGTCGGGAAATCAACCCTGTTCAACCGTCTGACCGAATCAAGGCAGGCCATCGTCGACGGCACCGCCGGAACCACCCGCGACCGCCAGTATGGCAAGGTGGACTGGTGTGGACGCGAGTTCTCAATCGTCGACACAGGCGGCTGGGTGGTCAACTCAGAAGACATCTTCGAGGAGGAAATCAACAAGCAGGTGGCCGTCGCCATCGAGCAGGCCGACGAGGTGCTGTTTGTCGTCGACGCGATGAACGGCGTGACCGACCTTGACGACCATGTGGCTGAAATCCTCCGCAAATCAAAGAAGCCGGTGCTACTTGTCGCCAACAAGGTCGACTCCAACGACTGGCTTTACAACGTCCCCGAATTCTACAGCCTCGGCCTGGGCGACCCATACCCCGTATCGGCAGTGAGCGGTTACGGCACAGGCGACCTCCTCGACGAAATCGTCAAGAAACTGCCCGAGCCGTCAGACGACCAGGAAAACCTCGATGACATTCCCAAGTTTGCCATCGTAGGCCGCCCCAACGCCGGCAAGTCATCGCTCATCAACGCTTTCATAGGCGAAGACCGCCACATAGTCACCGACATCGCCGGCACCACCCGCGACAGCATCTACACCCGCTACAACAAATACGGGTTTGACTTCTACCTTGTCGACACCGCCGGCATACGCAAGAAGCAGAAGGTCAACGAGGACATTGAGTATTACTCGGTGATTCGCTCTATCCGCGCCATCGAGGCTTCGGATGTCTGCATACTGATGATTGACGCCACACGCGGCATAGAAGCACAGGACGCCAATATCTTCTCGCTGATACAGCGTAACAAGAAAGGCCTCGTGGTTTGTGTCAACAAGTGGGACATCGCCGAAGACCGTTCGGAGAAGGCCCAGAAGCATTTCGAGCAGGCTATCCGTAACCGCTTCGCCCCCTTCACCGACTTCCCCATCATCTTCTGCTCGGCCCTGACCAAGCAGCGCATCTTCAAGGTGCTGGAGACCGCTGTGGATGTCTACAAGAACCGTCGCCGCGAGATACCTACCTCTCAGCTCAACAAGGTGATGCTCGAGGCCATCGGCGCGTATCCCCCACCCGCCAACAAGGGTAAATACATCAAAATCAAATATGTCACCCAGCTCAAGGGCGCGCAGATTCCGACATTCATCTTCTTCTGCAACCTGCCGCAATGGGTGAAAGAGCCATACCGACGCTTCCTCGAGAACAAGATACGCGACACATGGGATTTCCATGGCACTCCTGTCGCCATCTTCATGCGCGAGAAATGACATGGCGGGGCATAGCGCGGTTTCCCATATACCGCGCGTCAGCATCCCCCTGCAAAAATGGCCGGCACGAGAAATCGCGCCGGCCATTTTTGCAGGGGTGATGCCCCCGTTTGGTTTCAGCCTAATCCATCGCCATATAGTGCTGGTAGGGATGGTCGCAGCCGGGACAAACGGCTGGGGGCTCCTTGCCTTCGGCGATGTAGCCGCATACCAGACACTTCCACTTGATGGAGTGGTCGCGCTTCCAGACAGTGCCATCCTTAACCTGCTTCAGGTAGCGGGCGAAACGCTCGCGGTGGATGTCCTCGACCTCGGCGATGGCACGGAAGTGTGAGGCGATTTCGGGGAAGCCCTCCTCGTCGGCCACCTTGGCAGCCTCGGTGTAGAGCTTAACGCCCTCATTCTCCTCCTCCTTCATCGCGGTCTCAAGATTGGAGGCTGTGTCGCCGATCACACCGGCATCGATGCCCAGGGGCACCTCTACATTTCCGCCTTCAAGGAATTTGAAGAACACCTTGCCGTGATGCAGCTCGTTGTCGGCTGTCTCGCGGAAAATCTCGCCGATAGGGTAATAGTCCTCCTTGTCGGCCTGTTTCGCATAGTAAGTGTAACGTGAGTAAGCCATCGATTCGGCGGCGTAAGCTGTCACCAGGTTCTTTTCAGTCTGGGTTCCCTTGATGGATTTTTTTGTTGCCATAGTCTTTACAGGTTTTGAAAGTTTGTATCTATATAACCCTTGTGGAGGCAACAATGTTTTCATTCGCCCGTAAAACCCAGATGACGGCCAATGCGCGGCGGCAATCAGCGCCGACGCGGCACACGGGAGAAGGCATTGAAGTCACACCGCGCTTCAACGTCATCCTCGATCGAGTCGGGCAACGCCGAGAAGAAATCATAACCGGTAAGCGTCTCGACCTCGTCGACCGACACCGCGGCACTCTGCATTCCCCCGGCAACATACCCGTTGGGCATTATGAATCCGATCGCCCAGGGATGCTCCACGAACGGAGCGAGTATCACCTTGAAAAATCTCTGTGGCACAGCCACCCCGGTGGCGCCGATACGAGCGGCCGGGCCGGACTTGTCAAACACCGGGCCGCACACTACAACAAGGGCACTGTCGGCCTGCGCCCTCTGGCGGCATTTCTCCTCAAGCTTTTTCCAGGCCCCGCGGTTGAGGTCGCCCGCCTGCGGGCATATGTTTGTCATGTAGAACGACTCGCGCATCGCCTGTGGATGCCATTTCATATCCCCCGCCGGAGCCATATGCCCTCGGTCGAAGCCTGTATGACGATAGTCGGCAGGCAAAGCACAGCCATCCACTGCGGGGTCGACCAGGAATCCGGGTTCACGGCCCGACTCCCCCGTCACTTCGCTGCCGAGCAGCTCCCAGGCCACCCAGTTGGGCTGGTGGGTGTCGCGGTTGAACGACACCGTCATCCCCGTGTAGGGGATAATCTCCTCCCGCAGTCCGGCGGGATTCTTCACCACCTGGAGCTGCTCGGCAGTCGTGGCAGCCCCGGAGGCATTACCTCTATGACGCGTCTCCTTGGCGGTCGACACAAGGTAGCCCACGACAGCCCCCACCACCAACAGCAGGATGACACCAAGCAGGGTGACACCTTTGGATTTCGGGGAATTGGCCCTTGCGGCCCCTCGACGTGAAGATGCGGAGCGGTTGGCTGCGGCCCGAGGGGATGCGCCACCCCGGCGGGATGAGGATGGAGACTGTCGGCGGGGCGACGGCTGCGCCCCCGGTGCTGTTTTTGTAGAAGTGCTGCGTGAAGCCATAGCTGTGGGTAACAAAACAGATTGGGACGCGCCTTGTGTAGCCACAGGCCGCGTCCCAATCCTTATTCAGTCAGAATCAGAGAATCGTAGAGAGGTTGAAGTTTTTGAACTCAAGGTCGTTCATCGCGCGGGTCGCAAGAGTGCGGTCGAGCTTCACCGCCTGGCGGAGGTTGGAGCTTACCATCTTGTCATTGTTTGTCCGCGCGCCCAGCACCGCGGTGAGATAATAGGTCATCGCGTCAGGATTGTTGATGGCCCCGAGGGTCGACTTCGCCTTGCTGTAATCCTTGGTGAGAATCTGGGCGAGGGCGGCGTTGTTGCTCTTTGTCTGTCCGAAAGCCTTGACGGCCGACTGCGCGTCGCCTGTCATCAGGTAATATGTGCCCATGGCGTCGCCAAGCTCCTCCACACCTGCGGCCGAACCGAATTTCTGGTTGGCGATGCGGTAGTCTTTGTTGACCAGCGAGATAAGGCCAAGGTTCATCTGAGGCTCTGCGGCGGCAGGGTTGAGACGGGCGGCCTGGTTGAAGTTGGAGCGCGCGCCGTCATAGTCGCCGGCCACATACTGGGTCAGGCCCAGGTCGTTGTAGACACGGTAGTCGTTGGGGTAAAGCTCGGCGGCCTTGTTGTAGACCTTCATCTTGTCGCTGTTGTTGTCATAGAGAGTCGCGGCATAGAGAATCTCGTCGACCGACAGCTTAGAGGGGTCGGTATCGAGGTATTTGAGGATTTCCTCGTCGCTCTTTCCGATCACGTTGATAGAGGCGGTGATGCGGCTCTTGCGCAGCTGGGGAAGGATCTGGTCGGCAAGCTGGTCGAAAATCGAGGAGAGGTTGCGGATTTCCTTCTCACGCTGCTCGGGGTCCTTGTACATCGACAGCACACTGAGAATCAGCTCTTTGTCCTGAATATTGCTGGCAGCCACCAGTTTCTGGAATCCCTCCCAGTCCTCGGGAGTGAAGTTGGCGGTCAGTTCGCCAAACTCAGTGACATTGTCCTTCTTCAGGCGGTTCTTCATAAAGTCAGTGGTCGTGGCCTCACGCTTCTCTGCCAGACGGGTGTTGAAATCGAGCGAACCCTCGGGAGATGCGTATGAAGAGATGTTGATTTCCTCGATCTGACGGGTGGAGTCCCCCTTCGCGCTCAGAATCTGCTGGTTGAGGGCGGTCATCTCGGCCGACTTTGTCTGCGCGTCGCGGATGTTGGCCTGGTTGATGAGGAAATGTATGTCGGCGTTGTATTTCTCATTTATCACTCGCTGGAACTTGTCAGGGGCAAGCGCGGGATTGACCGTGCGGGCATCGGCCAGGGCAGCCGTCGCCACCACACCCTCGGCCACTGTCACGCGGGGCAGCACATACTGCTTGTTGCCTTGGGTAACGTTGAAGGCGAGCTGGAGCGTGGACTTGAGCATCTCCGGCGAGTAGTTGTACATCACGGGGATTGTCACAGTGCCGCCATTCTCATAATTGATGACGGGGGCGTTGCCACGCACCTTCTCACCCTGGAACGAATAGGGCTGGGAGCTGACCTCTCCCCCCTCGAAACAGAGATAGGGGGTCACGGTGACCTGGGCGTTTTTCACGAAAAACTTCGCCGGGATACGGGCGGTAACGGTGGCAGGCACACGGTCGCCTGTCACTTCCAGCGGATTGGGATTCACCGAGAAATAATCGGCCTGGAACTGGTTGAGCTTCTTGCTGCAACCGGTCAGCATCATCAGGGTGGCGCCTGCGGCAAGCGCGAAACCCGAAAAGCGGTTTAAGGTTGACATCTTAATGTTATTTTATTCTTCTGATGCAAAATTAACCAATTCCAAGGGATTCTCAACATACTTGAAACGAAATATCACCTAAATTAGGTTAGAAAAATGCCTATTTTTGTTAATCTTGGTTAATAAATAAATTGTTCCCGAATTGTGCGAAAGATGTAACAACAACGTAATATTGGCATGCTAACTTTGCAGACGTAATCCGAAAGGATTGCCACCAACTAAGTTAATAGCACTTAAATCACCATACCTCAAGAAACACAGTCTACAATTCATAAGTATTAGAGCAAAGTAAATAAAAGATACATCATTATCCCAGAGAACGGGCCGTCGTGATTGATGCCCCGTTCTTGTTTTATGCCATCACAAATCCGCTTTTATGCCATTGCGAATCCGCGCCCACTTCCGCAAGCCCCCAGGGTCAACCGACCAGTCACAACACAGGCGCCACCTCCTTGAAGCTGAACACCCGTAACTCGCCAGACCGTGTCCTGAGCGTGATGGGGCCGTCTGGGTCTACACCGACAATCTCCGCCTCGAAACATCCGGCGCGCCCGCTATCATCGCCAACCTTGACAGCTGTAGGGGCAGGAGCGGCCGAGGCCACAAGCGAGACATACTTATGGAATCCCCGGGAGCGCCACAACCTGCCGCGATAACGCAGGTCAAGCTCAGCGTCTTCAAGAGGGAGTGTGGCCACAAGAGCCTGGCGGAGCCAGCCAGCCACCACTTCGGGCGGGGTTTCCCGGCCGGTGATGTTTACAGCAGAGACGGGGTTGGGAGCGCCGGAACGGAACTCGCGCTGGTTGACGTTAAGGCCCACGCCGATGATGGAATGCGCGATGCGTGTCGAAGACTGCAGGGCGTTCTCTATCAGTATGCCGGCGATTTTCCGGTCGCCGACATAGATGTCATTGGGCCATTTTATGCAGACCTCGGGATGGTCGTAGCCGTCAAGCAGGCGGTCGACGGTCTCGGCTACCGCCACCGCTACCGCTTTTGAAATCTGGAACTGGCGCGACGGGAGGAGGTCAGCGGGGGGATAATACAGCATTGAGAAAAGCAGGTTGCGGCCAGGCTCAGACTCCCAGCCGTTGCCCCTCTGGCCGCGGCCTGCCGTCTGGTATGCCGCCGTAACGACCGCATACTGCGGCATCCCCTGGTGGTACTGCCGCAGGTAGCAGTTGGTCGACTCAAGTTGGTCGAAGTGCGTCATCATCTCCGCAGGTCAGCCGGGGAAGTTTACCGTCAGCAGACGGGAGTCGTCGGCAGGGTCGACGGTGATTTTCACCACGACGGTGTCATCGGGCAAAAGCGGCTCGATGCGTTCGGGCCACTCAAGCAGGCAGAGCGCACCGGAGTCGAAGTAGTCTTCCACACCTATCTCAAGTGCCTCCTCCACGCTTTCAAGGCGGTAGAGGTCGAAATGATATATCAGTTCGGCCGTGGTGTCAGAGCGGTATTCGTTGATGATGGAGAATGAGGGGGAGTTGGCCTCATCAGAGTCAACGCCGAGCTGCTCTACAAGCGCGCGGATGAAAGTGGTCTTTCCGGCCCCCATCTCTCCATGGAAGGCATATACCGTCTGGTCCCCCATCAGGGCGACAAAACTGCGTGCGGCCTCGGGGAGCGAGGCTGTGTCTGGAATTCTTATTTCGTGAAGCATAGTCTTGAGATGTTTAACGTGGAGTAAGGGTGACAAGCGGAATCAGCATCTCCTCCATGGAGATGCCCCCGTGCTGGAACGTGTCGGCGTAATACTGCACGTAATAGTTGTAATTGTTGGGATAGGCGAAGAAGTCGTTGTTTCCGGCGAAGATATATGCCGACGACACATTCGGGGCCGGAAGGCCGAACTGCCTGGGGCGTTTGATTTCAAGCACATGCCCGGACTTGTAGCCGAGGTTCTTGCCGACCTTGTAGCGCAGGTTGGTGTTGGTGTTCTTGTCTCCGACCACCTTCACCGGCTTGTCCACACGGATGGTGCCGTGGTCGGTGGTCACCACCACCTTCCATCCCGCCTGGGCCGCCATCTTGAAAAGCTCCAGGGCCGGGGAATGACGGAACCATGATTCGGCCAGCGAACGGTAGGCGGCATCGGTGCGGGCCAGCTCGCGTATCATCCGGCTCTCGGTACGGGCGTGGGACAGCATGTCGATGAAGTTCAGCACCACGATGTTGAGGTCGTTCTGCCTCAGATTGGCAAACTCGCGCAGCAGCTTCTCGCCACCGGCCGAGTCGTTGATTTTGTTGTAAGAGAAACGACACCGGCGGCGGTAACGGTCAAACTGGGTGGCCACCAACTCGCTTTCATTGAGGTTTTTCCCCTCATCCTCATCCTCGTCGACCCAAAGGTGGGGAAACATGGCGGCGATGTCGGCCGGCATGAGCCCGGAGAATATGGCATTGCGGGCATACTGGGTGGCGGTGGGGAGAATCGAGGTGTAAAGCGACTCCTCGAATGTGAAGAACTCGGCGAGGATGGGCTTTATCGACATCCACAGGTCGAGACGGAAATTGTCAATCACCACGAAAAACAGCTTCTCGCCATCGTCAAGGCGCGGGAATATGGCAGACTTGAACACCTGGGGTGACATCAGGGGATGATTGTCGGTGGTCACCCATTCCTCATAGTTGCGTTTGACGAACTTGTAGAAAGCCGCGTCGGCGTCGGCCTTCTGCATCTTCAGCATCTCATCCATGTTGGTGTCGGCCGCGGCCAGCCGCAGCTCCCAACCGGTCAGCTTCTCATAGGCCGCATACCAGTCCTCGATGGAAGATGCGGTGTCAATCATCCGTGAAATCTCGGGGAACTCGCGGCGGTAAGCGTCGGTCGCGGTCTCGCTGACCAGCTTCCCCCCGTGGAGATTGCGCTTTATCGACATCAGTATCTGCATCGGGTTGACCGGCTTAATCAGGTAGTCAGCGATTTTGTTGCCGACAGCCTGGTCCATGATGTTCTCCTCCTCGCTCTTCGTGATCATGATCACAGGAGTCTGGGGAGAAATCTCCTTCACCCTCTGCAATGTTTCCAGTCCGGTCAGGCCCGGCATGTTCTCGTCGAGAATCACCAGGTCAAACGGACGTGAGGCCACAAGCTCGAGCGCGTCACGGCCGTTGTTGACCGTCACCGGCTCGTAGCCTTTGGATTTCAGGAAAAGTATGTGGGGCTTGAGGAGGTCTATCTCGTCGTCAGCCCATAGGATATTGTATTCGCTCATCGGTCTGTCAGTCTAACAATGGGTCATCACCCTCCGATCCCTCGGGATAATCGGGAAGCGCCGGAGGGGCGGGGGCAGGCTTTGGAGCCGCTGTGACAGGGACGGCAGGCTCAGGTTTGGCGGGTTCAGGTTTCACCTGTTCCGGCTTGGCGGGTTCCGGTTTCACCTGTTCCGGTTTGGCGGGTTCCGCCACGGGGGAGGCCGGCGACAACTCCGGTTCATCCGGCATGGCAGACACCTCCGGCTCAGTGGTGATTTCCTGGCCAGGAAGACCATCTCCTTCGGCAGGAATGTCGCCATCCTCATACCCCTCCGGAGCTACCCCTGGAGGCTCGTGTTCAAAGAATTCTGATGGAAGCACCCTCTCCTGGGTGTCCTCGTAAGTCTTGTCACGCATATACCTGAAATACTCGTCAAACGAGCCGCCACCGCGCAGCAGCGTGTCGAAGTTGTCGACCGAAATCACCACCGGTCTCACCTGCGGAGGCAGCTCCAGCTGGGCCGACGAGTTCATCACCTTCAGGTAATGGTTGATTTCGTTGACATTGGAGAACCCTTTTATTATAAGGAGTCCGAGGCGGCCGAAGTTCATTTGTTCGAGGTCGAAATCCTTCACCACGAATGAGGAGAAGTTGTGGCGCGCCACCTCGAAGAGCAACGCGTTGGGGTTGATTTCATCCGTCGGGAAAAGCAACACCAGAAGCTGCTGCCGCGAGGGGTCGAGGTCAAACTTAAGTTCGGTCGAGTCAGATGGTATGGAGTCATTGCCAAGACGAGTGTCCCAGAGCATGCCCCTCATGTTCGACACCCCGTGCTGCAGCTTGCGGCCTTGAGCTAGTCCTTTGAGGTAAGAGGAGGCAAACTCCGTGAGGTCGGTGTTGGGATAACGCTCCAGCAGCTCCATCAGCGTCTGCTTGAACTCGTCAGGCTTCCGGTCGGTGACATACGACAATGCTTCGAGGAACATGAATTTGGGCATCAGCTTGCTCAGCGGGAAATCCTTGCTGACCGTGGCGTAGAGCGAATGCACCTCGGCGTTGCGGCTGTCAAGGTAAGCGTCGAGGGCCTGGTCGTAGAGCTGCCCTTCCATCTCCTGCATCCGCCTGAGCGAGCCGATATAGTCGGGGTCGCGCAACGCGAGTCCGTACTTTGTGTCGGGGAACTCGTCGAGTATCAGCCGGCGGTATTTCTCGGCCTTGGCCACATCGCCCGAGCGCATGTACATCAGATACATGTTGTAGTAAGCGTCGAGACGGTAGACATTGTCGGGATAACGGCGCAGCAGCGTCTCAAACTCGGTCTCGGCCGCCGGGAAATCCTCCATCTTGTCTTTCAGGATGACACCCATGTTGTAAAGCCCCTCCTGTATGATATCGTTGGCCGTCTGTTTCTCCATGTCGGTCTTCGGAATCTGCTTGAGGTAATATTCCGGGAAGTGAGGGTCGTTCTCTTTCTGGAAAGCCTCCTGGTCGGGGGCGGCCACAGAGTCGGCCGGTATGTCTCCATCGTCGGGGAGCTCTTCCCCCGGGGGGGTATCCATACCGAAATCGTTGAAACTGAATGTCTGCTTGTTGCGGCGGCGCCAGTCATCCTCAAGCTTGCGGTTGCCCCACCGGCGCTGGAACTCGGTGCGTCCGGCGTTCTTCGTGGCCGTGTTGTAGAAATACCACGAGTCGTCGCCATTGTTCATCGTGAACACCTGGTTGTTCTGGTCCTGCAGGCCATCCTGCCCCCTGTTGGCGAGGAACTCCTCACGGGCGGCGGCCTCCGCCTCCTTTTTCTCCTTCTCTTTCAGTTCGTCGATAAGCTTCTCTATCACCTTCATCTGCTGTTCGGGGGTCATCGCCGCCAGTCGGAGCAGCGAGTCCTGAAGCTCGACATTCTGGGAGTAGACCGCGAGCTCGTCAAGCACATCGCTACGACGCTTCAGCCCCGCATAGCCGGGATAGTTGTCGGGAATCACCGGCAACGCCTCGGAATAGCACGGCTGCGCTTTGGCATAGAGTCTCCGGTCATAATACAGACCGCCGAGGGTCAGCTGCGCCATGGCCTTGTCAATGCCCGAACGGGTCGACTTCTCCACAGCCAGCTCGTAATTCTCAATCGCCCGGGCTGTGTCTCGGCGCGACAGGTAGAGGTTGCCGATAGCGTAATAAATCTGGTCAAGATACTCCTTGTTTCGGTCATAGCGGGTCATACGGCGCAGCGCGGCCACCTCTTTTGAGACATCCTCGCCGGTGAATACTTCGCTCTGTTTTATGCGGGCGTTGAACTTGGTGCGGTAAGACGCCGACGAACTGCTGCCCGCGGCCTGGAATGCCTTGTAAGCCTGCTGTTTCTTGCCTGCGCGCGCATATACCTGACCGAGCAGAAAGTTGAGGCGCGTGCGTTGCGGCTTGGAGACATGGCCCATTGCCTTGCTCAGCATCTCGGCCCCCTTGTCCCACTCCTTCTGCTTGATGAGCAGGTCTGCCTCCGTGGTGTAATAAAGCCCTTTCAGCTCACCGTTGACAAGGTCGGCCTCAGGTTTCACTCGCCGCAGTATCGTCTCCGCCTCGAAAAGCCAGTCCATAGCCAGGTAGGCCCTGGCCTCCCAAAGGCGCGCCTCTGTGACGGTGGTGGGGAGCCATGAGAAATGACGCGAGATGTAAAAGAACGTGGAGGCCGCGCCGAGGAAATCGCCGTTGAGATACTGGCTCCGCCCCATCATCATCCAGGCATTGTGGAGAAACGGATTGTACTCCTCTCGTTTCATCCACTCTTTATAGGCGGGGTCAGACGACTTTCCGGCCTGTTTCTTTGGCTTCTTCTTTATCGAGCGGAGCTGGATGGCTTTCTGGGCCTTCTCAATCGACCTGTCGAAACTCCCGCTGGGCTGCGGGGCCTTGGAATTCCCCCTGGCCACAGCCGGATGGATGAACAGCAGCGAGGAATAGTCATCCTGGTAGCCCTCCTCCATCTCCTTCAATGTCTCCTTGTAGTGGGTGTCTCCGTTGTAATATATATTGTAACGGGTTATGAAAGCCTGGTATTTCCTGGTGGCGGCATTGTTCTTTTTCGGAGAGCATGACGGCAAAGCGGTGGCCGCCACGGCCACTGCCACCAAGAGCCACAACAGGAATTTCGGAGCGCAGGGTTTCGTCATTGTCTCTACTGTGTTAGGGTGGTGGAAGCCAAAAACCGCCACCTTCTATTATAACGTCTCCGCATTGCGGTTTATTACGCCTGCGTGGAGACACCTCCAGGGGCGGAATCCCCCTCGGTTACGGCCGGCGGCACATCCTCGGCCTGCGTGGTATCGGCTGCGGAGGGCTGCCGGGGGGATTCCTTTACCCGGCGCAGGGTGAAGATGAATTCCAGGCCACCACCGCGGCGGTTGCGCACTGATATGCTTCCGCCCATGGTGTTGACAGCACTCTTGACGATGGGAAGCCCTAGGCCGGTCCCGCCGACCTTCCGCGAACGCCCGGTGTCGATGCGGTAGAAGCGGTCGAAGAGATGCCCCAGATGCTCCTCTCCCACCCCGACTCCATTGTCGTAGAACGAGAATGTGTCGAAGTTTTCGTTGCGTCCGATCAACACCACCCCCGTTTCCGTGCCCTGGGAATATGCCACGGCGTTCTTGGCGAGGTTGGACAACATCCCTATCAGCAGTTCACCGTTGCCATACACATGGCAGTCGAGCGGGATATTGTAGTTGAAATCCATCGACTTCAACAGTCCGCTCTGGGTGAAATCCTCGGCCAGCGAGAACACCAGGTCGTGGAAGTCGATGTCGGAGATTGGAATCTTCCCGTTTGACTCCTCGAGGCGGGTCATGGTCGACAGGTCGTTCATCATCGAGACCAGCCGCTCGACATTGTTCTGCGCCTTTCCGAGGAAATGGTTCCTCTCCTCGGCGCTCATGTCAGGATTTGAGAGAATCATCTCCAGATATGAGCGTATGATGCCTATCGGGGTTTTCAGCTCATGGGAGATGTTGTTGGTCATAGCCCGTTTGAGGTTGTTTTTCTCCTTGGTGGCCTTGAGGGCGATGACATGCTCGCGCTCGCGGCGCACATTCGCCTGCATTCGGGCGTTGTATATGGCCACTATCTGGCGTGAGATGTCGCCGATTTCATCTTTGGGGAAGTCGCCCATCGGGATGAACTCCCTGTCGGATGCCGCGCGCGACGCGAAATCGTGGAGGAGGGTGATGTTCTTGGCCTGATGAGCCGTCACTACCCAGGCTGTCACTGTGCCGACCAGGCCCACGAACAGCACAATCAGCCAGAAGGCCGATCCGATCGTCAAAGCGTTGTCAACCTCGCCCGACGGGGGAAGGTATGTGTGGATGATTATCTCCCCGTCGGAAGACTCTCCCCGGCTGTAAAGGAATATCTTACGGCCATCCCTGAGGCGGAGGTTGAAAATCTGCAACGAGCGTGTGCCGTCGGCACGCAGCACAGGCTCCATCCTCGCGGCCTCGACCGGAATCTCGCCAATCGCCGGACCGTGGGAGTAAAGCAGGCGCCCTGACGCGGCGTCATACACCGTCATGCTCATACCATTCAGGGGGGAGTCCTCAAGGTAGCTTTCGAGGAAATTCATGAACGGCCTCATGTCGCGCCCGTCTTCATGTCCGGCGAGGATGTTTCCCACCGCGAGGTCGACGCTGTTCGCGAGCGACGCGATGCGGTAATGCTTCACGTTGCGGTATTCCAGCCCGGCGAAGACACCCACGACTCCCCATAGACAGACTATGGCGATAAGGAAAAGCTTCAGATGGTATCTTATCCGCCGTTTGCCCTGGAAGAGATGCTTGCCTGAGGTGATGTTGGTCTTGCTGGTGTCCACTGTCAGATTTCTGCCTTGAAGCCATAGCCGAAACCGAGGCGGGTGACGATATGGTCGCCATACTGCCCGATTTTCTGGCGCAGACGGGTGATGTTGGTGTCGATGGCCCGGTTTGAGACCTCCTGGTGGCCCCATACCTGGTTCATTATCTCATCACGCGAATGAATGCGCTCGCGGTGGGTGAGGAAGAACAGCAACAGCTGTATCTCCTTTTTTGTCAGCACCACCTCCTTGCCGTCGATATAGCAGATCTTGTTGTTGCGGTCGAGGCGCAGTGTCTTGAAAGTGATGTCAGGCTCGTAGTTGCTCTGTGAGGCGTTGTAGGCCACCTGCTGAGAAGCCTGGGTGCGCCTCAACACGGCCCTGACCCTGGCGATCACCTCTCCGATGGTGAAAGGCTTGGTGATGTAGTCGTCAGCGCCGATGTTAAGCCCCATGACAGTGTCATCCTCCCCGTTGAGGGCGGAGCAGAAGATTATGGGGGTGTTCTCGGTGGCAGGATTGTTGCGCACCCGTTTGGCGAAGTCGAATCCGCTGAGCCGCTCCATCATGATGTCGACAATCATCAGCTGGTAAATCGACAAGTCAAGCCTAAGGGCCTCCTCGGCCGACTCGGCGGTGTCCACCTCGTAACCTTCGCGCTGGAGGTTATATTTAAGAATCTCGCAGTAAGATTCCTCATCATCAATCACAAGGATTCTGATTCTCATTGCTGTCAGTAATATTTATATGATAACGTGTCCCTCGGGAGGCAACGCTGCCCCGGGGAACGCCTTGTTATGTTTCCGTGTTGTCGCGAGTCTGTTTTCGCGACATAAAGTTAGGCAGTTTTCACGAAGCGGGAAAACTTCCCGCTGTTAAAGAAAGTTAAACCCACTGTCGCGATGAACCATCCCCGCCCAAGGATGTTTTGATGGTATAAAGACTATATTTGCACTGTGTTTTTTCATGGTATTAGATTTAAGGTTAAAGATAAACAACAAGGGCTGTCGTGAGACAGCCCTTGTTGCATATATCCCTCTGCCCTCTGTTCATTCCACGCGCCTGACAGTGAAGAGGGAATCTCCGGGGACGGCCGACACCAGCATCCCCCTCAGGCTTGCCGACGAGAGCATAGAGGCGGCCTCCTCCACTCCTGGCGAAGCCATGGCCGCGGTGGCGTAGGCGTCGGCCTCGGCGCATGACGGGGCTATGACGGTGACCGACAGCAATGGGCTTGAACATGGCTGCCCGGTCAGAGGGTCGATTGTGTGGCCGACCTTGCCACGCGAGCTTTGATGGAAGTTGCGATAGTTGCCCGAGGTGGCGACACCGCAATCGGTGACCTCGACCGTCTCAAGCCGCTCATGGCTCGGGACTCCATCCATCTCCTCCACCGGGGCATCTATCTGCAGCCGCCACAGTCCGCCACGCGGGCTACTGCCCCTGACGGCCACCTCCCCTCCGATTTCCACCATCGCGTTCTCCACGCCGTTGCGCCGGAGCATGTCGGCAATCAGGTCGCAGGCATAGCCTTTTGTGACGGCAGAGAAATTGAAAGTGGTCAAAGGGTGCTTCTTGTGCACGGCCCCGGCGGAATCTATCCGGCAGTCAAGGATGCCGACATACGCCATCACGCTGTCGATTTCAGCCTGCGACGGCTCCCAGCTCTCCTCAGCGCCGACCTTTCCGGTATAGCCGAATTTCCACAGGTTCACAGCCGGAGACACCGTAGGGTCAAACCGGCCACCCGACCGGCGGCAGACCTCCGACGAGACCATGAACACATGGCGCAAGAGGCTGTCGGTGGCCGTGGTCTCACAACGGTTGACCCGCGACACAAGAGAGCTGTCGTTGAATGGCGACAATGACAGTTCCACTTCACGGAAAATCCGCTGGATGGAGTCTGACATGTCACGGTTCCCCTCATATGTTATGGTATAGACAGTATTCCACACGGCCCCACGCGCCTGCCGCCATTCTGCCCCCCTGGAGCATCCCGACAAGACCGCAGCAAACGCGAGCGCGAATGTCAAAGCGCCCCCCAAAAAAAAATTCACGGCCATGACTGGCCGCCTTTTCATAAGCCTCATACAGGTATCGTCATATGATTGATACCACAAAATTATGATTTTTTTCTTGCATCTCAGAACAAACATTAGTAATTTTGTGTTATCTAACAAGACGTACTTCAAAAAAGGGCTCTTTCTCCACCCCTTATGTCTCTTAACAACAAACCTAACTGCAACCAACCAAAACCGATTTTGTCATGAACACTTCTTACATTTTTCTTGCCGCGGGCTTCGAGGAAATAGAGGCCCTGACCGTGGTAGACGTGATGCGCCGCGCGGGAATGGACATCAAGACCGTCTCCATCACAGACAGCCACACAGTCATAGGCGCCCACGGAATCCCCGTGACCACCGACCTGCTTTATGACAAGACCGATTTCGTCACCCCCGAATGGCTGATAATCCCAGGCGGGATGCCTGGGGCCGAGAACCTGTCAAAGTTCGCCCCCCTCAACACCCTGCTCATCAACCAGTCGGCCTCAGGAAAGATTGCCGCGATATGCGCCGCCCCCGCCGTGGTGCTTGGTCCTTTAGGCATACTTGACGGCAAAGAGGCCACATGCTATCCCGGTTTCGAGAAAAAGATGGGTGCCTCCATACTACGCGACTCCCCGGTGATCGCGCTCAACAACCTTATCACCGCCAACGGCCCCTCGGCCGCCATGCGCTTCGCTCTGGCCATCGTGGCCAACTCCATGGGAGAGGCTGTGGCCCAGGAGGTTGGTTCAGGAATGCTCTTCTACCCCAAAAGCATGAATTTCTATTTCTGACCCGCCATCATACGATTATGCGGGGCAGCCCCGAGCTTGGGAAAATGAGGGCTGTCATACCCCGCTTAACAATTTATATTAAAAAAATGAGGCCTGCGATTCTTTTCGTGGGTCTCATTTGTTGTATCTTTGCAAAGATGTTTCCCGGATGAGGATATTTCCCGATTTTCGATATTCGACAGTTTCGCGCGATACGCCTCCGGATGAAACCCCGACACATAGTTACGTTTTATTTATGACATTTGAAGAATTAGGCGTCAGCGAGCCTTTAAGAAAAGCTGTCGAAGAACTCGGTTTTGAAACCCCCATGCCCGTACAGGAACGGGTAATCCCCCATCTCCTCAACGAAGACGGAGATGTGGTTGCCCTTGCCCAGACCGGCACCGGAAAGACTGCCGCTTTCGGCATACCGGTGCTCCAGCGCCTCGACCCGGAGCTGAACAAGCCCCAGGCCCTCATACTCTCCCCCACCCGCGAGCTTTGCCTGCAGATCGCGTCAGACCTTGCCGACTTCTCGAAGTACATGCCCGACATCAAGGTGATTCCAGTCTACGGCGGGTCAAGCATACAGAGCCAGATAAAGGCCCTCAAGAGCGGCGCGCAGGTGATTGTGGCCACCCCGGGCCGACTGATCGACCTCATCAACCGTGGGGTGGTGAAACTCGAGGATGTACACACCGTGATACTCGACGAGGCTGACGAGATGCTCAACATGGGCTTCCTCGACTCCATCAACGAAATCCTCGACCATGTGCCCGACAACCGCAAGATGCTGATGTTCTCGGCAACCATGCCCAAGGAAATCGCCCGCATCGCCAGCAAGTACATGCACAACCCGCAGGAGTTTGTCGTCGGCACCCGCAACGAGGGAGCCGCAAACGTGCGCCATGTGTACTATATGGTCAACGCGCGCGACAAATACCTTGCCCTGAAACGCATCGCCGACGACAGCCCCAACATCTACGCCATCATTTTCTGCCGCACCCGCCGCGACACCCAGGAAATCGCCGAGAACCTAATCCGCGACGGTTACAACGCCGACTCGCTCCACGGCGACCTCTCGCAGCAGCAGCGCGACATGGTGATGCAGAAATTCCGCGACAGGGTGATCACCATGCTGGTGGCCACCGACGTGGCAGCCCGAGGCCTCGATGTCGACGACCTCACCCACGTCATCAACTACGGTCTGCCCGACGACGCGGCGGTCTACACCCACCGCTCGGGCCGCACCGGACGCGCCGGCAAGTCAGGCGTGTCAGTGGCCATCATCCACTCCCGCGAGAAAGGGCGCCTGCGTGAAATCGAGCGCATCATCGGCAAGACATTCGAGCGCAAGGAGGTGCCGACCCCCGAGCATATCATAGAGAAGCAGCTCTTCTCGCTGGCCGACCGCATAGAACGCGTAGAGGTCAATGACAGCGAGATGGAGAAATACCTCCCCGGAGTGATGAAGAAACTGGGATGGCTCACCTCGGAAGACCTCATCAAGCGGGTGCTGTCACTCGAGTTCCGCAGGTTGCTCGAATATTACAAGGACGCGCCCAAAATCGACCTCATCGACGAGAAACCGGCCAAGAACCGCAAGGACAAGAAAAAAGAGGAGCCGCGCTCGATGGAGGAGAAAGACCGCCGCACCGCCTCGAAAGGCATGGAACGCGTGTATGTCAATGTCGGCAAGCGCGACGGTTTCTTCGCGGGCAACCTCATCGAGACGCTCAACAAGAATGTCGCAGGCCCCAGGGTGGATGTCGGCCGCATAGACCTGATGCCCTCCTACTCGCTCTTCGATGTGAAGAAATCCGACGCCAAGCGTGTGGTCAACAGCCTCAAGGGCGCGGAATTCTTCGGAAAACGCCTTTACAGCGAAATCGCCGAGGCTGACAAGGACTACGCCCACGCCGCCACCCGCCGCAGCAAGGAACGCCGTGGCGTGGAGGCCGAGGAGGACCACTACGCAATCTTCAAAAAGAAATCGCGCCGCAAATGACCCGCGCACTTTTTAAAGACCAGACGATATGAGACACAAACCAACCGCCGCTTCATACCGCATAGCCCCGATGGTCGCCGCCGCCCTGGCGGTGGCGACCGCGGCCTGCGGATTCCGGGCCGCCGGGGAGACTCCGGCTGAGCAGCACCCCGCGGCTGTCACCACCGCCGAGGCCGACTCGGTGGAGGCCATGTCTCCCCAGGAGGCAGCGGCAGCCCTCGCGTCAGGCATCTACAAGGCCCCCGATTCCGACAAGACCGAAAAGGTCGAGGAGGCCTCGACCGCCGCCGACTTCTTTGTCAGCGCACCGCTGTCTGTGTTCCCGACCATCGACCCCATGACACGCATGGACATGATCGACTACTTCAAGGCCGGGTCTGACAAGGCTTCGAAGAACCTTATCGGGGGGGAATGCCGCATCCTGGAGGAGACAGCGGAGAAACTTGTGTTCACGACATCGCCGGTATCGGAATACACCCTCGTCCTGCTCCCCTCCCACGGGAGGAAAGGCGATGCGGTGATAATGCTTGCCCGCACCCTCAAGACCCCGGCTGAAGACTCGACAGTGAAATTCTACGACACAGACTGGAAAGCAATCAAAGGCCTTTTCACAGTGCCGACCCTTGACGACTGGATGCTTCCCGAGGGGGAAAAGAAACGCGACGACGTGGAGAATGCCGTGCCTTTCGTCCTGGCAAAGCTCGAATATTTCCCTGAAAGCAGGTCAGCCGTTTTCACCAACAATCTGCCCGGCTATATCCCGGAGGAATCTCTGGGCATGGCCGAGTCTTCGATACGCAAGTCGATAACCTTCCACTGGAACGGCAAACGCCTGGTGATGGAAAAATGACCACCGCCCGAGCCTGCTGCCTTCCGCTTCCAAAACGATGAACCGCAACCCGATCTCACTCCTCGAACTCACAAATCGCATATCCTGCCTCGTCCAGCAGCCTGAGACCCAGAATGTCTGGATCACGGCGGAGCTGCAGGATGTCGCGTCGCGGGGCGGCCATTGCTATATGGAGCTGCTGCAGAAGGATGACGGCGGACGGCAGCTCGCCCGCATACGCGGGTGTTGCTGGGCCAATGTCTTCGGCCCGCTGAGCCGTCGTTTTCTGGAGGCCACCGGGCAGCCGTTCGCCTCGGGCCTGAAAGTGATGCTCCGCGTGTCCGCGTCGTTGCATTCCGTCTTCGGGCTGTCCCTTGTGATACATGAGGCAAACCCCGAATACACCATGGGCGACCTTGTGCGCCGCCGCAACGAAATCCTGCGCAAGCTTCAGGATGAGGGGATACTCGAAGACAACCGTTCGCTGAAATGGCCCACGGTAGTCCAGCGCGTGGCTGTCATCTCTGCCCCCGGAGCCGCCGGATACGGCGACTTCATGAACCAGCTCGCCAACAACCCGTCGCGCATCAAGTTCACCACCAAGCTTTTCCCGGCGGTGATGCAAGGGGCCTCGGCTCCGCGCTCCATTATCGCCGCACTGGAGAGGGTGGCCGAAGAGCAAGGCGCATGGGACGGGGTGGTGATAATCCGTGGGGGAGGCGCGACCTCAGACCTGCAGGCATTCGAGGACTACGACCTGGCCGCGTCTGTGGCCCAGTTCCCGCTACCGGTGGCGATAGGCATCGGCCACGAACGCGATGTGACCGTTCTCGACTGGGTGACCAACATCCGCCTGAAAACCCCCACAGCCGTGGCCGAATGGCTCATCGGCAAAGGTGAGGCGGTGCTTGGCGCGCTGATGGCCGCCGGAAACAGGATAGTGCAGTTCGCCACCCAACGCATAGCGGGCGACAAGGAGCAGCTCGCCCAGGCCGAGGCGCTGTTGCCGGTGGCCGCCCGAGGAGCCGTCGAACGCTCCAAAGCCGCTATGACACGCGCCGTCGCGTCGCTCTACGGCCTCTCAGCCGTGAAAATCGAGCCATCGCGCTCGCGCCTCGACATGGCGGTCAACACCATCTCCAACGCTACCCGCGACCTGCTGCGCCGCCACGCCGAACGGCTCGATGCCTCGGCGCAGCTGCTTGAGGTGCTGTCGCCTGCCGCCACCTTGGCCCGGGGCTACTCCATCACCCGCATCGACGGCCACGCCGTGACCTCTGTCAAGGATGTGCCTCTGGGCGCGCTGCTCGAAATCACCCTTGCAGACGGCTCATTCCTCGCCCACACCCCTTAAAACCTCAATCCACCATGCCTGAAAATAACAGACCTGTAAAAGAACTGACCTACAACGAAGCTTTCGAGGAACTCTCGACGATTCTCAAGACGATGCAGAGCGACCAGTGTGACATCGACCGCCTGGCCGCGCTCACCCGACGCGCCACAGAGCTGATCGCCGAATGCCGCGCAAGGCTCACCGCCACCGACGAGGAGCTGCGCTCCATCCTAACCCAGCTCGAGAACTGACAGCGCCGACCCTCCTCAGATGAACATCTACGACATCCGACGCTTCGGCACCGTGCTTTTCTTCGTGGTATCCATCACCGTGGTGGTGGTCTTCGTGCTTGTGTCCAACAGCCTGGTGACCGACCTGTCGGCCCAGGAGAGAGAGCGCATGCAGATATGGGCCGACGCGACAAAGCAGATTGCCGACATCGGCCAGAATCCCGACGCGCCGGATGTGTCGCCCGAAAACCTCGAGTTCCTTTTCGGGATAATAGAGCAGAACCACACCATCCCCGTGCTGCTCACCGACGACGAGGGCAACATACTGCTCCACCGCAACTTCGACCTGCCGGAAGATGTCGATTCGCTGACACCCTGGATCATATCCCCGGCCAACGAGAGCTACCTGCGGGGCAAGCTGGCGTCGCTCGAGAAGAGGGCTAATGTGATTCACATCATCATCTCCCCTGACAACCTGCAGCATCTCTATTACGACGACTCCAAGCTGCTCCGACGGCTCAGCTACTACCCCTACATACAGTTGCTGGTGATGCTGGCGTTCATCGCCATCGTCTATTTCGCCGTCAACTCCACCCGCAAGGCCGAGCAAAACAAGGTATGGGTGGGGCTGTCGAAGGAGACCGCCCACCAGCTCGGCACTCCAATCTCGTCGCTGATGGCCTGGACCGAACTGCTCCGCTCGACCGGCACAGACGAGGAGATGGTCAGGGAGATGGACAAAGACATCAGCCGCCTGTCGATGATAGCCTCGCGCTTCTCAAAAATCGGGTCGCGCCCCAACATGGAGCGAGAAGACCTCAACGATGTCGTGGCCCGTGCCACCGGCTACATGCAGACACGCATATCATCGCGCATAAGCCTCACCACCAGCCTGTCGCCGCAACCATTACCCGTCGACATGAGCGCACCGCTTTTTGAATGGGTCATGGAAAACCTGATAAAGAACGCGGTCGACGCCATGGAAGGCTCGGGCTCAATCGATGTCACCACCTCGACTGAAGGCAACCGCGCCTGCGTCACCGTGACCGACACCGGGAAAGGAATCCCGCGCAAGAACCACAAGACCGTGTTCAACCCCGGATTCACCACCAAGAAGCGGGGATGGGGCCTTGGACTCGCCTTGGCCAAACGCATCGTAGAGCAATACCACCGGGGGCGCATCTTCGTGGCATGGTCCGAGCCATCGCGCGGCACCACCTTCCGCATCGAGCTGCCGCTCCAGCGACCTTGAGCATGCCGCCGGCCGACATTCTTAATTTTAACGTATCATTGGAAAACAAATGCTAAAAACCACCCCTTTTGGTTAAAATTCAAGAAGTCAACCCATTATGTTTTGGAAATTTCAAAACAAAGAGGTAATTTTGTAGTGGATTTGGCAACGGACCGTTTTCTATGGTCTCTCCTGTCGCCTTCCGGATTGACCACTTGGCACACTCCTGGGGTCAACTCCTTAAAAGGCCCACTCTCTCCGCAAGACAGGCAGCCATGGCCGGCCGGTTCCAATTATATGGAATCCGTGAGGCTTCTTATGTCGAACTTTGACTTTCGGTTCTTTTGACTCCATGTCCCCGGCGAGGCCCGTCGAGGGCATCTCCCCGGACAAATTGTCATAGTGATAGTGAACAAGGCAATATGCTTAAGTTTTCATGATGATATGTATGTGTGTTGGGGGAACCGGCCGCCAAAAGAAACGGAATGGTGACCAAGCTTCGCGATGAAACGAGTTCATTTCCGGCGTTTAAATCCTTTCGGAACTCACTCCTCTCTCAAAACCGGAGCGGATGCGCTTGAATCAAATCTTTTGCAACCATGTGATTTCCAACCAAGCCGTGGCCCCGCGCCACGGCTTTATTTTTGACATACGGCCTTCCGGCTGAGAGCTTCCGGGCCACGAAGGCTTGTTTTGTCATCTTAATTTGTTAACTTTGCAGCCCTTTCGGCCTTTTTCTCTCGGGCATTCCCGGGAAATAAATCGCCGGAAGAATCAATAACACAACCCTGAAAACCCTGACATTTTATGTTCAACATCATTGGATACGCAGCCGCCCTCTGCATGATTTTCGGCTACCTCCCCCAGGCCATCTACACCATCCGCACCCGCGAGACCGACTCCATCGCCTTGCCGACATTCATGCTAATGGGCCTCGGATCGGCCTTCTTCGTCGCCCAGGGATTCCTGAGCGACCCCGTCAACTGGCCGCTGATCATCACCAACCTCATCACCCTGGCATGCTCGGCGACGGTGTTCGCCATCAAGATGCACAACGATTATTTCTCAAAGAAAAAGAAGAAATGACGGCCTCGCGCCGGCAATGCCGGGACACGGCGGCCACCATCTCGTATCATAGGCGTGGGAGCCGTCACCCCGACAAAAATTTGCGATTTTGACCGAAATGAGCTACCTTTGCACTCTGGAAAACTGATTTTGCGATGGCCACCACGAAGATAGCCGCCATAATGCGAGCTGGGGCATTCTCCCCCAACCATGTCGGAAACGACGCCACGATACTCAACACCGTGGCCGAGCAGCTGCGCAAACGCGGCTGCGAGGTGCGCATTTACTCCGAGGAGCAATTCTGCTCGGGGGCTGTCACCGAGCCGGTGATCATAAATATGTGTCGCGAACGCCGTTCGACCGACCTGCTGCAGCAGCTCGAGGAGCAGGGGCAGCTGGTCATAAACTCAGGCTATGGCATCGAGAACTGCATCCGTGAGCGCCAGGCCCGCATATTGCTCGGCTCCAACATCCCCTACCCCGCCAGCATCATCGTCGACACCGACGAGGTGGTCAAAGGCCGCCTCCAGAAACTCGGCTTCAGCCAGTGCTGGATAAAGCGCGGCGACTTCCACGCCCAGCATGCCGAGGATGTCAGCTATGTGCGCACCCCCGCCGAGGCTCAGGATGTCCTCCAGGAGTATTTCCTGCGCGGATTCAAGAGAGCCGTCATCTCGCGCCATCTCACCGGCAAGCTCGTGAAATTCTACGGTGTCGCCGACACCCCCTTCTTCCATTGGTTCCGCCCCTACGAGCCTGAGACCATCAAGCCCAAGGACGAGGAGACCCGCCGCACCGATGAGGCCCTCAAGGCGATATGCCGCCGCGCAGCCAAGGAGCTGAACCTCATCGTCTACGGCGGGGAGTGCATCCAGGCCGAAGACGGCTCGCTCAGCATAATCGACTTCAACGACTGGCCAAGCTTCTCGGCCTGCCGCGCCGAGGCCGCCACCAACATCGCCAAGGCAGTAATGGCCGCCATCAAAGAGCGACGCCAGTAACAATCGACTCACACCCAACACAAAAAATGCAACCCCAGACAAATCAGATGGGCATAAAGACACTGTCAAACAAAATCGCCGACAAGTTTCTGCACGGGAAAGGCATCTTCACCTTCCTCCGCTCATCGGTTTCATCCCAAATCGCGTCGTGGACCGATATGGGGGTATGCTTCGTGTTCTACGCCTGGGTATTCTCTCCGCTCGGCTCGGCCCCCATGCGCACCTTCCTGGCCACAGCCATCGGCCTCGTGGTAGGAGGCATCGTCAACTGCATCGTCAACTACAAGTTCACCTTCCAGGCCGACAACTGCTCGGTCAAGGCGGTGGCAATCAAATACCTCCTCATCTGGGGAGGCAGCTTCATCCTCAACCTCGGGGGCACCACCCTCCTCGAGCAGGGGCTGCAACGTTTCGAACTGATAACCAACATACATTGGATAAAGCCTGACGGGATTTTCGCATTCGCCCGCTTGTCGGTGTCGCTCATCGTCTCCCTGGCCTGGAATTTCGTCATGCAGAAGAACTTCGTCTACCGGCCGACCCGTTTCGACCCCTTCGCCATAAGGATGGTCGACGCGCTGACCTTGAAAAAGAAGAAAAATACAAGCGACAAATGACCGCCAAGAATACCTTCAAGAAAAAACGCGACGGAATACAGAAGGGCATCTACTTCATCATCAACCCCTTTGTCAAATTCCTCATCCGCATCGGAGTCACCCCCAACATGGTGACCACCATCGGTCTGCTCGGCAACCTCGCCGCAGCCTGCATCATAGCCTGGGCAGGCTACCTGGCCGCCATCGACCCGACCCACCTTAGATTCGACCTCATCACATGGGGAGGGGCCGTGACCATACTCTTCTCGCTTTTCGACATGCTCGACGGGCAGGTCGCGCGGCTTGGCAACATGGAGTCAAGGTTCGGCGCGCTATACGACTCTGTGCTTGACCGCTACTGCGAGTTGCTAACCCTGGGCGCGCTGAGCTATTTCCTCATCATGGCAGGCTACCCCGTCGGTGCCCTGGTCACTTTCGTGGCCCTGGTCGGCTCCATCATGGTCAGCTACGTCCGCGCCCGCGCCGAAGGCGTTGGGATAGAGTGCAAGGTCGGATTCATGCAACGCCCCGAGCGAGTGGTGGTGACCTCTGTCGGATGCCTCGCGTGCGGCATCACAGGCCTGGCTTCGCCCAATACCCCCTACGCCGCGATGATGATACTCGTCATCGCCATGGCCATAATCGCCATCTTCGCCAACATCACGGCTTTCGCCCGCGTAGGTGTCTGCCGCGCCACACTGTCGGCCGACAAGAAAGCAGACAAATGACCCACCGCAGGATGACGAAGGCATTACCCTCACGCCGCGAGTCGGCAATCGTGGTGGCCGCACTGGCCATATGGCTGGCGGTCACAGCCCTGTGTGTCGGATTCCGTCCGGAGCACCTGTGGATGGCCCTGCTGCTTGCTGCGCTTTTCTTTGCCTGCCCTGTCTCACGCAAGGCGGTCGTGGCCCTGCTGCCGTTCATAATCTTCGGCATCTCATACGACTGGATGAACATCGTCCACAACTACGAGGTCAACCCTGTCGACATCGAGGGGATATACAACGCCGAGAAAAACCTCTTCGGCATCACTGCCACCGATGGCACACTGCTGACCCCCAACGAGTTCTTCGCCCTCCACACCACACCGCTGATGGACTTCCTCGGGGGTGTATTCTACCTCTGCTGGGTGCCGGTGCCGATACTCTTCGGCCTTTGGCTCTACTTCGGTGGACAAAGCAAAGCATATCTCCATTTCGCCCTGGTGTTCCTGCTTGTCAACTTCATCGGCTTCGCCGGATATTACATCCATCCCGCCGCGCCTCCATGGTATGTGGCCCTCCACGGATTCGGGCTCGACCTCGCCACCCCCGGCGAAGTGGCCGGACTCGGGAGGTTCGACGAGATGACCAGCCTGGGGATTTTCCACGGCCTTTACGGGCGCAACGCCAATGTGTTCGCCGCCGTGCCGTCGCTCCACTCGGCCTACACCTTCGTGGCGTTCATCTACTCGCTCAAATCCAAATCCCCCCTCTGGATTCGCCTCCTTCTGGCCGTGATCACTGTCGGCATATGGTTCACCGCCGTCTACTCCTCCCATCATTACATCATCGACGTGACCCTGGGCATACTCTGCAGCCTCCTGGCATACGCGCTGTTTGAACACGGCCTGATGCGCATCCCGGCATTCTCGCGGTTCATCGACCGTTACGCCCGATATGTGAATCCGGCCAAAGTTAACAAACCTTAACCAGGATGGTTCCCCTGCCTGACACCTCCTCTTCCCCCTAAAAGGAGGGCTGAATATGTGATTTTTGGCCAAAACTATATTAATACATTTTAACACACACAACCACACAAAGGCCATCATTAACTCATTTTAACCATATAGCGGTATATTAAATATTTATTCACGAAACAAAACAAATATTTCACCAAAAATATTTTCACAATCCGAAATATCTCCGTACTTTTGGGGGCAATTTTGCTTTGGCCAGTCGATTCCTCTCTCTTCCCCGGCAAAACGGGCAACCGACAGCCAATCATCACGACTCTAAAGTTGCCAACTGAAAAAAACAAACCATACTATTTAAAATGAGTAACGTTAAGAAGGCCGAGGGCAAACTCGGCGTATTAGTCGTTGGTCTCGGCGCTGTCACCAGCACCTTCATGACCGGTGTGTTGATGGCCCGCAAAGGTCTTTCCAAGCCTGTCGGCTCAATGACCCAGTACGACAAAATCCGTGTCGGAGAAGGCGAAAACAAAAAATACCTCAAATATAACGAGATTGTCCCCATCGCAGATCTCAACGACATCGTGTTCGGCGCATGGGACGTTTATCCCGCCAACGCATACGAGGCTGCCATCAACGCCGAGGTTCTCAAAGAGAAGGACATCAACCCGGTGAAGGATGAGCTTGAGAACATCAAGCCTATGAAGGCCGCTTTCGACCACAACTACGCCAAGCGTCTCCACGGCGACAATATCATGGTCGGCAAGACCCGCTGGGAGATGACAGAGCAGCTCCGCGAAGACATCCGCAACTTCAAGAAGGAAAACGGCGTTGACCGCGTGGTTGTCCTCTGGGCCGCATCCACCGAGGTGTACGTTCCCGTCGACGAGAACGTCCACATGACCCTCGACCAGCTCGAGGCCGCCATGAAGGCCGACGACAAGGAGCATATCGCCCCCTCGATGTGCTACGCATACGCAGCCCTCACCGAAGGCGCTCCCTTCATCATGGGCGCCCCCAACACCACCGTCGACATCCCCGCCATGTGGGAGCTCGCCGAGAAGACCAAGATGCCCATCGCCGGCAAGGACTTCAAGACCGGCCAGACCCTCGTGAAGTCGGGATTCGCCCCCATCATCGGCACCCGTTGCCTCGGCCTCAACGGCTGGTTCTCCACCAACATCCTCGGCAACCGCGACGGCCTCGTGCTTGACGAGCCCGCCAACTTCCGCACCAAGGAAGTTTCCAAGCTCTCCACACTCGAGTCCATCCTCGTCCCCGAAGAGCAGCCCGACCTCTACGGCGTAAACTGCGGCGGCGAAGGCAACGACCACAACGGCTACTACCACAAAGTGCGCATCAACTACTATCCCCCCCGCAACGACAACAAGGAGGGATGGGACAACATCGACATCTTCGGCTGGATGGGCTACCCAATGCAGATCAAGATCAACTTCCTCTGCCGCGACTCAATCCTCGCAGCTCCCCTCTGCCTCGACCTCGTGCTGCTCAGCGACCTCGCTGCCCGCAACGGCCGTTACGGCATCCAGCGCTTCCTGAGCTTCTTCCTCAAGAGCCCGATGCACGACTACACCAAGAACGAGGTACCTGTCAACCACCTCTTCCAGCAGTATGTGATGCTGAAGAACGCCATCCGCGAGATGGGAGGCTACCCCGCTGACGAGACCATCGACTAATCCCGCATCTTCCCCCTCGCGGAAGCTCCCACAAGCCCCGCAGGGATGACAGATAACCAACCGCACCCCGGCTTTGATGACAAAATCACCGAAGCCGGGGTGCAGTGCATCTACCCCTTCCCCCATGCTATCATCCAAGAATCAGGAATATTGGTGTCTGGCATAGCACCACCCGAATGGAATCTGTGTAATCTGCGTAATATGTAAGTCCTTACCCCTTAATCCATTTAATCCTCTTAATCGTAAAAGCATCTGCGGAAATCCGTGTATCTGCGGATTACTCGTGGATTAAAGGTCGCCTCGCTCCCGATAGGATTCCACCAATTAAGGTTTCAATAGATTATTGCTGTCCGGAAACGTGTTTAACTGGTTGTTACACAAAACACAGGGGACTCACCGCGCCAGCATCTTCGCGGCGACAAGCGAAGCCGCCGTCTGCGCGCTTTTGGCCGACCAATGGCTGTCATCCGCCATGAATAGGTCTTTCTCCCCGGCCTCAAGACGGCGCGAAAGCTCAGGGAGCGGATTCACCACGAAGCCGAGCGAGTCGAGAACCAGAAGCTGGGAGCCGAGCGGACGCGCCGGATATGGATTGTCAACCGCAAGATGCTGATAAAGCTCATATTTGTCAGGCGCGAGCATAAAGAGCATCCCGATTCCCCGTGCGGCGAAACGGCGGTGGAGGGCTGAAAGCCTCGCCGCCACTTCCGCGATTTCCCCGTCGGTGGCCGACAGGCAAACCAGATCGTTCTGATAAAAATAGAGCATCGCCTCCTTGCCAGGCAGGGTGAAACATTCCCTGTCAAGTCTCACCGACTTGACGGGACTGTCGGCCAGCCCGGCCGACAGTTTCAGCCAGTCGACCCCTTGTCGGAAAATCCGTCCGGCCAGTCCGCGGGAATCAGCACCCTCATCAGGAGATTTCTGACGGACAACAGGATAATGGCTTGTCGTGCGGGCCGTGTCGACTGCCAGCCAGCGGCTTATGAACTCCCTCTCGACGGTCTCGACCACGACCCACTCAACGGCGGGATGGCTGTCGAAAAATCCGGAATTCACCATGTCCCACACAGCCTGCTCGGGAGACACCTGATGGTGATCCAGCGCGATGTTGCTGACCGGCATCCCGATGCGCTCTGCCAGGAACGCCTGGTAGCCGTTGGGACGCTGCTGGCTGAATGAGTCGCCGATCGTGACCACAGCCGCAAGTGAGTCGCCGGGCTGGTAAATCAATGGCATGCCGTTTGGCAGCACCGGACGATACATGCTGTCGCAATACGCGCGGTCAAACCGTATCTTCCCGAGTTCGCCGAGGTCTCCCACCATCTGCGGCCGCAGAAAGAGGGCGAAGTAGAGTATCGCCACACAGAAAACCATCGCGGGAATCGCGCCTATGAGCAGACGGCGCAGGAATTTCACAAGACCTATGTTGTTGCCTGATTCCATGGTGTTTCAAAACTGGAAATAGATGAATGTCTCCACCCCCTCGCCGAAAAGGAGGCTGACAAGTATCGCGTAATACACTATCCACCGCAGCCAGCGTGGCTTGACAAGTCCGAGCGCCAGCCCGTGGTCGCGTCGCCGCTGAATCCATTCCACCGCCAGCATCACCACAATCCATGCGATGGTCACCCACAGGTCATGCTCGCGCCCGTAACCCGTAGGCTTGGCAAACAGCGAGCGGCTGAAAATCCCACAGAGGTAATGCCAGGCATCGGCGATGGTCTCAGCCCTGAAGAAAATCCAGCCGACCACCACCAGGCAGAATGTCACCGCCATACCGCGCACCTCGGCAAACGATGGCAGCCGCCTGTCCTGGGCCACAGTGTCTGTGTGCTTGCGGTTGCGCTTTGACACGATAAGAGGCACGAAGAGCAGGGCGTGGTAGCCGCCCCACACCAGGAAGGTCCAGTTGGCCCCGTGCCACAACCCGCTGAGCAGGAAGATGACAAAGGTGTTGCGCACCACCTTGTGCTTGCTTGTCCGGCTCCCGCCAAGCGGGATATAGACATAGTCGCGAAACCAGGTGTTGAGCGAAATGTGCCACCTGCGCCAGAACTCACCTATGTCGCGCGAGAAATAAGGGTTGCGGAAGTTCTGCATCAGGCTGAACCCGAAGAGGCGCGCCGTGCCGATGGCGATGTCGGAATAGCCCGAGAAATCGCCGTAAATCTGGAACGCGAACAACACTGCCCCTATCAGCAACGTGCTGCCCGGCAGCGTGGAGTAATCGGCGAAGACCGTGTTGACCATGACGGCACAGCTGTCGGCGACAACCACCTTCTTGAACAAACCCCACAGGATGCGGCGCATCCCGTCGACCGCTCCCTCGTAATCAAAGGCGCGCAGGCTGTAAAACTGCGGCAGCAGGTTTGTGGCGCGCTCGATAGGCCCGGCCACAAGCTGCGGAAAAAAAGCGATGTAGGCGAAGAATGCCGTGACGTCAGAGGTCGCCTCAAGCTTGCGGCGATATACATCAATCGAATAGCTCAGGGCCTGGAATGTGTAGAATGAGATTCCCACCGGCAGCACCAGCTTGACCAGCAGCCCTGACGTGTCTCCATCAAGAAACCTCGCGGCAAACTCAGTCATGAAGAAGTTGTAATACTTGAACAGGCAGAGGATGGTCAGGTTGACCGCCACGTTCAACCCGCAGACCCAACGGGCTTTGCCCTGACGCCCAAGCCGGTGGCTGCTGCTTATCACAAGGCCGCTGACAAAGCTGCACAGCGACGTGAAGGCGATGAGCAACAGGAAACGCCAGTCCCACCATCCGTAAAACAGATAGCTGACGGCAATCACAAACAGATTGCGCACCCGCTCCTGGCGATTGAACACAAACCAGTAGAGCAGGAACACGACAACCAGAAAAACAGCGAACTCTATCGAGTTGAACAACATCGGGAATCGTAACAGATAAGTGGAAACAAAATGTGGGGTATCTCGTAACTCGGCTGCAAAGTTACGACTTTTCCGCGTCTTCCGCCAATCGCCGCCCATTATATTTCCATCCCCCGGGCCACGAATGAATCAAACCATCCACACCCGTCGCGCCACATTTGCAACCGATGTCGGATGAAAACCGTCACAAAAAAGGCCAATTATTTGGGCAACTTGCAGAAAAAACGTATCTTTGCGCATTATTTAACGGCCAAAACAGCACCAAAAACGCCTCGGCGCAATGCCGGAGCGCGGCTTTGCCGGCCGTCGGGCCTGCGATTAGCAAGCCATCCCGCCATTTTTTGCAAAAGAAAAAACAATAACATAAACCATTTAACTCTAAATGTCAGCACTCGAACAAATTCGACAGAGGCCCATACTGATTATTTCCATACTTGGAATCGCGCTTCTGTTGTTTATCCTCACCGCGGTCGACCGCCCGGGAGAACTATTCTCAGACAACCACACCGTCGCTGAAGTCGGCGGCAAGAAAATCGACTATATGGACTTCCAGCGCCGCGTCGAGCAGCAGTCCGAGCAGATGCGCAACCAGGGCTACACCAACATCGACAACGCCCGCATCCAGACAATGGTGTTGCAGCAGATGGTCAACGAGACCCTCCTCAACCAGGAATTCGAAGACCTCGGCCTGGTAGTGACCGACAACGAACTCTCAAAAGCCATGCTCGGCGAGACACCCCATCCCATGGTGGCCCGTATGGTGCAGCAGTGGGGCTTCCCCTCCGCACAGGTTCTCTACGACTACGCCTACAACCCCCAGAAATACGGCCTCGAGCCCGCCCAGTCGCAGCAGCTCCAGCAGGCCTGGCAGTCGCTCGAGCAGGACACCGAGAAGATGCTCCTGAGCCAGAAGTTCAGCAACCTCTTCTCCGGCGCGCTCCCCGCCAACAAGCTCGACGCCAAGGCTTACTACGAAGACAACGCCTCGACCTCGACCATCGCATATGTCCGCAAAGACTACTCGACCCTCGCCGATGACGACTTCAAGCCCACCGACGCAGACATCGAGGCAATCTACAACGAGGAGAAAAACCGCTTCCGCATCGACGAGAACCAGTTTGTGATTGACTACATCACCGTAGACATCGCCCCCTCGAAGGCCGACCTCGACCTCGCGGCCGCCGACGTGAACAAGGCCCTCGCCGACCTGAAGCTCACCGAAGGCACCGAGGCCATCGCCGGCAACTCCAAGTTCTATGTCAACCGCGTCAACGCCCCCAAGAGCAAGCTCGCCCCCACGCTGAGCCGCGCGCTTGACAAAATCACCGCCGACACCGTGGTACAGGTATCTTTCTTTGACAACAAGTACACACTGGCCAAGCTCCTCTCCGTGACAGAGGACACCGACTCAGTGCTGCTCGATATGGCTGTATTCGCCGAAGGCGCAGCCGCCGACTCCGTCCTCAACCGCCTCAACACCGGAGCCACCCCCGCCGACCTCGGCGAGAAGCTCATCGCCCAGAGCCAGGACAGCGTGTGGGTGTCGCTCGTCGACCCCCAGCTCGCCCTCGTGAAGGATGACATCACCGGCGCGCAGACCGGCACCTACTTCATGTCGAAGAACAACCCCGGAGTGGCAATGAAGGTACGCTCACGCAAGGCTCCCGTGGCCGTGTATGAGATTGCCGAAATCACCTACGACGTGATTCCCTCTGCCGCCACCGTCAACCAGCTCAACAGCGACTTCCGCAAGTTCCTCGAGGCCAACAACACCCCCGAGAAATTCGCCGCCGAAGCTCCCAAGGCCGGCTACAACGTGATGGAAGGTCTCGTGACCCCCTCCACCCTTTCGGTCAACAACCTCCCCGAAAGCCGCAACGCCGCCAAATGGACCATCGACAACAAGAAGGGCAACGTTTCAGGAATCTTCACCGACGACACCGAAAGCCGCCTCATGGCAGTGGCCATCAAGGAGGTCTTCAAGGGTGATTTCATCCCCTCCTCATACAGCCGCGTACGCACATACCTCGAAGACAAGGCCCGCAACCGCATGAAGGGCGAGAAGCTCGTGGCCGACTTCAAGGGCAAGGCCTCCAACGTGGCAGGCTTCGCCTCTGTGATGAAGACATCGGTTGACACCACCCAGGTGACCTTCGGCCAGGCCATGGTCCGCAACTTCCCCCCGTATGAGTCAGCCCTCAACGCCAACGTGGCCGTCGCCCAGAAAGGCCAGCTCGTAGGCCCCGTGGCCCTCAACAACTCAGTGGTTGTCTTCGAGGTGGTCAATGTCGACAACCAGGGCCGTCCGTTCGACTTCCAGAACGACGCCATGGTGTTCAACCAGCGTGAAGGCGCAATCGCCCTCCAGAACTCGATGTCGGGCATCCTCCTTGGCAACAAGAAGGTGAAGAACCGCATCCAGAAGTTCTACTCCGACCGTCAGTAAGACAATTCTTCAATATCACATAACGCAGCCCCGCCGGACACAATCCGGCGGGGCTGCTGTGTTTCACACGGCATTCAACAATCCGACGCACACAGCCGTTTAATATATAATCATCACGGAATCGCTTGCAAGCCGTGGAATACACCTATGACAACAGACCGCAACATCCCCCACAACGCCCACCCGGTGACAGCCCTGGGACTACTTGTGACACTCGGAATCGTCTTCGGCGACATCGGGACATCGCCGCTGTATGTGATGAAGACCATCTGCCACGCCAACCCCGCTTTCGGCCCAGATTACATCCTTGGGGCGGTGTCGCTCGTGTTCTGGACGCTCACCCTACAGACCACCATCAAATATGTGCTGATAGCCTTGCGGGCCGACAACAAAGGGGAGGGAGGCATCCTGGCCCTGTATTCCCTTGTCAAGTCAAAAGGCAAGAAGTGGCTATACCTGCTTGCCGCGCTCGGGGCAGCCACGTTGATTGCCGATGGCGTGATAACCCCAGCAATCACCGTCACCACCTCAATTGAGGGGCTGTCGGCCATCATGCCCGACCCGCCTGTCATTCCTGTGACCTTGCTTATAATCACACTGATATTCGCCGCGCAACGGTTTGGCACATCGGCCATAGGACGGTGCTTCGGCCCATTCATGCTGCTGTGGTTCCTGATGCTCGGAATCCTCGGAGTATGCAACATCGGGCTTGAGCCGTCGATACTCAAAGCCTTCAACCCGTGGTATGCCGTGAAGATTCTGATCGACTACCCGGGATGGTTCCTTGTCCTCGGGGCGGTCTTCCTCTGCACCACCGGCGCGGAGGCTCTTTACTCCGACCTGGGGCATTGCGGCCGTTGGAACATATCGATAGCGTGGCTGTTTGTGAAGATAATGCTTGTGCTTAATTACCTCGGGCAGGGGGCGTGGATAATGTCACACCACTCTGAGGCGGCTGCGGGCAGCGTCAACCCCTTCTACGCCATAATGCCCGGATGGTTCGTCCTGATCGGCATCATAATGTCGGCGGGGGCCTCCATCATCGCGTCGCAGGCACTCATCAGCGGCTCGTTCACTATCTTCTCCGAGGCTGTCAACCTCAATTTCTGGCCACGTCTGAAAATCAAATACCCCTCGACCGTCAAGGGGCAGCTTTACATCCCCTCGGTCAACCTCTTCCTGTTTGTCGGCTGCGTGCTCACGGTGGTCATCTTCGGCTCGTCTGCCCATATGGAGGGGGCGTATGGCCTTGCAATCACCGTTACGATGCTGATGACCACCATCCTCATAGCTTTCTGGATGAGACGGCGGCGCATGCCCCTGTGGCTTGTGGCGGCCTTCCTTCTGGTGTTCGCCGGCATCGAGACCACATTCCTGTGTGCCAACCTGTTCAAATTCCTCCATGGCGGATGGTACACCCTGCTGATTGCCAGCCTGCTGATGACGGTCATATACCTGTGGTTCAACGCAAGCAAGATACGCCGCCGTTATTTCCAGTATGCCGACATACGCAAAAGCCTCGGCCTGATCGCGGGGATAAGCCGCGACAAAGAGATTCCCAAGTCGGCCTCAAACATGGTCTACATAAGCGAGTCGCCAGACCCGACCCTCATCGAGACCAAGATTCTCTACTCCATCATCAACAAACATCCCAAAAGGGCCGACCATTACTGGCTGATACGCGTGGAGTACACCGACGAGCCCTCCACGCTCGACTACACGGTCGACGAGCTGATTCCCGGCTGCCTCTTCTCCGTCGGGCTCAAACTCGGTTTCCGCATCGACCCGAAGATAAATGTCTATCTGCGCCAGGTCATCAACGACCTCGTCAAGGAGGGGCGCGTCGACCTGACCTCCACCTACCCTTCCCTGCGGCAGGAGGGGATTCCGGGCGATTTCCATTTCACTGTCATCCATCGCGTCTTCTCCCCGTCGAGCAACTGCACAGCCTACGAGCAGTTTGTGATGTCGTTTTATGAGCGTCTGCGCCGCTTCGGGGTGGCCACCGACGAGGCCCTCGGGCTTGACACCTCATCGGTCAGCGTCGAGCAGGTGCCGCTGATACTCAACTCGGGAGTGCCACACCGCAAGATACGCCGCATCAGCTGACCGCCGTGATACGCGACAAAAAACAACAGCAACTGTGGGCTGTCCTGGCGGAAAGGTGATTAACCGTTTCCATCAGGGCAGCCCACGGTCGTTTATGGGCAATGAAGTCAGTGGCTGATTATTCCTCGTACTTCTTCACGATGACGGTGGCGTTGTGGCCGCCGAAACCGAAGGAGTTTGAAAGGGCAGCACGCACGGGGCGTTTCTGGGCCTTGTTGAATGTGAAGTTGAGGGTGTAGTCGATTTCCTCATCCTCGTCCCCCTCCTCATGGTTGATGGTGGGGGGCACGATGTCGTTCTGGCAGGCCAGGATGCTGAACATCGCTTCCATCGCTCCGGTCGCGCCGAGCAGGTGGCCGGTCATCGACTTGGTTGATGAGATGTTGAGCTTGTGGGCGTTTTCGCCGAACACCTCCACGATGGCCTTGACCTCTGAGATGTCACCCACCGGGGTGGATGTGCCGTGAACATTGATGTAGTCGATGTCTTCGGGCTTCATCTCGGCATCCTCGAGGGCGTTCTGCATCGACAGGATAGCGCCGAGACCTTCGGGATGGGTGGCGGTGAGGTGGTAAGCATCGGCCGACATGCCGCCTCCGGCAACCTCGGCGTAAATCTTCGCACCGCGGGCCTTGGCATGCTCGAGTTCCTCAAGGATGAGGACCACAGAGCCTTCGCCGATCACGAAACCGTCGCGGCTCTTGGAGAAGGGGCGCGAGGCGGTCTGGGGGGAGTCGTTGCGGGTAGACAGGGCGTGCATAGAGTTGAAGCCGCCCACACCTGCGGGATATACGGCAGCCTCCGCGCCGCCGGTCACCATCACGTCAGCCTTGCCGAGACGGATGAGGTTGAACGCGTCGATGATGGCGTTGTTGGATGAGGCGCAAGCCGAAACAACACCATAGTTGGGCCCGTGGTATCCGTAGTCCATCGAGATGTGGCCCGACGCGATGTCGGCAATCATCTTGGGGATGAAGAAGGGGTTGTATTTGGGACCTTTGTCAGCGTTGATGGCGTAATATCCGGCCTCCTCCTCGAAAGTGTGGAGACCGCCGATGCCGGCAGCCACGATGACACCGACACGGTTCTTGTTGAGGTTTTCGTCCTTCTCGATGCCGGAATCGTCGACAGCCTGACGGGCAGCCACGAGGGCATACTGCGCGTAAAGGTCAAGCTGGCGGAGCTTCTTGCGGTCGATATGGTCGGCGCCGTTGAAGCCCTTTACCTCGCAGGCAAACTGGGTCTTGAACAGAGAGGCGTCGAAATGGGTAATGGGTCCGGCACCAGACACACCGTTGATGGCGTTCTGCCACGAAGTCTCGACATCGTTTCCGATGGGAGTGAGGGCGCCCATGCCGGTTACTACTACTCTTTTAAGTTCCATTGTATCAATATGGGTAAAAAACGCAATGCGCCCTTGGGCGCATTGTATTCGGTTATCGGAGCCAGAAACTCGCTTACTGCTTTGCTGCCTCGATGTAGTTGATGGCGTCGCCCACGGTAGAGATGGTCTCTGCCTTGTCATCGGGGATGGTGATGCCGAATTCCTTTTCGAACTCCATGATGAGCTCAACGGTGTCGAGGCTGTCTGCGCCGAGGTCGGTGGTGAAAGCGGCGGTTTCGGTTACCTGGTTTTCGTCCACGCCGAGCTTGTCGACGATGATGGCTTTAACTCGAGATGCGATTTCTGACATAATAAATAAGGTGTTTAATTTTTGAATGTTCAGTTTTGCGGGAGAAAAGCATGGCTGAAAAAAAGACTGGTGCCTTACTTTTCGGATGCAAAATTACAAAAAGTAGCCCAAACGGCAATATAATATGCTGAAAAAATTCCTTAATCGGCTTATTTTGGGCCTGAAAGCGCCCAATTATGTTACATATCAGTTACAACAACGAACATATCCAGCGGGAGAGCGTGAAAAATGAGAGCAAAAAATATTTAAAATTATGTAAATGGCTTTATTCCCGGAGGAATAATCCGCCGGAATTTGTTAAATTTGTTGTCAAACTTCACAATGGACGAATTTTACCTCATATCCGGAGCCTTGCTGATGAGCGCCGCCATAGTGATGGCGTTCCGCACCTCCTCCGGAGGCGCGGTGACCGCCTACGCAGGGGCGTGGGCAATGCGGGCGTCAGGCTATGCGCCCATCGATTCCACCCTGCTGCTCTTCTGGGCCATCGCGGTGATGATAGTGGTATGCATCGACATGACCCGCAGGTCGCCGGTTGGAGCGCCCCGGCGCGCCCGCTATTTCATCGTGGGGGGCGCAATCGTCGGGACAGTTACCGCCGGGCTGACATTCCATCAGGCCGGAGCGATTCTCGGGGCTGCCACCGGGGCGATTCTCGGCGCAGCGGCTTACAGGGGACTCTCACGGCAAGCCGACCTCCGCCGCCTCGGACGCTGGACGGTAGCCATAGGTCTGCCGGCAGTGGTCACTATGGCCCTTGTCGCCATCAGCCTCCAGGGCATCCTTCTCCGCGCATCCCTCCAATGACTCCCCGCGCGGCCAATCCGTCCATCGCCATGAACCATTAACCTGACCCGACAATGAGAAAGCTCATTTTTGCAATAACGGCGTTGCTGCTCCTGTCAGGAGCATTGCTGGCAGCCCCCGCCTCACAGAAAAAGGGGACCGTCACAGAGACCCCCGACCTCGACCAGATAAGGCGGGAGGTGACCGACCCGGCCTCACGGTATTACTACCCCAGACTCATGGGCCGCTATGAGCAGAACGAGACCATCATGAACCTCGACGACTACCGTCACCTCTATTACGGCTACCTCTTCCAGGAGGATTTCAACCCCTACCGCCACAACGAGGCGTCGACCAAAAACGAGAGCCTTTATTACAAAAGCACCCATACCCGCGCCGAGCTCGACTCCATAATCTCATACGCCGAGACAGCCCTCGAAGACAACCCCTTCGACCTGTCGCAGATGAACTTCCTAATCTACGCCCTGCGCGCCCGTGGCAAGGTGAACAGGGCCAACATATGGCAATACCGCCTCAACCACCTCATCCAGGCAATCATATCATCGGGCACAGGGGCCGACGCAGACCATGCCTGGTATGTCATCAACCCGCGCCACGAGTATGACATCGTCAACTTCCAGAACGCCGTGGTCAAAGGGCAACATTACGAGGAGCCATATTACGACCTCATCGAGGTGGAGAAAAAAGACTCCAAGGGGAAAGCCTCAAGCGAGACCTACTACTTCAACATCAAGAACCTCCTGGAGGAATACTACCGCAAGTTCCCCGAGGGGGAGTGATGCCTGCGCGACACCCACGCGCCTCCACCTCCCCCTCCATATCCAACCTTAAATCATACACCAATGAAACGTATCCTCTTTTTCCTGTCGCTGTGCCTGGCCGCTGTGTCATGGGCATCAGCCGAGACCGCCGTGCAATATTTCGACGCGGGCAATCCCATCACCTATTGCGGCGAGAAATTCCACTTGGCCTGGAGCACGCGCCCCTACGACTTCTACATACTCCAGGAATACCTGCCCGAAGGAGAGACACTCGACAATTACACCCAGATGTTCACCGTCAGCGTCATCTTCTATGGCGACGCCCCCTACAACTCCGCCAAAGCCATAGACATGAAAATCGCCGAACTGACCGAACGCAAGAAGACCGACAAGATATGCAACTGGGTCGTGGCCGAGAATGACGGGGAGAAAATCCTCGACTTCATCGTCAGCGACGGCAAAGACGGCCGCCTCGACTGTGTGGAGGCCGACATCCATTACTACCGTGACCTGGTGATCGAGGGGCACAAGGCATCGGTGCTGCTCTTCTATTCGCGCCGGGCCTACGGCGACGACATCCTCCCGTTCATCGAGTCCATACCCGCGCAGAGGGAAAAATGGTACCAGGGGATGACCGACCTGCGGCTTGTTCCGAAATTCCAGTTCAAGTGATTCATGCCGGATTTCCGCAAGGCATGTTTTTAAACATAAGCGGTTTTCTGGAAAGCTCTTGAAATTTGAGTAAATTTGTAGCGTCGGGGAGAACACTCCCGGCGCTACAAATTTCCATCAGCATGAACGAGAACAAGCCTACCGACCACAGTGCCTCAAAAGTGATGAAGCTCCTCCTCGGCGACGAAGCCCTCGCCCTGGGAGCCATCAATGCCGGCCTGTCCGGCGCATACGCCTATCCCGGCACGCCCTCCACAGAAATCCTTGAGTTCGTACAAGCCAACCCGACCGCCCGCGAGCGCGGCCTCCACTCCCACTGGTCATCCAACGAGAAGACAGCCGTGGAGGAAGCCCTCGGAATGAGTTTCTGCGGCAAACGGTCTATGGTGTCGATGAAACATGTCGGCCTCAACGTGGCCGCCGACGCGTTTGTCAACTCCGCGATGACCGGAGCCAACGGCGGCATGCTGGTGATTTCGGCCGACGACCCCTCGATGCACTCATCCCAGAACGAGCAGGACTCCCGTTTCTACGCCCGGTTTGCTATGACACCCTGCCTTGAGCCCTCCAACCAGCAGGAAGCCTACGACATGGCGGCCTACGGGTTCGGTCTGTCTGAGCGGCTCCGCATCCCCGTGATGGTGCGCCTGGTGACCCGCCTGAGCCACTCTCGCGCCCAAGTTGCCACCGAGCCGGAAGCGGCCGCAGAGAACACCCTGAGCTACCCGCAGAATCCACGCCAGTGGGTGCTGATGCCCGGCAACTCGCGTGTGCGCTACCGCGAGCTCATCGCCGACCGCGAGAAGATGGAGCAGGAATCTGTCGAGTCCCCCTTCAACCGCCTGAGCCAGGGCAGCGACAACTCCCTGGGCATAATCGCGTCAGGAATAGCCTACAACTACGTGATGGAGTGCTTCCCGCAGGGATGCCCCTTCCCGGTGCTGAAAATATCACAGTACCCCCTGCCCAAGAAACTGATAAGCGAACTTTTCGCGAAGGTCGACCGAGTGATGGTGGCCGAAGAGGGGCAGCCGGTCATCGAGGAGATGCTCCGTGGCCTGCTCGACACTCCCTCACGCCCGGTTCTCGGCAAACTTGACGGCCACCTGCCCCGCACAGGCGAACTCAGCCCCGACTCCGTGATGGAAGCCCTGGTGAAGGCAGTCCCCTCGCTGCGCACCGACAGCGTGGAGGCCCCCGCAGCCTCCTCTGTTCAGGCCGAGCTTAAAGACCTCGTCGTCGCCCGTCCGCCCGCCCTCTGCCAGGGTTGCGGCCACCGCGACGTTTACGCGGCCCTGACAGCTGCGATGAAGATGTATGAGGCCCCCAAAGTGTTTGGCGACATCGGCTGCTACACCCTCGGATGGCTCTCCCCCTTCAACGCCATCGACACATGTCTCGACATGGGAGCCTCGATAACCATGGCCAAGGGCGCGGCTGATGCCGGACAGCATCCCTCGGTGGCCATCATCGGCGACTCCACATTCACCCACTCCGGAATGACCGGCCTGCTCGACGCAGTCAACGAAGGCACCCCCATGACGGTGATCATCTCCGACAACCTCACCACCGGCATGACCGGCGGCCAGGACTCGCAAGGCACAGGCAAGCTGGAGCAGATATGCCTCGGCCTCGGTGTCGACCCGGCCCACCTCCACACCATCGACTCCCTGCCAAAGACTGTCGAGGAGATGAAATCACTGTTCCTATCCGAGTTTGAGCACAAGGGCCTCTCCGTCATAGTGGCGCGCCGCGAGTGCATCCAGACAGCCCGACGTCACGCCAAGAAGGCATGACGCCCCGGCTGGCAAGGCAACCACAATCCCTAACCACAAAACAACGTCAATCATGAAATGCGACATAATCCTGGCAGGGGTCGGCGGCCAGGGAATCCTCTCGATAGCCACCATTCTCGGCGCAGCAGCCCTGCGCGAGAATCTCCATCTCAAACAAGCCGAGGTGCATGGTATGAGCCAGCGCGGCGGCGACGTGATGTCATGCCTCCGCCTCAGCTCCGACCCGATAGCGTCAGACCTCATCCCGACAGGGAAGGCCGACCTCATCGTGGCCCTCGAACCCATGGAGGCCCTGCGCCACATCGGCTGGCTCTCACCCGCCGGACGCGTGGTGACATCCACTGTGCCGTTTGTCAACATTCCGACCTATCCCGACACCGCCAGGATACTCGACACACTCGGCAAGCTGCCCAATGTGACGGCGTTCGATATGGAGCAGGTGGCCAAGGAGAAAGCCACCCTGCGCGCCTCCAACATGGTGCTGCTGGGAGCCGCCTCCCCCTACATCGACCTCTCCCCTGAGAAAATCGAAGCCGGCATACAGGCCGTCTTCGGGCCCAAGGGTGAAAAGATGGTGGAGACAAACATCGCCGCGTTCCGCGCAGGCCGGGAGACCGCCCTCTCGCTCTGACACCACGCGTCAACCGCCCTCACAGACATACAATCGCAAGCGTTTTTACCCCGACACTTATGATACCCGTTTCAACTGACATGTTCAGGCAGGCCCTGGACATGATGAACATACCCAACATAGCCTCCGCGACCATACGCCAGATCATGGCGCTCGCCTCCCACCTCCAGGAACCGTTGGGCGAGGAGTTTGTCCATCTCGAGATGGGCAACCCCGGCCTGCCAGCCTCCGAGGCCGGAATCGAGGCCGAGCGCGAGGCCCTGGCCAACGGCGTGGCCAACATGTATCCCAACATCGCCGGAATCAAGCCACTCAAAGACGCCGGGAGCGATTTTCTCAAGGCGTTCTTCGACATCGACATCCCCGGCCGCTGCATAGTGCCCACTGTCGGCTCCATGCAAGGCACATTCACCCTGTTCCTGCTCATGGGACAGCGCATAAAGGGGAAGGACACCATCCTCTTCCTTGACCCCGGCTTCCCCGCGCAACACAACCAGGTGAAGCTCCTCGGACTGGAGCAACGCTCGGTCGACATATACGACTGCCGGGGCGAACTGCTTGAGCGACGCCTCGAAGAGGCCCTGGCCGACGGCAAGGTTTCCGCCATCATATACAGTAATCCCAACAACCCGGCGTGGACCAACCTCACCGAGACCGAGTTCAGGATTCTCGCCCGCATGGCCGAGAAACATGACATCATCCTCATCGAGGACAACGCCTATCTCGGCATGGACTTCCGCCGCCGATACGGCATCCCCGGGCAGGCCCCGTTCATCCCCACCGTGGCCAAGTACACCGACCGCTGCATACTGCTCGTGTCGGCCTCCAAGATATTCTCCTACGCCGGGCAGCGAATCTCGATTGTCTGCGTCTCCCCCGCCGTGGCCGACCGCCGGTATGAGTTCTTCGAGCAATTCTACGAGATGCCGACGCTGCTCGACGCTTACATTTACGGAGTGTTGTATTGCGCCTCGTCAGGAACCGCCCACTCGGCCCAGCACGCCTACGCGGCGATGCTCCGCAAGGCGGTCGACGGCGAGCTCGACTTCGTGGCCGAGACCCGCGAATATGGCCGCCGCGCCGCGCTGGCCAAGAAACTGTTCCTCGACAACGGTTTCCACCTTGTCTACGCCCTCGACGGGGAAGAACCGATCTCCGACGGATTCTTCTTCACGGTCGGTTACCCCGGACTCACCGGTGCCGAGCTGCAGAGCGAGCTTCTCCGCTACGGGGTGTCGACCATCTCCCTGCCGTCGACAGGCAGCCGCCAGCAAGGTGTGCGCGTATGCGTCTCCCTGCTCAACTCACCCGAGATTCTCGACCGCCTCGGCCAGCGCCTGGCGCTGTTTCACCGAGACCATCCCGCTGGCTGAAACCCGGCCTGACTCCGGGAAACACGGATGATTCACATTTTGATGTCACAGAATTTATGAACCACGAACTCAAGACTTGCTCAGCCGACGAGGCCGTCAGGCTGATAAAGAGCGGAGACCACGTCTACATACAAGGCTCCACCTCCATACCCGAGACACTGGTGGCGGCCATGACACGCCGGGGCGACCAGCTCAGGGGTGTGGTGCTGTACTCAGGTTTCTCGGTCACCGACCGCGAGGCCCCGTATTGCCGTCCGGAATACAAAGACTCCTTCCTGGTCGACACCTGCTTCGTGTCAAACAATGTCCGCAAATGGATAAACGAGGGCTACGGAGCCACCACTCCCCGCTTCCTCGGCGAGGTTCCGGCACTGTTCCGCGACGGCACCTGGCCGGTGGATGTGGTGCTGCTCAACTGCTCGCGTCCCAACGACGAGGGTTATGTCAGCTACGGAGTGTCGGCCGACCTGGCCACCTCAGCCACCAAATGTGCCCGTGTCATCATAGCCCAGATTAACCCCCACATGCCATTCTCCTACGGAGACCCTGTAATCCACGTCTCAAAGATAGACGCGGCTGTGGAGGTCGACGATCCCCTGGTGGAGGTGCCGACCGCCATACCCGGCGAGAAAGAGACCGCCATCGGCAACGCCATCGCTGAGATCATCCCCGACGGAGCCACCCTGCAGATCGGGGTGGGAGGCATCCCCAACGCCGTGATTCGCGCCCTGGAGAACCACAAGCATCTGGGGCTGCACACCGAGGCGATGACCGACGGTGTGTTGCCGCTGATCGAGAAAGGCATCATCGACAACTCCCTGAAGAAAATCTATCCCGGCAAATCAGTGGCATGTCTCGCCCTGGGCTCGCGCCGGCTCTACGACCTGATGGACTACAACCAGGGCATGATATTCAAGGATGTCGCGTGGACCAACGACCCGTTTATCATCTCCCAGAACCCCAAAGTGATGTCAATCAACTCTTGCCTTGAGATTGACCTCACCGGCCAGATATGCGCCGACTCCATCGGCCAGCGCCTCTTCTCAGGCGTGGGAGGCCAGCACGATTTCGTCTATGGCGCGTCGCGCAGCGAAGGAGGGCTCTCATTCCTGGCGATGACATCCTCGACCAAAGGCATCTCCAAAATCAAGCCGGTGCTTACCCCGGGAGCCGGTGTGGTGACCACCCGGTTCCAGACCAATTACATTGTGACCGAACACGGAGCCGTCAACCTTCGTGGCAAGTCGTTGCCCGAACGTGCCAAACTGCTCATCTCGATAGCCGACCCCGCTTTCCGCGAGGAACTCGACCGCGCCGCCGCCGAGCGGTTCGGTTACTCCTACCTCCGCCTGCGATAGCATCCGGCCATAATCCACCTTTTCCAGCTCCCCGCCGCAAGCGTCACACGCCACGGCGGGGAGCCTGTTTGCCGAGAAATTCGTAACTTTGCACGAGATTCACATTTCCCGACAAAATCATGACAAAAAGCGACGACAACAGCTGGTTACGCAAGATATTCCCCCGCGCGCTGTGGAGCCGCCGGTTCACCATCATATGGGCAGGCTGCTTCGCCACGGTGCTGGCATTCGACCTGCTGTGGAGCATGGCGACCTCATTCCGCGGTCTCGGCTTCGCCTCGACCTACATCTTCGGGGCGACGCTCGCCCTGGCCATGGCGGCCCCGGCTGCAATCTGGCGCAGCCGCTGGCCCTCGGCCATCATCCTTGTGGCCGCCGACCTGCTGGCAATCGCCAACCTCATGTATTGCCGCACATACTTCGGTCCGATTCCCCCGGCGAGCTACCTGCTTGGAGGGAATGTGGCGGAATTCGGCGACGCGATACGCCATTCACTCCGGCTCTCTGACCTGGTTTTCCCCGCGATAACAATACTGACTCTTCTATTGTCTACCGTCAAATCTATTGACAGCCCGGAGCCTCCTGCACGCAAGCGCCTGAAGGCCACCCTGGCGGCCCTCGCCGCCGGGGTGGCCGCATGCCAGGCATGCGGCGCCCTCCAAGGAGGCGGGGTGCTGAGCCATATCACCCACCTTAAAGAGGAATGCTATTACCGCGCCACGCCCCCTGTGGCCTACACACTGCCAGTGAGCATACTGGCCGACCTGCTCGAAAGCAACCGCCCCATATCAGACCAAGAGCTGGCCGACGCCCGCCAATGGCTCCGGGAAGGGGACATGCTGCGCAGCGAGCCTGCAGCCAACCTGGCTTACAAGCCCGGCAATGTGGTAATGATAATCGTGGAGTCGCTGGAAGCATGGCCCCTGGGCAAGAGTGTCGAGGGGCAGGAAATCACCCCCTGCCTCAACAGGCTGCTCGCCGACACCGCCACGACATGGATGGCTCCACGCGTGCTGTCGCAGGTAGGCCCGGGACGCAGCATCGACGGACAGCTGCTGATGACAACGGGGCTTCTGCCGATGGCCGACTATGTCTATTCCATGCGTTTCCCCGACCACACCTATCCCCATCTCGCGCAGACCTTGCGCGCCGACAGCGGCATGAAAAGCTACCTGCTGAGTGGCGACCGCGCCACCACCTGGAACCAAGGGGCCGTCGCGAAGTCATTCGGCATAGATGAGACCCGTTTCCGCGACAGCTGGGACTCTTCGGAATCATTCGGCCATCCCCGCAACCCATCCGACGGCAGTTTCCTGCGACAGGTCGCCGACTGTATGAAGAAAGGAGAGATATGGCCCGAGGGGGAAAGGGCCTTAGTTGAGGTAATCACTTATTCAAGCCATTTCCCGTTCACCATCCCCGAGGAGCACCGCCGCCTGAGGCTGTCGGCCGATTATCCGGCACCGCTGGGAGACTATATGACGGCCATCAACTACACCGACCACGCCGTCGGGGAGTTCATCAGCTACCTGCGGTCACGCAGCGACGCGGCGGAGACTATGATTGTCATAGTCGGCGACCACGAAGGTCTCGCCTCATGGCGCGACCCGATACGCGCTGCCTGCCCGCAGCTCGCCTCTCTTGTCGACGCAGAGTCATTCGTGCCGATGATTGTGGTAAACTCCCCTGTAGCCGGACGGTATGAACCGGTGATGGGGCAGGTTGACATCTACCCTACCATCCTTGACCTTGCCGGAATACCGCACACCCAGGGCATCTTCCCAGGCCTGGGATTCTCGGCGCTCTCCCCCTCGGCTCCGGGCGCGGCAATCGACATCACAGGCCGCATGACAGGGGCCAGCGACAGCATCCCTGCCGCAATGGCCGACCATCTGCGCCGCTCTTACGGAGTCTCCTCTACCATCATCCGCGCCGACATGCTGCGCTGAGCCTCCCCTCACGAGGGAAGCCCGAGCGAGAAGAGGGCGTAGTCGTAGATGACAGGGTCGGCGGGGTTGAAGCGGCGCAGCGTAGCCGTCAGCTCCTCCACCGACCGCCGGTCATTGGCGTTGCGCGACAGCAACCCCAGTTCGCGTGACGTGTCGCCCACATGCACATCCAGGGGGATGTAAAGCTGTGAGGGCTTTATCACATCCCACACCCCGAGGTCGACAATGCCGTCGTCTCGCACAAGCCACCGCAGGGCCATGTTAAGGCGTTTCAGGGCGGTTGTCCTCAGGTTCTGTGGGAGACACCGCGAGAGGTTCACATCGTCGTGACCCCTATTGGCCTCCTCAAGGGAGGCGTTTATGGCGGCGGCCAAGGCCCACGCCGGATGCTCGGCTTTGCCCACCCCTTTGGCGCGGGCAAACTCATGCAGCGACCCGTGGCGGCTGTATATCGGATACAGCCCGCGCAGGAAAGCGCGCAGGTCGCGGGCGAAGAATGTGCGGTGGATGTTCATATCGGGCAGATCCTCATACCCCTTGTCAAGCAGGTATGCCGCCGGGGCCCACTCCATCAGCGCCAGCATCTTGTTGATGTTGGCGCAAATCATCTTGCGGTTGCCCCAGGCGACTGTGGAGGCCAGCAACGAGGCAATCTCTATGTCGGCGAGGCTGTCGAAGCGGCGCGGAAACTGCACCGGGTCGGCGGCGATGAAATCCGGGGTGTTGAACCGCGCCGCCTCCCGGTCGAGCAATTCCCTGAGGTCATCCTCACTCCCCTCGAAGAGGGGGGCTGACTGTTTTTTCACCATCGCGGGTCAGGATTTTTTGCGCGGACTGCGCACCATACGCAACACCTGGGCCGAACGAGCCGGGAGGTAAAGTTTCAGCCACTCCTTGCCGATGGGCTGGTAGAGCGGGTCGTGGATGGTGAGATGCTCCACCTTCTCGTCGATGTTGCCGAATCCGCCGAATGCCGGGGAGTCGGAGGAGAGAACCACCTTGTATTTCCCGGCGGGGGCGAGGATGCCGTAGCCGTTGAACGACTTGTCGGGGGAGAAGTTGAACACAAACACAAGGTTTCCGCGCCTGAAGGCCAATACCTGGTCGTCATCCTTCTCCCAGAGCTTCTCGATGGCGAGCGCCTGGAAGTTGTTGACACCCGAGACAAGTTCGACCATCGCGTTGTCAAACGCGTTGAGGAACTTGTACTGCAGCTCCTCGCGGTCGACAAGATCCCACTGGCGGCGGGCATACTTGTAACTCCAGCCGTTGCCCTCGCGCGGGAAGTCAATCCACTCTGGATGGCCGAACTCGTTGCCCATGAAGTTGAGGTATCCGCCATTGATGGTGGCCAAGGTGACAAGACGTATCATCTTATGGAGGGCGATGCCTCGGGTCACCATCATATTCTCGTCGCCGACCATCATATGCCAGTACATCTCCTTGTCAATAAGGCGGAAAATCACCGTCTTGTCACCGACAAGCGCCTGGTCGTGGCTCTCGACATAAGAGATTGTCTTCTCCTCGTCGCGGCGGTTGGTAAGCTCCCAGAAAATCGAGGTCGGGTGCCAGTCCTCATCCTTCTTCTCCTTGAGGGTCTTGATCCAGTAGTCGGGTATTCCCATCGCCATGCGATAGTCGAACCCAATGCCGCCATCCTTGAATCGGATGGCCAGGCCCGGCATGCCGCTCATCTCCTCGGCGATGGTTATCGCGTGGGGATTCACGGTGTGGATGATCTTGTTGGCCAGAGTGAGGTAGGTTATCGCGTTGGTGTCCTGTCCGCCGTCGTAATAGTCGCCATATCCGCCGAAAGCCTTCCCCAGGCCGTGGTCGTAATAGAGCATCGAGGTCACGCCATCAAAGCGGAACCCGTCAAACTTGAACTCCTCCAGCCAGTATTTGCAGTTGGAGAGCAGGAAGTGCAGCACCTCGTTTTTCCCGTAGTCGAAACAGAGTGAGTCCCAGGCGGGATGCTCCCCCCGCTGGTCGGGATAAAAGTAGAGACTGCGGGTGCCGTCGAGACGGCCCAGCCCCTCGTTCTCATTCTTCACGGCGTGGGAATGGACGATGTCCATAATCACGGCGATTCCCATCTCATGGGCCCGGTCGATGAGGCTCTTCAGCTCCTCAGGAGTGCCGAAGCGTGACGAGGGGGCGAAGAAAGAAGAGACATGGTAGCCAAACGAGCCGTAATATGGATGCTCCTGTATGGCCATCACCTGTATGGCGTTGTAGCCGTCGGCGGCGATTCGGGGAAGTATCTTGTCGCGGAATTCGACATAGGTTCCCACCTTCTCCTCCTGCTGGGCCATGCCGATATGGCATTCGTAGATGAGCAGCGGGCGAGTGTCGGGATGAAACTCCTTGACTTTCCACTCATAGGGGGCAGGCTGCCACACCTGCGCGGAGAAAATCTTGGTCTGGTCATCCTGCACCACCCTGTTGGCGTAGGCCGGGATGCGGTCACCCTGGCCACCCGGCCAGTGTACCCTCATCTTGTAAAGCTGACCGTTTTTCAGGGCCTTGGCGGGCAGTTTAAGCTCCCAGACCCCGTTGCCAACGAGAGACAGCTGGTAGTCGGGGCGTTCCTCCCAGTTTGAGAAATCTCCGACCAGGCAGATTGAAGTGGCGTTGGGGGCCCACTCGCGGAAGACCCATCCTCCTCGCGGGCTCACTCGGTGGAGGCCGAAATATTTATGTGCGTTCGCAAAATCATTAAGCGTGCCGCAGGCCTGGGTAAGCTCTGCCTCCTTGCGGAGGACATCCTGGTGGCGTCCGTCGATGGCCGGAGCATACGGTTCAAGCCAAGGGTCATTCTTGTAGATTGCTAATTTTTTTTTCATCGGGTTTATAATTCAGGTAAGGCGTTGGAAAGCCAAAATTAAACAAATTCCTCTGATTCAACAAGTATATCCCGGGAAATTTCAACTTATTTCGTAACTTTGTCCCCGTAATATATATTTTTCAACATCATCAGCTCCAGGTTATGACAGACGACGAGAAGTTCATGCTTGCGGCATTGGCCGAGGCCCGGGCGGCGTTTGACGCCGGGGAGATTCCCGTGGGGGCCGTGGTTGTGGCCGGGGGCCGCATCATCGGCCGTGGCCACAACCTGACCGAGCAGCTGACCGATGTCACCGCCCACGCCGAGATGCTCGCCCTGACGGCTGCCGCCCAGACCTTGGGAGGGAAATACCTGCCGGAAGCCACCCTTTATGTCACCGTCGAGCCATGCCTGATGTGTGCCGGCGCAATAGGCTGGGCCCAGGTGGGGCGCGTGGTCTATGGGGCCGACGACCCCAAGCGCGGCTACGCCACAATGACCGCCGGAGCCCCCCGCGGCCCGTTCCACCCCAAGGCCACGGTGACGCGCGGAGTGCTTGCCGACGAGTGCGGCGAGCTGATGAAATCCTTTTTCGCCAGCCGCCGATGACCGCGCCCGGCTGACGACGACACTTCAAGACAACAGACAAGAATGACCAACTCAGCGACAAACAAGCCATCCGACCAGCTCAAGAAAGGGAGCCTGGGAGGCAGGCTCCTGAAATTCGGGATTCCGCTGGCCATCAGCGTGGGACTTTGCGTGGCCCTCTTCCGCGACATCGATTTCGGGGAGATGATGAGAATCATACGCGAAGACTGCAACTTCTGGTTTATCGGCCTCAACCTGCTCATAGGCATCATCCCCATCATCGTCAGGGCGGCCCGCTGGGGCATCCAGCTCAAGGCGATAGATGTCAGGCCCCCCTTCAGGATACTTTTCTACTCCATCTTCGGCACCTACGCCTTCAACGTCGTCTTCCCCCGCCTTGGAGAGGTATGGCGGTCGGGCTACATCGCCTACCGCCAGAAAGCGCCCTTCCCGGCGGTCTTCGGGTCGATGATCGCCGACCGGCTGGCCGACACAGTGGTTGTGGCCCTGCTGACACTTCTGACCTTCGCTTTCGCCTCGGCCCCGTTCATCAAGTTTGTCCACACCTATCCGGCGGCTTACGCCAAGATAGAGGCGCTGCTGACCTCCCCCCTCATGTGGGGCTGCGTCATCGTGGCGGCAATCGGATTCTGGGCGTTGCTCAGATTCGGCAAGGGGAAACTCATGGCCAGTATCCGCAACTTCTTCAAAGGAATCTGGGAGGGTTTCGCCGCCATAGCACGGATGGACGGCAAAGGCCGGTGGCTGCTGCTGACGGCCATACTCTGGAGCTGCTATTTCCTGCAGCTTTACGTGGCCTTCTTCGCTTTCCCGATGACCCGCGGGCTGCTTGAGACCCACGGCATAATCGTAGCCGTCATCTGCTACATGCTGACCACCATAGCCATGGGCATCCCGTCAAACGGCGGCATCGGGCCATACCAGACCGCGCTGCTCTTCGGCCTGCAGCTGTTCGCTCCGGCGGCAGTCTCCCAGGCAGTCGACCCGGTGGCACACAAGGCATTCATCACCGCCGGCGCCGCCTTCGGCAACACCGTCATCGCCGCCCAGACCCTGACTTTCATCGTCGGGGGCATAATAGTCTTCCTGCTCATCGCCGCCGACCGCCGACGCAACGCCGCAGCGGCCTGAAAATGCCCGTTTGTGGATTTTTAAGCAAATTTATTGGCCATTCCGGGAATAAACGATTAACTTTGCATCGGTTTTGTTTCGCGAACCAATTCATTGCATTGCCTTATGAAGCATACTCCGAAATTTCGGGAAACCCCGATAAGATTCTCCCAGCTGTCAGTGCTTGAGAAGGTGTCAGACAACTACATCCACCTGGGAGACGACTACATACTGACACGCGTCACAAGCTCGAACGACAAGTTCGAGGCTCCGGTGGCGCGCCGGTTCGACGGCATGACAATGTGTATCTGCGCCAAAGGGCATGTCCGCATCATCATCAACCTCGACGAGATAGATGTCGCGCCCAACTCGCTGCTCTTCATCCCCCCCGACACCGTCTTCAAGGTGCTTGACTGGCAGGGTGAGGAACTTGAGGCCTACCTGCTGTTTCTCTCCAACCGGTTTGCCCATGACATCAACATCGACCTCAACGCGATAAACACCTCTGTGTTCACCCCCTCATCGCCGGTGCTGGAACTTGACCCGGAGAAGGTGGCGCTGCTGCTGCGCTATTTCGACCTGCTCCATCTCAACGCCGCCGAGCAGAACAACTACAACCGCTACATAGCCCGCGCCCTCGTCTCGGCCGCAGGCTACCAGATAATGGCATTCGGAGAGGAGGCCACTGAGCGCGACACCAGCCGCCACACCCACTCCCGCAAGCTCATATACGTGCAGAAATTCCTCCGGCTTGTACGCGAATACCACCGCTCGCAACGCGCCATCAGCTTCTACGCCGAGAAGATGTACATATCCCCCAAATATCTCTCCCTGGTAATCAAGGAGGCCACCGGCAAATCAGCCGGAGAGTGGATCGACCAGTATGTCATACAGGAGGCCAAGAACCTGCTGCGCTACTCCGGCAAGAATGTGCAGCAGATAGCCTATGAGCTGAACTTCTCAAACCAGTCGTCGTTCGGCAAATACTTCAAGAACCTTACCGGCCTCTCCCCCACCGCCTTCCAGAACTCCCACTGACCGGGCCACCCTGCCGCCACCCGCCGCCCAAGGCACCAGGCATTGACATGCATATCCTCTCAGACAATCAGAAGCCATCCCGGAAAACTGGCATCTAGGCCGTCCCGGGTGGCATTGATTCTATCCCGTCTGGCATCGGCCCCGTCCCGCGAATCCGGAGGATTCATTAACCATTAGCCCCGGGTTGGCGCGATGGAGCCCCTTGCGGGCGACCAAGCGGCAACCCGGGGTCGTCGACATCAGGCGTGAGATTCTGAAAGAATCTTTTATATAGGCAACCTCATTTAAAGGCAACATCTATAAAAGATTCTTTCAGAATCTCACGTCTGGCGTATTTACCGGGGGTTACCGGCCTATCGGCCGCCAACCCCCGGCTAATAATTAATGAATCCTACGGATTCGTGGGCGAACCATACACGAACCACAATCGAGGCGTTATTCCTAAACCAATCAAAAACAGCCGGTTAAACATACTTATCGGACACCAACAAACACAAACAGACTATCTCCAGGGCAATACTCATAAAATGAGTATCAACGCATCACTCCATTCTTCTCTGATGATTTTTGGGGGTGCGCATTGACCAAGCCAAGAAAAATCCCGGCTTGATTGCTTCGCGGGGAAGCAACCAGGCCGGGAAAATTCAGGGACGGAGGGCTGTCGCCGGGGTTACCTGACGAGCAGCTTGAAGGTGTTGTTGCCTACGGTCACGAGATAGACTGCCGGGGTGACGGTCAGGCGCAGGTCGCCGGTGACGCGGCGCAGCACCTTGCCGTCGACACTCACGACTGCCACAGGCTGGTCGCCGGCACCGATGACAACGATGTCGCGGCCTTCAACCCCGACATACAGGCTGGCAGCCAGCGCACTGTCTACTCCCGAACGGTCAAGGGTGACGGCGTTGGAAAGCTCGGAGTCCCCTTCGGCATACTTGGCCACCACATGGTAGGTGTGGCTGCCGTCAAAAGCCTCAGTGTCGAGGTATTCTCCACCGGTGACGGGGGAATCGTTGATTTTAACCCCGTCGCGGTAGATGTCGTAACCGACGAGGGTCGGCACACTGAGGTATGGATCGGGGGTGAAGGTGACATCGTCGACCATCAGCATGTATGTGTCATTGGAGACATATCGGATGGCGAAGTGGAGCGTCCCGGCGGGGAGGTCGTATTCATACTTGGTCCAGGTGTCGGGCACCGCTCCGTCGGAGTCAATCTCGATATAATCGGCAGGGTCAAACGAATCCTTGGTGGTGTAAAGAATCTCGATGGACTCAGGATGTGCCTGGCTGTAGCTCTGGGCGTAGAACGAGATTGTCTGCGCCTCGCCGCTCAGCCGGGGCGAGATGGCCCAGTCGTCGTTGTCCTCACGGTTGGCGTTATAGAGGGCGACAAGATACTGCTCGCCGCTGTGTCCGGCAAGGGATGTGTTGCCGGGCATAGACTCCTCGCGGTTGAAGACGAAGAATGAAGACTTGGTCACTCCGGAGACGATGCCGGGGAATGTCACGGGATAGAAATCGCTGACAGGTTTCTGGTCGACATCAAGGAAAGTCCAGTCTCCGAACTCGTGGGCCCACGGGGTGGCTCCCTCGAAGTCCTCGGTGATTTCAGTGCCCTGCAGCTCGCCTGTCTCATAGACGCTCCAGGTAAGCTTGTTTCCGGCTTCGGTCGGCTCACCCGCGAGATCGGTCACGGCTGGCAAACTGGAAACCGGACGGCTCACGGCAATCTCCTCGGTCGCATTATTGGTTATGTCCTTGTCTCCGTCGAAAACAACCTCGGCGGAATAAAGAGCCTCGCCGGCGGCGTCGAAGTAAGACAGCACGTCGTTGAACACCACTGTCATAAGCCCGTCAGGCTCGAGCGACGCGATGTCGCGTGTCTCCATCAGGTCGCCGTCGCGGTAGAGGTTGACCTGGAAGCCAGCCGCGGTCTCGTAGCCCCAGTTGGCCACATCGACATTGATGTCGAATTTCTCGCCGGCCTTGACTGTCGCGGGAGCGGAAATCGAGATGGCGGCCAGGTCTTTGTCGGGGGTCTCCTTGACAGCTATCTCATCGACAAATGTGTAAGCCATCGTCTTGGTGACGGCACGAACCATCACCTGGATGTTCTTGCCGGCATAGGCCTGGAGGCTGTAACGCACCTTGGTCCATTTGCCGGGCTGCATAGCGCTGTGGAGCGCGCTGCCAAGACGCTCGGTCTGACCGTCGGCGACAACGAATACTTCCACGAAATTCTCGTCACCGTCGTTGAGACAATAGGTGTAGAACGACAGCTCGGGACGCGAGGCCGATGTGAGGTCGATTTTTCCGGTCGAGAGGTCGCCGTAAGCCTCGCTCGACCCGGCATAGCATCCGAAGTAGTCAAACGAAGCGACAGGATCGGGAGCATCCTCAAGGTTCTCGGGGCTGTACACATCCCAGAAACCACGGCCCTGAGCGTTGGTGTTGATTATCTGGTATGACAGTTCGGCGCTGCCCGAATATACCACGGGGAGGGCATATCCCTGGCCGACAGGCACCATGGCGGTGGTGGCGGCGTTTTCAGAAACGGCGTCGCGGTTGAACGCCTTGACGGCATACTGCACGAACTGCTGCTTAGAGGCGTCAGCGACAGCCTTGAAGGTCACCGACTCGCCGGTGACATTGCTTTCGAACACAGCGACAAGGTTCATGTCCTCATCAATAGTGTAGACCATGTATGACACATTGGCCGCGTCGAGCGCATTGCCATTGACATCGGTTGTCACAGGGGCCCATGAGACAGTAACGCTGCCGGCCTCGGCAGTCTCGACCACGGTGGCCGATTCGGGGGAGGCTGCGGCATACGGGCCGACAAAGACCGATGCAGAAGCCGACACACCGGTGATTTCGCCGATTGACGGTGTCACGGTGTAAGTGTAGGTGCCCTTTTCAGGGAGAGTGTCATCAAACTTCACCACAGCTCCGGGCGCGCCCGACAGAGTGGCCACAATACGGTCGCCACACCTCACCTCGGCGTTCACGGAGGAGGAAGTGACATCGCCACCCGATATGGTCTTCACTGGGAGGCGGAAGCTTCCTGAAAGTGTTGTCAAGCCTGACGGCTCAGGCACCAGGGTCAGTTGGTCGACAGCCACGGGAGCGTCAGCGTCGACCCCTTCGCCTACCGAAAGGGAAAGCACGGTAAGCCAATATTTGTAAGCATCAGATATGCCATGCACACCGATATTGTACTCACCGTCTGCATCAGGAACCACGAATCCGGTGAAGACATGGGGGTTGCCTGAAAGATTCCTGACCTCCACAGGCGCGATTACCTCGAGGGTCATTGCCTCGGGGGTAACGCCGCGTCCGGCCTTGACCTCCAGGCGCTCCTGGTCATAGTTGCTTTCGGCATGGGCCACAATGGTGACGGGATACACCTTACCGGCCTCCATCTTTACCGGCGGGGCAATCAGCCAGTCATCAGCGGGTTTGGAGGAGTTATAGGGGAGGAACACACCTTTGGCGAATCCTCTCATCGACCAGACCTTTCCATCCTCGTTGGCGTCCACGATGGTGTAACCGTAATCGTCAAGGACGGTGTATGTGTTGAACTGGGTCTCGAACGGCGCGGCGTATGCACCCACCCATACGACATTAGACGCGGCCACACCTGAGGTCTTGCCGCCATACTCGGCAACGACATCATAGCTGTGGGAGGAGCGCACCTCGGGCGAGGGGAAATCAAACTCATATTCCGGGGCGGTCAGGCCCGAAGCTATGACATCGGCCCCTTCAGACACCGTGTAGGTGACAGCCGCAGGATCAAGATAACCGCCGTCCATCGACTCGGTGACGGCATCCCAGGTAATCTTCATCTTGCCGTCGGCCCAGGAGGCGGTGACATTGCCGGGCACGGAGGGAAGCCCCTTGCCGACATATATGGTCTGGCGCACGCGGGGCGACTTGCCTGCGGCGTTGGAAACCTGGGCGACAAAATCGGTCATGCCGCTCTTCGAGGCAACAATCTGACCGGTCACAGTAGTACCGGCGGGGGCGGATCCTTCAGCCACAACCTCGCCGTCGGCCCACAGGGTGTAGCCGAGGTCGCCGGTAACAGGTGTGCCGTCACGCAACACATCGGGAATCGCGACGGTGTACATCACCGTCATAGTCCCCTCGGGAGCCGACACGGTCAGCGCGGGCGCTGCTGGCGATTTCTCATCGGCGGCAGCGGGAGCCACGTAAAGCCCGACGGCGACGACATCCTTCTGAAAGTCGACAGCACGCGAGGCCACGCCTGTGGCGAGGTCGATCTCATATATTCCGGCCCCGTCGCCTGATGTGTTGTAGGAGACAAGGAACTTGCCATGGGCGGTGTCGACACATCCGCCGGCCATATACTCATAGGGGATATTGGCGTGGGAGATGGTCTGGAACTCACCGGTATGCTTGTTGATCCTGACGAAATCACCTCCGACGGTCACACCGTAGAACTGGCCGTCAGCGTCGCAGCCTACACCTGCGAGCCACTCGTATGTCTGAAGGTCCCGGATGGCGGTGCGGGTACCGGCGGCGTAGTCACCTTTACCCCAACAACGGCCCTCGCCGGTGAGATAACATCCGTAGACATCGCCTGTGACAGGGTCCATGGCAACGTCATCGGCCACCATCATCCCGCCGTCAGAAAGGGTCTGGCTGTATATGATGTCGAGCGACTGGCTGTCGAGATGGTAGATGGTCACGGATGACAGGCTGCCCGAAGAGGAAGCCTGGTAGAAAACGCCGTGATACTGACCCTCTCCGTCGTCGTAACCGCCGCCGTTGATGACAGCCACCAGGTCGGTGGTGCCGTAGGGCACAAACTCACCCCCGTCGGTCTTGGGCAGGGTGTGGAATCCCAGCAACGAGTTGGGATACAGCACGCATCCGCGCAGGTCGACATCCGCGGCAATCGAACGCGAGGCGGCCGTGGCCGAGCGCAAAGCGGCCTTGCGTTTGAGGTCGGAGGGAGAGGCCACCCGTCGCAGACCTGAGACGGGAGCGGATGACACAGTCTTCATCTTCGGCAGAACAGAGGCCGGAGCTTTTGCAGGCATCGCGCTTTCATAAGCGGAGCCTATGCCCGTCCTGGCAGGGGATGGTGACAGCGGGGCTCCTGTGGAGGATGATACTGTCACTGCTGCCAGAAACGCGGCAAACATCAGCGAATTGCTTTTCTTCATTGATACTATGATAATATTAATCGATTAGTGTTAAATTAAATGCATGTCTTCTTAAGACGATAAAGGTCATCGCGGCCGTCGCGGCCGGAATGGGGTATGGAATCAAGCCGGGGAGAATGACGGTTCACGCCGTGGGCCTCCCCAACCGAGACATATCAGTACCATTGGACACCGTTGGACTGAGAGGAACGTTTGTCATACTTGAGGTCGGACAGCAGCGACGATTTCACGGAGATGTGGAAATTGTAGCTTTTGTATGGACCGACCGGTATTATCGAGGCCCTCATCGTGAAGCAATGGAGGTCGCGCGACACGTTGAGGTTCATATACGCGAGTTTGTGTTGCTGGAAGTCATATGACGCTGTCGCCGACAGTTCCCAGTTCTTTGTCGGGCGGATGTTGCCCGAGAGGCTGAGGTTTTGTGTGAACTTCCCGTTGTATTCCATCTTCTCGTAATTGAAGTCGCCATAGGCATAGTTGATGGAATAGTTGAGTGTCAGGCTCCATGGCACACTCCAGGCGGCATACCCGTCGCTGTCGAGCTGCAGGTCGTCATCCCCTCCGGAGTTGTCGCGCGGACTGCGCGGGCGGCCGTCGGTGCCGGGATTGTCGAATGACGAATTGCCGTCATCATCTGTGCCACCGGTGTTGTCGTTGCCATTTTTACCCTTTCCGTTCCCCTTGTCCTTCTTGTCGCCACGCTTGAATGTGTCGTTGTTGAAGGTGTAGGAGAATGATGTTCCGGTCGAGGAGAGCTTACCCCACCCCTTTCCGGCTTTCCAGCGCGGGATGTTGACCCTCACCGGATTTCCGGCGGAGTTGAGTTGGTAGGTGTAGACATCCCAGGTGGCGTTGAGGTTGAGGTTGAACTGCTTGGTCAGGCGCAACAGAATCGAGGTGTTGATGTTGCTCCAGTTGAGCGAGTCGGCGGCGAAGTTGTAGCTCTGCGATATTGTGAAGTTCTCGATCAGCGAGACTTTCTTCTCTCCGATGGAGTCGTTGGTCTTGACCTTCATCTCCAGGTTGTTTGACAGGGAGACCGACACGGCTCCTGTCTCGCCCTGGTCGGGAACCCCGAACAAGCCGTTGGGAAACATCGAGTACTTGCGGCTCTGGGCGCGGCCGTCGGGGTCGACATAAGAGTACTGGCCGTAATATCCGAACCATGGCGACGAGAAGTCAGGGGCGTAGGAGAAGGAGACGGTCGGGGTAAGCACGTGGCGGATCATCTTCACCTTGTCGCCCAGGAAAGGCAGCGGCTGGAAGAATCCGTAGATTTTCGTGTCGAGCGAAACGGAGGAGGTGAAGTCCCACACGTTGTAGAAGCTGTATGTGGTGTCGGCGATTTCTGCCGACTTCGCGGGATCCCAGTCGCGGCGTATCTTGGAGGTGTACATGCGGTCGGTCACATTGATCGACGGCGTGAGGTTGAAATACTTGAAGAGGTTGAATGTCGCCGAGATTGGGATATAGTGCTTCATTCCGTTGCGCCAGTCCTTTACCAGGGACTTCTTGAAGAATTCATCCTGCTTGGCGGTCAGCGAGTTCTGGAGCTGTCCGGAATAAGAAATGCGGATTTTCTCATACCACTTCTCATCTCCGACGGCCTTCTTGCGCTTGAAGGGGTAGGTCTGCGACATGGAGACATTCACGTTCGGGAATGAGACAGCCAGGGTGGAGTCCTGGGTGCGCTGCGAGACATTGAGCGATGTCGACAGCTGCCACTTTGAGTCGGGGAAGCGGTAGGTCATATTGACCGTAGAGCTCTTGGTGTTCTCGGTGAACGCGCTTGAATAGTAAGAATTTACGCTGCTGCGCGAATATCCCGAGGTAGTGAAGTTGACCGATGCCGAGAGGGTCATGTTGGGGTTGGCCTTGGCATCCTGGGAGTGGCTCCACAACACCTGGAAGTTAGTGGCGGTGGCGTAGTCGGGATCCCCCTTCTCGCCGTTGATGGTCTTGAGATAGTTGATGTTGAAGCGACCGTTGAACTTGTATCTCTTGGCATATGTCGACTGGGCCGACAGTCCCCACGAGCCTTTCGTGTAGATTTCCCCGGTCAGGGCGAGGTCGACATAATCGTTTATTGCGAAGTAATATCCGCCGTCGCTGAGATAGAATCCACGGTTGTAGTCATCGCCGAATGTCGGCACGATGACTCCCGAGGCGTATTTGTCGCTGAACGGGAAATATCCGAACGGCACAGCCAGGGGGAGCGGCAATCCGGCCAGCACCATGTAGGCGGGCCCTGTGACGATGTTTTTCTTCGGCCTGACCTTGGCGCGTGTCAGCTGGAGGTAGAAGTGGGGACACTCATGGTCGTCGCATGTAGTGTAACGGCCGTTCTCGACATAGAAGTCCTCGCCGTCGGTCTTCTTGGTGGTGCCTCCGGTGAGATACCCCTCTCCCTGCTGGGTGATGACATTGGTGATGTAGCCGCGCTTGCTCTTGAAGTTGTAGCGCATCGTGCCTGACTCATAGGCTGTGCCCCCCTCCTCGAACACAGGTGAACCTATCACCTCCCCGAGCGAGTCTTCGACACCGACGGCGTAGACCTCTGATTTCGCCATATCAAGCTCTATGTCCTCGGCGGTCAGCTTGAGGTCGCCGTAGTCAATCTGGCCGTCGCCATACATATAGGTCATCTCGCGCCCGACCATTATCATCGAGTCTTTCGATGAGAAGACCACCTGGTTGTCGAGGTCGGCCTTTGTGCGGCGTATGCGCGAGCCTTTGACGGAGTCGTGGACGGTGAAGAATGTCGAGTCCACACCGAATGCCGCCGGCTTACGGCCTGCCGTGGCCAGGCTGTCGGCCCCGGGCGAGGCGATGCTGTCAAGGGGCATCCCCGGCATAGAGTCGACCGTGTCTGTCTGAATCCCAAAGGTTTTGTGGGCAGCCGGCATTGGAGCCGCCATGGAGTCCACAGCCTCATTGACGGCGGAGTCGGCACGGCTGCGGATGTCGCGCAGCGAACCCTCCCCGTCGCGCGACAGCAGGTTGGCCGCGACGAAGAAAGCCATCAAGAGGAATATTATATAGAATTGAAGACGTTTCAATTTGGGATGTCGGAGACAGATGACAATGCATTATAGCACCGCAAAGTTACGATTTTCCGTCCAATCCAGAGACAACGGGCCATGCTTTTTCTTATTCCACCCATATTAAATAATCTTAACGCCTGTGACACACAAATGGAAAGCCTCTGGAGGCCGGCTCAAAAAAGTTTAAACCTGATGGTTGGAATTTCGGGATGATTTGACTAACTTTGTGCTTACCCCCAGATGACCAACCTATATTAGATTATCGCTTATGCCTGACTTTATGCCCCTTCATGAAATCCTGAAGGTCGTTCATCCGGTGCCAGAAAGCATCACCGGCCAACTCGAAAGGATTGCGACCTTGAAGAGATACCCCCGCCGCAGCCGCCTCGTCACACAGGACACCAGATGCGATGCGGTCTTTTTCATCGCCGACGGCCTGTGCAGGGGGCTGTATGAGAAGGAGGACAAGGAAGACACGCGATGGTTCGCTTCGGCCGGGGATGTGGTGACCTCAATCACCTCCTGGCGCACCGGAGGCCCGGCGATATTCTCCATCGAGGCGATAACCGAGATGACCGTCTATGAGATAAGCTTCGAAGACATGAAAGCGATGCTCGGCGAACACATCGAGTTGCGCGACTGGGAGGTCAAGGTGTTGATCGAGCAGCTGTATGTGCTGGAGAAACGATATGTGATTTTAGGCACCGGTGACGCGCGCTCGCGCTACGAGGCGCTGCTCAACGGCCGACCGCAGGAGATACTCAACGCCATACCCCTGAAATATATCGCTCAATACCTCAACATCACCCAGGAGACACTGTCAAGGGTAAGGAAAGCTTATGGCAAATCTTAATATTTCGCATTTTATAAATTTATTGATTCATATCAAAAGCCATCTTCCTTACTTTTTAATACCTTTGGGACGTAATCTTTAACCGTTATTCATATGAAGCATCTTTCTACCATCTTACTGGGACTGGGCGGGGCCCTCGGACTGGGTTGCCTCCAGTCAAACGCCGCGCCCACGGTGTATGTCAGCAACCAGACCAATTTCGAGGCGCCTTTCGTGTTTGTGTGCGGATTCGGCGTGCCAGACGACTGGTCAACATGGTTTGACTTCGGGTACAACGGTGTGTCAGAAGGGCAGATCACAGTCGACGGCCTCACATACGACAAGTTCTCACTGCCGGAGGATGCAATCGGCGTGACAGCCAGCATCCAGTATTCCGACACGTGGAAAAACAACAAGCCCGACTACGAGGTGACCTTCGAGGACAAGGATTACTTCCTTATCGCCAAGCCGTCGGGGCTGCAGGAGTACACTCCCGGAGGAATCAACGAGTATATGATACTGTATCTCGACAACAAGACCACCATCGAGGCCGACAAGAACAGCCTGAGGGTCTACGCCGTGGCTGACGACGGCACAGAGCTGTTTGGCCCCTATCCCGGAGCCAAGTACGGCTGCACCGGCAATGTCGACGGCCAGGGATTCTACCTCTACGACATGCCCAAGGGCAACAAGAAATACAAGTTCACATTCAGCAACGAGGACTGCGGCTTCAAGCTGGAGTCTGACTTCACCCATATCCCCTCAGGACATGCTTTCGTGACCGTGACCGACAACGCCTGCGAGTCGCTCGGCAACCTGCTGTCGGCCGACATCACCGAGGGGCTGCTCAGCTACACCCTCGACAAATCGGCCAAGACCGCCGTCGTCAACGGCCTGGCCGACCCCACTGAAGGGGCCGCCAACCTTGTGATTCCATCGACCCTCACCTGCGGCAACACGGAGTATGCCGTGACCGCCATAAAGGATGGAGCGTTCGACGGTCTCAAGAACCTCACCGGCTCCCTGACCCTTGGCGACAACCTTGTCACAATCGGCGACAACGCGTTCAACGGATGCCAGAACCTCACCGGCGCGCTGACAATCGGCGACAAGGTGACTTACATCGGCTCGGGCGCGTTCTCGGCCTGCATCAGCATGAACGGCGCGCTCACCATCGGCTCCAGCGTGGCAATCATCAAAGACAACGCGTTCCTGATGTGCAGCAAGCTCACCGGCGCGCTCAACCTCCCCGCCCCGCTTACCGAAATCGGCCAGGGAGCATTCTCTGGCTGCTCAAGCCTTGACGGCGAACTGACTTTCGGCGAGAACCTTACCTACATCGGCAAACAGGCATTCCTGGGATGCAGCAAGCTCACCGGCGCGCTCGCCATCCCCTCAGCTGTGACTTTCATCGGCGAAGGTGCTTTCATGAGCTGCAACGGCCTGAACGGCGCCCTGACCCTACCCTCGGGTATCACCGAACTGGCCGACAACCTCTTCTTCGGATGCTCGGGCCTTACCGGCACCCTCCATATTCCCTCCTCTGTCACCGCAATCGGCCGTGGCGCCTTCTATGAGTGCAAGGGATTCACCGGCACCCTCTCGATTCCCTCTTCCGTCACCACCATCGGCGACAACGCTTTCTTCAACTGCACAGGCTTCAACGGTTCGCTCGAACTGGGCGGCGGCCTTACCACCATCGGAAAGGCGGCCTTCCAGAACTGCAGCAAGTTCTTCGGATGGCTCACCCTCCCCTCTTCCCTCCAGAAAATCGGCGACAACGCGTTCTACGGATGCGAGAAGTTCTCAGGCCCCCTCACAATTCCTGAAAATGTCACCTACATCGGCGAACTCGCGTTCGGCATGTGTGAAGGTTTCAAGGGCAAGCTGACCATCGGCAAGAGCGTCACCTTCATCGGCAACCAGGCGTTCGTGAGCTGCCCCGGATTCACCGGCACCCTCACCATCCCCGAAGGTGTGGTCGAAATCGGCTTCCGCACATTCGCCTGGAACTGGAGCCTCTCAGCCCTTGAGCTCCCCTCCACCCTCCAGGCCCTCGGCAACCTGGCATTCTACGGCTGCTGGAACCTGACATCCATCACTTGCAACGCTGAGACAGCCCCTGTAATCACCTCGCCCAACAAGGCGTTTGACAACGACAATTACACCAACGCCACCCTCTATGTGCCAGCCGCCGACTTCATGTCGTACAAGAATGGCTACGAGTGGAGCAACTTCGAGAAAATCGTGGCCGTCGACGGCATCGCCGCCGAGGAAGTCTCCCTGAACTCCACCGAGATTTCAATAACGGTAGACGAGACATTCACCCTCACCGCGACCGTGGCTCCCGCCGACACCACCGACCCGACCGTCACCTGGACATCGTCTGACGAGTCAATCGCGACCGTAGAGGATGGAATCGTCAAAGGCATCGCCGCCGGAACCGCAACAATCACCGCCACCTGCGGCGACGTGACCGCCCAGTGCGCCGTGACCGTCACAACCAGAGCTGGCGTGGAGGAAATCCTCTGCGACGACAATCAGACAGTGGAATACTACAACCTCCAGGGCATACGCATCAGCGAGCCTGCCGACGGCGAGGTTGTGATAATGAAGAAATCCGGCACCGTGACCAAGATGGTCTTCACCAAGTGACACATACCTGAATCCGCAGCATAATTCAGCAAATCAGCCAGGCAGAGGCGGCCATAAGCCACGATGCCCGGCTGATTTCGCATCGTATCTGCCATGTCATGATTTTTTCAGGGATTTGTTTGTTATATTTGCAGAAACAAACAAACTTTCGCGTATGAACAGCCAACGAGACTCCCAGACCACGGCCATAGGCAACTTTCCCACCCTGCAGGCCGCCGAAATCGCCGCCGGGATGCTGCGCAGCAACGGAATACCCTGCGAAGTGACCAACCAGACCATCGCCTCGGTGATGCCGATGACCGACACCTGGACCCCGCTCCGGCTTGTGGTGCCGGCATCATATGGCTCACGCGCGCGCCAGCTCCTCTCCGATCATCTCGACATCGGGGAATGACCGGAGGCCCTCAGCGCCCCTTCCCGCTGCCGCCACAGAGTGATGTAAAAAATCTATTGCTGTCCGGTAAAACTTTGACATGATAGGAAATGGACTATTTTTATCTCATACAGCATAAAACAGACTCGTATAGATGTCTTTTAAGGGCTTTTTGATGCTTAATGCTACCAATTTCACATCGCCTCAAATGACAAGCCCTTTTTCGTAAAACAGGTGTAACTTATTATATTTGTAGAGAATATATGATTTTGTCTTTTTTTACCGGACAGCAATATAAAAAATCCCGGACATCGCCAATCTTGGCTGTCCGGGATTTTTATCGCAAAGTTATGGTAAGTTTCTTTAAGGGCAGTCCCTGCGTCGGGGGTTACTGCTTGCCGGAAACCGCTACATCGCGGCTCACCTTGCTGACCAGGCCCTGGAGCACCTTGCCGGGACCAAGCTCTACGAACTCGGTAGCGCCGTCGGCCACCATGTTTGCCACGGTCTGGGTCCAGCGCACGGGGGCTGTCAGCTGGGCGATGAGGTTGGCCTTGATTTCAGCGGGGTCGGTGTGGGGAGCGGCATCGACGTTCTGGTAAACGGGGCATACGGGGGTGTGGAACTCGGTGGCGGCGATGGCCTCGGCGAGCTCCTGACGGGCGGGCTCCATCAGCGGGGAGTGGAACGCGCCGCCGACCTTCAGGGGGAGGGCACGCTTGGCACCGGCGGCCTTGGCGGCCTCGCAGGCGGCGTTGACAGCCTCGATTTCGCCGGAAATCACAATCTGCCCGGGGCAGTTGTAGTTGGCGGCGACGACAACGCCGTCTACACCTTCGCAGATTTCCTCAACCTTCTCGTCAGAGAGGGCGATGATGGCAGCCATGGTGGAGGGCTTGATCTCGCAGGCTTTCTGCATGGCCTGCGCACGGGCGCTGACCAGTTTGAGGCCATCCTCGAAGCTGAGGGCTCCGGCGGCGGTGAGAGCCGAAAGCTCGCCGAGCGAGTGTCCGGCAACCATCTCGGGCTTGAACTCGTCGCCAATCACCTTCGATAGAATCACTGAATGGAGGAACACGGCGGGCTGGGTCACTTTTGTCTGCTTGAGATCCTCTTCGGTGCCGTCAAACATGAGGTCGGTGATACGGAAGCCCAGGATATCGTTGGCTTTCTCAAACATCTCCTTGGCTTCGGCGCTCTGCTCGTACAGGTCTTTGCCCATACCTACAAACTGCGCGCCCTGGCCGGGAAACACGAATGCTTTCATATGTCAGTCTGTTAATAAATTCAAATCCGGGCGCAAAGTTACAAAAAAAATCCCACACCCCGATGAAATTCAACCCAAAAGCCGTAACTTTGCTATCCGCTAAAGGCCAATCTCATATCACGGCCCATCTTTTTCCAACATTTCTGATTTTCCCAACCCCCTGACATATGACATCCTGCCTCATCCCCCTGCTCAGCCTTCCCGGCGGCTCAGAATGGATCATCATCGCCCTGGTGGTGCTGCTGCTTTTCGGCGGCAAGAAAATCCCCGAGCTGATGAAGGGCCTCGGCAAAGGGGTCCGCTCCTTCAAGGAGGGGCTCAACGACGCTTCCCGTGAGATAAAAGACGCCGCCGACTCTGCGAAGGAGACGGAAGAGCCGAGCAAATAACCCCGCGACGGCCCGGCCGCCACGCTTAAGCCCCAAAACTTCTTGCCCACCACACCGGACTCCCGAGAAATGACATTCTGGGACCATCTCGACGCGCTGCGCGGGGTGCTGTTCCGGATGGCGGCCACGTTGACTGTGGCCGCCATCGCCATGTTCTGCCTGATGCCACGGATTTTCGACTCCGTGATTCTCGCCCCGTGTCACGGCTCTTTCCCCCTCTACTCCCTCTTTGACCGGCTCTCGGCGATGGCCGGCGAGACCCCGGCCGACACTGCCGACTTCGCGGTGAGCCTCATCAACACCCAGCTCGCCTCGCAATTTTTCATCCACCTGACCCTCTCTTTCCAGCTCGCCCTGGTGGTGACCTTCCCGCTGCTCGTCTACCAGCTCTGGGGATTCATCTCACCCGCCCTTTACCCCCACGAACGGCGCAACGCCTCGGCGGCGTTCATCTCCGGCATCATGCTCTTCTATCTCGGGATGGCCACGGCCTATTACCTCGTCTTCCCGCTGACCCTGCGTTTCCTCGCCGGATACCAGCTCTCGGCTGACATCCCCAACACCATCACGCTCGACTCCTATATGGACAATTTCATGTCGATGCTTTTCGTCATGGGGGTCACATTCGAGATTCCTCTCCTGACATGGGCCCTGGGGCGCGCCGGAATAATGACCCGGGGATTCTTCACGCGCTACCGCCGCCACGCGATCGTGGCGCTTGTGATAGCCGCCGCAGTGATCACCCCTACCTCCGACCCCTTCACCCTCGCCGCCGTCTTCCTACCCCTATACCTTCTCTGGGAGCTTTCCGCGCGGCTGCTCCCCTCCTCCTGACCGACATTCATCTATAAAAGATTCTTTCAGAATCCCCCGCCTGACGCATTCACCGGGGGTTACCGGCCTACGGCCGCCAACCCCCGGCTAATAGTTAAGGAATCCTCCGGATTCCCCAGGCCTCCTGTCTTATCTGCGTAATCAACCTCAATCCTTGGCATCCACCCCCATCCGTGAAATCGACCCCAATCCTTGGAATCAATTTTAATCTGTGGAATCCACGCGGGAGCGAAGCGACCCAAATTATCTGCGGGAAATCTGCGTATCTGCGGAATCTGCGTGAGTCTCGGGAGCGCAGAGGATTCTGCAGATACACAAATGCCGCAGATGCGTTGATTCCGCAGATGCGCAGATTTTCGGTGATTTTCGGTGATTCTTGGGGTGTTATGGAAGGATTCTTTCGGATGGATGCGAAGAAAACCGCCCCGGCGGCTTGCGGTGAAGCTCCGGGGCGGTTACGTTAAGATAAGGGTATGGGTCAGCGGACGGCGACCTTGACGGTCTTGCGGTCGACGGTCACCAGGTAGATGGCGGCGTTGACTGCCACGCGGGCGTCGCCCTGGGCGGCGTAGATGGTCTTGCCGTCAACGGAGTTGATGGTGACAAGCTTGCCTTCGGCACCGGTCACTACGATCGACTGGCCTTCGACTGAAATCTTGAGGCCTGCGGCGAGTACTGAGTCGACACCAGATTGGCCTACGGTCACGGGGTCTGAGAGTTCAGATTCCCCCTTGTCGTAGACGGCGGTCACATGGTAGGTGTGGGCCGCGTCATCCTCGGTGGCGTGGAGGTAGGAAGCCTGGGCCACGGGAGCGTCGTTGAGCTTGACTCCGTCGCAATACACGTTGTAGCCCTGGAGCTGGCCGTTGAATCCGACAATCGCCTTGTAGGTGACATCGTCAATCATCAGCATGAACGCGCCTGCTGCACATGAGCGGATGGCGAAGTGCTTGGCTCCGGCAGGGAGGTCGGCGGTGCAGAGGAGGAACTCATCAGAAAGGGTCTTGGTGCCGAACGCCTCCACCTTCACGAAGTCGTTGGGATTGGCGGAGTCATCGGTGGTGTACCACACCTCAATCTTCTCGGGATAGTCGGCGGAATAGCTGCGGGCCTGGAAGGAGATGGTCTGGGCTTCGCCGGTCAGGAGGGGCGAGATCGCCCAGTCATCCACCTGGCTGTCATCAAAATTGAAGAGCGCGGCCAGGAACTTGGTGCCGCTGGAGGTGTTGTAAGACTCGTTGAAGGTGTTGTCGGCATTGTCGAAGATGAAGAACGAGCCCGTGGTGGTTCCGGGTTCAATGCCCGGGAGGTCGATGCCCTCGAATCCTCCCACTGCCTTGCCGTCACCATCGACGAAGGTCCAACCTTCAAACTCCTTGGCGAACGGCTCGGCTGACTCGAAGTCTTCGGTGACATCCATCGGCATGGCATCTGCGATCACAATTTCATCCCATGTCAGGGAGTTGCCGTCTGCGGTCTTCTCGCCGGCGAGGCCGGTGACAGCGGGGAGGGTCGATCGTTTGCGGGTGACAACGACTGTAGCGGTGGTGTTGTTGTCTGGCACCTCGTCAGCCTCGTAGACAACGACAGCCTTGTACTCGGCGGAATCGCCGTCGTGGAGCCCGAGGGTCTGCTTGAAGGTCATCACATCAGACTCGCCTTCGGCCAGGCCGTAGTTGTTGGTCTTGGTGTCGACGATCTCGCCGTTGCGGTAGAGGTTGACGGTGTATGAGTCGGAGTCCTCGGCCCCGTCATTCACGATGGTGACGGAGACATTGAACTCTGCGCCGGTCTCGACTGTGGCGGGAGCTGAAATGGCGGCCTGGAGGTCGTAGTTGATGTCCTCGCAGATGTTGATTTCATCATACAGATTGTAGGCCACACCGTTGCAGACAGCGGTGATCAAGAGCTGCACTTCTTTGCCCTTGAACTGGGCGAGGGAGCACTTGCGCTTGCTCCAGACATCGGTGTCGAGGTCGGCATGGGTGTAGGAAGCAAGTTCGGTGGTCACACCCTCACATATGACAGAGACGACAGTACCGTTGGTGTCTTGGTCAGAAAGCTTGTATTCGCGGAACATGACCACGGGGGCCTCCCCTGTGACAGCGATTTTGCCGGTTATAAACGACTCTGTCTGGCCGATGGCGGTGAACTTGGCGTAGAAGAAGTCCTCACCCGCATAAGGCGCGACACCCATGCTCGCGTCGCCGAGGCTGGCGTCACCTGTGCCGGAGATTCCAAGGATATAGCTCTCGAGAGAGGCGCCTCCGCTGTAAAGCACCGGCATCACATAAGCGGGACCGACAGAGACAAGGGCTCCGGATGCGCCGCCCTCAACGTCGTAGTTGACAGCCTGGATGGCATACTGCACGAAATCTTGCTCGGCGGGCACGTCGATGTCAAGCGAGTAGCTGGTGGAGGTGATGGGGGCATCGTTGAGTACTTCTGCGAGATAGCCGCCCTCGACAGACCAGACATTGTAGGTAAGGCTGGGGGCGACGAGAGCGTTGCCGTCAGCGTCAACCGTGGGAGCGGTCCAGGAGAGGTTGACTTTGTTGCCTGCCGAATAGCCTGCGAAGTCGCCAGCCTGGCCGGGCTTGGCGGCCCCGATGAAGGCAGCGACCGTGACGGTCTTGCCCTCTTCGCCTGCTGCATTGACGGGGATGAAGGAGTAGATGTATGTGTCGGAATTGACAACGGTGTTATCCACCAGGCTCTTTGTCGCGCCGGGGGCGAGTGACTCCTCAGCGACGAGAGTCTCGCCGCGAAGCACTTTGACTTTGACATTTCCGGTCAGGGCGTCGCCTGCGATGGTCTTGGAGGGAGCCTTGAAGGAGATTTCAGCCTTGAAGCAGTCAGAGGAGCTGGCCTTGACAGACACATTCTCCACGGCTTCGGGAGCGGAGGCCGAGATGGGGGCGGAAATCGAGTATGATTTCAGGTGGAGGTAATATTTGTTGGCATCGGAGATGGCATGGAAGCCGACATGGTAGATTCCGGTGGCGGAGGGGGTGACATATGCCTCAATCTCGGTGTCGGCGGTGCCGACAACATCTGTCGAGGGAATCACCTCGAGAGTCATGGCTGCGGAGGAGGGCTGCTGTCCCATGAACACCTCGATGCGCTCGGCATAGCTGTTGGCCTGGGCAGCCACGACGGCTGAGATCTTGTAGGACTTGCCGCCTTCAAGTTTCACGGCGGGGGAGAACAGCCAGTCATTGGCGGCATTGGAGGAGTGGTATGTGTAGCGGGTGCCGCTGGAGAAGTTCCAGGTCTTGCCGTCGCCGTTGACATCCTCGATGGTGTGGATTGCGAAGTTGGCGGCATCGGTCATGTCCATGGTGAGCGGGGTGGTGAACTCGCCGAGGCCCACCACGTTGGAGGCCACGAAGGCCGAGCTCTTGCCATCATATTCGGCTTTGACGGAATATGACAGGGCGGTGTAGCTGGCGGGAAGGGGCACGGCCTGGGTGAATGTGGTGGCGGTGAGGCCAGAGGCGATGATTTCGCCGTCGGCGCCGGCCACGGTGTATGTCACTGCCGCGGGATCAAGGAATCCGCCGTCGGAAGATGCGGTGACGGCATTCCAGGTGAGGGTGGCTGTGCCGTTGGCCCATGCGAGCTTCACATTGGCGGGAGCCGAGGGCGCGCCCTTGCCCACGAAGCATTCAGCCTTTGCCTTGGGCGACGTGCCGGCGTCGTTGGAGACGGTGGCGATGAATTTGGTCATGCCCGATGCGGCCAGGGTGGCGGTCTCTGTCACCTCAGCCCCTGCGGCTGCTGTGCCTGATGCAACGGTCGCTCCGTCGCCGGTCTCCACCTTGTAAGAGAATGTCTGGCCCGAAGCGGGGGTGCCGTCGAAGAGGGTCGTGGGCATTGTCACTTTGATGGCGACATCCATCGAGCCGTTATCGCATACCACGGTCAGGCCGGGGGCTGCGGGCGCCTTGTCTGCCGCGGCAGGCTTGGGGATGTAAAGGCCCATAATCTCTTCGCCGTCGGGATACTGGCACAATTCGACTGTCTCGCCGGTCTCAAGGTTGATTTCCACCAGACCTGCTTCAGTGTCGGTCGAGTAAGCCTGCAGGTATGTGTTGTTGGCGGTGTTGACACAACCTCCGGAAAGATATTGGGAAGGCAGGTCGGCCTGGGCGACCGCTTCGGTCTGTCCGGTTGTCTTGTCGACCTTGTAAAGGATAAGGTCAACACCGAGGGCGTAGAAAGTGCCGTCGTCGGCTGCTCCGACGCTCATCACACCCACCGGGAAGTCGGCAATCGGTATGCTGATGCCGTTCTCGTAGTCGGCCTTTGCCCATTTCAAGACAAGGCTTTGCCCCTCCACGGCATAGTACACGCCGTAGATATCGCCGGAAACGGGATCGAGGGCGCATCCAAGCGACATACAGTCATAGTTGACACTCTTGGAGCTGATTTTCTCCCAGGTGTCAGTGTCATATGTGTCGAGGGTCATTAAATCCATCCCAAAGATAGACATATGGCTGACACAGTAGTAGAGGCCGTCGCCGTTGTCGACGCTGCCATACATGTAGCTGTTGTTCAGGGGCGCTATCTGCCCGAACGCCCCCCCTTCGGAGGTGGGAATCGTGGAGACGTTAGGCAGAGAGGCTTCGCCCCATGTGTCGGAATAGACCACATTGCCCCGCAGGTCAATGCCTGCGGCAGCTGCCCGCTGGGCCGCGGTGGCCGACTTCAAAGCCGCCTGCCGCTTGGCCTGGAGCTGTGATTTCACCTTGTGCAGGCCAGAGACCTGGACTGTTTTTGCAAGCCTTGGGTTTGTGAGCATGATTTTTCCCTTCTGGTCACCCGGGGCAGCGACTTTGGCCGCCAACTGATTCTCCGCGGTGACACCCCCTGCCTTCTTCGCCAAAGGAGCGGCGTAAGAGGAGACTGCTGACCCGAGGGTCAACGCTGCTGATAGCATCAGAGATACTGATTTTCTCATAACGTGTCTACATTGGATTCTAAGTTAAACACTCCTGATCGGGCATTTACCGGCCTGGGCCGATGTCATGGATAAATGAATCCGCTAATTTATCCTTTTCCCTCTCGAAATTGATTTATGATTGTTTTTGAAGTCTTTTATGTCTGATCGTACTGTCGGCCCCGCGCCCCCGGACCGCATCCCTGATTTGTAAGATTACACATCATCATAGGCGCATAAAATTTTCCACAACCGCATATTCTATGACAGAATGCCAGCATCAAAGCGCTAAAACATCCACTGCGAACACACAGCCTGTTTATGTCGCAAATTTAGAATAATTATTTTTACTTTCCAAATATTTGTGAAATATTTTCAATAATCAAAAAAAACAACTAATCAGCGTTAAAGCCGCCAAAATCATTTATATTAATTACACCAATTCAGATGACAAAATGCAACACAAGACGTTTATCCTCTTGATTCTATGGATGCTGGCTGGCCGGAGATGGATTTTCACACAAGTTAACAATCTTAATCACGAGAGGCGATATTGGCCGATTTGGACACATCTGACCTGACGAAAAAAAATCCAAACAGGCAAAAAATCAGCCGAATATCACACCGGGGAAACAAGCCGCGCCGCGACTTTTGCCCTTATGTCAGGCGAAAGTCGCGGCGCGGTGTATGGATGGGAGCGCGGATGGCTCAGAGGACTATCTTGGCCGGACGGTGGCCGGGAGCGACGAGGATGTATGCCCCGGGCAACGCGGCGAAGCGGCCCGGCGCGGAGGGGCTGACCTCGGCACCTGAGACTGAGTAGAGGCGCGCGCCGGGAGTGGCGACGATTTCTCCGTTGACAAGGATGAAGGCGGAGGCAGCCTCACCAGCCACAGGCACGGTCACGCCGGATGTCGACAGGTCAATCTCGGATGTCGCCGACCAGAGGCTCTCCTTGCCCTTCTCGGGATCGGCGGGGACGGCTTTCACCCTGTATCGGTAGATGATGTTGCTCAGGCCGGTCACTTTGTAGGATGTGTCGGTGATGCCGGTGATGGTGATGCGTTCGCCGCTGACGGTCTGCTCGGCCCTGGCTGGGGCTGAGGATGACGACAGCACCCCTTCAAGGGCTTTGTCGTAGTCGATGTCGTCGCAATCGGCGCAGTCGCCGCTGAAAGCCATGGCCGAGTAGAGGGTCACGCGCTTGGACTTGCCTCGGTTGGCCACCTTCACGGCGTATGTCTTGGAGTCGTCAAGGCCCGAGAACGCCACGGAGTGGTATGTCGCCGACTTCTGCGCGTCAACAACCTCGACGGCGGCCTGGACGCCATCCTCGTCAAGCAGGGAGAGGATGATGACGGGGTCGGTGTCGGCGCCGTAGCGTTTGGCGTTCACGACCACGGTAGCCACGCCGTTTTCTGGCGCGACGCGGGCGATGGAGGTCATGGAGCCGTCGCTCATAGCCGTGCCGAGATACATCGAGGAGGAGAGCAGCTTGTATTCCCCTTCGAGTGTCCAGCCATCAAGAGCTTTGGCGAAATCGGTCCAGACGGCGGGCATGGGGAGGCCGTCTGTCGCGGGCCACACCTGGAGGGTGTAGCTGACCTCTGTGCCTTCCACATTGACGGGCGCCCAGGAGGCGGTGAAGCTTCCGGCTTCCTCCACGGCAGGCTCGGCGGGAACCGGGGCAGGGGTGTCGGGTATCGGCTGACGGTCGACCCAGAAAGAGATGGCGCCGGTCTGCGGGTCGCGGGTTATCTCAGTTACCGGTTTGGAGAGGTATGTGCCGGTGTTGGTGCGGGCCGCCGGGGTCGACGTGTTGGTGAACTCCGTGGCGTAGCTTTTGGGCCAGAGGTCGGCATTCTGGGTGGAACTTGTCAGGCGGTTGTCGGCCGGGACCACTGTCATGCGCTGAAGGGAGTAATTGTTGACGGTGTTGCCGCTCCATGCCGACGCGCTGTATGTGACATGGGTGATGAGCATGCCTTCGTCGAGGAGGAATTCATCCCATCCTTGGCGGGCGCGGTTCTCGAAGATGAAGTATTCGTTGGGGTCCTTGTCGTTTGCGAGCAGGAGGGCGAAAGACTCGGGGGTGTCATTGTTGTTGAGCACAGGGAGGTCGTAATGGGTGTTTTTCTCCCCTTCCACGATGTCGATCCATCCCATGTAGGCTTTCTCGTAGGCGGAATAGCCTATCGGAGTGTAGCCGTCGTTGTTGTAGCAGCCGTGGTCCATGAGCGACCAGTCGCCCATGCCGAAGTAGCCGTCGCCGTAGGTGGTCTCATAGAAGTCGGGCAGGCCGAGGCAGTGGGAGAACTCGTGGCAGAATGTGCCGACTCCGTCGATTTCCGTCTGGTATGAGCCGTTGAGCTCGTTGAACACGGCGAATTTGGTCATCCTGACCCCGTCGCAGGTCACCGAGCCGGCCCCTGACGACGCGAGGTCCCACTGGCAGGGCCACACGGCCTGGGCCACGCCGGAAGAGGCCTGACCCACCCCGGCATATAGGACGATGACCACGTCGCAAACGCCGTCGCCGTCGTTGTCGAAAATGGAGAAGTCGACCTCGGGGTCGGCGAGCTGGATGGCTTCCTTGACCATATGACCGGGCCTCTCGTCATTGCCCCAATAGTCAGTGCCGCCATAGTAGACGCGGTTCTGCGACACTGTGTAGGGGCCGTAGACATGAAACTGCGGGTCATACTTCCCCATCGATGCGTCTGTGAAATATTTCTTGGCGCTCTTCTCTTCGCCGGTGAAAAATTCTTTGAAGACGGCGTTGGCCCCGTCGCCGTCCTTGAACTTGACATCCTCGTACTGCACAAGGAGTATGGGGACGTGGGCGACACCTTTGTGAGGCACCTGCGACTCCTGTTGCTCGATGCTCACGCGTCCCTGGGCGCTGCGCATGGGGGCTTTCACGGCGGCCCGCATGGCTTGGCGGGCCTGCACCTTGGGGGAGGAGGCGCGCTGGGCGGCGTATTCGAGGGTGGCGGCGCGGTCGGCGATGAACGACTGCTCGGCGGCCGAACGCTCCGAGACCTCGTGGGCATACACCTGGCTGATGCCGTCTGCGGGACGGTAGACCACATGGCCCTCGGGAGTGAAATCGACAGCCAGGCCGTCGGAGGTGACATAGGTGTGGAACCACTCGTCACCCGTCAGGGTGACTGTCACGACGGATCCGTCGGGCTGGGTGACAGTGCGGGTCAGGCGTCTGGCGGGAACCGCGTAGGCCGATGCCACAGCAAGGGCGGCGACAGCAAGCGTCAGAAGTTTTCTTTTCATATCCATTTTGTTTTATGTTCGGGGGTCCGGCCTCCATCTTCCATCACAAGGCAGGGGGAGAAGGCTCGGCTACCCGGCGCTTATATTGTAGCAATGCGCAAATTTACAAAAAAATCCCCCGAACATACAATATCCGGGGGCTAAATTTTCTGGCGGGCCGCTCATTATGCTATCAGACAACCGTCAATTGACGGCAAAATGCAATCAGGAGCGCGGCTCCGGCGGGCCTGTCTCGCCCTGAGATGACTAATTGGCGACAAACGAACCGAGCGACGCGGGGAGCGAAGGGGAGCAGCTGTAGGCGCGGGCAAACTGACGTATGAACAGGATAGTCGACCTGCGGGGGGCCAGGCCCTGGTCGCGGCGGTGGCGCGGGGTTGCGGATTTCATCGCTGAAGGGAACAATTGGGTAGAATCATTTTTCATAGGCAAGCTACAAAATTTGGATTGGGGGAAAGGCCGGCCACCGAGCCGGCAGTGAAGATCGGTGACATTACTATAACGCGCGGGGAGGCCGTTTAGTATGCGGCCGAGGCCGTTTTTTTCGTCCCGGCGGGAGTCGCGGCAGGCCCGTCACCTCCCTGGCAGGCAGGCGCGAACGGGAAGCAGGAGCCACATATTGCCCTTTATGTGCAAAATATTCTTAAATCAAATGATATTTCGCACGGAATATTTTGAGAAAACCGCGCGTTTTTGTAATTTTGCATAGTACAGGACACAGCTGACAGCCCGCGACACTCCTCTGTGGCAATCAGAGCCTGCGGACTTTACTTAGACTTCAAACTTAAAAACCAGACAACCCCAAACCCCAAAGCCTATAGACCGGAACTCTACTTAACCAAACTACACTGACTGAAATGCAAAAACTTACCCGGCTTGCCGACGAAAAGCTGGTCGCAGCCTACGCCTCCGGAAACAATGAAGCTTTCGACACTTTGCTGCGCAGGCACGAAAACCGTGTGTTCAACTACATTTTCAACATTGTGAAGAACAAGGATGTGGCCGACGACATCTTCCAGGAGACTTTCGTCAAGGCGATATCCACAATCAAGCAGGGCCGATACACCGACTCGGGCAAGTTCTCGGCGTGGATCACCCGCATCGCACACAACCTCATCATCGATTTCTTCCGCCAGGCCAAGAGCGAGAACACCATCTCGACCGACCAGGAGGATGCAGATGTGCTCAACCGCCGCGACCTCTCGGAGGAGAATGTCGAGGACCTGATGGTGACCTCGCAGATCCACACCGACGTGAAACGCATAATGGAGTCGCTGCCCGAGTCGCAGCGCGAGGTGCTTGACATGCGGTTCTACCGCAACATGTCGTTCAAGGAAATCGCCGAGGCCACCGGAGTCTCCATCAACACCGCCCTCGGTCGCATGCGCTACGCCATCCTCAACATGCGCCGCATCGCCTCTGACAAAAACATCGTGCTGACCCGCTAAGCCCCGGCGAGAGCTGGGCGAGAGCTGGGCGAGAGCAGCCCCCCCGCCACGGCTTTTTCATTTAAGATAAAATAAAGCGTATACCTGCCCTTACCCGCTTCAGCCCGAAGCGGGTAATCTGTTGTGTCTGTATTTCAGCTGTTTATCTCTTCGTTAAAATCTTATTTTTTTCATTTTTGGCTTAAAAATCGCATTAGTCGGGTAAAGATCATCGAGATATGCCTGATCAGTTCGGCCATGCCTTTATTCTTATCCGATTGTTTTTTGCGAAGTCCTTTCCATATTGAGAACACCGAGTAAACGATTCTCTGTATGGTGTCGAGGTTTCGGGCGGCTCTTGCCGACTTGCGTTTTATATTGTCCTGCTGAAGATTGTGGTCCAGCCCCCAGTGCATGCATTCTATCGACCAGTGGTTGCGTACGATGGTTCCGGGCTGCGGAGTATCCGTGGGCATACTGCTGACGTACAGGCGTTTTCCTGAGGTGTGTACTCCTGTTGACTTTTTGACTGTGGACGATCCATACTCTATGATGGCCATGTTTCCGCCCAATTTCTTCTTGTCTGCGATAATGTCCAGTCCGTCATATACGCGGTAGGTTCTCGTCTCTATCCTGCCGTGGGCCAGTTCGGGACCTTCGGTGTAAGAATATGCCGGTGTGTGTTCCTCTAGCCTGTCCTCAATGCCGTATCGCAATGACGGCTGGTTGGCTTTGAGTTCTATCAGAAAGTCTCCGCCTTTCTTTCTGATTTTCTCGACAATGTCCTTCTGCATAGACATGGCGTCGGCTGTGACAATCTTTCCTGAGATATCTATTTTATCAAGAAGTATCGGTACGGCCTTTATCTCGTTGCTCT
>CAJTEX010000009.1 GCA_910575615.1 Bacteroidales bacterium | reverse complement strand
TGACAGGAGTGCTTTCAATCTCCCTCTTTTAAAAAAGCGACGAACTCGGCGTTAAGCCTTGTGCCGTCGAACTCAGAGATGTCCCACTGATAACTGAATATCTCGCCGGTTGACCTGTCCAGCCACTTGCGCTTCCGAACATGCAGGTATGTGGCACGCCCCCTTATGGGATAATCCTGTATGGTGCGGTAATCCCCAAAACCGTAAGATATGATGTCTTTATTGTACTTGTCTTCGCGAAGTTGCTCTTTCTTCTCATCAAGCCATATGTCGAAGCGGGTCTCACTTTTTTCATATCGTTCAATATCGAAGTTGTCTATCAGGACTTCGGGTAGGATGGCTCTGAGCAGTTGATCTGGTTTCATTGTGCAAAGATAACACTATACTCTTGATACTCTCTCCCGCCCACCGGAAAAATCCGCTGACCCAATATTCTGCGTAGAAACGCCGGTTGGGGATAACGAAAAACCTCTGAAATCGTCTGGATTTCAGAGGTTTTCTGCATTTTGATGCTTTGTCTTGTGACCCCGGAGAGGTATGTCACTATATTTTTATATCCGTGATTATCAAACATTTACATCTAACGATATTTGGACAATTCCCTATTTTTACACCGTCAGAATTTCATGATTTTCTCCGCTTTCAGAACCGCTCCAAGTAGAGTCTCCAGCATAGCTGAGAAAATCCGCTGATAATATTTCAAAGATCGTGTCCGTAAGAGTACGATATGCAAATTTAATCATGAATCCCTAACCCTACAAGACCCCGGATGTTAATGTTTTCTAAAGCCGATACTTTCTTGCAGAATAGTTGTCAGATTTCCGCAACAAACACCCAGTGCCCGGTTTTGGGGTGACCGAGCCAAGCGATATTCCATTCTTTCAATCGCCGTTTAATTGTGCTCTCTGAGCATCCTATGGTATTGGCCAATTCTACCCTGCTAATCGAAGGGTTACTCTTTATTGCTTTAAATATAGCCGCTTTTTGAGGGTCATCAGCCGTATTTTGCGGGTCAATTTGACCCTCGAAATTATTTTGCAGGTCTTTTTGCGGGTCATTTTTAACGTCAAACTTATCTTCGTGACGTTCATAATACAGAGCTTTACCTTTAAGAGTCAAGCCGTATCTTTGGTTGGGAGCATTAGGCTTGTCTGGCTTTTCAAGTGCTATAATGCCTCCATCTATTGCTGGATTAAGATGCTGTCTTACAAATGTGTTGCGCGATTTGTAACCCAGTATGTCACATAAATCATATGAGGAGTACCAGTCCTCTCCAATGGCCTTTATGAGTTTAAGTAAGCTCGCTTTTATAGGAAGAACGTCATCTGTTTGTTTACTTACTCCCAACTTACTCTTACTTACTCCTGCTGTATCCTTGCTCGTATCATAAGGACGTACAAAAGTAGTTTTGACAATAATACAGTCCTGATTAAATGTCGGGGCCGGCAGTCCTACGCGCTCACATTCTCTCGCCATCATTGACAGACCTCGTCCCCTGTGCTCGATAAGACCTCCGATATACATTACGTTGGCGATTGCCGGATTCGGAGGCATTGATGTGTTTTTGCGGTCTTCCTCCTCTCGCTGCATCAGTGCGTTTGGAGAAATCCTGACCGGAAAGCGTCCGGCATTTTCGATAACAATGCAGTCATCGTAAATCGCAATACCTACTGTAGCAATTTCATATCCCCACCGCATGTGACAGTAGGCGTTGACAACGGCCTCACGCAAAGCATCGTATGGAATTTCAAGTTCATCCTCACGAACTATTCTGTGGTGTGTAGTGCCGGAAAGATTGAGGTGCTTGAAAAAGAAAGCCATTGCAGCATCCACCAACTGAAAAATGTTGCCTACATGCTGCTGATTATCAATAAAATATTGTTTGTTAGTTCCTTTGAACCGGGCAAGACGTAATCTGCACTGAGGGTAATCGGAAAAATCCTTACCAAAGAGAACCGCCGCAGAATTGCAGACACTACCGTTTTTAACCAGATTAAGTCGTGTCAACGCTGTTGACACGCTGTCGTTGAGCGCGTCATTTGACAGTCGCCCTCGTCTGACAGCACCATGAACCACGTTCATAATCAGGCGCTCGTCAAGGTCTTCAATCTTCAGACTTGCATTGACTTCATTCTCCCACTTATAAATCAATCCGTGCTGAAGTTCGTGGAGCCTTATGAATTTCTCACGAGGCATGACACTTGTCACACTGTCGTGTCTCATGTACGGTTTGCCATCCCATAGGAACGGCTTATCAGGGTCCTGTCCGTCGGTTTGGAATGCAATAAGAAACTTACCTGTATCTTCTATCTCGATATAATCAGGTTGAATATCCACTGCCGGATCAAATTTTCTCAATGCTTCCCCGATTTCGCGAGTAGTTTTGTCACCTTTGTCCTGACCGATAATCTTTCCCTTATTCGTCACCCCGAATACGACAATACCACCGTTCCCATTCATCATGCCGCACAATGTTTCCATCCCACGGTTGAGTTGGCCGGTGGTTTCTTTAAACTCTACATCAACGCCTTCACTGGCTGATGCAAGTTGCCGTATGTAGTTCAAGGAAAGTTTCATTTTCATTTATAATATGCAAATTTACGAAAATTTCCTGACATACAGACTACGAAAAATCAGTTGATTACAAATCTGACGGAATTATTCGATTCTAAACTACGAGAGGCACGACGTCTCGGCATGTTCTGTCGCAAGCGAGACATTGCCGGGGTGAGGCAATGCCGTCAGTGGCGTTTGGATCGAGTCCGGCACTACCGCTGACCGCATCACCAGAATTGAAGAGTCGGCTAAACACCGAGTGTCTGATAGCCTGAGCGGGTTGCTTCGCTGTACCTGCCAAGTCTATCTGCCACTCCGTGTTCTTACGCCGCTTCCATCATTCGTTATTTGAGCCGTTGCGCCACTCTCCGTTAGCAGCAGTCCACGAGCCGAGACAGTGATGTGCCTCCTTCCTTCGTCGGGGGCATATCACAGACTCGCCTTTTCGGGACCGGACAATTCTATTAGCATTTCAATATTACGTAATTTTCATAGTGATTATGTCGCCGTATGTTTTCACCGTTCCGGAGTCGTAGCTCCTGTTATTGTCTAATCAACAACGATTTTCAACTTGCTTGCCAGTGGGGAACGTGTGGTGCCGGGGATATTCTTTAGCCTTTTGAATGAAAAATCTCCAGACCTCCCGTTGGTCGGCTCGTATTTTTCCGTCAAAGGCGAACATCCCCTCTGTTCACCACACGCCTTTGAGGCGTCAAGCAAGCGAAAACCGATGGTGATATACAAATAAAAAAAAGTCGCAACGATGAAAACAAACAGCCACATAAAAAGTCAAAGCGAAGCTCAAAGCCTCAGGTTCAACCAAATAAAAAGGGTTGCTAAGGTGGTGGCAATCATCATCGGAGCAATAATCGGAACTCTGGTGTGGGCGATAGTCAGACCTGTAATCCGAGGTGCGGGCTGGGTTATATCCCTTATAACCGCAATAATGATAATCTTTTGGTTATTCACCCTTTAATATAACACTGATATGGCTACTATGAAATCCAACAACGCTGCAATCGCAGCTATGCAGCAGATGCTCCAAGAGCGTTGCATCGCAGAACCCACATTCGCTATCAAGATGGCGAACCCGTCCAAGAGTATGGAAGGCGCAGTAAACTATCTGTGCGGACAAATTCAGAAGAGCGGTCTGTGCTGTGTCGATGACGCTACCGTGATGAACATATTGGTTCATTACTTCGACGAGAATGAGATTGAGGAAGGCGGAAAGGTGAACTGCAACATCGTGGTATCCAAGCCGGAACTATCCGATGAGGACAAAGCCGAACTCAAAGAGCAGGCTATGGAGCAGTTCAAGGATGAGCAACTCCGAGAACTCAGAAGGCAGTCAGCACCGAAGGCTCAACCCAAGCCCACCGCCACCGCTCCCAAAGCCGGAGCAGAAATCAATGTTCAACCCAATCTTTTCGACTTCTAAAACTCCAAGGATATGAAACCTCGTAATAAGAAACAACAGCATATAGTGGAACTGAGTGGGCGACTTCGTCCGCTCTCCACTCCCCAAATGCAGTGGGCACTCAACTCTACCATCAATCACTATGGCTATCGGTTGAAATCCGGAATGTGTACCTGTATGAAATGTGGTCACGAGTGGCTGGAGACACGCAACGGAATGTGTCTATGCCCCGAATGTGGAACTCAGATAGAAATCAAGGACACCAAAGAGCGTGTTATCCGCGAAAAGTCCTATTTCAACGTAATCACCACCATCGAAGACTATCAGGTAATCAGAATGTTCCTGATGATGGTTGAAATGCGCAAGGGCATGAAAGTGAAACCCGCCTATCTTGAAATCGGACAGTATTTCATTGACTCCAAAGGCAATAAGACCGTTGTCGCTATCCCTCGTACTCTCGGTTGCTATGTTGATACTTTTGCATTCAGCGCACCACTTGAAATCAGAAACGATGGAGACGCCTATATGTACGTTTCAGACCAATGGGTATATCCACGCATCAAGGTCACTGACACCATAAAGCGCAACGGGTTCAAGAACTCAGTCCACCATATCCACCCCGTGACTATGTTCCAAGAGTTGTTGACCAACCCAAAAGCCGAGACACTGATGAAAGCCAACGAGATAGGATTGTTACGATACCTTTGTGCAAGACCAGCCAATAAGTCAGACATTGACAAGTATTGGAATACCATTAAGATAGCCAAACGCAACGGCTACAAGGTCAAAGACCCGCAGATGTGGTTTGACTATATCAAGATGTTGGAGCGTATGGGCAGAGACCTCAATTCTCCCTCGCTGATAGCACCCAATGACCTCAAAGTAGTCCACGACATATATGTGACTAAGGTCAATCGCCAGCGCATCAAGGAGCAGAGAGAGAAAGAACGTCAGCAAGCCATCAAGGACAAAGCCAAGTTCGAGGAACTCAAATCCCGCTACTTCGGAATGGAAATGACTGACGGAGAGATTGAAATCCACTCAATCGACACCATCGATGATTACTATAAAATCGGAGATAAACAATCTATCTGTTGCGGTACTGCCAAATATTACCTTAAAGAGGATACATTGACCCTTACCGCCTACATCGGAAACAAGCAGATAGCCACCATCGAAATTTCGCTTGACGACTACCACATAATCCAATGCCGAGCCTTCGCCAATGAAATATGTGAGTACACCCAGCAGATAGCAGGTATCATCAACGCCAACAAGAATATGATAGCAGAGAGAAAGAGAGCATAGCCAGTTCCATATCAGCAATGAAGGTGGCGGAGTATAAGACCTCTGTCACCTTCATTTTGCCAAAAATTTCGGCCGCCAAAAGGCGGCGTTGTGCAGGTGATTCGTTCCTAAATTCAGCGGTTTTTTGTAATTTTGCAATATAAAAACGTATCAAATTCAAAGCAGTATAAAATGACTAAGGCAGAAATAGCGAATGAAATAGCAAAGACAACCGGCATTGACAAGGCTGCGGTTGTTACCGTAATAGAACAGTTCATGACCGTTGTGAAGGACAGTCTCGCACACGGCGAAAACGTGTATCTCCGTGGCTTCGGCTCATTTGTAGTCAAACAGAGAGCCGAGAAGACAGCCCGTAACATCAGCAAGAATACTACACTCGTCATTCCGGCTCACAACATCCCGGCATTCAAGCCCGCCAATTCTTTCAAGGAAGAAGTCGCAAAATAATCATGGAAGAGGAAATCGAAAAGGATAGTCCGGAAATAGAAACAGTTCATATCCAATCACAATCCGAAAATTGTAATAGTCAATCCTGTCTGGAGAATCGCAAAAAGTATGTCCAGATACTTGATGTTGATAGATATATCGAATCATTAAATGATTGGGATTGATAAAAGTACAATACAGCGATGCCATTCCATTTGATAGAATAGCATCGCTGTAGATTTTCAGGGGACGTATAAAACGGCAAGTTCAGTAAGCCGCCTTTTGTGAAGCCCGGAGTGCCACTTACCTTTGTAATGGCAGTGGGAGGTGTAGGACTTGAAGATGTTGCGGTCGCCGTGTTTCAACTTTTTCAGAACGCTGCTTTTATTGACGGCTCCGGGACCAATGTTATAAGCGAGAGCCGCAAGAATATATTTGTCACGTCCATATTCCTTATATAACTCGCAGAATTTGGCATAGTCACGACGAAGAAGAGCATCAGCCTCGCTTTCACTGTATTGCCGGCGTGTGAAATGTTCTCCACGCTGAACGACATGACCATAGCATATCGTCGGCCAGTGCTTTGGCTTATGAAGCGTTTCAAATTTTTTTATAATCAGCACCGCCCGCTCAAATAGCGGTAGCTCCATAATCGACCGCTTTGCATTTGCGGTCGGCGTTGCCGCCACAAGGGTCAGCAACGCCATAAAGAACATCAGAATTTTTTTCATCGGGCAATCGGTGTTATTGATCCGGGATTGAGAGGACTGATTATTCCGAGAGTTTTACCGTCATCATCGTCGCCACTGTCATTGCCGTTGAACTCAAATGTCTGTTCCCACGGTGTAGAATTGAAATTGTCCTCGACCACCACTAAAAAGCGATGCTGCTGGTCTGATTTTGCGGTGTAATTGAGGCGGAAGGTCTTGCTTTCGAGCAGAACACGGTCGTTGTTGACCAGCACCGGGCCGTCAACAAGTTTGAGCGAGCCTTCGCCGTCATACTGGAAGTAGCGGATGGTATAGAGGGTGTTGGCATAGTTGCCTTCCGGCTTTATCTCGAAGCGCAGTTCGACGGTCTGCCCTTTGGCAATCTTGTCAGCGTATGGCATGACTTCCACTATGAAGGGATAGGACTGCTGCACATCAAGGTCGTCGGAGCATGATGTGAGGCTGCACACGGCAGCGATTACAAGGGAGAGAATGGCGATAACGCCAAATGATTTTTTATTTGTCTTTTCCATTTTTGTGTCTGTTTAGAATTTTAGTTTTGTTGATTTCTTGGGTTTGAGCGATTGTAGGTAATCGTTCAGATCCTTGTGATCGGGATAGAGCGCGGATTTGTCGCTCACCCTGTCGCCGAACTCGCGGCGCAGTCTGGCGACTGCGGCACGCCCGGCAGTATCGTTGTCGAGATAGCACAGTATCAGCGGATATTTCGCCAGAGTCGGGATTGCTTTGCCGACATTTGCCACGGAGTTAAGCACAACACTGTCGTTTCCGTCATTCAATCCGAGGCGTTCCGCCGAAAGAAAGTCGATGAAACCCTCGAATACATTGCACCGAGCGTTGCTGTTGGCAATATGGGTGATATGCTTTGGCGGATAACTGCCTTTGAAGAAGGCGTTTCGCAGTTCATAGCCGTGTGCGCTGTTCTCAAAGCCGATGGCATAATAGTTTTTGCCATGCAATTTATAATCCACCTGCACACAATATCGTTGTGCTATATCGGCAGGTATGCCACGGTTTACGAGGTAACTCAGTAATGCCGGCGATACCAATTTAGAGATTTTCACATCCTCAAAGGTCGGCTGCTCAATGAATGGCTCAGGTTTGTAAGGCTTTGCAATCGGCATCTGCATCTTTTCGGCTATGTACTCCGCCTGTCTGATGAAATCGGTTGAGTCGCACAGTTCTCCGGCAAGAGTGAAGATGTCGCCTCCGTCACCGCTACCAAAATCGAACCATACATTTTTCCGTGGATTTACATGAAACGATGGTTTTCTCTCACTGCGATACGGGGCGTAAAACCACAGACCTTTGCTGTCGCGTCCGGTAGGTTGATAGCCCAACTGATTGAGGAACTCGACAAGCGAAATTTTCTTGATGTCGTTGATATTCATAGGCGCATCTTCCGTTGGGGTTTGTCCGGTTCCTGTTCCTGCTTGTCCGGTTCCGTATTCTGTTCCTTACCTTTGGACTTCTCCAAAACCGACATTTCAGAAGATATATATCGGTTCAGTTCCGACATATTGCACGAGCCTGTCAGCTCATACGCGAGGTCATATATTCCTCCGTATGCGCCGGACTTTGTATCACGCCATAGGTTTGTCTCGGTGTTGATTACCATTGTCGGGCCCGGATTGGCATCGTATGGAGCATTGTAAATCCTAAGGTTGCCGTCGGCAGCCACCGGGTGTTCCTGACCGAGAGCCTTCATAAAGTCGGTGAGTTTCACCTTCTTTATGTCGAGGTTGATAATCGTCGGTTGTTGCGGGCGACGCACCATTGCCGAAAGCTCCTTACCCTGCTCATACTCGTTCATATATTTCAGTATGAAATCGTGCGGATTCATATAGAGTGTCGGATTCATTTTGAGGGCGGCAAGGTCGATTATGTCGCCGGTCTGGTCTGTGGCATGGTCATACCATTTGTTGGTGGAGGTATTGACAACCAGCATCGGCTCAGGGTCATCACGTTGTGGGGCATAATACAGTTTCATATCCTCAAAGGACTTGACAGGCTTTTCACCGAGTGCAGCCATAAATTCCGTAAGAGGAATATTGCGGATGTCTTTTTCTGTGTATCTCATAGCCATTATTCGATAATGAATTTGACACCGACACCATACTGAGTATGGAATATCTGCACATCGCTACCGAAGGTGAAACGCTCTTTTACATTTGCGGTCAGAGCGATTTTGTCTGACAGGTAGAAATCAGCCTGTAATGTCAGCGCACCGCCATAGATAAAGTTGTCGCCGTCATGTAGCGTCGAACCGTCGGATAAAACCGACTTTCCCCAATTCACTGTTTCGTAACCACCGAGAGCCGACACGCCGCCGTAGAGGTGGAAGGTCTGCGAGTAGTCGCTCAACAGATGGAGATTGTAGCCGACCTCGCCTGTAAACTGCGCCACTGGGATACGACCTTTCGCTCCGTAGGGCTTATAGGTCTGGAGATACTCGCCTCCGAAGCTCCAAGTATTGGCACTACCCTTATAAACTGAATAGAATACTCCGAGAGAGTAACCGCAGTTACGGGAGTTGCCGGTATAAAAACCGTCTGCCATGTCAGCCTTGATTTCTACCGTTGACATTCCGGGGAGGCATCGCTGGGCTATTGCCCGGCCTCCGAAGAGGCTGAGCATGGCAGCGATTATCATTATCGCTTTTCTCATAGTTACTGTATGCTTAATTCGTCAATTACGTTGGCTCTCACAATATCCTCGTTCTCGACCACGAAAGACTGGTGTCTTCCGCCTTCCTTTTCGGCAATCTCGATAACGAGCTGCTTGTCATCGGGGATTGTGAATTTCTCCAGAGCGAAGACTGTTCTTTCGGAGGATTTTCCGTGTACTACCGTTACATAGTTCTGGGCGCGGAGCGGTTCAAGTACCTGCTCCTGCATGGCGGTACGCTTTATAACCTTCTTATCGACAATCTTGAAGCTGACAAAATCGACATCGAAAGGAATGTTAGAAGTGTTTTTCATTTCGGTGTGGAAATAAAGAAGCCCGTTGTTGGTATAGATGGATTTCAGAAGGAACTGCACCCCAAAACGCTTTGAGCCGATATGCTTGATTTCGCGCTTGTTCTGCTTGTAGATGCTCTTCATAATCAGCTTGACAAGCATCGGTGACTCGCTACCCAACTTTTCGAGGTATATCTCCTGAGCGTTGTTGGGGCGGTTGACAGCTTCACCGTCATGGAGAAAGTCGGTCATCTCAATGCTCAGGAGCAGAGGCTCTTTCGCAAATTTGACGTTGAAAACATAGTAAGAGCCATCATCGGTAATCACCGACAGATTTGTTTCCGTTTTGAAACGCTTAAACGCTGATTTCACGCGAAGTACGTTCTTTGTGCCGTCTGCGAGACCTGCCACAAGGTTCTCATTGCCGAGGTCCACATAAATTATCTCCGCAGGGAAGATAATATGTGTGGTTTTATCGTAGCAGACCTCCAGAGCGTGAGGGGGAATCATACGGTCGAAGCCCACTTTGCGGGTAAGACCGTCGAACTTGTCGCCGTTGGTGTAGTTGGCACCGTACACGTTCATGTCGTGTTCGGCTACCTGCTCAGTGTCAGGCGACACGTTATTATCGGTGTTATTGACGGTTGTCTTCGATTTCGCGAAGACCGGGGATGCCATGCCAAGAACGGCTATAGCGGATAGTATAATAGTCTTTATTCTCATTATTAGTAAATTATATTAGACATCTTCGGGTTGGTGAATCATCACCCGATACCCGGCTTTAAGGTGGACTTTCACGGTGCGCAGTTTCTTGTTGAGATACTGACTGACACCGTTGATAAGTCCTCGACCAACATCTGAGGCAATCTGCGCACCGGTATTCGTGGTCAGATTTATAGAACTGCCCATAGTGGAGCCCATATTGGCACCGATTTCATGCAGAGCGTCAGACTCCATAGAATTAGGGATATTGATACCCTCCTGACCGTCGGAATCATAGACCGTTAAGTCCACCTCATACACAGAGCCGTTTGCCTCAATTGATGTAATGGCAACCTCCAGTCTCTCGCCCTGTAATCTCGCCACACCGACAAGCGGAGTGTTCCGGGGTATCAGTGCATTGCCGACCCACATCGGTTCGGTAAGTCTGAACTTAACCGCCTGACCGTTAATCACACTCTGGTCGTTTGCCACAACAGCTGCGATAGTGTTCTTGGCAACAGAGACTTTCCCTCCGACTGAGGTGTTGAAGTCACGGTCAGATGACGCACTGAGCGAAGAAACCACACTGCGGTTCACCTGAGCCACCGGCTGCACATTCCGTTTTCCTTTTTCCTCGGATTGCTGGGGAGGAGGATAGTTCCCGCCATTGCCGTTACCCATATATTGGGCGGCAAGCTGATACGATCGTTCAAGCATCGCCATCTCGTCAGGTTGCTGTGCCTGTTGCGTAACCATCGCGTTCTGAGCCTCCAGTTCCTCAATGCGGGCCTGCAACTCTGCCACCTGTTCGGTCCGGCTATAGTCAGGTACATAGAAATCCTGAATCGAAGCCTGCACCTGCTGGTACTGTTCGGCTGACTCTTGAATTGCAGAAGGTTCAGCAATAGTATCCGGTTGTGAAGAAGCTGCTATTGTGTCAAGGGATCCGACAACATCAATCCGTGCCTGTTTTTCTTTGGCGGCATCAGCGGCTTCATATTCCTGAACCTTTGTACCAATCTTCTCGCTTTCACCAGCTGGTATCTCGGTATTGAAAGCGTCGCCCGTCTTGTTTTCTTCCTTGTTCAGAGAAGAATACAGCAGCCATAGAATTACCACACCCGAAAGTATAGCGGCAGGGAACACCACGAGATATTTCATCATCTTCTGACGCTCCGCCGTAGTCTTGGGCTGGAAATATGAGTTAATCTTCGTTTTCCACTCCTGTATCGTCATAAGCAGAATCTTTTAGTTCGGGGAGGTCTATCTCTATTTCCGTATAATCGACGGTCTTTTTAGAGACTGTATCCAAAGCCGGGACATTGAGACCACGGATATGCTCTACCTCGTATTGGAATACAGCCCTCTTTGCTCCTATTTTGTAGCAGGCGTGACCGAACACGAAGAAAGCAATCAGTACGAAAGCCGAGAGCAGTACGGTCACGACCATCAGCCTTTGCTTGTGGGGCATATCGTCGCAGACCTGTTTCAGCTTTGCGCCGGCCTTTCCCTTTGGTTCCCGCCAGACCCAATCAATAAGTCTGGCGAGAGGAGATTTATTTTTCGTCATAATTATCGTTTAGTTGTCATTATATCCTTGTTTTCAAGGATGTTGAAACCCTCAATGATAAATCCGTTGGGATTGTCGTCAGAGCGCGACACATTTGAAAGGCGACATGTTGTCACCAGTGTTCGCTGTGTAACATTCGACTCACGGATAATCATCTGTCTGGCATAGGTCTTGGCAGTGTAGGGGTAATTGTTGAAATCGCATACCACGCTGTCAACCTGTACCACTTGGTTGATATTCCCCGCAATAATGCGGTTGTAGTAACCTTTCTCCGAGAAATCGGTATAGTAGTTGTAAGCCGATTTGTCGCTCAGAATCAAGGCACGGTTTATATTGTGCTCGATTGCGGACTTATCGGGAGAAAGGTTGAAGAACAGTTCATGAAAGCGACGCACATGCTCGCGAGCCTCGGCAGGGCGGTTCTGCTCCATGTCCTGCGACAAGGCAAGCATCAGGGACTTGCCATTGTCGAGGACGTAGATTTTCTCTCTCTGCTTTTCAGCAAAATTGAAAACCATTATCAGAGCCACGGAAACCACCACCGCACACATCGCCACGAACACAATCCCGAACAGACGTATCTGACGGAAAGAGGTCTCGATATTCTTTAATGATTTAAATTGCGGTGTCTTCACACCGCGAGCTAAAGATTCCATAATTCTACTTTAATAATCTTCCGGCTCGTCCGGCAATATTGCCGACAACCGCACCGCCGACACTGCCCGCCATAGAGCCGGCCTGCATTGTGGTGTTGTTGACCGCACGGTTATAGTTTCCGGCGCCTCCTGCCTGAATAATCCAGCCAGAAACAGTCGGTATAGTGAAGTAGCCGACAATCCCAATCACCATAAATATGATGTAGCAAATATTTGAACCATCAATATTTACATTGGGATTGTTGGTCAGTTCCGATATGTCGTTCTGGAGCATCAGCACCTGAATTTTGGCAAGAATGGTGGAGAACAAATCAGCCACAGGCAACCACAGATAGGTCTGAATATAGCGTTGGATCCATGTGGTCAATGTTGACTGGAATCCGTCCCATACCGATAAGGCAAAGGCAATCGGACCGAGAATGGCAAGAACAATGAGAAAGAATGTCCTAATCGTGTCAATGGTTAGCGACGCCGCCTGAAAGAGCATTTCCAACAGTTCCCGGAAGAAATTCTGGATTGCTTTCTTGACCTTATACATTCCGCGCTCGATATACATTCCGGCGGCGGTGCCTATTTCGGTAACTCCAAGCTCATCAATCTGACGGTCAAACTCAGCGTCATCAACCAGATAGGCCGTTGACGGGTCTTTCATCATAGCCTCATACTCAAGCCGGTCTTTCTCCTCCCGATATTTCTGCATATCGAGAGTCTGACCCTCAAGCATCGAGGCTGTGCCCTGCACAATCGGCGACATGACAGAGTTGATGGTGCCGAGAACTATAGATGGAAAGAACATTATGCACAGTCCGATTGCGAACGGACGCAGCAGAGGAAATACATCCACAGGTTCGGCAGCAGCCAATGACCTCCATATCCTGTAGGCCACATAGAACAGCGCGCCTAATCCGGCAATCCCCTGAGCCACTCCCGCCATGTCGGAACAAAGCGGCATCATCTCATCGTAGAGCGACCGGAGTATGGTATGGAGATTGGAAAAATCAATGGCACACAGCATAGGCATCACCAGTATTTCTCAGAGCCGTCTCCATAAAGATTGATTACCCTTTGGATGTCAGCCTTCTTCTTGGCGCGGAGATATGATACACTAATATTCTTATTGGTATAATACGCCGTCAGACTTTTCAGCCGTTTCATCTCCTTGTAGCAGTCGTCCACAACATCCATACGGTCTTTGTCGGTCATCGAGAGTGTCGTGATATTGACCACCTGTTTCAGGTCGTTAAGGACTCCGCCGGCCTCTTCAAGAATCCGGGTATAGCCCGATGCAATAGCCGACAGTTCGCTTGACGTGAAATTCGGGTCAGTCAGCATCTTCTGGAAATTATTGACGTAATAGCCGGATATGTTTCCAAGCATCAGGATTGTCTGCTGCACCTTGCGGGCATCACGGACAAGATTGTTGACCGACTGGAGTGCGTCGTAATATTTCTTCGCCTGCTGGTAAATCTTTACCGTCTCCTGAAAATTTCGCACCATATTTGTCGCCGTCGTTGATTCCTGAACAAGTGATTTGGAAGAGTTGACAATCGACTGGGCGATGTTCGACGGGTCAATCACCGTCCATTGGGCGTTTGCCCTGCCCGCTCCGAAGAGCAGGCAAAACAGAACGAGAGGGAGGATAAATTTCAATTCTTTCATACGCATTTCTTTAGATTTTAGAGACCATGCCTCCGATTATTTTCACTCCGACATAGAGCAGAAGCAGAGGGAAGGTTATCAGGGCAAGCAGTCCGATGAACAGACCTACGATTATTGCCCATAGTACACGCATCATTTTCACTCGATGACATTGATGTTAAAGCCTACATCATTGGCCTGCACATCCTTGATTGCCAGTTTGCGGAGCCTTTTACGAACATCTTCAGACAGAGTGAGTTTCTCCACGACTTCGTGAACCTCGGTCAGAATATCCTTATTCTCTGCTGACTGATTGGCATTGATAAAATCATCCAAGGCTGCCTCATCAAAGGTCTTTAGTTCTGTCTTTGTCATATCTCGCATCCGGTAGAATGTCCTGCCCAGATCCGCAACGAATATTTCATTGCCGTCATTCGATATAGCCATAGCCAGCACATCACGACCCTCGGCACAATAGACGTTATCGTCATGGAGCCACCCCTGAATATCCCGGAGTATAAACTCCTGCGGAATAATCTCGGCAGGAAGACCTGTTCCTGAGAATTTCACCTTGTAATAACCGTTGTGTTCGCTGATTGTCATATCGGCCCCGTCGGGACAAAACCAGTCACCAACCATTTTTGGACGCATGTCAACAGGAATCCCGGTCTTCGACTTTTCGATGGCCTCCTTGACGAAATGACCGATCCGTTCACCGATACACACGACAACATTGTCGATACGACCGGCCCATTTGTTGATAGTCTTTTCAGCCTTCTCTCTGACAAAAGCATTGAACCGGCCACAGACCTTGAAAGCCAGCATTATGCAGCCGACACAGATTGTAATCCCAAGGCTGAAGATTACAACCGCTGTGAACACGTTTAGCACAGGTTCGAGAAATTCAAAAATATCTTCAAACATATATTATTCGTTAGCAATTCGTTTAATGGCAGCTTCGGTATCACCGCCAAGTTTTTCAGCCATTTCGAGGACTTTGATTTTCTCCGTTTCCTCGGTGGTGTAGCAGAAATATTCCTCCCTGCTGACCTCCGTGGCATAGACCGCTGACTGTGTGCCGCCCAAACCAATCCACACCTCTTTATACAGGCGGTTGGGATTGTTCGCCATATTGATACTGAGTATCTGGCTTTTCTCCTTGTCGGTCAGACCAAGCAGCTCCTGAATCTGGTCGAAGCGGTTCATATACTTGCGCTGGTCAAGAAGTATCTTGCAGTCTGAGTTGTTGATGATGGTCTCCTTGACAATCGGCGACGATATGATGTCGTCAACCTCCTGCGTAACCACCACTGCCTCACCGAAATACTTTCTGACAGTCTTAAACAGATACTTCATGTATTCTGCCATATTAGCGGTCGAAAGAGCCTTCCAAGCCTCTTCCACGATTATCATCTTGCGGATACCTTTGAGACGTCGCATCTTGTTGATGAAAGCCTCCATGATGATGATTGTCACTATCGGGAAAAGTTCTTTATTCTCTTTGATCGAATCCACTTCAAACACCACAAACCGCTTGTTCAACAGGTCGATATTCTCTTTAGAGTTGAGAAGGAAGTCGAAACGGCCTCCGTGGTAATACTGGCGCAGGGTGGTCAGGAAGTTGTCAATGTCGAAATCCTGTTTGTAGATGGGGATAGGACGCTGTGCCATTTCCTGACGGTAATCGTCACGCATAAACTCATAGAAGGAGTTGAAGCATGGAACTATGTTCTTATCCTTAGCCATCTTTCCAAGGAACATCGACAGCGCAGAGCCAAGCTCACAGGATTCTGTCTTTGTCACTCTGTCATCCTCAGACTTCCAGAGTGTCAGCAGCAAGGTCTTTATCGAATCCTTCTTCTCCACATCAAAGACCCCGTCATCGGTGTAGAAAGGATTGAACGAAATCGGACTGTCCTCGGTGTAGGTGTAATAGACACCGTCTTCGCCATGCGTCTTATTATGAATCAGATTGCAAAGACCCTCGTAAGAGTTTCCGGTATCAATCAGCAAAATATGTGTATTTTGTTCATAATACTGTCGCACCAGATGGTTGGTGAAGAATGACTTACCGCTACCGGACGGACCGAGAATGAACTTGTTTCGGTTGGTTGTGATTCCACGTTTCATAGGTTCGTCCGATATATCAAGGTGTATCGGTTTTCCGGTCAGTCTATCGACCATCTTTATCCCGAATGGAGACAGGCTGCTGCGGTAGTTGGTTTCGGCTGTAAAGAAACAGGCGGCAGGCTCGATGAACGTATAAAACGATTCCTCAGAAGGAAAATCAGCCTCATTTCCCGGCATAGACGACCAGAACAGTGTCGGGCAGTCAATAGTGTTGTGTCGTGGCATACATCCCATTGTTGCCAACTGGCCCCCGACATCATTCTTGATGCGCCTCAGTTCTTCGGCGTCATCGCTCCACGCCATAACATTGAAGTGGGCCCGGACTGAGGTCAGTCCGTAGGAATGTGCCTCGTTGAGATAGCGGTCAATCCACTCCTTGTTAATAGCATTGCTTCGGCTATACCGCGAAAGGGAGTTCATGTTTCTCGCGGTTTTCTCGAACTTCGCCAGATTCTCGTCATGGTCATCAATCAGGATATACTGATTATAGATGTGGTTGCAGGGTAAGAGCAACCCGACAGGAGAGGCGAAACTCAATCTACAATCCGAGCGGTCGGTCGATAACCGCTCATAACGGTTATCGGTGCTGACTTTGCCGGGAAGATCATCGGTGTCTGACAGAGTGTGAAGGCACAGCATCTTGTCGCCTATGCGCATTTGACGTGCATCAAGGTCTATATCCTCCAGACAGGTTACATCGTCCATTGTCAGCGACATATACTTCTCAATAAGTCCGGAAGCCTTGTCAGTGCCGACCACCTCATCATCAGAAAGACGGCGCAGCCTGATATAGCCGGTGTCATTGATGATACGCTCGAACTGTTCGACACTTTCCATGAACTTGACAACCATTTCGTGATTGAGTTCCTTCGGGGTGATACGCCCACGGCAGAGGGTGGAGAAATTGGATTGCTGGCGCATACGCTCCTTTGTGGTCTTTGTCAGGAACAGGTAGCACTTGTGCGCCAGATACGGACGCTCGTTGAAGTGACGCTCGAAGGAGCGGTCAAGAAAACTCAAATTATCTTTTTGCAACTCCGGCTTATAATTCTCCGACACGAACCAATCCTGCTTGTGCGCCACCGAATAATGCGGAAGCACCTTGATAGCCTTGCACCATGCGGCGTGCATGGCTTCATACTCCTGCGATGTGACGGTGAACAGTTCCGGGAGGCTAACCTCGAAGGCAACTGTAATGTCGGCATCTTTCGATATGATGCAGCCGTGTTCCACGGCAAGGAGCGGCAGCTTCGATTCCAGTGTTGTGGCTTTAAGTGTATTTCTCATTGTCAATGTCTGATTAAGCGTTTAAGCCGTAGGCGGTTGATGATATACCGGGGACGATATTTCACCGATGTGATCTTCATCAGACCGTATTGACCGTATTTCCCATTCAGGTGGAAAGTGTACCACACCAGAATTGAGGCACTCGCGGCACCAAACCCGATGCAGAACCATTGCGGGACACCGCACATATAAAGGATTACGAACAATACGAAGTCAATGATGAGACCTCCGGCGAAGATGAAAAGATATTGCGCTTTCAACCCCTTGTATTCCACTGTCCGGCCGATACCCTTGTTGATGGAATACGAAGCCATTTAGAGGAAGAAAGAGCGGAGAATGGTAGCGGCGACGATAAGGAAAATACAGGCACCGAACCACGAGGCGGCTGTTTTACTTGTGTCGGGATCGCCTGACGAGAACTTGCCATAGACCTTGACACCGCCGATGAGACCCACCATAGCACCGATGGCGTAAATGAGTTTGGTGCCGGGGTCAAAATATCCACTTATCATGCTTGTAGCCTGATTGATACCTGACATTCCGTCACCTGCGGCCCACATCTGGACAGCGGCGGTGAGCAGGAGCATTGCCGCCATAGTACGGCGCATGTGTGGAGCGTTCATCCACGCTACGACACGGTTATACATCTTATTGAGGAATTTCTTCATACGCATTTCAGATTCGTTAATAATCAAGTTAAGATATTGAGATTGATCCGGTCAATGTCAACAGTGTCGATGGTCTTGGAATAGACCACTTTCTTCTTGGCGATGACCTCTTTGGTAAGCGGTTCATCCTCGTCGCCGTAGATAATCGAGAGGATACGCATGCGCACTTTCGGATCAAGCGACAGCCGTTCTTCGATGACGGTTCCCTGAATCTCTTTGAGCGTTTCCTTGGCGGCCGCTGCTTCTTCGGGAGTGTGGGGCTCATCCTTTGCCACACGTACCGCACTTTCAAGTGCCTTGAAGTCCTGCCCGCCTGTCTGACGTTCCGTGATTTCAGGGGCGTTGCCGAATGACTCGCCCACAGTATGGTGGGTGAAAACCTCGTCGAGTTTCTCCTGAGGGATAGTCTTCTCCGGTTCAGGCTGTGCCGGCTCTTCAGGCGGAAGACCTACATCTTCCGGACTGGTCAGCTCTGTTCTTATCCTTGTCACTATTTCATCCACTTTCTCGTCAACTCTGGAATTGACCTTGGCATCAATCAAGGTGTTGAGCCTGTCCATGTCATAGTGACTGCGACCCACGAGAGAATCATCGTCTGGTCCCGATGATGCCGGAGAAGGTGTTTCTTCGGAATTTGTGGCCGGAGCTGGCGGATGTTTTTCCGCCGGCTTCTTCAGCACTTTCCCGATGAGATAGATGTTGCTTGCCAGCAACGCCACAATCAGCAATACTTCCATCAGAACAGAGGCCGGGTATTGGTAAGGTAGATGGTGTTGATTGACTCGCGGTGCCGCTCCAGATGTTCGCGTACAATCTCGGTGACATAGTTCCCGACCGAAGCCTTGTTCTTGCCGACTGCCGCAACCATGCGGTTGAGCAGGTCGAACATTTCGTCGGAGATATAGACACGACAGTTGGAGTTGATGCGGTTTTTCGACAGGAACCGCTCCTGATAGTTCTTGGCTGCCGCCAGCGACGGCGACTGCCGGTCGAGAGCGTCAGACAGTGCGCCTGACACCGCTCCCGATACTTTCTCCATGAATGGAGAGGAAGGGGAATTATTCATTATCGTTATACTTTTTCTTTAGTTCCTTGATTTGTGCCTCGCAGTCACGGAAGTGCCGCTCCAGCACATTGTTGATGAAGGTCGAGAGATTGGCCCTGCGGTTGCCGCACAGGATTTCGAGATTTGCAATCCGGGAACAGAAAGCGGGATTTATCTTGACCTGCGGCCAGCCATATTCCGGGAACCGGTATTTCAGGTCGTCGATATATGCGGCCTTGTAGTCATCAGCCGAGTCAGTCGGTTTCTGCCTTTCGCTACGTTCAGTTGCAGTTTTCTCTTTCCTATTGGCAACTCCGTCCTGTTCCTCCGTTACAGGCTGCTTCTCTTTAAGAGTCCGGGGGGCGGGCGGCTCATCTTTGGCGCGAAAGTTCTCAACGAAACCTTCGGCATCGAAATCATTGTCATATCTTTTTGCCATAAGCCATGCTACAGTCTGATGATACCGAGAATCTCATCGACCAGTTCCACAAGCCTGCTGCCTTTCAGCAGAGTCTTGTCAGGCGGCAACAGCGTCGATCGGAAAACGGCGCGTGCCTCGTCCTTCGACCCCTCACGTCGGTAGCGTTTGGTGTCGGGGAGTCTGGTTTTGATAGTTTGCAGCATCTGTTCCTCAAAGACTTCTTCATAGCGGTCATAGAGGTCGGTCTTCTCGCGGGCATCCACAAGGTTCCAGACCATATACATCTCCTTGACCGAACTGCCGTTGAGCGTCATAATCTCGTCGCGCACCTTCATGGCGAAGGCAAGCGAGCTTTCAAGAATCAGCTTGTCGGCGGCTACCGGACAGAAAAGGTAATCCATGAGCGATACCGTCTTTGCCACACCTGGATTGTTGATGGTTCCGGGAAGGTCGAACAGAACGATGTCATATTCATGTCCGGCTTCTATCCGCGCCTGTACCCTTGCGAGGGCATCTTCCGGCTTGGCAATGAGGATAGGATAAGGATCGCACTGGGTGCGCCGACGCAGTTCGTTGAAATTTCTGAGAAATGTCTTGTTGATTTTCAGAATCTCCACATCTCTGTCGCGCATCTCTTTGATGCTGTACTGGGGATAGTCGCAGTCCACAACGAGGACTTTCATCCCCCTGACGTAGTAGAGATAACTCGCCATAAGCACAGTCAGGGTCGTTTTGCCGGCTCCTCCCTTCTGGGTGGAAAAGGCTACGAATACGGGATCTTTCATTGCGGGAAAAATAGGGTTAAACAATAGGGTTGATTATCACACTCCGATTCCGACAAGGCACGCCACCGGCCGACCGGTCTTAGCGACAAAACCGGGAATTGCCTGTTCAGAAAGGATACGGGGATATTTGGCGACGTAGCCAAATGTACTTATATACTTGCATAAGTATATGTGCAAGCGGATAAGTGAATGTGCTTGTTAGCACTTGGTTGATTCTGTAATTGAATGTACCGTTACACGGACGTTTACATTAGCGTGCGAATGTCAAAACTATCATACGGCTATTCCTATAGACATTAACTTGAAAGCGTGGATGCTTTGACGTACACAGGCATTGGCGTATGCCCGAATATTTGATTATTCAATTATGAATCTGATTGTGCAGACATTTGTCATTACGTTCATGCGGTCGAGCATTCCTATAGACATTAACTTGAATGTGACGGCAGACGTGTTGGCTTATGTTCACGTTGCAAAGTTACTATATGTCTGTCCGTCAGGCATAATTTCAGGGATATGCGGTACTCGGTTGCCTCGCGTTGCCTCAAAGTGACGCGATTTTGAATAACACCTTTTTTGCATGATTTTCGGGTCATGGAGGAACTGGCTGGGGCATTTGTGGCTCTTGATTCGGTTATCACGCGCTTCTCAGCGACACCCGGAACCCCGGTTTTTGGTCATGTCAGAGATTTTTTGTAACTTTAATAAGGCAATCGCACGCGCCCAAGGCAGGGCGCAGCCACCGGAGCCACGCTTTTTTCGATGGATTCCATGCTTAAAGAGGTCTGACCGGCACCTCTTGGCACTCAACTTCGATTATTCCCTGTAAATTCGTTGATACACAAGCATCCACATGGATGAGCAAGGTATGTTGCGGGGCACTCGAAATAAATTCGGTGCCTCACAACCCTTGCTCTCCGAGGGTGTGGTTCTCCGCCAGAGTTGGAGAACCTTTCAACGCCTGCGGCGGCTCCGGCACGACAATCCGCGATGCCTTTTCACTATAATATGAGTAAAAACTCCAGCCACGGAGGACGGCGACCTAAGGTTGACCCTTCCGTGAACCGCTACGTCGTGCGGTTCAACGCCGAGGAAAATGCCCGATTTCTCGCCATGTTCGAGCAATCGGAGGCCGACAACAAGGCGGCTTTCATCAAGCATTTCCTCTTTCAGAAGCCTTTTAAGGTCTTCTACGTTGATGAGAATACCCGTATTTTCATCGACAAACTTTCCGGTTTTAATGCCCTCTATCGTACAATCGGTGTATCTTACGACAATCTTGTCGCAACGCTCAATCAGAATTTCACCGAGAAAAAAGCGTCGGCGGCACTCGAAGAAATCAGAAAACTGATGATTCGGCTTATCTCCGTCAGTCAGGACATCGCAGCTCTGGCACAAAAATTCGACGAGGAATGGTTGCAAAAATCTCGTTAGGCAACTCGCTTTACGGAGCCATCTGCTACAACGGCGAGAAGATCAACAAGGAGAAGGGCCGGTTACTCGACACCAACAAAATCTACAATGACGGCTCCGGCTCGGTTGACATCAGACGTGCCTTCGCCGACTTCATGCAGTGGATGCCATCCACTACAAAGACAGAGCGGCCGATGGTACATATCTCCCTCAATCCGCATCCCGATGATGTTCTGACCGATGCACAGCTGACGGCAATCGCCCGCGAGTATATGGAAAAGATGGGGTTCGGTGACCAGCCCTATATGGTCTATAAGCACACCGACATCAACCGTCACCACATGCACATCGTGGCTCTGAGAATACGGACTGACGGCAGTTGTATCTCAGATAGGAACAACTTCTACCGCAGCAAGGAGATAACCCGTGAACTTGAAAGCAAGTATGGACTGAAGACCGCCGAGCGCGAGAAGGTCACGCCTGAAACACCATTGCTAAAGATAGACCCTTCGGGCGACCTGAAGAAACAGGTTGCCTCAGCGGTGAAAATTATCGGTATGCGTTACCGGTTCCAGACCATAGGCGAGTATAACGCGGTGCTTGGCCTGTTCAATATCAGATGTGAGCAGACCGACGGCAGGATCAACGGTCGTGAGTATCACGGACTGGTATATTTCGCCCTTGGAGATGACGGCAAACCGATAACGGCTCCATTCAAGGCTTCACGTCTCGGCAAGTTCGCCGGACGTGAGGCTATTGACGGCAAGTATGAGGGAGCGAAAGAGAAAATCAATGTCACTCCCACAAAACAAAGAGTGGCTGACGCACTTGCCCATTGCTCCGGCAAGGATGATTTCATGGCAAGATTAAAGGAGAAGAATATTGATGTCGTTTTCAGGTACACGGATGAAGGCGGGATTTATGGCGTGACGTTCATCGACCATGATACGTTCAATGTCCTCAACGGCTCCCGTCTTGGCAAGGCGTTCTCCGCCAACGCGCTTGAAACTAAATTCAGTCCGTCGCAAGAGCCGGATTCCCGTCAGGCGCCGACCGTTCCTGTCACTCAGCCGTCAGAGCCTTCTGGTCAAGAGCCGAGACAAGAACCGATGCAAGAGTCAGAGGGTAACACTGGACCTGACAACAGAACACAGCAACAGACTCCTCCGACAGTAAGTCAGAAGAGTCTGTTTGATGATTTCGATGATAATTCGGTACCCGGACTCGACCTGTTCCAACAGGGGCAGTCGTACAATCCGGATGAAGAGGCGTTCATTCGCCGCATGAAGCGTCAGCACCGTCGCGGACGCAAACCTTAACACCTTAATAATATATGAGTCAGCAAGAAGATGACCTCAGGGCATTGGCCAAGATAATGGATTTTCTTCGGGCCATCAGCATTGTGCTGGTGGTGGCCAATCTCTACTTTTTCACCCGTGTGGAGACCGTTGACAGCAATGAGTTCTACATGGTGGTCGATAAAATCCTGAATAATTTCAACAATGAGTGCGGGCTTTTCGCCAATACGTTCAACTCAAAACTGTTCGCGATGCTTATGCTTGCCCTTTCGTGCTTCGGCACGAAAGGTGTCAAGGACGAGGCTATAACATGGCGCCATATAATAATTGTGGGAGCCGTTGGTGTCGTGGTGTTTCTGTTCAACTCATGGCTTCTGCCTCTCGGCTACCGCTATACCTACATCATATCCACAATACTTGGATATGTCGGTATGCTGATGTCGGGTATATGGATAAGCCGAATGTTGAAGAACAACATGATGGACGACCGCTTCAACGATGAGAACGAATCGTTCATGCAGGAGACACGTCAGTTAAAGAATCCCTATTCCATAAATATCCCCACAAGGTTCTACTACGAAAAGCGTTGGCACTCGGGCTGGATAAATGTGGTTAATCCGTTTAGGGCCTCGATTGTCCTTGGCACTCCCGGTTCAGGCAAGTCGTTTGCCGTGGTCAACAACTTTCTTAAACAGCAGATAGACAAAGGATTTGCGCTGTATTGCTATGATTTCAAATTTCCGGATCTCTCCACAATCGTGTATAATCATCTGAAGAAGAACAAGGACAAGTACCCGAAGGGGGTAAAGTTCTATGTAATCAATTTCGATGACCCTATGCGCAGCAACAGATGCAACCCGATACACCCGGATTTCATGACCGATATTGCCGACGCATACGAATCGGCATACACCATCCTCTTAAATTTGAATAAGACGTGGATTCAGAAGCAGGGTGATTTCTTTGTGGAGTCGCCTATTATCCTGTTGGCCGCTATTATTTGGTTTTTGAAAATTTACGAGGGTGGCAAGTATTGCACCTTCCCCCACGCGATCGAGTTTCTTAACCGCAACTATGAGGATATATTTCCGATACTCACATCATACCGTGAACTGGAGAATTATCTCTCGCCGTTTATGGACGCATGGAAAGGCGGGGCGCAGGACCAGCTCCAAGGTCAGATAGCATCGGCTAAAATCCCGCTGTCGCGTATGATTTCGCCACAACTCTACTGGGTAATGACAGGCAACGACTTCACCCTCGACATCAACAACCCGGAGCATCCGAAGATACTGTGTGTCGGAAACAATCCTGACCGTCAGAACATCTACGGTGCCGCCCTCGGTCTATACAATTCCCGTATTGTCAAGCTCATCAACAAGAAAAATATGCTCAAATCGGGTGTGGTCATAGACGAGCTACCGACGATATATTTCAAGGGCCTCGACAATCTCATCGCCACGGCGCGAAGCAATAAGGTTGCTGTCTGCCTCGGCTTTCAGGACTTCTCTCAGTTGAAACGTGATTATGGCGACAAGGAGGCGGCGGTTGTGATGAACACCGTCGGCAACATATTCTCCGGACAGGTTGTCGGTGAAACCGCCAAGACCCTCTCCGAGCGTTTCGGCAAGGTTCTCCAGAAACGTCAGTCCATATCAATCAACCGTCAGGACGTGAGCCACTCCATCAATACGCAGATGGACAGCCTTATTCCGGCAAGCAAGATTTCCACGCTTACGCAGGGAATGTTCGTCGGAGCGGTGAGCGACAACTTCGACGAGCGTATCGACCAGAAGATATTCCATGCCGAGATTGTGGTGGACACAAAAGCGGTAGCGAGGGAAGAGAAGGCTTACAAGCCTATCCCCATTCTGACTGACATTCCTACAAAGGAGGCTATGGAGATAGCGATACAGGACAATTACGACCAAGTGAAGCAGGACGTGAGAGAGATTGTACTTAGAGAGAAGGTACGTCTGGCACAGGAAGCTAACAGCGACTGATCCTTATCATATCCGCAGTTGTACGGCAAATCCGTATGGCTGCGGATTTTTCATGCCCTTCTGCCGAGGTACCTGCGTTGAAGTTCCTCCTCGGTGTCTTCGAGCAACTGCCGAAGTGCCTTGCAACGACCGGGCATGTCATCATCCTTAGGATGCTTCTCTTCAATCTTTTTCAGGGCTTTATAGTATTCGGTCAGACTCTTCTTGACACCGAAGACACGGAATATAGTCCTGATAAACTCGGCATCGGTTTCAGCGGATATTTTCCCCGAAATCAGGAGCGCGAGAACAAGCTCTACCAATTCTGTAAATTTACCCTCCCACTGGATAGACGATACTTCTTCAACGGCAATGCTGTCTTCTGAAACGGTTGCGGATACGATTGCAACTTCGCCGTCGTACATGGGGTTATTCTTCACCCATTCCCCAATTCGGTCAATATAACGCTTGATGAATTTGATTGCACGCTCTACAAAGCGGAGAAAATTCTCGTCAAGATGGGTGGAATCTTCAAGGATGATTGTCAGATGATCCTCGGCTACAATTAGTGCTGAATGTACCTCCGATTTGTTGTGGCTGCCGTGAAAAAGCATGACAACCGTCTTTGTGAATGTAGCGTATGTATCTTTGAGATTATCGAGTTCCCCGGTCTCCACGCCGATGAAAAACTCATGCTCAATCAGAATAAAGATATTGAGCGATTCGCTGTCAAGTGACTTGTTATTTCCGGTCATACCGATTGTCGTTTCGATATGACCTTCCGCGACTCCGTCGCAATTGCATTGAGTGGAATCTTTTACCATATAGGTCTGATACGTTTAATTTATATATACTGTTGATATAGAGTCATATTGAGTCGGCCAACTGCTCTTGCTGTCTTGAAGCACAAAGTCCTTGTAGGCTATGTGTAGGTTGTCGTTCTCTCCGTCGGTCAGCTTTCGGAAGAACTCTGTCTCGGTAAGTGAAATTAAATCCATTTATTGTATCTATTTTTTTACATTGTTTGAGTTGTGACATTAACATATATTTTTGAACTATTTTTGTTCGGTCTCTAATGGAATTTTTTGCTATGTTCCTAATTAACAGGATTGAGAGTTAAGTATTGTCATCTTTTCAGAAGTGCCAGTAAATCACAAATATATGTAAAATGATTTTACATATGTAAAGTTCCGACAGTAAAAACCGTTGGATTCGAACAATCAAAACATTACAATTGTTATGTATCATGTATTGCGTGAATTGATCACCGACAGAGTATGGTTTAACTAAACAGTTGCGATATTGCCTGATAAATGAAGAAGATTCTCATTTATGACCACGACCGCACCTTTTGCCTACGGTTGGCGGAATGGGTAGACAAAAATAAATTTGAAGTGAGGTATTTCGACGATCACAAGATTGCGAGAAGGATGATTGTTAACGGCCTTTTCGACATTATCGTCATTTATGTGTCTTGCCATCTTTGTGATGGTATGAGACTTGTAACGGATATATTGGAGCTTAGCCCTGCCACCCCTGTCCTATGCGCTCTTGATAAAGATGACAATGCACTTCTCATTAGTCTTATACGGAAAGGCGCAATAGATTATATCGACAAGCGCTTCATCAATCGCAAAGACTTTTGTATGCTTGTTTCGCGGATTGTCGCGGATAAAGAAAGCTGCGAGGAGTTGTACGAATATCAGGGAACACTATATAAGGCGTGCATCAGTAAGGCAAGATTGTTTGCACCATTAACTGCCCCTTTGACTATATACGGTGAGTCCGGTGTAGGAAAGAGTGTGATCGCAAGACGCATATTCAATGACAGCAGTAGATTCAACAAGGCTTTCGTCTCTGTAAAATGCTCTCTAATGGATGTGGCGTCGATTCCGGAACAATTGGTGGGTACAGGCAGCAGAAAGAGTCCGGGGTTATTTGAGCGGGCGTTCAACGGGACATTGTTTTTTGACGAAATTGGAGACATGCCATTGGCTGCGCAGGCAATATTGTCCCATGCCATCGAAGACGGTGTGTATTATCCTGTCGGTTTATCGAACCCTGTAAGATTCAACGCGCGGATAATAACCTCGTCTTCAAAAGATCTCTCCGCTATGATGAAATCCGGCATATTGCTCCGCGAGTTTTATGACATAATCCGGCAATATTCCCTCTATGTCCCTTCATTGAGGGAATGCCGGGATGAAATCGTATCGTTCGCCGAATTCTTTGTCTCACAACTTACTCGGAATAATCCTCAAATATCAGCGAAAGGATTCTCAGTATCAGCGAAAAGACATCTGACAAGCCACAAATGGGAAGGTAATATTCGCGAACTGCGCTGTTGCATCAACAATGCCGTATTTTCGTGCGACTCACCTCTGATAAAGGCACGGCATTTACACTTTGAACCTCCGTCCAGAACATGCCGTGAAAACAGTCAGGACAGGCAAGAGATAATAGAGGCAATGAAATTGGCCAAAAACAATAAAACCGTCGCCGCCTCAATATTGGGACTAACACGCCCGACCCTCTATTCGAGATTGAGAAAATATGGATTGTCCGAATGTAAGCCTGTTTAGGTTACAGACGTGATATAAGCCTCAATACTCTATATGTAAAACACATCGGAAAGCCGTACTTCTCAATATGACAATGCAGATTATCCGTGACATAAATGGATAGCGATAAGGCTACAATTTTCAAACGTTTAATAATCAATGGATAGACACAACATTTCAATATCATCTGCTTGAATATGAGATATGGATAATAATCGTTATTATAAAGGTAACAGGCAGTGTGATTCTTCAAGAAAATTTCCACATTTTCGCATTCACGACTGCCTGTCACCTACAATACTCTATGATTGTAATGCAATTACAAAGATAAGAAAAGATTTGTGCATTTGCCAAATCTTTTCTATTTTTGTGGATTAAAAGCGTCTTCGTATGTATAAGAACAACAGAAGAGAACAGCTCTATAAAGCCGCATTCAGGCTCTTCTTGACCCGTCAATACGACTCGGTCAGCATCAGTGACATAGAAAAAGAAGCAAACATGACGAGGGGAGCTATAACATATTATGCCGGCAGTAAATTAAATCTGTTCCACGAAGTTGTTAAACATTACCTTGTTGACAAACAAGATTTAAAACATAAAATAACTTCTCCGTCGTTTGAGTCACTATTGGATTTCATCAACAAATATGTGGACGGATGCCAGCATACGATGACCGGTATTTGTAGCATTATGTCGGAGATGCCGGTGTGTAATGTCAGCAGATATTATATTTCGCTAATACTGGAAATAAGTTCGTATTTCCCGGATCTGCACGAGAGATACTTAGAAAATAGAAATAAGGAATTGGCGATATGGATAGCTCAGATTAGCAAAGCCATAGAAAATAATGAAATCAAGAATGACATTGATATAGTCAATACCGCAAAACATTTTATCTGTATTTTTTATGGTCAAGCATACCTTGACTCTCTTTCAATGGGGCTTAATACGGTTGAACTTCGCAACCAAATGATCAGTCTCTACAAATTACTGAAGCTCTAACGATTATCTTTTTATAGATATTAAGTATAATTGTTGTTGAAGGGTTGAAACAATACCGTAGATTATTTGTCTCGTTTATTAGTTTGTTGTGAAAGAATTACAGGATTTCATACCTTTCAAACCTGCATTTACGACTGCCGTCTGCGGTTTGGGTATCAATGCTCCTTTCGTTCATGTTTGCCCTCAAGAATGGCTGATTGAGTGCGGTTGAGTAACTTTTGTTTGGAGAATTTCAGATTATTCATTATCTTTGCGGTCGATTTCATAACGAGCATTATGTGACTATGGCCGACAATAAAGTCTATATAACAAAAACCTCATCGTTCTTTCCCAACAATCCTGTGGAGAACGATGAAATTGAGGCATATCTGGGCAGAATAGGAGACAAGAAGTCACGTGTAATGCCTATAATTCTGCGACAGAATGGTATAAAGAAAAGATACTATGCCATAGATAAAAACCAAAACATCACTCATTCCAATTCTGAACTTGCCAAAGAAGCCATTGACAAGCTCCTTCCCAACAGTGCAGATAAAAGGTCTATTCAGTTTTTGGCGTGTGGAACATCCACCCCTGACCAAATGTTGCCTTCTCAAGCCTCTATGATACATGGCGCAGCATTTGAGCAACCAATGGAGATAATATCGTGTGCAGGTGTTTGTTTGAGTGGAATACAAGCATTTAAGGCAGCGTTTATGTCTGTAAAATGCGGTAATACACAAAACGCAATAAGCACTACATCAGAATTGCCATCACCTGCTTTGTTGTCGAAATTCTTTGAAGAAGAATACGCTCACATTGCAAAAATAACTGAAAGACCATATATTGCTTTCGAGAAAGATTTCCTGAGATTTATGATTTCTGATGGAGCCGCTGCGGTACTTCTGGAAAATCAACCCAGTGGCGAAATCAATCTTGAAGTGGAATGGGTAGAAGTCATTTCCTATGCAAACAGACTTCCTGCGTGCATGTACCAATGGTGTGAAAAAACACCGGACGGAAATCTGAAAAGTTGGAAGGAATTCAGCGCAGATGACATCTCCAACAAGTCCATCTGGTGCATTAAGCAGGATGTGAAATTATTGAACGAGCATATAATGCGGCTATTCGCCGAAGCTACCCAACATGCTCTTCTGAAGAACAAAGCAGATGAAAATCGTATTAGATACGTAATTCCGCATATTTCTTCAATGTACTTTTACAACATTCTTGACGAGGAACTAAAGAAGAAAGGCGTTAGTCTTCCAACAAGCAAGTGGTATACGAATCTTACATGGGTTGGCAATGTCGGTTCTGTTGCTCCTTTTGCTGCCTTGGATGAACTGATTAGAACAAAACCTCTCGAAAAAGGAGATCAGATATTGCTTTTGGTTCCTGAAAGCGGGAGATTTTCATATGGGATAGCATTATTGACTTGTAGATAACGTTCATTCGGTAAATTTTTACTATCTTTGCAGAAAATAAATTTGTAAAATAGAGGAGTCATTAGTCCATCTTTCTGTGCGAAAATGTGGAAGTTTTTGAAGAAGAAAGAGGATGGATATGATTGCTCACTCCGTATATAGGTGCGGGGGAGCTGTGTCATTTCTTCAACCACTTCCACAGGTTTCGCATATGGCGCGTTCTCCCGCACTTTTGTTATGAAGATGGGCAAATTAAAAACGGAACAAAATCGACTGGAAATCCTTCGTAACTGCTACCGTCTGATGGCAACCGGAACATGGGATGCCATATCCGTTTCTATGCTGGAGAAAAACATAAGCCAGACAAGAGGGGCTATCTTCTATTTCAATAAGAACAAGGAAGATTTGTTTATCAATATGATTGATGAGCTGTTTCTTCCGGTATTCAAATTAAGTCAAGCCGATAAAAAACATCTTCGTACTTGTTCTACCCAGACATTTTTTGCAATATATAAAACCCCTTTTGAGCGGGTTTATTTAGACCTCAAAACCAATTATAATCTCGATGATCCATCAAGAGGTCTGTTCAATATTCTTATTCAGGCTCAAAATCATTATAAGGGATTTTGTCAGATAATTGGCAATGAGATTAAACGCGAGATAGCAGAAATAAGCGAAATTATAAAGGGGAATAATGCAATTCACATAGATTTAGGCAAAGTATATGCTCAATCTGCGGGCGTAATATTCCTTGAATCACTATATTAAACAACAAAACGATACTCAAAACAAATATGCCTTTTTTCTGTTTTGGAAATGTTAAACATCCCATAACATTGTTCTTTCTTGATTGGTTGATTCTATGAGCGAAATAACCGATGTTGTGAATTATACCAAATAGATATGTTTCGAAGGTATATTAAAAACATAGGAATAATTTTTGTGAATTTAATTTCAAGGGGCGAATTTTGATGTACAAAATTATAATTCTACCCGCATATAGATTTTCCAATTTTAATTCACCTAAAAGATTTTGTCATAGTTTAATTTTCTGAACGTCACGCTTAACGACAAACATTTATATTATGAGGCTGGAATCAGTTTTAGTAAAAACCTGATTCCAGCCTCAATTCTAAGAGAATTTTATTGAACTCTGTTTATCTATCAATCGTATCTCACCAAACACTCATATGAGAATTTCGTGATGACCTAATTATGGCTTCGATACTGTACATTAAACGAGTTTTCAATCACACTAAAAAGGTCCTCGTAATTTTGAGGAAGGACATTGAGTATGCCAATTTCAAAATTATCTTTTCTGTAAAAACGATTTAAACGCTTAGTGTTTTTATTTAGATTAATGTGATTGCTAAGTTTATTTAATCGAGAATTGTCCGACTCTTCCAAATAAACTTTAAGATGACTAATAAGTTCACTATAATCCGAAAACTTATTTGGTTCATATATGATATAAATGTACTGATAATCTTTGAGTTCTACAACAGTTATCCCCATATCATAATCCACCCTTTTTACCATTTTTTTAGGCAAATTGAAAGAATATGATGGTATGGTATTAATTGTATCACCAGAACTTGGATTGGCATAGGCATATCCTAATACTTTTATGAGAGAGTAATCATCTCCCCCATTCGTGTTGGGGGAGATAATTGCTTTACAAGAAATCAGGGTGCATACACCAATTAACTTAATTGCTAATTTAATAGCTATTTTGTCTTTGGTTTCCATTTATGAATCTTATCTACAGCTCTCTCAAATGATGAGAATTTGTAATTGTCAGAGTTCAATGCCCCAGTCCTGTTATAGAATCGTATTCGTTTTTCAACGGTTACATTTGGTGAACCACCAATTGTATTATGATTATTAGGAAGCTGAACCATCTTATAACCTAATACTACATTAGGACTATCTCCAACAGTATTATCTATGTCAGTTTGAGAGGGTAAATTATTGTATAATAACTTGCTATCACCTTCATGGAAGATTAACTGCGGGTGAGAATGCACATCATAGGAAACCCTGTCTCCAACGTTGACAAGAGCGTCAATTGCATCTTTCCAGTGAGCATCGTTAACAACATCGCCCTCTCCCTCAACAATTGGGGAAATCGTGCCGTTTTTTCCAACCCGGAAACCATGTTCATTGCCGGTTTTCTCGGTTAGATCATATGTTTCTTTCATGGTCTTTACAACTTCTCTTGATGGAACAGCCATACATTTACCTTCGCTGACTGCGAGTGCAGCTTTATCCTTATCCTTCTTCGTTATAAAAACCATTACCCTGACATCTTTTTGATCATCTATGGTTTGAATATATGCTCCATTTTCGTTAAAATAGTCAGTTAATCCTAATGGGTCAACACGATTTATCGGATTGTTATGACAAAAAGTATAACTGGATATATCGGGCGAAATTTCTTCCATTGGATCCGTTGACATCCACAGACTGAGACGTGGATCATAGTAACGAGCACCGTAGTAGTACATACCTGTTTCCTCATCGAATTCCTTCGCGTTGAAGAGATAAGGCGTGTTCCATACGTTGTTTCGCTCCTCGATGAAGACCTCTCCGAAGGGGACATACTCTATGTGCTGAACCACTTCACCGTCAAGGTTGGTGATGAAGCTGGAGCTGCCGAGGTGGTCGGAATGATAGAAGAACTGCAAGTTCTCGTAGTTGTCGGGGTCTTTGAACGACCGCGAAACCGCGCGGGTCTGAGACTTCCGTGCCTCTGCCACCGCCGCCTCCATAGAGCCGTCGTTGCAGCAGAACCCTTCACCATCGGCATAGTTGTCATTGTCAGTACCGTTGTAGGGAACATCGAAGAACTTGTAGTTGTCCTTGATTACCTGTTGCTGGGCTGCATACTTCGACTTGTAATCAACCGAAAGACCGTCAGTGTTAGCTCCGGCATACTCTATACGACGCGGGTCTGAGCCGTAGGAGGCGAAATCGCCGACCTTCGACACGATGCGTTGGCTACCGGCGTAGATATGCTTGGTGTAGCGACCTCCCTGATTTGCCACGAGATACGGGCTTACATAGAGGGAGAATTTAGCGGTGTTGGTCGAGCCACCGGAAAATACACCGTTGACATATACCTGATCGCTTTCTCCGGAAGTCTTGACAGTGCGCTCTCCGTCGGCATCGTACCAGTAGTTGGACACGAAGCCGTTGTCGTCAACTGCAAGCAGACGATTCTCTTCATCCCAGATGAGCTTGCGCTCTCCGACACTGTTGTCCCTATGTCCGTCAGTCATAACCCGGTTGGTGTTTACATAGACAAGATTTCCGTTCTTGTCGTAGGTGTAAACGTGGCCGTTCTCGACATTGTTGTCGCTGGGAGTCTCCTCAGTGCGGTAATTAACATCCTTTACACTTTCGAGCTGGAATTTCTTTCCGGCTTCCGAGCCGTAGGTATAAGTGAGGTCATAACCGACATTGAGTGTGCCGTTGAATTGCACGTTGTCCTGAGTGAGATGCTGACTCTTTGACTTGATGCGGTGCATATTGTCATAACCCATAGCGAGGGTATAGGATGCGGACTTGTTGTCTGCTCCGGTGTATGTACCCGTCGCGGTGGCGAGACGATAGAGACCGTCATAAGTGTAAGTGTGCGACATCTGACCGCCGGCGTTACCATTGGCGGGGAGCGATGCGTTGTTGGCTACCGAGAGGACATTGCTAACCGCGTCAAACGTATAGGCGTTGTCCATAATGGAGGTGCCTCCGCTGTTGACCGCGAGATTGCTAAGGCGGCGACGGTCGTCGTAAGTGTAGAATGTCTCCGCACCGTTGCAATACTTCAGATAGCTGCGCTGCTCGAACTTGTCATAGCCCAGTTTGGTGATATAGTCGTAACCGTAGGACTTCTCGCCGCGAACCTTTTCAAGAAGACCTCCGAGGTTGTAGGAGTAAGTAACCTTTTCCTCGTCGGGATAAATCATCTCGATGAGTCGGTTGTGGCTGTCGTAAGTCCACTGGGTGACGTAGGTTGCAATCGCCTGATTTGGCACGATGAGAGTGCGGCGTGTCTTGGTGACCTCGCCCATCTTGCCGTAGAAGTATTCTATCGCGCCTGTCCCGTCCTCGCGCATCATCAGACGACCGATGCGGTTGTAGGAGGCGTTGCGGCCGCCATAGTAATACTTGACATTGTTTTCGGGGTGGTCAGGATAGTTGATACCTGTCAGACGGTGGTAGTCGTAGGTGTAGGTAATCATCTTTCCTTCCTCAGCCATGTTCGCAGTCTGCTTTGTCAGGACATTGCCGAGCGGGTCATAGGTGAACGACGTGATGCCGCTTGCCGGGTGGTTGACTTCCGTGCGACGGTCTCCCATGTCGTAAACCGACGTGGTGACATTGCCTTCGGTGTCAGTAACCTTGACAAGACGCTGTATGCCGTCATACTCAAACGATGTTGCAATCTCACCGTCAGGACCGCTGAGCTGAACGGACTTGACCGTCTTGCCACTGCCGTTGGTATACGTTGCCTGCTTGTTGCCGAGCGCATCGGTAACTGTCGTTACAAGGGCGTTGGAACCATTGTCAAGAGAATATTCGGTAGTTGTCTCCGAATCGTCGGGAAGTTTCACGCTCAAGGCACGGTCGAGAACGTCGTAAGCCGTGATTGTCGGATTGACATTATCAAACGTGGTGCTGAACGAAGTCTTGCCACCCATACCCTCGGTTGTCGGGTAATAAGCCTTAGCGACACGACCGAAAGCATCATAGACATTGCGACCGCTGACAATCATCACATTCTGGTCGGATGCGCCCGAACCCTTGGATGCTGTCGTGACAATACCGTCTTTCTTCACCTGTACGGGTCTGCCGAAACCATCAACGAATGTAACTGTTTCAAGGTCGTCTCCGGGGTGCTGGATGTCGAAATGCTTGGTGACAGCGTATGCCGGAGCGGATATGCCGGACTCTCCGAACTCTGCCATTGGCTTGTACTCAAACGCGATAATGTACTCAACGCCTGTCGCCAGCTCGTTGGGTCCGCGAACCTTGGTTACACGGCCCATGTTGTCAATTTCAGTCTCGTAGTAGAAATTGTTTAGATCGCGGCGTTCAAGGGCGATGCCATAGCGGTAATCGAAATTACCGGCCTCACTGCGATAACCCCATGCGTCGTCTATGCGCTCGACATACATATTCATCTCAGGCTCGTAGCGGTACTTGTACCACATACGCTGACCAGTACCGTTTGCAGGGAGGGTCTTCTGGGTGATGTTGCCGTAGCGGTCATACTTGTAATCGGTGACTGCAACACCCGAACCGAGCTGCTGCGATACCTGCGTCAGATGATTGGGATACTTGGTGTCGTAAGTTGCCGACACGCTGTGATACATCGATCCGTCACCTCCGACAACCGTCACATTGGTGGGGAGACCGAAGATGTGCTTGCTGTCGTTGGATGTGTACTGGATGTTGGTTGCGTAGTCATAACCGCCTGCACCGTTGCTGCCGAGGTTGCCCTTATCACTGTAACGGTAGGATTTCAACTCTCCGTGGTAGCCGTTGAGATAATACTCGTTCCATGCCTCGGAGATAACCATACCCTGCGATGCACCCTCATACTGCTTGTTGGCAGTGTAGCGGAGGGGAACAAATGCCGATGCACGGTCACTGTAAATGACATTCTTCTGAACGAATGAGTAATTATCCGCATTGGCTGTCACGCTGTAAGCGTCATACTCATTGACAGTCTCGGTGAACTTGTTGCCCGATGCGTCGGTGACGTAGGAGGCCACAAGGTTGCCGGAGGCATAATAGTTATCAACCGCAAATTCCTGAACGGCCTGGCGATATACGCTGTTGCCGCTATTGGTGTCAAGGCTCTTTGTTACAACCTTACCGAAACCGAGGAAGTCACGCTCATGGCGGTCACGGAAACCGTCGGAGTATTCAAACGCCGACATCATCAGCGGACCGTCGTCATGGATACCGTCGTCAATGGTCAGTTCCGACATAACCCACTTGCCGCCGGGATGCCCGTAGGTAGGAGTGGAATGTGCATAGTCCACCTCAAAGCGACCACCGATAGAGTTGGTGACTGATTTGAGCATATTGGTACGACCGATAGCCGAGCGGGTAACCTTCAGCTCGTTCTCGCTGTCAGACTCAACTATATCCAGATAGCCGTCACCGTCAACATCCTGCAAGGAATATTTCGTGCGGTTGATGCTATGGCTCAATGAAACACCGGGGTTAACCGATATTTTAATCGGAATAATCTTAGGAGTAATGTTGACCGTGAAGGCTACATTGCTACCTTCAGATGTGGATGCAGACTCATTGAGAGCCTTTGCGCCTTTCCATACAAACGGGGTGTCAAAACCAATACCGGTATTCAAGGCGACCATAATATTATCGCCGGATTTCCAAACCTTGTCAGGCAGTCCGTCAGAGTTTATATCCGTAAGATTATACTCCTCACCGTTTTTGGAGGTTACGAAATTAAATCCTCCGGCAAAACTACTTGAACCGATATTGAAGGATGCCCCAGCCGAGAAAGACTGACCCTTGCCTCCCTGTATGCGGTCAATATCCCAGTCTATCGGCTCTGTAAAGGCATAACCGAGATTGATGCGAACTTTGCCACCTGAGACTATCTTGTCGGGCAGACCGTCACCGTTTACATCGACGAAGCTCTCTGTACTCCAATCCTCATTAGACGGAGGGATACTTGCAGATACAGGAATACCGCCTTTTGCCTTGCTGCTGGATTCCTGATTGGAATTGCTTGCCTTGCCACCTGCAATGTGTCCGACAGTATTGCTGACTGACATTATCGCATCGCTGCTAAGGGCAAATCCCTTTGACTGGTTTTCACTTGAAACAGTGCCTATGCCACCGAGAACCTCTCCGCTTATACCGCCGAGTGTATTGGTGTATTGAACTTTACCTCCGGCTACAATGTCAGGATAACCGTCACCGTTGAGGTCAATCATCATAGACTTGGTTGTAGAGCTGCCCTTGGAATCATTATAGGTGAGCATGACACCTGTCTGGACAACACGGCTGTTGCTTACCATCTCCTGAGAGATTGCAGCCGCACCAGTGCCTTGCAGATGTTCACCGGCAATGCCGGCCACTGCTCCTATATTGTCAAACGGATTCGTAAGGACAACATCCAGTTCGGTCAGACGGGCCGACCCCATGTTTGTGGCAGTGATGAATATCTCCTCGCGCTGACCGCTCCAACGGTCAAGTTTATTCAAATCCGTACTCAACGGCGTAAACGCCATTGTCAATGGGTCAAGAGTGACATTTTCATCTTCAGGCAATGTCAGCAAAGACTCATCAATAGGCCGGGAGTAACGGTTTTCAGATGCGTTATACACAAAACCGCCCCAGCCTCGATATAGATGTCCGAATCCAGACGGGTCATTGGCTGCATACAGGTTGGCATCAACAGTCTGAGGCAAAATCACCGACGGAGATTTAATCTGGACAGCGACATTTGACACGGCATCACCTATAAGACAATCATCCGAGAACAATTCAAACCAAACCTTATCGCTGCCGATGTCTGATTTCAGAATGGAAATAGAGTCATTTGCCACAATTCCACCCATAACGGCGAAGGATTTCTTGCCCAACAGTCTGTCGGTTGTCTTCGCTGTCAATGTGACTTTTCCGTTATAAGACGGATTTGAGAAAGTTATAGCGGGTTTTACATAAAGAATTGTATCCGCCGTAGTTGCTGTATAAGACGGGGCATTTTTTATGTGATTGGCGTACAACGTATAGTCCGGGCAGACAGGGCGGTTCTGCTGTGTCCCGGTTGAATCCGCGTAAGACACGACAGGACTCCACTTGACAGCATCCCAGCGCACATTTGATTCCGAACTTACGACAAACCGGAAGTTTGTCAGACCATCGTTGTTTTGCAACGATACTGAAACATCGTCATTAAAACTTTCATTCCACGGGAATGTACGAGTAAATACCGTTTTCTCGACATAAGCCGGATTGTCATTGCCGTTAACGTCCTTTCGGTCCGTAGAGCCAACAATGGTAAGCGTGACGTCATCCGTGGTTTCAGGCTTTGTGAAATTGCCGGATATGCCGACCGTTGGATTGTTTTTCGCAATACTCAATGAAGTGGCTGCAAAATATAACGCACCCTCTTCCGGCTCATATTTTGTTGTCGAGTATCCATTGGGCATTATTTCTTCAGCCCCGGTATATGTTATGACAGGATGCCATACAACCTCGTCAAACGCACCATTGCCCATTTCCTCTGTACCTGACTGGACTCGGAAATATATGCGGTCTCCCTTGTTGACCGATACAGCCGTAGCCGCAGCATTGTGAGCGGAGGCATCCCCCTTGGCTATGGACTGACTCCATAATTCTGAGCTGCCCTTTTGAATAGCCACACGGACACCATCCGCTTTTTCATACTCATCGGCATCATAGTCTCCGGTCGGAGTAACAAGCGAAACTGTGCCCGAAATATTGACTACGCCCACTCTCGGAGCAACCCATACGCGGACAGCATCTTCCATCGGGGATATGCGCAGCACCTCTGCCTGTTCTTCCGGGTCAATGGCACCGACGGATGTGTCTATGTTGGTGGGGTCATAGATAATCGGGCTGGGTGTATCAGCACTGCTCAATGTGAATGTCGGAACGGCATTACCCTGTGCGTCAAATTCGATATGGTTGAAATAAACCTTGCCATTTGAAACGAGGTCAATCAAACCGTCACCGTTGATGTCAGAGAAATATTCCTTTGTCTTTGTTGTGGTTTTCGATAAATCAACGCCGACAGTGGCAGCTACCGGACCCCAACCTACCTTAACATCGGCACCGCCGGAGTATGTGTTGCTGCTGGACGAAGAAAATCCGGAAATGCCCTTGACTCTAATCGGTTCTCCGTAAGAAATTTCACCGGAATTGGCATCCCTTAACTGAGGGCGATAATACAACGCTCCACCATCACGGTAAACCTTATCGGGAAGACCGTCACCGTTCAAATCCACAAACGTGGACAATCCCTTTGATTTGTCATTTGAATAGTTAAAGCCGCCACCGCCTGTTGTCGTTGTGGTTGTGCTCTGATCGTCGGGGCCGACACCTGCATAGAACGAGCCACCAACCGATGAACTTGTCGTGCCGCCGAGTGCGGAAGGCTTGTCGCTGAACATATCCATCCCCTGCAACGGGTTGATGAAATCGGCATCGAGGCCGTCATTGTGGGTGTTCCATGTCTCTGACTCGGACTTGAAAGGCACATAGCCGTTGCCCGACTGAACGTCATCGTAATAGTCGAACTTCTGGAAAGTGAACTCGTTGCCCTTGTCATCGAACTGGCGCACACTCTCAAGCATATCCTTGTGAAACGCGCCGTCAACATACGAGAACGAATAGCTGCGCAGCTTGCCGCCCATGAAGTCAATCTGCACGTTTTCGAGCAGACGGTTGGAAGATGTCAGGTAGCCGTAACGGGCATTGTTGGCCTTCTGACGTTTTGTCTTGTTGCCGGTGAGGGTGACAACCGTGTGAGGTCCGTCACTCTCGGCATTGCCCGCGCTGACCTTGGAAAGATAGATTGCCTTCGCAACCAATCCGCCGCGCACAGGCTCGTCAACAGCCGTGTATTCATACTCTATCCAGTCGCCGTGGGTCTCGACAACCCGTTTGAGCTTCCACTCTGAAATCACCTCGCGGGTATTGCCGGAGAGGTCGGTAATGGTGCCTTTGAGCACCGCGCCCTCGCCTCCGTAGGTATATACCACGCCCTGCTTGTCGGTAACTTCCCAATAGTAATCGGCCGGGCTGCTGCCCTTGCGGATTATGCGCGAGAAATCGCCGCCCTGACGGGTATAGAACTGACGGTCGGACTTACGGGCAATCTTGTCACCACGGTGGGCGACGCTCATCGCTCCGTTGTCATCCATCGTCGAGAGCATCGAGCCGGAGAGCGAATATGTCTCGGTCTCATTGGTCAGGTCATAGCGCGGAACACCCCAGCGGGTATCAAGCGTTATCGAGGGGACGGAAAGGTCCCAGCCCTGTCCGAGCCAGCCGTTGCCACCGTCACTATTGTAGCTTATTGCTAATGAGGGTGCCATGCCGTTACGGGCAGGTGGCATCTCGAAGGCGTATTGCAGGTTGGCGGAGCCACGGTTGTTAGCCGTCGGAGGAGTGATGATGTTGAGTTTCGCCGTCGGGTCCGCAGCCTTGATATCGTTCATCATGGTGGGCGCGAAACCGTCGGTCTCGGGTGATTCGGGAGCCTGAATGACACCGTTGATCATGTCGGTGAAGTGGGTAGTCTTTGACTCCACATAGGCCAGCTCCTTGTTGACGGCTATGCGGTCGAGAGCCACCCAGTGCTCCTGCTCGACATCGTAATAGAACGTGCGTATGTCGTCTTCCGTGTAACCGCTCGGAATCCTCGTGCGGTCGTAGCCGAGCCTTACGGTCGCGCCTTCCTCAGAGAAATGGGTGCCGTGAGGCAGGAACCGGTATCCCTCGCCCTGTGCCGTGACATTCGTCATGGCGAAATCAAGTTCGGGCATATCATCCTCGGCAAGCACCGACACCGACAGCTCGGTGTCGCGCAGCAGTGTACCTCCTGAGAAAGAGATTGCGCCGCCGGCCACCGCGAGACTGTCAGCTTGTCCCTTGCGGAACGACCCTTTTACCGACTCGCCGTCAGGTATGCGGGAATATTTGTCCGCGTCCTGCTTACTGGCATTGGTCTTTGCCGGCTGCGTGGCCGCTATGCCGGCGTCCTTTACTTTTTCCTGCTGCTGCGGAGAGGAATTGCCGCTTTCGCTGAGCACCGTCCCCGGAGAGGAGGAAGGGCTGTCAGCCTCTATGTTTATGCCGCTGCTGCCCGGCGAATTGTTCGCCCCGGCGGAAGGCCCCGAAAGGAACCACGCGCCCGACAAACCCACCGCAGAGAGTATAGCTGTGGCAACGGCTATGCTGTATATCCGTTTCATAATCGGTTTATTATGTTGTTACTGTGTTGTTTCCGGTTATTTCGCAAGAATCTTTTGGGTATGTTCGCCCTCGGCTGTGATTGCCTTGACGATATACACACCGTTCATCGGAACTGTGAAACGCTTGGTCTTGATGTCGGAACCCTCCATCTCTCCCTCGAACACGAGGCGGCCTGATGCGTCGAATACCATGAGGGTGGCGGGCCCGGATTGTTCGCGGTCAAGAATGGCGTTGAAGATATGGGCTGTACCATCCTCGGCATCAACCGAAAGGCTGCTGTTACGGGTATTGCCTCCGGGCTCATCGCCTCCGGGATGGTCTGATTGACCTATCACAACAGGTTGCTTAGGCTCTATGCCGTTGGGCATCGACGGGTCACATCCGTTGCCGACATGGACAGTGTAGGTGACGGTATTGGTCTTGGGTGTCTCAATCTGGACATTGCCGTAAATCTCAAAGTCCTCGACTGGTGTGCCGTTGATTGTAAGACCGGTGATATGTGTGTCACCGCGACCGTACTTGATGCACATTCTCCAAAGGCGCAGTGTCCACGCGCTCTTTTTGAGGACTTCCTCGCCATTGTGATACCAGCGTACATATATGCCGCTGATTCTGAGACCGAGAGTGTCACCGGGCTTAATGGGGACACCCTGTGTCAGACTCGTATAGCCGTCAATGATAAAATAGGCCTTGTCGCCACGCACGTCATATCCCCATTGGGTTATGTCCTCTTTTACCGAAGGCTCCGCGCCGATGCGATACCACGAGCCGGTCTCCGTCACTGTCCACTCCACGTCACCGCCTGTAAACCTGCGGTCGGTATGGGAATATGTAGTGTATAGAAGATTGCCCTTGCCGTGGATGTCGTTTCCACCGCCCTGTGTCACCGTAAGAGTGTATGATCCCGTGGCGAGATTCTCAATCCTGTGGGTCTTGCCCATGAAACTGCCGCTTGCCACGAGGTCGTCTTTCTTCATACCGGCCACGCTGTCAACGGTAAGCGAATACCTGTATATAGGAGTGCCTATGTTTATGCCTATGTCGATTGCACCGTCTTTTTGGGGAACTCCGTCAACACAGGTTGTCGGCTCCACATCCACATCGGCATCAATGCCGTCGAAATACGCGAATGTGAACACGTCTGAACCGCTGCCGTCGGCATCCCACAATATATTGTGGAACATGGTCTTGCCACGGGATATGTCCGGAGGTGAGCAACGTACCATCACCGTGTTGTCGGTGTCGAACTGACCTTCCCCAGTGGGGTCAATCAGCATGACGGTACGGTTGCGGCTGTAATGGTAGAACTCCTTGTCGGGTGTCAAGTTATGCGCCAGTTCTGCGAAATATCCCGTCTCCACCGCGCCGTTGGAGCGCACGGAGGTCAGGTACAGCGGATTGGCCGAGCCTTCCGCGCTGATTATTCCGCGATATGTCGAATTTCTCGCGTCTTCGGGAATGGCGACGGTATATGCCGCGCTTCCTTCGCCGTCAATGCGGAGATAGACAACCCCGTCGGAGAGCATGACCGATACATCCGCACCGCTCACATCGGTTGTGACATTGGCAGTCGCGGCCTCGCCGTTGGCTATCGCCTTGACACTGCCGTCACTGCCGATGCGGAATCCGTATGTGCATCCGCTGTCGCCCGATTTGGAAAACCCGACATCAAACGTGGGATGTGACGAGGGGCATGAGAACTCGATGAGTCCCGTGCCGTCGGTCAGTTCCGGTGTCAGTGCCTTTCCCGCATTGTTCTCGTCCTGACTTATCACGTCAAGGAAGCCTTCGGGTGTAACCGTCATGCCCGTTCCGGTCCAGCGCGCCGCGGTGGTGTCGGCCACCGTCGGCATGTTGGGCTTCACCAGCCATGTGCGGTTCATGATGTGCCACAAGGTATCGTTGGGAGAGGTGTAGGTATCCAACGCGCCGCCGTCGTCGCCCCAGAACAGCGACAGTTTGTCCGGCATAGGATTCCCGTATTCGCGTCCCATGACAAGGAGATGAGCCTCTGACGGAAGACCGTATGAGTTTGATTTGTGATAGCTGTCGTTCTCGGGGAGCGACGTGTATAACGGGCCCTCCTCATAAGAGGTGGCCGACATGGGCTGGAGGAAATCACCGGCCTTGTTCCTTGAAATCGCCGTGACGCGGTTGTGATATACCCCGGCTTCGTCACGGTCCCACACAAGGTTGCCGTCTCCGTCAAGATATGAGTCATTGAGGGTGATACCGTATTTCATCGCGAGATAGCTCTCCGCCTTCCTTCTTTCGCCGGGAGTCAGGATGCGGTTATACACCAACAGTTCAGGCGAATACCCCTCAAACCCCTTATTGTCGAAATTGGAGGTGTCGAACGGGCCGTTGAAATGCTCGTCTGTGGGTGAATACGCGCCGCCGATTGTCAACGTGCCGCCGGGACCGCCCCATACCGATGTGTTCGGATTGGCCGCGCGGTAATAGGTCAGCACCTTTGTGGCGTGTTCCTTGAATGTGTTTTCAGGTATGGAGTCTTTTCCCGTGTAGAGCAGATCCTCGCCGTGGGTCTCCCCGTAGTCAAGAGGCTCTATGTTTCCGGGTCTTACAATCTGGTCGCTGGTGACGAGACTGCCGCCTCCGTCACCGCTTGCGACCCCATATACAACTCCCTCGGTTGTGAACGTGTAAGGCGCGAACACCCCGATAATCGTGCCTTGGATGAGTGACGAACGACGCAGCTCGCTCCATTTCGGGGTGTCACCCTTCGAGAAGTCGAGTGCCGGATTGAAATTCAGTGACTTGAGCAGGGTCCTGTCCTGTGTGAACACATAGGATCCGGAAACCCTGTTCTGGGCATACTGCACCACCGAGTCGCCCGAGAAGTCGAGCCATTGGTAGCGTCCCTGTAGGTTGTCCGTTATCGGTACGGCCTTGAACCATGCGTCAACTCCCTCGACACCGCCCGGAGAGCGGGCAAGGAGCAACAGCGCAGACAAACCACACAGGCCTGAAAAGAGTAGCACTTTTTTCATAAGCAAGTGATGTTAGGGGGTTAGACATTGGATATTATAATTTTTGGTTTATCTGCTTTAGGTCAGGCCTGTTCCAATCGGCGGGAGCGATGAACATGTCAAGGTTGCCCGCAATCGAATACCTTGTTGGCCTGAACCATGTTGCAAAGATAATTGAAAAAAGATAACGCTTATCATTATTTCAACTTTAATTTGCTAATTTTAATGATTTTTAACTATCAGCCTATTGCAATTCCCATTCCACCCCTAAGAAACCGCTCGAATAGTCGGGCTATATCTTGAAATAAATACATCTAATCCATACTATAAGGGTTATATATGGTATTCTCAATCAATGTGCGCATCCTGCCTGATTCCAGACCTTGAATCTATATTGCATCTTAGCCCTGTTGATTCCGGCCTTCAGAATACCCACTTACAATACGCCCGTATTGTATTGCATGAATGTGAAAATGGAGCCTGGCTTCTGCCAGACCCCATTTTTCACACTCATAATTATAGTCTTGGATTTCTCATCCCATTAATTGGGACGGCGGAGCGATACATCGAGAGTGGCTCTGCAACCATAGACTTCTTATTGCCCTTGGATGTAGTCTCATCAACCGAAACCTTATGCCCTTCCTTCCCTTGCCTGTTTTCCTCGCCGTCCTGTTCCTCTTGCTTTGGTGTCAATTCTGCGGTGATTTTGCGGTCGAGGGCGGCGAGGTCGGATTTGAGTTGCTTCAACTCGTCCTCTTTGCCCCACTGCTTGGCTACGATGGATTCGAGTTGGGGTACGTCGGCTTTGAGTTTGGCAGTGCGTTCCTCGTACTGAGCGATGATACCGGGTATCTTCTCCAGAGCGTTGACGAAGTTCATACAGGCGGCATGGGTGTCCGACATTGCGATGAAGCCGTTGTTGTACTTATATTTGTAGTTGCCCTCGACTACAAATCGGTTCTGTACGGATTCCTAGCCGTCAACAACTGTGCGCTCCGAGATAATGCTGATGGGAAAGCCATAGATTTCTCCGATGCGCTTGTACTGACCGTGAGTGTCAGTTTTCAGAGCCAGACCTTGCAGATGGATACCCATGTTCTGCTCGTCACGGAGGTTGCAGGTGTCGATAGTGAGATTGTTGACGGGGTTGCCGTCCTTGTCTCGTCTAACTACCGATTGATACCGGGCAGCATCCCCCTTCATACGACTGATTGCCGCCTCGTTGTTGGCAATGTCGTGGCTTATGGTCTGAAGCCTGAACTTGGAATCGGAAATGCCCTTGTTGTGGGCTTTGCGCTCAGACTCCAGTGCCGCGATGCGTTTTTCAAGTTTAGCCTTTTCGAGAAGGTCAGTGTTGCCACTGAGGATAGCCATGTACTCCGAGAAGTTCATACCGTTTTTCTCATCCATTGCACCCTCGTCGATGGTACGCGCTCCGAGTGCGCCGGATTTGAGCTGGTCGATGAATGTCGCCTTACAGTGAAGAAGATTGAACTTGTAGGAGTCCAGAGATTTCTCCACCGCATAGATGATAACATCAACCTTATTATCAGCATATAACTTGGCGATCTCGTTTCCGGCTCGTATGGCTCTGCCATCCCTCTGAGTTAAGTCAGAGGGACGCCACGGCGTATCCAAATGATGAATACAAACCGCTCTCTGTTGGGCATTTACGCCTGTTCCGAGCATTGAAGTCGAGCCAAACAATACTCTCACATCGCCGCTGTTCATAGCCTCGATGACCGCTTTCCTTGACCTCTCTGTCTTACACTCCTGAATGAAGCGTATTTCATGAGCCGGAATACCATAATCTTCTATCAGTTTTCGTTTGATTTCGGAATAGACATTCCACTCGCCGGGCTTATAAGTTCCCAAATCGCTGAAAACAAACTGTGTACCACGTTGAGCATCGTATTTTTTGTAATACTCAGCAATCATCTTGGCACAGTACGAGGCCTTGTTGTTCGGGTCATCCTCATAACTGGGGTCTATCATACGCATATCAAGAGCCATCTTGCGGGCATAGTCAGTGGCGATGAGCATCTTTGCCTTTTCCTCCGTTTCAGACAGTGGCGCTCTGCCGAGTATAGTGGCGTCGCCACTCTCGGCAAACTTCATCAGTTTCTCAATAAAGGCTTCCTGCTGCGTTGTAGGCGGGATATTGTGAAGAATCTCGTTCTTCATAGGTCTATCCACTCCCACATCTTCAGCAGTGCGGTAGTCGGTGATTTCATTGTAGAAAGCAGCCAGCTCCGGTACCTTGATGAAGTAGCGGAAACGCTCCTTTGCCACTATATGATTTGTGACATTGAACTCGAAGTCGGTGGTCTTCTTGGCGAAGATTGCCGCCCATGCGTCGAAGCATCGAATCTCCTGTCTTTCAAGCTCATTCGGGCGGAGATACTTGAATAACAGGTACAACTCTGTAAGCGAGTTGCTGATTGTAGTACCCGACAGGAATGTCGCTCCCAAATCCTTACCTGTTCTCTCTTGAATGGTACGGATTGCGTAGAGAAGATTCAGCGCACGTTGTGAGCCTTCCGAGTTGCCCAACCCCGCCACTCTATCATGGCGGGTATTGAACATAAGGTTCTTGAACTGATGCGATTCGTCAACAAAAATGTGGTCGATACCCATCTGCTTGAAGTCAACGACAGCGTCTCTGTTTTGGTCCATCTGGTACTGAATGGTCGCAATCTTGGCGGTCAGGTTTTCCTTACGCTTGATTAGACCTTTCAACATACCACGACTTACGTCGTGACCCTGCTGTTTCAGCACTTCGAGGTTTTCTTCAACCGTATCAAGTTCAGCCTGAAGAATTTGCTGCTGCATCTCCGGCGACTGCGGTATCTTGCCGAACTGGTCGTGCGACATTATTACACAGTCATAGTCGTTGTTCTTGATCTGGTTGAAGAACGCCACGCGGTTGTCAGCCTTGAAACTCTTTTCATCGGCGAACAAGATACGGGCATTGGGATAGGCAGACTGATAAGTCATGGCAATCTCGGCTACATTGGCTTTAAGACCGATAATCATCGGTTTGTGTGCCAGTCCGAGACGCTTCATTTCATGTGCTGCTATGCACATTATCAGTGTCTTGCCGGTACCACAGGCTAAGCACGTAGCGCCTTGCCGTCTTTTCAGACGGCAGGTTTCCACATACTCGCCACCGAACCGTACGTACACGTCTCCATGTATACGGCTCTCCATGTTCATTCTCAGTCTATTAGTGTGCATGAATTTTGCGATAACAACATTCACATACTGCCATTGTTTTCCTTTTTCGGGCAATCATGAGTTTTTCCCATGGTTGTTTGCCCTCCAAATCCTTGAGCTTACGGACATGTACCATTTTAAGGTTTTCTTCCGCTCCGCAGTATTCACACTTACCTGCCTTCAACCTTGCCATTAGGCTTGTAGGTTGCATGGCACGGTAGCTGGACTCGATGTGCGCATCATCGATGCGTGCATCTTTCTTTCGCTTAAACCCGTCATGATAGAATTCGCGTGTATGCACTTTGCCCTTGCTGTCTTCGTACTCCACTCTGAAGATTTTATCCCTCGTATATTTGCGGATAATCTTTCTTAGTGTGGAATTGTACTTGGACGACAGAGTCTTACACATGCTTTCTTTCATGATTCCATGAAACTTGCCGAGGATATTGACATTATTGGCAATACAGTAATAATTGTAAAGTCCTCTGATTTCAGAATTGTATCTGTTCAGAATTTCCAAATCATCATTACTGCGTAGATAGGGGCGTGAGGTGGATTCCCATACTTCCTTGCCGTTTTTGACTGTTATCTGCATTGCCCCGTATTCAAGAAGTTTCTTTCTCATAACTTCCATAGGCATTCTGACAACTGTCTTATGGTCAAGTGAGCGTTTGGGAAGACCCTTTGCACCTTTAGCCGTGCTTGTCTTCTCCGTGTTACGGATAGTGACCTCATAGCCAAGGAACTTTGCTACGTCATGCCCGTTAGTTATCAGTGTCTTCTCATCCGAGAGTTGCAGTTTCAACTGTTCAAGCAGGAAGATTTTTATATCCTCCTTAATCCTTACGCAGTCTTCCTTGCTTCCAATGACACTGATAAGAAAGTCATCAGCATAGCGTACATACCTCATGCGTCTGAAATCCTCATCCATATCAAGGGTGGCAGGCAGTTTTTGCATTTCCCTATGGTAGAATTTTATTTCCTCCATGAGCGTACGCCTTTTCTGCTCATCCTTTTCGGCTTTAAGTTTCCTTACTCGTTTGTCCTTGCGGCTCGCTATCCTTTTGTATTCAGGATTGCGTTTCCGCGCCTTGCCCTTGTTGAACTTCGAGATATATTCCACCATATACTTATCCAGCTTATCAAGGTAGATATTCGCCAGTATAGGACTGATGATACCTCCTTGGGGAGTACCATTGTAAGTATGGTGAAATGTCCATTGTTCCAAATATCCTGCTTTCAAGAACTTACGAATAAGACGGAGGAAACGCTCGTCCGAGATGCGCTCCGAAAGAATCCCTATCATAATATCATGGTCGATATTGTCAAAGAATCCTTTGATGTCGCCCTCTATGAACCATCTCGTACCGTCAAATCCTTCCATGATTGAAGCCATTGCCGTATGACAACTGCGATGCGGTCTGAACCCGTGGGAGCATTTTTCAAAACTGCCCTCGTAGATGGATTCAAGAATCATCTGCACGACTTTCTGAACGAGCTTGTCCTCAAAGGCAGGAATACCGAGAGGGCGTTGCTTGCCGTTCTTCTTGGGTATGTAAATTCTTTTGGCAGGGTGCGGTTGATAACTTTCATCCCGCAACTTGGCAATGATGGACTTTATGCGTTTGACGCTCATGCCACTGATGGTCTGACCGTCTGTGCCTTTCGTCATGTTGCCCGTTTTATGGGACATCATCTGATAGGCATCCGCATACAGATTCTCGTTGAACAACAATCGGTAAAGCCGTTCAAACTTGTAGTTTGGGTTTTGGCTGTGCCCAGCCAGACTGTTTAATACATTCTCAGAATTTCTCATAATGTCTCACACATCATTCGTTAAACATATTAAAATAATAAACACTGTCTTCCTTCGCCATGTACGAGGCTTTCCCTCGTTCGGACTACTACGAAGACTCTGTTACCTTGCCGAATATTCAGGGAACGATATTCCCATAGCCTACCTCTGTAGGCGTTTCGGTTTAGGTAATCCCCATTTAGACATATAGCAACATAGCATGATAGATTGTCGGATGCGACGTTCGCCCTTTTCCGCTTATCGCGGCTGACCTGCAATCGGTTTTCGGCTCTCATGCCCGAAGTCGGTAGGCAGAAGTATTGCAGAACGACCGTATTAACTATCTTCGGTCGATGCTTACCATTTAGCGTCTCGGACTGTCGTTCAAACAGTGTAGTCTTCATCCTCATATCTATCGTTTCATTTAGACATTCAGTAGCAGCACGATAGTTAGCTGACTTATGCCGTTTCCAACATGCGACACTCCCCACCGCCTTTCGGCTGAGTGGATAAGTTGGCTAATGACCGGCGTTGAAAACCCTTGCCGGGTAGGTTGCTAATCCTACATTTACTATATGCCCTTATGGGCGCAGCACCTCATGGTCGCACACGCCACCGCCATTCTGTTTCAGCATCCATATACAGTCCATCTGTGACTGATAAATGGAGCGGATTCCATAGCGGTCTCCGAGGAGTTTCATGTTCAAATCCGGGAACGTCTGGTGTGACCCGTCATATTGCGGACGGACGAAACAGTTGAACTTGTCATTGTAGAGGTCAACGAGTTTCTCCTTGAACTCAGGCGACTGGGCTTCGAGCCAGTCGGCAAAACCGTTGCGGATTTCGTCGATTTTGGTATTGGCAAGCTGAATCGCCTCGTTGTCCGGCACCTTGATGTCGTGTCCGTCTTCATCTTTGCCCGCCGACTTCTTGATGTCGGGGACAGTGTTGTGAAGTGCGTGTTTCAGCAGGTTCATACCGTCGTAGGTACGGTAATAACCTCTGACGCAGAACTCTTCCCAGATGGTCATATTCTTGCGGCTCGCCTCTGCCGAGTATTCATCCATTGAGGAAGAATATGCAATCTTTACATCAGTGTGGAACAGATACGACATATATGCCGAATAGATACCCGTGGGAATCCATCGTTCACCGAAGTTGAAATCAAGCTCATCGAACTCGATACGGCGGGGCCGGGCTTCCTCCAATGCTTTGAGGGAGTCTTTCGACATGGCGATGAACGGTTCAACGCCGTCATAGCCGGGGAAATTCTTGATACGTTCTTCCTCCCGGTCAATCCATGCCCTAACGTCATTGGCTTTAGCCACGACATTTCCGGCGATGAATCGGTCTTTAATCTCGTAGTTTTCGACTAATGGATTATAATAGATGTGTCCTTCGAGGTTATCCACCAAAGAATCCTTATCCATATCCACCAGCCCCGACATATATTCGAGATTGACCTCACCGTATTTGTTGAGCGATGCGGATAACGCCTCCATCGGAGTATCTACTGAAGTAACTTCGTCAATGGCGAATGACACAGGATGATCGAAGATGTCAGCCTTGACAAACCTGCCATTCTCGCCGCGTTCCAGAGCCAGTGCGTCACGCCCATTGGCGTCCATGAGAATGAATTTCACATTCTGTTTCTCGTTGAGATAGCCGTACTTCTCCACAAACTCATCATAATACTGATTAAGGTGTTCGCGCAGTTCAGCCGAAGCCTCATGCGTTTCAGCCTCATAGTTGTAGAGTTGCTGGTATGTTTCCGACATTGTGACATAGAGCAAAGCGCGTTTCGCCTGTTCCGGCTTCAACTCCAACGGATTGAATGTCGCGCTGTTCTTGCGGACTTCCGAGAGGAAGCCCACAAGAACATCTTGTACCACCATACTGCCGTTGTGGTGGAAGAACTGAATGTCCTCCGAGAAAGGACGGGGCGACATATCAACCTCGACTGTCTCTGCCTTAATGGTGGAGCGTTGACCGGGAACAAAATCGCCTTCGGTGCGCTGAATGGTTGTACCACCTTCTTGGATAGTTTCGCCACTGGCAGCGGCTTGTTTGGCGGCTTCCTCCGCCTCACGCTCCAGACGCATTTCCTCCAACTGACGGTGGGCAATAGACATCATTGTCTCATAGAAACCATTGATGGGCGGATTATCCTCCCAGTTCAGAGAACCATAAAATTCCAGCTCCTTTTCATTGAGCGGACGGAACTTTTTTACGGGAATGTCCTTGACCTCAACACTTGGCTTCGGCCTTGGAGCATCCTCCGTAGGTTTAGGCTGACGGCGAGGCTTTCCGATTGGTTCCAACTCTCCAAAAAGATTGTAGGCATACAGGCGAGGGTCAGGATTATCGGTATAATCAGGACTGCCGTCGGTCTCTATCTCCTTGGCTGGTTCAGCCTTTGGTGGCTCTACGGGAGCGGGGGCAGATTTTGGCTCCGGTTTAGGCTCAGGCTTTGGCTCTACCTTTGGAAGCTGATTTGGGGTAACCGTTTCTACCACCTTCTGCTTCGGTGTCTTTTTCAGCTTAGGGTCTTCCAATTGCTCACATATTGCCACACGTTTACCGGCCCGCACAAGTTTGGGCAGATAAGTGTCGAGGGCATGATGCGGGAAACCAGCCAATTCTATTCGGCTGTCAATACCGGTCTGGCGACGGGTCAGGGTTATACCTAAAATCTCCGAGGCTGTGACAGCATCCTTGCCGAAAATCTCATAGAAGTCACCAACCCTGAAAAGCAACACAGCATCGGGATGTTTCTTTTTCATCTCCTGATACTGCTGCATCAGAGGCGTATTGGTAAGGCTTGACTTCTTTTCCACCTTCGCCTCCTGCCTGGGTGTAGGCGTAGGAGTTGGTGTAACCGGGTCTGGCGTAGGAGGTTTGATACCGTTGGAATTATACAATTCCAGATTCAGACGCATGTGTAGCGACTCGTCGAGTGCCTTGCGCAAATCCCCGGCAATGCCGTCGATACCTCCGTCATGGTGGTACACGATAGCCGGTTTGCCATACTGGTCAGTGCCAACCTTAGCATCAGTGCAGATAACATTTTGCGGAAACGCTTGAAAGAATTTATTGCCCGGCACCTTCGTACCCCGGTCAACAACTGACTGAATGAAAAATTCTTCATCAGCCGATAATGACTTCTTTCCAGTGTGCTTCTGCATGATGATAAGGTCTGAGCCTACATCAGTTCCGGCATTGTCGCTGAAAGTATTGTTGGATAAACGTAGAGCCGCCACAAGGTCAGCCTGTTTAACCAACTCCATTCTTATAAAGGGCGAAGCGGCATTCATCACACCCTGCGATGTAATAAAGGCAATCAGACCTCCCTCTCTCACTTGGTCAAGACCTTTGAGAAAGAAGTAGTTATGCAACGACTTTGCCGCCTGACGGTAGCCAATCTCCTTGCTTACGGCATACGCCGGGTCTGCAACCGCGAAGTCGCCAAAAGGAACATTCGAGGCGGCGACATCGAAGTAACCATTGAAGTCGCGCTCAATCTTCTCGAACCCCTCTATGCGAGTCAGTATAGATGGGTGTAATGCCGACAGAATTTTGCCTGTCAGCAAATCCTTTTCGTATGCCATTACCTCGGCACCGGGGTATCTGTCATTGCGCAGAAAAGAGTCAATGAAAGCACCCTGACCGGCAGAGGGCTCAAGAAAACTTTTTATCTCGACTCCCTGATATTTCAGTGCATCGGAGATCGCATCCACAATACGGCTGTCAGTATAGAAAGCGGTCAGCGTTGACGCCTTCAACGACTCCATATATCGGTTAAACTCCTTGTCGTCACGCGAATAGTCGTGAATCAGACGACGCAACTCAACCGTAGGCGCAAACAGTTCAATATCCGACTTGCTCCATTTGGCGGCATCCACTAACTCGTTGGCATCGTTGAGAATACACTTCAACCCGCCGAATCCGGCATACTTGCGCAGCACTTCCCGCTCTTCGGGAGTCTGCGCTGTGCGTCCGGCAACACCAAGGCTCAGGACAAGCCTGATAGCCTCAATGTTGTCGCGCATGGTCTGTAATCGGTTAAAGGCCATATTCCTCGAAATATTCGGTAATCCGACCGGAGATTACCAGTTTGAAAATCACACCTTCGTTGGTGTTGAGATATTCCTCGCTCAATTCCACATCCTTGAACTCCGACTGCAATTCTTCCAGCAGTGTATAAGTCCAGAACTCAATGGAGCGTTCATCGAGAGAAATATGGTCTGAAAATTCGTCTGCAAGTATGCCGCTTACAAAATCGTACGGCGAAATCTCAAAGCCATCAAGCAGACTGGCAATGGCTTTCTCAGAGGATACATAGACTTCATCCCCGGCCAGCCTTGATTCCACATAAGTGTCAGTCGCAGCTTCGGCGCGTGCGGCAATAAGCAGGGCATCATCGGCTTCGGGGAAATGATGCACCGTCAGGTAACGGCGCAGATACAGATTATAATAGTCGAGGTCGTAGCCTCGGCCATCATTCTTTCTTTTCATAAAAAGGTTGGGGGAAATTATAGGGCGTGAATCCTTTCACACTGCAAAGAAAACCATAATGAAGGAGGCATTCATCATTTCCGGGGACTATGGTACTCGGTAGCCTCGCAATGCCTCAATGTGACACGACAAGCGACATTTTACATTCAATCCCTGTTCCGACATACTTTTGAAGTACATAAATCGCCTGTCTTTCAAATAATTATAAAAGGTTAGTACCCCAAAATTTGCACTTTAACAATTTTATAGCACTGATTATCAATGAGGTAAAATTTACAAGAGGGTTACTTTGGGGTACTCTCCCGGCGGGGGGATACGGTCTCGCTAATTTTGCATCGTAATCGAAAACGAAACGCAAAATGAAGAAAACGGAAATTGACTATAACGACGTGGGAACCTTCCCGAAATTCGCCAAGGCCGCGATAAGAATCATGCTTGAGATGCTAAAGTGCATGATGAAGAAGAAAGAGCCTCCGGTGCTCTCCATCAACGGCAGCATGATTTATCTCACCGAGCATGTGATGAAACTACTCGGCTTCAGCGTGAGAAAAATCCGGCAACTCAGGGCCAACGATGAAATCGAGTATATGATCAGCAAGGACGGCTCAGTGGTATTCCACTACGAGCATCAGGTGCAGGAATATATCGACCGCACATTTGTCAGTTCCCGCAGTCCGGAAGGGATGGAGCGAAGGAAGCTCCGCAATGAAAGATTCAATAACCTCGGCACCGGCTAAGGTGCCATAAAATCCCCCTATATAAGTTTATGGAAAATATCCAGGAACAGGAAGTGCTGATTGCCCGTAATAACGAGACGGGACAGGTAGGCGCAGTCGTCGGTCAGAATCCCGACGGCACCCCGAAGATGGCAGATGCCAAGACTGCCAAGTTGAGCGACCTCGTTAAGTTCAACAAAAACCAGAACCCCATCGAGGCGTTCATCTCCAATTTCATCCGTCAGGCGAAGAACCCTACGCTGTTCGGATTCTTCAAACTCCCCGCCGATCGCTATGATGCAATCGCTCCGGCAATGGCAGACCTAATCCAAGACACTGAGTCAAACGGCGAGATGCTCAAGCCTTATGAGGTCGATATGAAGTCTGTGGCACAGACTCAGGAACAGGCCCCGGCGCAGGAGCAGACCCCGGCGGAAGTACAGCAGAAACCGGAAGTAAAGCCTCAGCCCGAACAGGACAACACGCAGAGCCGGACGGAAGCGACAACCACCGCAACAAAGGCGACACCCGTTGACCCCGACAGGATAGACTGGACGACCATCGAGCAGCAGTGGGGCGTAAAGCGCGAAACACTCGAACAGTCAGGCGCGCTCCAGTCGATGCTCTACAACCACAAGTCGCCCCAGCTCTTTACCGTCACGCCGCAGTTCGGCGATGAGAAATTCACTCTCGATGCCCGCCTATCCTTCAAGGAGCAGCCAGACGGAAGTTTCACTCTCGCGCCTCACTTCATCAAGAACGAGCCAAGACTTGACGTTCCCTTCCGTGGCTACGAGTTCTCGAAGGAGGACAAGGAGCAGCTTCTCAAAACCGGCAATCTCGGTAAGGTCGTTGAACTTGCCGACCCCAAGACCGGGGAGATGAAGAAATGTCTGGTCAGCGTTGACCGCCTCACCAACGAAATCGAGGCGATGCCCGTGGATAAAATCTTTATCAAGAACCACATCGGCAAGACTGAGCTTTCGATGAAGGAGATAGGTATCCTGAAAGACGGCGGTGTGGTACACGGCAAGGAAATCGAGCTGAACAACGGGCGCAAATTCACCAGCGACCTCCAGTATAATGCCGACAAGCGCGATGTCGAGTTCGTCCGCACCCAGTCGCTCAAACAGGAGCAGTCCGGTGAGAAGCAGCAGCAACAGCAGCGCAACTCATGGGTTGACGCCGACGGTAATCCCAAGCGTATCACCAAGTGGAAGGATACCCGGTTCAACGAACAGCAGATTGCCGACTATATGGCTGGTAAAAAGATCGAGATGGTAAATGTCACTGACAAGCAAGGCCAGCCCTGCACGGTATTTCTACAGTTCAACAAGGAGAAACAGCGTCCGGTCACTGAATATCACTATGCCGAAAACAAGAAGGTTGTCGGCGTGGCCGAGGAGAGCAAGACCCAGTATGCCGTGAACAATCAGGGAAAGACCAACGAGGCTACGAAAAACATCACCGACCCGCTACATAAGGGTCAGACGGCTCCCAAGAACGAACAGCAGCAGGCGCAACAGCGCAAGCCGAAGGGACCGAAAGTATAAACTCCGACTGACATAGTTCCCGCCATTTCCGAATGGCTGTCCTCTTCACCGACATGGGGAGGCAGGCCCTCCCCATGTCTTTCCGAAATATCTTTTAATAATTAAAATAAGTAATAATCAATAAAATAAGTAATATTATGAATCTCGTAATCGCACACTCCACCCAAATCGCCTTCGCCGTATCCCGCGCCCTCAACTGCACCGACCGCACCGAAAACGGCGACTACACCAACGACACCGGCAGCATCGTCATCACCTCCGTCGAGCCCAGTCTCGTCGAGCCGGCTCCGTATCAGTATTACGCCGGTGGCAGCGACTTCATCAAGACGCTCCCTTTCATCCCGACGAGATACCTGTATGGTATCCGTGCTTACAACGAGAACGGCAAATTCAAAGTCAGCGACGAGGATAAAAGCACAGTCATCAGACTTCATGCTCTTGTCGAGCAGGCCGCAGAGGTTATCTTCGCCTCAAACAACGGAAGTGAGGCTCAGGCTCTATTCGCTATTCTATGTCAGGCGGCAAAGGCCGGATGCCGTACCAGCCGCATGTGGCTGACCACACTGAGCAACCGGTCGATAACCTACGCCTACCGTAACCGCGAGTCAGGCCGCAACATCACACGTATAGCCCGCTCCGGTTTCGTTCACCACGGAATGAACTTTCTGTTCCGTGCCAATGTGGAACAGGCATTCGCCCAGATGTATGGCAAGCAGTCGTTCCCGATGGAGCGCATGGACATCGCCGCGCTCTGGCTCCTTTGCAACAGCTACGACAACATGAAAGTCAAATTCCCCAAGAAGACCCGCTACGGTGTTGGTATATCCGGCAAGTGGGATGGAAAGGATGCACAGTTGGCACCCACGGAAATATGGTGCAAGGAATCGGACGCGCAGAAAGTTTATGAGAATTTCATGAAAATGAACGGCAAGACTGTCACAGCTGAGGTTGTGGAGGTCAACCCGAAAGTGGAGTGGTGCCACGAGTTGCTCAACATGGCGACCCTTCAGGAGGTGTCCATCGAGGAGCTGGGATTCCTGCCAGCTCGTACAATGGCGGCCGCAGACCTTCTGTTTGAGAAAGGGCTTATCTCGTCGCCCCGCACCTCGGTGTCATCACTACCTCATCATCTGAAGCGTCACGTTGAGCGTCGCTTCCCTGAGGCAAAGGCGTTCCCGTTCCGTCCGGAAGAGCAGATACCCTACTGCCACGGAATTATCACTACCGAGCGTACACCTCTCTTTCTCAGCGACGACGAGCAGCGTGTGTATGAACTCATCAGCACCCGTACCGAAATGGCATTTGACTCTGCCAAATGTATCGAGGTCGGTATCATGGCTAATATAGAGGGTATCGACATCTTCGGCACAGCCGAACTGCCCGACAATGCGGAATGTGTTCCGGGGAGCATCGCATTTACAGTCTCAGGCGTGAATATATTCTCTTTCTCGAATCGCACGCCCGAAACCCTGACCGCCGTAGCCTTCCTGCACGACCTCAATGAACTGGTCAACACTGACGGTGATACCCCCTCACTTCTTCCCGTGGGCAGTTACCGCGACTGCGGAGCCTGCCTCCAGCGTCTCATCGACAACGGATTAGTGAAATATCTGCTTGGAGACATCGAGCCGACGGAGAAGGCGCGTGTGCTTCTTTCACACGTCGGCCATCTCGAACTCTCCGACATCGGCAAGTACATCAGCCAGATTGACGAGGTTGACGCGCTCGCGGAGAACCGCAAGCCAACAAAGCCGGTAATGCGGGAGTATGAGAACTGGATTCATCCCCTTATTCTCTCGCTCATCACCGACAAGAAATCCTTTGTCAGCAAGGTATCGGGCTACACCTGTCCGAAATGCGGCAACCACGGACTGACCGTGTTCCCGGCTACAGTTGCCTGTGAGTGCTGTGGATTCTCAATCCCGCTCCACTTCCACGGCTACGACCTGACCGACAAGGACATCGAGCAACTCGTCCGATACAAATACACATCGCCCATCTACGGCTTTACAAATACCAGAGGTCGCAAATTCTGCGAATCGCTGGTAATCGACAACCGTTTCGGCGTGACATTCTCCGCCAAAGCCGCCAAGATATATTCATAAAATAGAATTGCCTATGCAGACAATCGAAATAGACAAGGAGGTGTTTGAGGACATGGTGAAATCCATGCAGTTTCTTCACACAATGGTGAGCCGTATGTGGAAACTGCTACATCCACCCGCCGGTTCCGGAAAATGGCTCACACCATACGCGGCGGCAAATGCCATGTGTATCACCGTCCGCCAGCTCCAGACGCTGAAATCAAGCGGAAAGATAGGCTACTTCCAAGAGCCGGGAGGGAACTGTCTGTTCAGCGAAGCTGAGATAGGACGTTATCTTGACGACAACCGGATGGAGGCCGGAGGAAGCCTATGACAGATGAGATTATCACCAAACGCCATCCCGGTGTGATGACATTCTATGCACAGGCAAGGGAATTGGCTGAAATGTTTGAGGCGATAGCCCCGAATATCCGACCGCCGTTGGCAGGGAGATTCTTCATCGAAGACAAGGAATTGTCAAAACGGCTGTCGTTGCATCGCCGTACTCTCCAGAACTTCCGCAATGCCAATATCATTCCCTATTATAAAATAGGTGGCAAGACCATCTACGATGAAGCGGAGATAGAAGAATGGCTCAACGCCAACTTCCACGCCAAATACTGACGTGATTGTGTTATACATATAAACTGGCCGAAGGGCGACAACCGAGTGTCATGCTCGATTGTCGCCCTTCATTAATTCTGTCATTCCTCAAAGAGGATTTTTTCTCGGACGTCCACGCTTTTTGAGCGGCTCACGCTCAAAAGTTGTAGGTTTTTCGGGGAGAGGATTGATGTTGTGGTCTATGCCGTCGAATTTTGAGCGCATCTTCTGCATATCTTCCGACACAGCTTCATCGAGCATTTTCGCGTAGATTTGAGTAGTCTGAATGTCGGAATGGCCGAGCATCTTTGAAATAGACTCAATGGGGACATGATTGCGGAGCGACATAGTCGCAAATGTATGGCGCGCGATGTGTGTTGTCAGATGCTTCTGGATTTTGGCGAGAGTCGCAATCTCGGCAAGATAGGAATTCATGCGCTGGTTGGATATTACCGGCAGAACAATCCCCTTGGCTATGACCGTCGGATGATTTTCATACTTCTTGATTAGACGCTGCGGAATATCAAGGAGCGGGATGGTGCTTATCTCGCCGGTTTTCTGACGAGGCTTGCGTATCCACTTCTCTCCATTGTCATCTTCGACAATGAATTCTTTTGAGAGGGTGGAAATGTCGGCAAACGCCAGACCTGTGAAGCAACAGAAGACGAAGGTGTCGCGCACTTGGTCGAGGCGGGGAAACTCCGTCAGATTGAGTGCCATGATTCGCTTTACCTCTTCCTCGCCAAGATGACCACGGTTTGTGGCGGTTCGGGAGTAGTGCTTGTCGATGAAGGGGTCTTCATCAAGCCACTTGTTGGCGAGAGCGACACGGGTCACCTTCTTTAGATAGCGGACATATCGGATGGCGGCATTGTTGCCGTTACCCTTGTTGACACGCAGAAAGTGCTCGAAGTCGTCAATCATGCCGCTTGTCAACTTTTTAATAGGAATATCGTCCCTTCCTTCTCGCTTCTGAATAAACTCAGCGAGATATTCGGCACAGCGTTTCCAGCGCAGGTATGTACCATCGCAGATGTCGCCACGGTCGAATCTCTCCTTGTGTTGTTCGTTGACATAGTTGAACACTGCACACAGCATCTTCGGCCCCTCGGCATTACCGAGAAAGTGCTGCTTGATGATGAGAGGATTGATTGCCTCTTCATCTTTCACAAGCGAGGCATGAATCTCGCTTATGCGGACACGGATTGAGTCCAAATACTTGTTGAGCTCAATATCTCTCTTGGACTTTCCAAAGGAAAGTCCTTTGGCGGCGTTCCAGTTGTCAGGGTCGACACTACGGTTGATGTTGAACTCGGCTCGCTGGCCGGAAACGGTTATGCGAGCAAAAATCGGAGTTTCCCCGGATTTTTTCTGCTGAGCCTTTCGTATCATAAAGGTCAGCGTGTAATAATTCGCTTGATACATAAGAGTCTTTTTTGACATAAAGTTAATAATCTCATGTCGTGCTCTTATGGTGCAGAAATTTGAATATCAGCGAAATATGATCTTTTCGGGTGTAAGAATCGAGACCAGCAAAAAGATTTCCTCAGAATTTACACCTGCATTTGAGCGCAGATACTGACTCGTTTTAGTGGGGTCTGAAATTCTTTACCCGTAGTTTTCAATGATTTACCTATAAATGGAGTGGTGCCCGAACCCATTTATGGAAAATCGGCGAAAATTGGGGTGTATTCGGGGTAGTCGTGTGTCTGTAACTATGCGTCAGTCAGAAGATTGGCAAGTCTTCGGGTGTAAATTTTGAATTTTCAAAATCTATTCCCGATTCTTACACCGCAGAGTGCTCAGATATGCCGATTTTTGCGGTTTGTGCAAAAATAAAAACCGTTGAAAATGTCTGATTTTCAACGGTTTTCCACTTTCTGTGGTCTTTAATAGTGACCCCGGAGAGGCTCGAACTCTCGACCCACTGATTAAGAGTCAGTTGCTCTACCAACTGAGCTACGGAGTCTTTTGGCGTAATGCCGAGCGCATTTCCTTAAATGCGATGCAAAGGTAGGGAGTTTTTTTTGATTGACAAAATTTTTTGGGATATTTTTTTGAAGAAGGTGGCGTTTTTGATGGTTTGAGATATTTTTTGGCCGTTTTTTGCAAACTGAGTATGTCAGGAACGCACTCAGGGTACAAGGGAGAGCGGGATAATGAGAGAGGAGCAAAACAGGAAATGGGATAGGATGAATGAATGGGATAGAATAGACGAAGATGGAATGGACGGAACGGGAATGGATGGAATAGACGAAGATGGAATGGACAGAACGGGAATGGAGGGGATGGACGGGGATGGATGCTGCTGGCCGTCGCACCTGGCTTCCGAGGAGGTTGGGGAGGAGGGTCAACGATGGCGACGGGGGAGGGGGCGGAGACGCTGGAGGCGGCCGCGGATGGAGCGGAGGATGGAGGGGGCGGAGGCCGGACCGGTGCCGAGGGGGTCGGCGAAGGTGGTCTGTGTGTCGTCGGGATTGAGGCGGTTTTCGCCGAACTGGGCGGGGTAGATGAGCAGCAGGTTGTTGCGGTCGAAGTAACGCTGGAGGAAGAGGGCAATGTCTGTCATCTCGGGGGTGTAGCTGACTGAGTCGCGGCGTGCGCCAATCACCACAAGTAGGTCGTCGTCAAGCACTTTGTTGGCCAGCAGCATAAAGTCGTCGATGCCATCGGCCGGGCGGTATTCGTGGCGTATGCCGAGCTTGGCGTGGGTGATGACTCCGGCTATCTGGGAGCGGCCCTGGGCGTTGGCGCAGAATATCAGCCGGCAGCCGACTTCGCGGGCGAGGGAGCCGAGGGATTCGACCCATTGGCGGAAACCGGTCTCGTACTCGGCTTTTTGGGGGACGAAGACCACTATGCGGGTGACGGTGTTGACGGGGATGTAGCATCTCGACAGCACCACCATCTGACGTGTGCCCTTGACAAGCTGTTCGATTTTAGAGCCGAGGAATGTGTCGATGACGCTCGACTTGCGGTGCATTCCCATCACTATGGCTGTGATGTCGCGCTCGTTGACGGTGTTGAGGATGCCGGTGACGGTGTTGAGGTCGTATCTCTCTATTGACTCCATGGCGACATCCACCCCAGCGGCGGCCCCTTTGGCGAGAGCCAGCGAACTGGCCCCCATCTCTTTTGACGCGCGGGAGTTGTCGTTGCGGACATGCAGGGCGAAGAATCGGTCGGCACGCGGGCCCTCCTTCCGGCGTCTCATGAGCAACGCGAGTTCGGCGAGGGATGCCGCGGTTATCGGATTTGCCACCGGCACCAGTATATTGCCCGTCACCGGGGCGGTCTGGCCCGACGCGGCATCCGGGGCGCCAAGCATCCTGAGCTTGATGCGGGTGGCGGCCCGGGAGGTGACAATCGGGGCGATGGCGCATGTGACGAGTATCACAAGCACTGTGCCGTTGAGTATGGTCTCGTCCATCATCCTGGAGCCGTCGGGCAACACCATGTTGTAACCGATTGTGACCACGGCCAAGGCCACTGCCGTGTGGGCTGTCGTCAGGCCGAACATCACACCCCGGTCTGCCGAGTCCATCCGGTAGCCTTTCTGGGCTATGTACGCGGCCAGCCATTTGCTGGCCAGGGCCACGGCGAGCATCACCGACGCGACCCAGAGGGTGTTGCCTTTGACGATGACCCCCACGTTGATCATCATCCCTACCCCGATGAGGAAATAGGGGATGAACAACGCGTTGCCCACAAACTCTATGGAGTTCATGAGCGGCGAGCTGGAGGGGACATAGCGGTTGAGCACAAGCCCGGCGAAGAATGCCCCCAGCACAGGCTCAAGACCCACCATCCCAGACAGCCATGCCGACAGGAAGACCATCGCGAGGATGAAGACATACTGGGTGACTTTCTCAGAATAGCTCTTGAAGAACCAGCGCGTCATCCTGGGGTAGAGATACAACACCCCGGCGCAATATGCCCCGGACTTGGACAGCAGCAACAGCATCCGCCCGACGCTTAGTTCGCCGGTCTCGTGGATGTTGACAGCCGCCGCCAGCACCAGGAGGGCTCCGATGACACAGACTATCGTAGCCACCACCGAAATCAGCACCGCCGGCGATTTGGTGATGCCGAGCCTGGCCGCCACCGGATAGGCTATCAGCGTGTGGGAGGCATACATCGAGGCCAGCAGGAAAGCCGTAAGCCAGGGGGTATGCAACACATACACGCTGGCCGCCACACCCATGGCCATCGGAATCAGGAACGTCAACGCCCCGAAGACAGCCCCGCGCCTGAGGTTCAGGCGCAGGTGGAACATGTCTATCTCAAGTCCGGCAAGGAACATGAGATACAGCAGCCCCACCTGTCCGAAGATGTTGAACGAGCTGTCGCGGTCGAGGATATTGAGGCCGAAAGGCCCCACGGCCACCCCGGCCACAATCATGCCTATGATATGCGGAATCTTCAACCTGTTCAATGCCACAGGCGCGAGCAGGATGATGACCAGCACTATCAGGAATATCTTGACAGGGTCGGTCACCAGCGGAGCGGCATTCAGCAGGGGCAACAGCATGGCAGGCTACGGCAATCAGGATTTGTTGGCCGACAGGTATTCGGCGATCTGCACCGCGTTGAGGGCGGCGCCTTTGCGAATCTGGTCGCTGACAGTCCAGAAGGTCAGCGAATTGTCTCCGGCAAGGTCCTGGCGGATACGTCCCACATACACTGGGTCGCAGCCTGCCAGCCCAAGAGGCATCGGGTAAAGCTTCTCCGCCGGATTGTCCATGACTACCACACCGGGGGCGGCCGCAAACGCCTCGCGAGCCTCTTCAACAGTCAGCGGTTTCTCGGTCTCGACCCATATCGCCTCGGAATGGGCGCGCATCACCGGCACACGCACACATGTTGCGCTCACCCTGATTTCCGGGTCGTGCATTATCTTGCGGGTCTCGTTGACCATCTTCATCTCCTCCTTGGTGTAGCCGTTGTCGGTGAACACGTCGATATGCGGAATCACATTGTAGGCCAGCTGGGCCACGAACTTCTCCACCTTGGGCTGACGGCCGGCTACAAGGTCGGCATGCTGGCCGACAAGCTCATCCATGGCCGAAGCCCCGGCCCCGGAGGCAGCCTGGTAGGTTGCCACCCTGATGCGCTTTATCCCCGCCAGACGGGCGATTGGCGCGAGGGCCACCACCATCTGGATGGTAGTGCAGTTGGGGTTGCCGATGATGCGGCGGGGAGCGTCGAGCGCGTCAGCGCCGTTCACCTCGGGCACCACCAGGGGCACGTCGGAATCCATACGGAACGCGCTCGAGTTGTCGATCATCGTCGCCCCGAGGGCAGTGATTGTCTCGGCATACTCGCGCGAAGTCCCGGCCCCGGCCGATGTGAACACGAAATCGATGTCGCGGAAAAGCTCCGGGTCATGGGTCAATTCCTTTATGGTTATCTCCTCTCCCCGGAAGACAACCTTTGTCCCCGCCGAGCGGGATGAACCGAACAGGCGCAGCTCGTCAATCGGGAAGTCACGCTGGTCAAGCACCTTGAGAAGTTCCTGACCCACGGCGCCGCTGGCGCCCACTATGGCTATATTCATTTCAGTCTGGCGGTTTTAGTCATTCATCAGCTTGCGGTAGCGACGGCGGGGAAGCTCCTTGCCGCCGTTCTGGGCCTTCTTGTACTCCTCATAGTCGGAGTAAGAACCCTGGTAGTAGACCACCTTGCCGTCACCCTCGAAAGAGAGGATGTGGGTGCAGATACGGTCGAGGAACCAGCGGTCGTGGCTCACCACCACAGCGCATCCGGCAAAGTTCTCCAGACCCTCCTCAAGGGCGCGGAGGGTGTTGACATCGATGTCATTGGTAGGCTCGTCGAGGAGCAGCACGTTGCCTTCCTCCTTGAGCGCCATGGCCAGATGGAGACGGTTGCGCTCTCCTCCCGACAGCACACCGATTTTCTTCTCCTGGTCGGCCCCGGCGAAGTTGAACTTCGACAGGTAGGCCCGCGCGTTGACATCGCGGCCCCCCATGCGGAAGCTCTCCACTCCCTGCGAGATGACCTGGTAGACAGTATGGTCAGGCACCAGGTCATGATGGCGCTGGTCGACATAAGCGACCTTCACCGTCTCGCCGACCTCGAAAGAGCCAGCGTCGGGTTTCTCCTGGTCCATTATCAGGCGGAACAGCGTGGTCTTGCCCGCGCCGTTGGGGCCTATCACTCCCACGATGCCGTTGGGGGGCAGCGCGAATTCCAGATCCTTGAACAGCAGCTTCTTGCCGAACGACTTCTCAAGCCCCTTGGCCTCAATCACCTTGTTGCCCAGGCGCGGCCCGTTGGGGATGAAAATCTCAAGCTTCTCCTCGCGCTCCTTCTGGTCCTGGTTGAGCAGGCGGTCGTAGCTCGACAGACGTGCCTTACCCTTGGCCTGACGTGCCTTGGGAGCCATCCTCACCCATTCAAGCTCCCTTTCGAGGGTCTTGCGGCGCTTGCTGGCCTGCTTCTCCTCCTGGGCCATGCGCTTTGTCTTCTGGTCGAGCCATGAAGAGTAGTTACCCTTCCAGGGTATCCCCTCGCCACGGTCAAGCTCAAGAATCCATCCGGCCACATGGTCAAGGAAATAACGGTCATGGGTGATGGCGATGACAGTGCCGGGATATTGCTGGAGGTGCTGCTCGAGCCAGTCGATCGACTCCGCGTCAAGGTGGTTGGTGGGCTCGTCGAGCAACAGCACGTCGGGCTGCTGGAGCAACAGACGGCAGAGGGCAACCCTGCGGCGCTCGCCACCCGAAAGGGTGTCAACCTTCTGGTCGTCGGGCGGACACTGCAGGGCATCCATAGCCCTCTCGAGCTTGGAGTCAATGTTCCATGCGTCGCAGGCGTCGAGCGCGTCCTGTAGTTCGCCCTGGCGCTGTATGAGCTTGTCCATCTTGTCGGGATCCTCAAGCACGTCGGGGTCGGCGAATGCGGCATTGACCTCGTCGAACTCCTGCAGCAGGTCCATGACCGGCTTGACACCCTCGCGGACCACCTCTATCACCGTCTTCTCCGGGTCGAGCTTCGGCTCCTGCTCAAGGTAGCCCACAGTGTATCCCGGCGAGAACACCACCTCGCCCTGGTATTCCTTGTCGATACCGGCGATGATTTTGAGAAGGGATGACTTACCTGAGCCGTTCAGACCGATGATGCCGATCTTGGCTCCGTAGAAAAACGAGAGGTATATGTTTTTGAGTACCTGTTTCTGGGGAGGGTAGGTCTTCGATACGCCTACCATCGAGAAGATAATCTTTTTGTCGTCTGGATTGGGTGCTGCCATGGTTTACTTGCGTTTGCGGGGAGCGTACTTCGCCGGATAGTCACAGCGGGTCTTCCCCTCGATGATATTGTGGAGTTTGCCGCGTATGAACTGCTTGCGCAGCGGCGATATATGGTCGATATAGAGGTTGCCGTCGAGATGGTCGATCTCATGCTGGACGATGCGCGCCAGGAAACCCGAGATTTCCTCCTCATGGGCCACGAAATCCTCGTCGACCCATTTCAGGCGGATATGCTCCACGCGCTTGACATCCTCGCTGAGGCCGGGCAGGCTGAGACAGCCCTCGGGACGGCTGACCTTCTCCCCGTCGAGAATCTCAAGCTCGGGGTTGATAATCACCATCTTGCGCCCCTTGCACTCGGGGAAAGTATCGCTGACAGGGTCGGCGTCAATCACTACCATGTCGATGTTGCGACCGATCTGGGGCGCGGCGAGGCCAACCCCCTCCGAGGCATACATCGTCTCGAACATGTCGGCCACAAGCTTCTTCAGCTCGGGGTAGTCCTGCCCCACCGGCTCTGACTGGTTCCTCAATACCGGATGGCCGTAAAGATAAACGGGTAATTTCATTTATGTGGTGTGGATGTTTTACAAGTTGCAGGTCACAGGAAGCGCCGGCTCTCGAGATAATCGTTGAGGATTATGCAGGCCGCCATCACGTCGGCCGTCCCCTTCTTGCGGCGGTCGGAGCGTTTCATCCCCGATTCCAGCATGGCCCGCTGGGCCAGCACCGAGGTGAACCTCTCGTCATACATCTCGAAGGTCATCCCGGGAAACGCCTTGCGCAGGCGCCCAAGGGCCGGAAGCAGATACCGCTGCGAGTCAGACGGGGAGCCGTCAAGGTTCTTGGGCAGGCCGACAATCACGGCATCGACCTCCTCGCGGCTGAAATACCCGCGCAGGTACTCCTCGAGCCTCGCGGTCTCGACCGTCTCAAGGCCGTTGGCCACAATCCTCAGCGGGTCGGTGACGGCGACTCCCGTCCTTGCCTTCCCGAAATCCAGAGCGAGCAATCTTCCCATATCGACCGCAAAGTTACGAAAAAATCCGCAATCCCACCGTATGTTTCTAATGACTGCACGCCCGCGCTATATATATTGCGCGCGAGAAAGCCCCCTCAATCAACCACTGTGACCAAACCAGCAAAAACAAAACACACCAAATGAGAGCGCCCCCCCAAACGTTAACAACTGCAAATTTTATGATGACCAAATGTCAACTATGCAAAACAAGGTTAATCACAGGACGATTTTTTGGCCATAAATATGTTTTAAAACATAAAAACCCTTACCTTTGCATCAGTTTTTCATGGTATTAGATTTAAGGTAAGAAGATTATTCGTCGCGATGACGAGTAATTTTTTTTGTACTTGCGAAAAAAACAGCTAACTTTGTAAACTGAATCTGCGCCGGGATGCCATTTCCGGCAGCATGCTCATATACAAGAGAACATAAAAACACCCCTGTCCCCCGAATACCAACCCGTCGAGATGAGAGTCAAGATTCACCGCGAAGGCACAAACATACTTATCATCCTGCTGGCAGTCCTGCTGCTGGTCAACGCGCCTTTGTGGATATGGCTCATAGACTACATCTGGATTCCGGCCACTGTGCTGGTGGCCTCCACCATATTCTACCTCCTGGTGGTCAACTTCTTCCGTTCGCCCCACCGTAATTTCCAGGGAGACATCGAGAATGTGGTGGTCGCCTCGGCCGACGGCAAAGTGGTCGCCCTTGAGGAGGTCTACGAGCCGGAATACCTCAAATGCGACTGCATCCAGCTCTCGGTATTCATGTCGCCGATGAACGTCCACGCCAACTGGTTCCCCGTCGACGGCGAAGTGGTCTATTACAAACACCATCCGGGCCGCTTCATGGCCGCCTACCTCCCCAAGTCAAGCGTCGAGAACGAGCGTTCCACAGTCGTGATACGAACAAAAGAGGGGCAGCTCGTGTTGATGCGACAGGTAGCCGGTGCCATGGCCCGACGCATCGTCACCTACGCCCGCCCCGGCGACGAGGCCTCCATCGAAGACCATATGGGATTCATCAAATTCGGCTCACGCGTAGACCTTTACCTGCCCACCTCCACCTCCATCCTGGTCAAGCTCGGCGACAAGACAATCGGAGGCATCACCGAAGTCGGGCGCCTCAATCCATAAGAGATTGCCAAAATGTTTTTGAGAAAGATAATAACCTCCGTACCCAATACGCTGACCCTCTGCAACCTCGTGTCGGGGTGCCTGGCCTGCATATGCGCCTTCTCCTTCGACAGCGACATCGAGGCCCTCGGAGGACTCAACGGCCGACAGCTCGCCTGGATTTTGGTCGGACTGGCCGCCGTCTTCGACTTCTTCGACGGTGCCGCCGCCCGCTGGCTCCACGCCCCATCACCCCTTGGCAAGGAGCTCGACTCGCTGGCCGACCTGGTAAGCTTCGGAGTCGCCCCCTCGCTGCTGCTCTACAACATCCTCAGCGTCTGGACCGGCTCATGGTGGATACCCTTCGTGTCCCTGTTCATCCCCGCCATGGGAGCCTTACGCCTGGCCAAATTCAACCTCGACGACTCCCAGGCCACTGAGTTCAAAGGCCTCCCCATACCGGCCAACGCCATCTTCTGGATAGGCGCCACAGCCTGGATGCAGTCACACGCGCGAGAATGGATGCACACCCATGTCTACTGGGGCAACCTCATCGTGAGCGCCGTCATCATCATCGTGGCCCTGCTTATGGTCTGCGACATGCGCATGTTCTCCCTGAAACTGAAGAACTTCCGCATCGGCGATAACCTGCTCCGCTACATCCTCCTGCTGGCAGCCGTGGCTTTCGTCAGCATCTTCGGCGTGGAAGGCTTCGCCTACACCATCATCCTCTACTTCCTGCTGTCGGCATTCGCCCTGACACGCATCGGCCAGGCCTCCTGACCCCCTTTAACCCCCAAAAGACACTCTCCTTATGTGGTTCGCAATAATCTGTTGCATAATAATATTTTACCTCTTCGTCCGCCCCGCCTGGAAAGTCTGGAAAGCCGTCAACACAGCCCGGCGACAGGCCCGCGAGATGAATGAAGCATTCCAGCGCGCCGCCGGCATCGACCCCGAGCAGGCCCGCCGCCACGCCGAAAGCCAAAAACAAGCCTCACGCAAAGGAGGATGGACAGCACCGGTGGCACGCCGCAAGAAAATCGACCCCGAAGTCGGCGAATATGTCAAATTCAAAGAGGTCGAGACCACAACCCAATCAGCCCCCACGACCGGCGACACCCGCCAGACTACAGTCGAGCAACAGATTGAGGATGTGAAATGGGAAGACATCGTATGACAGAAAACAGCTACATACCCCGCCTTTACGACTTCCTGGAGGAACTTGGCCGCCGCCAGGACCGACAGTGGTTCAAGGAAAACAAATCCCTGTTTGACGACCTGCGCGCGGCCTGGATCGCCGATGTCGACCGTCTCATACTCCACTGCTCCCAATGGTGGCCCAAGGTGAAAGGGCAGACCGGCGCAGGCTCGGTCTACCGCATCTACCGCGACACCCGCTTCTCACCCGACAAGTCGCCATACAAGACATACTTCTCGGCCACCGTCTCCCCACGCGGCCGCTCATCCTCGGCCGCCCACCTGCCAGGCTACTACCTCCAGGCAGGCCCCGGACGCGCAGGCGGCGCCACCGACAACTACGAGGCGGCTGCAAGCGGCCTCTACGGCGGCCTGTGGTGCCCCGAGAGCCAGGTGCTAAGGAAGCTCCGCAAAGCCATTGTCGACAACATCGACGAGTTTGAGGAGATAATCAACGAGCCACGCCTGGCCTCGCTCTTCCCCGGATGGTACGGACCCAGGCTGAAGACCATCCCCAAGGGCTATGACCGCGACCACCCGCAGGCCGAACTGCTCCGCCTTAAGGAGTACGGCAAGTTCATGCCCTGCGGCCGGGAATTCTTCAGTGACCCGGCATGGCCCGAAAAAGCCGCCGGACATTTCGAGATTCTCCACCCACTGCTGAGATTTCTCGAATACTCCATAAATGAGGAATGAACCGACATAAAATTTCCCGGCCCCCAGGCCCCGGGCCCGAGAAAAATTAGTAACTTTGCCGGGAGATTACAATATCCGAAACGACATCATCAAGAAACAAAACAAGGCCATGGCAGAAATAAAATGCATAGGAATACTGACCTCCGGAGGTGACGCCCCCGGCATGAACGCGGCGATCCGCGCCGTCACACGCGCGGCCATATTCGCCGGATTCAAAGTCAAAGGCATATACCGCGGATACCGCGGGCTGGTGACCGACGAAATCGTCGAGTTCACCACAGCCAACGTCTCCAACATCATACAGCGCGGCGGCACCATACTCAAGACCGCCCGTTGCAAGGAGTTCCAGACCCCCGAAGGACGACAGCTCGCCTATGACACACTGCGCCGCCACGGCATCGACGCGCTCGTGGTAATCGGCGGCGACGGCTCGCTCACCGGCGCCCGCATCTTCGCCAACGAGTTCAACCTCCCCATCATCGGCCTCCCCGGCACCATCGACAACGACCTCTTCGGCACAGACACCACCATCGGCTACGACACAGCCCTCAACACCATCATGGAGTGCGTCGACAAAATCCGCGACACCGCCACTTCCCACGAACGCCTCTTCTTCATCGAGGTCATGGGACGCGACGCGGGCTTCCTCGCCCTCAACGGCGCGATCGCCTCAGGAGCCGAAGCCGCCATCATCCCCGAAATCTCCACCGAGGCCGACCAGCTCGCCGACCTCATCGAGAACGGATTCCGCAAGAGCAAGAACTCATCGATAGTCCTCGTGGCCGAAAGCCCCGTCACAGGCGGCGCGATGGCCATCGCCAAACGCGTCGAGGAGGAATACCCCCAGTATGACGTGCGCGTGTCAATCCTCGGCCACCTCCAGCGAGGCGGCTCACCCACAGCCCACGACCGCATCCTTGCCTCACGCATGGGAGCAGCCGCCATCGACGCCCTGCTCGACGACCAGCGCAACGTCATGATCGGCGTGAAGAACGACGAAATCGTCTACGTGCCCTTCGTCAAGGCCATCAAGAACGACAAGCCCATCAACCGCGACCTGCTCAACACCCTGCGCCGCCTCTCCATCTGACGAAGTCGACAACACTCACATAAATGGCCTGTCGCTGATTCCGCGCGGACACGCGGATTCTATGAAAAGGCTCACAGATTACGCAGATTACACAGATGCCATCCTGGACAAAAAACCATCAGGATGGCATCTGTGTAATCTATGGAATCAATTTTAATCTGTGGAATCCTCCCGGGAGCGAAGCGACCTTTAATCCGCGGGGAATCTGCGTATCTGCGGAATCTGCGTGAGACCTTTCTTTAAAGACCCGATATCAGACATCGCGCCTATGTGATGGAGAAAAACCAACGCAGATTAGACAGCTACGCCGATTTCCACAGATGATTTGGATGACATAAGTCACTCGGCGGGAGCGAGCTTCACCGTGAAGTGGCGCATCAGTTCAGCCTCCCAGATGATACGCAGCCCGCGGGTTATAGACTCGCGGCGGTCGTAGACATTCTTCAGGGCCACGGCGATGACATCCATATGGTTGTCGGTGTAGACCCTGCGGGGAATCGCCAGGCGCAGCAGGTCAAGCCCCCCGAAACGGTTCTCGCGGGTCACAGGGTCACGGTCGGCGAGTATGTAGCCGATCTCACAGCCGCGTATACCCGCCTCACGGTAAAGCTCGACAGTGAGCGTCTGCGCCGGGAACTCCTCGCGCGGCACATGGGTCAGCACCTTCGAGGCGTCGACGAATATGGCATGTCCTCCGGCAGGCCTCTGGTAGGGAATGCCAAACTCGTCAAGACGCTTGGCCAGGTATTCCACCTGATGGATGCGTGAGTGGAGATTGTCAAACTCAGTGTTCTCGTCAAGCCCCACTGCCAGCGCCTCCATGTCGCGGCCGTTCATGCCTCCATAGGTGAGATACCCCTCGAAAGGTATGCAGAAACGCTTCGCGCCCTCATACCAGTCTTCATGGCGCGTGGCGATGAAGCCACCCATGTTGACGATGCCATCCTTTTTGGCCGACATCGTCATCGCGTCGGCAAGCGAGAACATGTCAAGCACGATTTCCTTGATCGTGCGGGCCCCCTGCCCCTCCTCGCGGGTCTTGATGAAATATGCGTTCTCGGCGAAACGGGCCGAGTCGAGGATGACACGTTTTCCCCACCGGTCAGCCACGGCGCGCACCTCGCGCAGGTTCTGCAACGAGACAGGCTGGCCACCGGCGGTGTTGTTGGTGATGGTCACGATTATGAACGGCACCCTGTCGTGATACTCCTCGAGCGCCTTCTCAAGCTTGGCGATGTCGACATTTCCCTTGAAAGGCACCTCCAGCTGGGTGTCGCGGGCCTCATCCACCGTGCAGTCGAGCGCAAACGCCTTGCGGCTCTCTATATGCCCCTTGGTGGTGTCGAAATGTGAATTGCCGGGGACTATGTCTCCCTCCTTGACCAGATGGCTGAAAAGCACATTCTCAGCCGCACGCCCCTGGTGGGTCGGAATGAAGTAATCAAAGCCCGTGAGTCGCCCCACAGTCTCTTTCAGGCGGAAAAAAGAGCGCGCCCCGGCATAACTCTCGTCGCCGGTCATCATCGCGCCCCACTGGCGGTCGCTCATCGCGCCGGTGCCCGAGTCGGTCAGCAGGTCGATGTAGACCTGATCGGCTCTGAGCTGGAAGACATTGTAATGGGCATCGCGGAGCCATTGCTCGCGTTCTTCACGGGTCGACTTCCGTATCGGCTCGACCATCTTGATTTTCCAGGATTCAGCAAAAGGTAGTTCCATGGTATATAAGTTGTTGTCTGGGATTATTCAGGCATGCCTGAACGCCGCCCAACGGCGACGGACGCAATTTAGCTAAAAAACATGGGACGCGCAACAAAAGGAGACTTAATAAAATAAAAAAAGGTCGTTTCACAACGACCTTTCTCCTTTAAACCTTTATCTTAATCTAATACTATGAAAAACACACAGTGCAAAGTTCGGAATTATATCCGACTTTTCCAAATATTTTTTGAAAAATTTCACATAAAAAACCAGCCATATCGTCGCATCTGCTACATATGGCTGATTTTCAAAATATTACATATCGACAATTTTATCCCGGCCGATCAGAAATCATATCCCGCCGACTCAATCAGGGGCTTGTCATCGGCCACCATGGAGCCGATGGTCGTCAGCAGGTCGCCGACAACCCCGCCGTTCATCCCTATCTGCAGGGCGCGCAGCTGGGTGGCACGGCTCAGGCGCGCTCGGCCCCCGGCGAAGCGCAATATTGTCCGGGGATGCACGAAACGGAATATCGCTATCGCGTCAAGCACCTCCTCCTCGCTCAGCGGCGGAGTACCCTCAAGGGGAGTGCCGGGAATCGGACACAACAGGTTGATAGGAATCGAGTGGGGCTCAACCCGGCGCAACTCGATGGCGAGTTCCACACGCTGGCGCGTTGTCTCACCCATGCCTATGATTCCCCCGCTGCACACCTCCATGCCTATCTCGCGGGCCAGAAGGATGGTCTTTATCTTGTCCTCAACGGTGTGGGTGGTGCAGAGATTCCCGAAGTATGAAGGAGCAGCCTCAAGGTTGCAGTGATAACGCGTCACACCCGAGTCATAAAGCTTCTGTAGCTCATCGCGGTCGAGAAGTCCCATAGAGGCACACAGATGCATGCCCCCCTTGCCTTTCAACTCCCGGTAATAGCCGCAGGCCGTCTCCAGGGCATCCCCTTTCATCGCGCGGCCACTGGTCACCAGCGAGAAGCGCCGGATGCCCTGCAGCCGGTTATGCTCAGCTATCGACATACACTGCTCACGGCTTATCAGGGGATAAACCTCCACATCGGCTTTGTGATGGGCCGACTGGGCGCACCATTTGCAGTTCTCAGGGCATTTTCCCGACCGGGCATTGACTATCGAGCAAGAATCGAAGACCTTCGGGCAAAACCGCCTCGTGATTTCGCGGGCGCTCTCCCAAAGCTCCTCATGCTGCTCCGGGGTGATGTCACACAGGCCAAAAGCCTCATCGGCAGAGATTTCCCCGCCTTCAAGTATCTTGTTTTTAAGTGACTGGATATCTACCATAGCATTTTTCCAATTAACCCCACAAAATTACAAAATTCCGCCAGTTATTTTAATATTTTTTGTATTTTTGCGAAATCACTATTCATCGTTACCAACCAACCACAACCATACACCCGCAACCAGTCATATTGTCTCACTAATAAAACAAGTGCTAATGATCAAGAAGTTATCCCTCCTGTGTGGAGGACTGGCGACAGCCGGATTCCTCGCCGCCATCGGGTTGGCCGACCAGAAGGCCCAGCCTTCAGTCCCCCCTGCGGCCGAAAAAAGCGCCACCGAGGCCCCGCGCCTGGTGCGTCTCGGTGCTTCAAAGACCATCCCCAACCGCGCCCCGGAGGGGGGCTACACGGCCCCCGTCACCTTCGCCCCGACCCCAGCGCAGTTTGCCGAATGCACAATCATCGACGGCAACAACGACGGGAAGACCTGGAGCCTCGACGGGGAATATCTCAAGTACACCTACAACTACAGCCAGCAGGCCGACGACTGGTGCATACTCCCCCCGATGAATCTCGAGGGGGGAACATACAAGGTGACATACACCTACAAGACCCGCTCAGACATGGAGGACTTCAAGCTGTGTATCGGCTCCTCGACCGACCCCGCCTCCATGACCACCACAATCATGGAGAAGACCTCTTACACCAACCAGGAGGATGTGACAGAGTCCCGCACGGTAGAAATCCCCTCGGACGGCACCTGGCATTTCGGCCTCTACGCCTCGTCGCCGGCCAACAAATTCTACATCTTCTTCAAGAACATATCGATAGAGAAACCGTCTTTGGACCAGCCGCAAGCGCCGGCGCTTGCAATCGAGGCCGACGGCCTCGATTGCGCACTCACCGTCACCCTCCCGTCACAGACCCTCGGAGGTGACCCGCTTCAGGCCTCATCCGTCACGGCGACCGTATTCCTCGACGGCAACGAAATCGAGGATGGCACATTCACCGGCGCGCCCGGCGAATCACGGCTCTTCAACTTCAATGTCGCCACAAGCGGCACCCACACCATCTCAGCCACCGCTACCGTCGGGGAGCTTTCCTCCGAACGGGCATCGGTCGAGCGAAAGTTCACCAAGCCTCAGCCGGCATTCATTCCAATGGGCTACACTTTCCTGCCCGACACAGACGAGTTTGAATGGTGTACGGTAATCAACGCCAATGACGACAGCAACACCTGGGAATGGTGTGCCAGCGGCTACCCTGCCGGCAACTCCGCCGGTGAGGGTTCATTCCGCTACAGCTACTCCTGGTTCAATCCCGGCGACGACTGGATCATACTGCCCGCATTCGAGGCGGGCAGCGCAGGCGCGCGAAAACTGACTTTCAACGTGGCCACGAAATACAACGACGAGGGGCTGGAGGTATGCATGGCCTATGAGCCTACCGTGGAAGCTCTGAGCCAGAACGTGTTGTGGAGAAACGCGGCGTTCCAAAGCCCTGAAGCGTTCGCCACCGAAGAGGCCATATTCCCCGTCGAGGCCGACCGGCCCTTCTATGTGGCATTCCACGCCATCTCCCCCACCAGCGCGTCATATCTCTATCTCCAGAACATATCCGTGGAAGTCACCGACGGCTCGGCCCCGCTGGCCGCCATACTATCTGACGCCGACTTTGACGGCGGCGACGGCTCGGTGACCATCACCTTCCCCACCACCAGCCTCTCCGGGGAGACCCTGGCGGCCCAGACCGTCATCCATGCCGACATAACCCTCGACGGACAGCCCTATGGCGAGCCGGTGCAGGGCGCGCCAGGCGAGAGCAAGCCCATATCTTTCACCGGCCTCTCACTGGGCGCACACTCGGTCACCTCCATGTCATACATCCTTGACGGCGACGGCTCAAAGAGCGGCAGCCAGACAAGCTCCATCTCCTTCTCTTGCCACATCTCCTCATCATTCTATTTCGAGCTGCCGCTCGGGCTTGATCTCGACAAGGAGGTGTTTGACAACTTCCTGGTAGTTGACGCAAACAACGACGACCGCACATGGACCGGCGAGGATGACAGTTTCAAATACACTTACAGCGGCTCCAACGAGGCCGACGACTGGTTCATCTCCCCGGCCATCGAGGTCGCCGACGCATCTGTGCTTTACGACATCGCCATCAACGTGAAATGCTACTCGTCCTCCTATCCCGAGGATGTGGAGGTATTCATAGGCCGCCAGCAGAGCGTGGAGGCTATGACAATCCCCGTCATCGACAAGACCAGCGTCTCCTCCACCGAATGGATACGCCTCGAAAACACCTTGGCGTTGCCTGAGGCCGGACGCTACTACATCGGTGTGCATTGCGTGTCTGACAAAAACAAATATTACCTCCACGTCAACCGTCTGGAAATGATGGAAAGCCTCGCCAACCAGGAGACTCCGGCCACAGTGACCGACCTGGCCGGTGACGGCCTTGAGACCGGCGAGCTGCTCGCCGACATCACATTCAGGTTCCCCACACTCAACAACGGCGGCCAGACGCTCGACCCGGAGACACCGCTCACCGCCACGGTAGCCAGCGCCGCCGAGTCTAAGACCGTAGAGGGGAAACCTGGCGAAGAGGGGAATGCCCGCATAGCCTGCCCGGAAGGGAAATCTCAGGTAACCGTGACGGTGTCTTCACCCGTCGGGACTGGCCCTCGCGCGTCAATCGAGGTCAACTGCGGCCTTGACCGCCCGACAGCACCGGTAATCACCGCCCTGGCCGTCAGCGATGACAACATGAGCGTGAAAATCGACTACCAGGCCATAACCACCGGCGTGACCGGCGGACACGTAAATCCCGACGGGATGGACTATTACCTCTGGGAGTGGGACGAGGAGGATGAAGACTGGTATCAGATCGATGTCACTGACAAACTGACCATGACCTATGAGCTTGAATACACCAACATGCCGTTGACCGTCCTCACCCTCGGCCTGCAGGCCTACAACGGTATTAACTCCGGCTCGGCCATGACTTCCTTCACCGTGATTCTCGGCAGGCCCTACACGCTGCCGATGGATGAGACATTCGCCGATGCCGCGCTCCACTACAAGCCCCTCGCACTGGGTTCGTCGCTCGAGGCAGAGTACTCCCCGACCTGGGGCCTTGTGAATCCCTCTGACATCATACCCACTGCCGTATCGGCCGAGGGAGGATTCGCCCTCTACGGCCACACCACCTGGAACCGCGGCGACTCTTACATCTATCTGCCAAAATTCTCAACCGAGGGAATCACAGACGCGGAAATCGAGTTCTCGAGCTACCACCACCCGCTGGCTTGCGAGCTGACCCTGATGGCTGCATGCCACGGCATGGATGAATATGTCATACTCGGCAAGGTGACCGCGCCCCAGACCACCGACGGCTGGAAGAAGTTCAGCTACACACTGCCTGAATCCCTCCAGGGCCAGAAATGGGTGGATGCCCGCCTGCACGTCAACTTCATAGGCGGCAGCTCTTCCATACCCCTGATTGACTCCTATTCCATCCGTTCAGGCTCACAGTCAGGCCTGGAGGAGACCACCGCCGAGGCAGCATACTCGGTGACCGGGCAGACCGGCGCGATACTCTTCACCGGCTTCCAGGGCGAGACAGCCCGCGTCTTCCTCCCGGCAGGAATCCAGGTGGCCGCCACGCAGCTGACCGGCGAAAGCATGTCGCTCCCCGTGGCTCCCGGCATCTATGTGGTGACCGTCGGAGAGAAGACCTTCAAGGTGGCTGTCGACTGACACCCTGTTATCTGAATCCGACGGTATTGACGCTGACTGAGTCACGCGCTTACTGAGGATTGCCCCATTATCCGCCCCGGATTGACGCGCTGGAGTCCATAGCAGGCTCCCGGGCGGCAATCCGGGGTTTCGTGTGGAGAGCGCGCTTCCATAAGAAACTTTCGCTGTCTGATGCAACAGATTCCCGGGTCATATGTTAATCATTATATAAAGATGACCCATTATGACCGACAACATATCCCACCTACCCGTCAATCCCGCCGGAGGCCCTCTCAAAGGGGTGCGCGGCGCGATGCTCACTTTCCGTGACGACCCGGCCATGGCTCCCGTCTCCCTTTGCCACGACTATTACGCCGACGGCCTCGCCGTGATACAGGACGGCCGGATTCTCGCCGCAGGTGAATACGCCGACGTGACCCCCGCTTACCCGGGCCTGACCGACATTGACCGGTATGAGGACGCGCTCATACTGCCCGGATTCATCGACTGCCATGCCCACTATGTGCAGGCCCCTATGATTGGCTCTTACGGCGACACACTGATTGACTGGCTCAACCGCTACACATTCCCGACAGAGGCGAGATTCCGCGACAAGGACTTCGCCGACGAGGTGGCCCGGATGTTCTTCCGCCAGACCCTCTCGGCGGGAACCACAACCGCCAATGTCTTCTCCACAACCTTCGAAGCCTCGGTCAATGCCCTGTTTGAGGAATCGGAACGCTACAACGCCCGCACCATCACCGGGAAGGTGCTGCAAGACCGCAACCTGCCCGAAAACCTGAAAGACCCCTCGGCTGAAGGCTCCATGCTGCTTACTGAGAAACTGATGGCCAAGTGGCACCGCCGCGGCCGGCAGCTCTACGCCATCATCCCCCGTTTCGCCCCGACAAGCACCCCGCTGCAGCTCAAGCTGGCCGGGGAGCTTTATCGCGCCCACCTCGACCAGGGGGTCTATCTCCACACCCATCTCGACGAGGCTGAGGGTGAAATCCGCTGGGCGATGTCGCTGTTCCCCGAGGCCAGGGACTACACCGACATATACGACCGGTTTGGCCTGCTCGGCCATCACACTGTGCTGGCCCACTGCTGCATCGTCACCCCCCGGGAGTGGAAACGCCTGTCGGAGGCGGGATGCGGGGTCGCCCACTGCCCGTCGTCAAACCTCTTCCTGGGCGACGGGGAGTTCAAGTACCGCCAGGCCACCGACCCCGCCCGGCCCTGCCGTGTCGGCATAGGCTCTGATGTCGGAGCCGGGACAAGCTTCTCAATCCCCCGCCAACTGGGTGACGCCTACAAGGTGGCGATGCTCGACGACAATCCTCTCGACGCGTTGCGGAGCTTCTACATGGCCACACTCGGCGGGGCGCGTGTGCTGCGCCTCGAAGACACCATCGGGTCAATCCGTCCGGGCCGTGAGGCAGACCTGGCTGTGCTCGACCTGAAAGCCACCGAGTTCCTGGAATGGCGGTTGCAGTTTGCCCACAGCCTCCCCGAAAAACTGTTCGTGCTGCAGACGCTCGCCCCCGACAACCTCAACCGGGCCACATACGTGGCGGGCAAAAAGGTATTCGACAGGCATCGGCCCCATCAGCTGTCTTATCCCTCTGAATTACCCTGCGGATTTGCTTTTTCGTCGAAAAATTAGTAACTTTGTCGCGAGTGCTATATTTTGATAATTACACAACCAGACAAATTACTAAATTTTCATTGCATGAAAAAACTTTACATTCTCCCCCTTTGCGCCCTCCTGGGCGCATCTGCCGCCGTTGCCGACGGCCGTTTCAAAACCAAGAAAGGCAGTCCCCGCAAACTGGCAGTGATGAAGGCCGAAGGAGCTGCCCCGCTATGGCGTCCCGCCTCACAGACCGACTATATATGGTACGATGTCGAGGAAAAGTGGTTGGAACTCGGCACCATCAATTTCACCTACGACGCCAACGGCAACGCCATCAAGGAGGAAGGGGAGGCCGACGGTGTGATGTCCCTCACCGAGACCGAATACAACGAGTTCGGAATGCCCGTGTCAGTTCTCTCGCGTGTCGACGAGGGTGACGGATGGGAAAACGACTCCAAGCGCACCTATGTTTACGATCCTGTGATTCACACATTCTTCACCGAACGCCTCGGATTCGACTGGAGCGACGGAGAGTGGACAAGAAACTACACCTGCGAGACCAACGAGGTGACCCGCAACGACCAGGGCAACATCATCGAAATCGTGAAATCGCTCCCTTATATGAACGACATGATGGCGGCTTACAAGTCTGTCTGGATCTACGACCAGACCACCGGCCAGGCCAACGAGTTCATGTATTTCTGCAACTACTCAGGCACGCCTGTCGAGTGGGAGCTTTACGACAACACAAGCTACCGTAACATCATCTGGGAAGCGACCGACGGCCAGATGACCGGAACCTCACTATACGAGATGACCTCCGGAGCCAATCGCTTGAAGTCATGCGAGGTGTATTACGACAACGAGCTTGACGGATACCTCTTCGTCGAATACTCTGCCGAGACCCCGGGCAACTACCTCTTGAAAGAAACATTCGCAGACCCGGCAATCGTTGGCATCACCTCACAGATGGAAATCATCGATGAAAACGGCAGCTTCCGCCTCACCGAGTCGGAATACTTCGACGAGGATGGCGAACCCACCGACGAGGCCACATACATCACAGTGACCGAGGCCACATATGACGACCACGGCAACGTCACACTCGAGACAATGACAGAAACCTACGATGGAATGACCGAACTCGTGGCTGGCACCAAAGCCGAATACACATATGACAACAACGGCAACCCCACCGAGCTGATTGTCTCCGACTACGACTATGACACCGAGGAGTATTTCCCCACCTCCAGGATTGTCTATGCCGACTACACCGATGTCTCGGCCGGTGTCGACAATGTCGCAGCCGACAATGCCACCGAAGGCTACACCGTCTACAACCTCCAGGGCATCCTCGTAGCCCGCGTATCCGACGCCTCTGCCCTCTCCACCCTCCCCGCAGGCCTCTACATCATCAACGGCAAGAAGCACCTCATACGCTGACAGCCGCCCAGCCTCCCTCTCTCCTCCTCTCTCATCCCCTCCTCTCTTCTCCTCTTTCCGTCATCCAAATGACATAAACCTCGTTTCATAGATTTTGTAAGCCCCGGAACTCCGCGACGGAATTCCGGGGCTTACCTTATTGGTGTCCATAAAAGACCTCCAAACGCTATCTGACTTTATATTTCCCCATGACAGCCTATCCGACATTGATTCCATCCTGACGGACATTGATTCCACCCACGAATCCGGCAATGACGGACAAAACGCGAGGGCGGCGCGACCCGGAACCCTGGATGGTTCCCGATCGCGCCGCCCGTTTGGTGGTTATCGGTTATCGCCGTGGTTCAGCGATGTCGACAGGCGTTGGTCATTCAACAACGGCGGGGGGCTCCACACCCCACTGGCTCTGTGAGAGACGCAGGTAGTTGTTGTAGCGCCAGCGGGCATTTGCCTTGGCTGCGCCAAACAGTTCAGCTGCCTCGGCGGGATACTGCTTCTGAACGGACGCGTAACGCACCTCGCCCTTGAGGAAGTCCTCGAACTTGTCCCAGTCGGGAGTCTTCGAGTCGAGCGAGAAGGGGTTCTTGCCTTCCTCCTCCAGAACGGGGTTGTAGCGCCAGAGGTGCCAGTAACCGCATTCCACAGCTTTTTGCTCCTCGGCCTGGGATTTGCCCATTCCTGAGCGGAGGCCATGGTTGATACAGGGGCTGTAAGCGATGATGATCGAGGGACCGTCGTAAGCCTCAGCCTCACGGATTGCCTTGAGGGTCTGGGCCTGGTCGGCGCCCATCGCTACCTGTGCGGCGTAAACGTAGCCGTAGGTGGTGGCGATCAGACCGAGGTCTTTCTTGCGGATGCGCTTGCCGGACGCGGCGAACTTGGCGATGGCGCCAATGGGGGTAGCCTTCGATGCCTGGCCGCCGGTGTTGGAGTAAACCTCGGTGTCGAGGACAAGGATGTTGACATTCTTGCCGGAAGCGAGGACGTGGTCGAGACCGCCGAAACCGATGTCGTAGGCAGCGCCGTCACCGGCGATGATCCACTGGCTGCGCTTCACGATGAAGCCCTTCAGGGTCACGATGCCTTTGCATACGTCACACTCGCAGGCGGCACAGAGGGGAACGATGGTCTCGTAGACCTCGCGGGTGGCCACAGCGTCGTTGCGGTTGTCGAGCCACTTCTGGGCCTGGGCCTTGATTTCAGCCGAGCAGCAGTCGCAGGTCAGGGCCTGCTCCATGAGGGCGGTCAGACGCATCTGCATCTTCTCGTTGGCGATGGTCATACCGAGACCAAACTCAGCGAAGTCCTCAAAGAGGGAGTTTGCCCAAGCCGGACCATGGCCGCGGAAGTTGGTGGTGTAGGGGGTTGAAGGTACCGAGCCGGAGTAAATCGAAGAACATCCGGTGGCGTTGGCAACCATCTCATGGTCGCCGTAGAGCTGCGAGATGAGCTTGACATAGGGGGTCTCGCCGCAGCCCGAGCATGCGCCTGAGAATTCAAACAGCGGGGTGGCGAACTGTGAGTTCTTCACGTTGGCCTTGATGTCGATAAGCTCCTGCTTGGAGGCGACAGACTTCACGCAGTAGTCCCATTCGGCCTGTACTCCGAGCTGGCTTTCGAGAGGCTTCATCTCCAGGGCCTTCTCACCCTTCTTGCCCGGACATACATCCACGCAGTTGCCGCAGCCGAGACAGTCGAGGACATCGACAGCCTGGATGAAGCGCATGCCGGCAAACTGCTTGCCGATGGCGGGGAGGGTCTTGTCTTCAGCCACGGGAGCATTCTTCATCTCATCCGCGTCAAGCAGGAAGGGACGGATTGCGGCGTGGGGGCAGACATATGCGCACTTGTTACACTGGATACAGTTCTCCTCTTTCCATTCGGGGACGAAGGCGGCCACACCGCGCTTCTCATAAGCCGATGTGCCGTTCTCCCATGTTCCGTCGGGGATGTTGGCGAAGTCTGACACTTTCAGCAGGTCGCCATCCTGGGCGTTGATGGGGCGCACAATTTTGTTGATGAACTCGGGATCATCGTTGGGGGCGGGCATCTCCACTTCGAGGTTGCTCCACGCGGGATCCACATCGAGCTTCTTGTACTCGCCACCGCGGTCAACGGCTGCGTAGTTCTTGTCAACCACATCCTGCCCCTTCTTGCCGTAGCTCTTGACGATGAATTTCTTCATCTGCTCAACGGCGAGGTCAACGGGAATCACCTCGGTGATGCGGAAGAACGCGCTCTGGAGGATGGTGTTGGTGCGGTTGCCCAGACCGATTTCCTGAGCGATCTTGGTGGCGTTGATATAGTACACCGAGATGTTGTGGTCGGCGAAATATTTCTTCACCTTGGCGGGGAGGTTCTTGGCCAGCTCCTCACCCTCCCAGATGGTGTTGAGCAGGAATGTGCCGTTGTCGCGCAGACCGCGGGTCACATCATACATGTGGAGGTAAGCCTGCACATGGCATGCCACGAAGTTGGGGGTGTTGACCAGGTAGGTCGAGCGGATGGGCGCGTCGCCGAAGCGGAGGTGCGAGCAGGTGAAACCGCCCGACTTCTTGGAGTCGTAGGCGAAATAAGCCTGGCAGTACTTGTTGGTGTTGTCACCGATGATTTTCACCGAGTTCTTGTTTGCGCCCACGGTGCCGTCAGCACCGAGACCGTAGAACTTGGCCTCATAGGTCGACTTGTCGCCAAGGGCCACCTCCTCGGGGAGGGGCAGTGAGGTGAAGGTCACGTCATCGACGATACCGACAGTGAAGTGGTCTTTGGGCATAGGCAGGGCGAGGTTCTCAAACACGCCGATGATCTGGGCGGGAGTGGTGTCCTTCGAGGCCAGACCGTAGCGTCCGCCGACGATGAGGGGGGCATTCTCCTTGCCGTAGAAACACTCCTTGACATCGAGGAAGAGGGGCTCGCCGGTGGCACCCGGCTCTTTTGTGCGGTCAAGCACGGCGATGCGCTTGGCTGTCTTGGGGACGGCGGCGAGGAAGTGCTTGGCCGAGAAGGGGCGGTAGAGGTGGACAGACACCAGACCTACCTTCTCTCCATTGGCGAGCATGAAGTCGATAGCCTCCTGGGCGGCCTGGGTGACCGAACCCATGGCGATGATCACGCGGTCTGCGTCCTCAGCTCCGTAGTAGTCAAACAGGCCGTATTTGCGGCCGGTGATGGCCGAGATTTTCTCCATGTACTCCTCAACCACGTCGGCGATGTTGTCGTAGGCTGGGTTGCAAGCCTCACGGTGCTGGAAGAAAACGTCGCCGTTCTCGGCCATACCGCGCGACACGGGAGCCTGGGGGGTGAGGGCGTGCTGGCGGAAGCGGTCGAGAGCCTCACGGTCGAGCAGCGGAGCGAGGTCGTCCTGCTCCATCACCTCGATTTTCTGAATCTCGTGGCTGGTCCGGAATCCGTCAAAGAAGTTGACGAAGGGGATGGAAGCCTTGATAGAGGCCAGGTGGGCGACCCCGGAGAGGTCCATCACCTCCTGTACCGAACCCTCGCAGAGCATGGCGAAGCCGGTCTGACGCACCGACATCACATCCTGATGGTCGCCGAAGATGCTCAGCGCGTGGCTGGCGAGCGTACGGGCTGACACATGAAACACGCAGGGGAGCTGTTCGCCGGCAATCTTGTACATGTTGGGGATCATCAGAAGCAGACCCTGCGATGCTGTATAAGTGGTGGTGAGGGCACCGGCCTGGAGCGAACCGTGGACAGCGCCAGCGGCGCCACCCTCAGACTGCATCTCCTGGACAAGAACGGTCTCACCGAAAATGTTCTTTCGGCCTGCGGCTGCCCATTCGTCGACATATTCAGCCATAGTCGAGGAGGGGGTGATGGGATAGATGGCGGCTACCTCCGAGAACATATAGGAGACATGGGCCGCTGCCTGGTTACCATCACAGGTCAGGAATTTTTTTTCTTTACTCATAATAGTTTAGAAAAACAGTTTATGTTGAATTTGACGTATTCGCGTCGTAGCAAGGGAACTTGTAGACACAACGTCCCCTATCATCCCGCAAAGATACGAATTTTCCACGAAAAACACTACCGCCATACATTAAAATACGCAAAACTTCATTAATTAAAACATTCCCGTGAGGCATAAACGCCGGAGTACTTGCCTCTCATACTCAGGTATATAATATGCTTTTTCTTCTCTTCCGGCCATCCACATGTCATACCTCCGTGGAAAACCGACAGTAACCTGCCGAAAAAACAGCAATTATCCCTATAACCAAAGATGTTTTTAGATAAATTGCTTAACTTTGCCGTCGCCTTGCTCGAAATCAGAAAACAAACATCCACAGCATCGCCCTCGAAGAGAAGGCATGGCATTTTATGACGGGGGGAGAATTGGGAGAGTGACAACTTTTTTGTTAATTTTGCAGTTTCGTCTTGAAAAGGAGATTCTGACAGAAATCTGACTATGGCCAAAACCATCAATCCAAACACAGACATGCCGGTCTCAACGGCCGCCGACGGGGTCTGCCCGCTGGAATCGCTGGCAAGGGAATTCCTGTCACCGGCAAGGGAGAAAGCAATGGACCGCGCGCTACAGCTCGCCCGCGGGGGAAGCGTCGTGACCCTTGGCGGCCTCGCAGGCTCGTCGGTGGCGGCGCTGTTTGCCGGCATGGCCCTGCGCGACACCGGGAAGAAACCGGCGAATGGCGAGAAGGGGAATGCGCCGGTGCTGCTCGTGGCCGACTCGATGGATGACGCGGGGTATCTCTACAACGACCTCGTCAAGATACTGGGCGACAGGGCCGTGATGATATTCCCGTCGGGCTACCGCCGCGACATCAGGTATGGCCAGGTCGACCCGCCGCAGCAGATTCTGCGCACCGAGACGCTCAGCCACTGGACCACCGACCCCGGACTGCGGTTTGTGGTCTCATACCCCGAGGCGATGGCCGAGAAGGTGGCCTCGAGGCAGAGGCTGACCGACAAGACGGCGACATTCGCCGTGGGGCAGGAAATCGACCTTGCCAAGACTCGCAAATGGCTACTCGACAACGGCTTTCTGCCTGTCGATTATGTATATGAGCCGGGCCATTTCGCCATCCGAGGCTCAATCCTCGACATATTCGGGTATTCCGGGGAGCTGCCTTACCGCATCGACCTCTTCGGCGACGAAATCGAGTCGATACGCTCTTTCAACATCGAGACCCAGCTGTCTGAACAGAAAGTGGAGTCGGTGGCTATCACCGCCAATGTCTCCGCCGAGGGTGACGCGGGGGAGAGCCTGCTCGACTTCATCCCTCCATCCACCGTCATCGCGGCAACCGACCTGTCGAGGCTCACGGGGAGAATCGAGGCGATAGCCGCCGACAGCTTCTCATCATCGGCGGTGATTGCCGGCGAGGGTGACATGCAGGCGATGAAACAGTTGGTAGACCCGGCAAAGTTCGCCCGCAGGCTGGCCGGATTCACCCGCCTGGAATACACCGCCGCCACCCCGCCACGCGAGTCGGAGACATCGCTCGACTTCGGTTGCTCCCCGCAGGGGCTTTACCACAAGAACTTCGACCTCATTTCGGCCTCTTTCCTGAAATTCCTCGGCGAGGGTTACAAAATCTACATCCTCACCGACTCGCAGAAGCAGGCCCAGCGACTACACGCCATCTTCGACGAACGCGAGGAGGAGATACCCTTCACCCCGGCGTCGGCGACCCTCCACGAGGGTTTTGTCGACCACCGGCTGAAACGATGCCTCTTCACCGACCATCAGATTTTCGACCGCTTCCACAAATACTCGCTCAAGAGCGACCGCGCACGGTCGGGCAAGCTCGCCCTCTCGCTCAAAGAGCTTTCGGCGATTGAGACCGGCGACTACATCGTCCATGTCGACCACGGCGTGGGGAAGTTCGGCGGACTGCTGCGCACCCAGGTCAACGGCACCACCCAGGAGATGATCAAGCTCATCTACAAGAACAACGACTGCATCTTCGTCTCCATCCACGCCCTCCACAAGCTCGCCAAATACCGAGGCAAGGAGGGGGTGGAACCCACAATCAACAAGCTCGGCTCGGGGGCATGGAACCGCCTGAAAGAGAAGACCAAGAAGAAACTCAAGGACATCGCGCGAGACCTCATAAGGCTCTACGCCGCCCGCAAGGAGGAGAAGGGATTCAGCTTCTCGCCCGACAGTTACCTGCAGCATGAGCTTGAGGCTTCGTTCATCTACGAGGACACCCCCGACCAGCTGACGGCCACCCGCGACGTGAAAGCCGACATGGAGAGCGACCGCCCCATGGACCGCCTCATCTGCGGCGATGTCGGCTTCGGCAAGACCGAAATCGCCATACGCGCCGCCTTCAAGGCCGCGACCGACGGCAAGCAGGTGGCGGTGCTGGTGCCCACCACCGTGCTGGCCTACCAGCATTTCCACACCTTCCGCGACCGCCTGAAGGATTTCCCCGTAAGGGTCGACTACCTATCGCGCGCCCGCACCCCCAAACAGGTCAAGGAAATCCTCAAAGACCTCGCCGACGGCAAAATCGACATCCTGGTCGGCACCCACAGGCTTGTAGGCAAGGATGTCCGGTTCAAAGACCTCGGCCTGCTGGTGATTGACGAGGAGCAGAAATTCGGCGTGGCCGTCAAGGAGAAACTGAAGCAGCTCAAAGTCTCGGTGGACACCCTGACGATGTCGGCCACTCCCATACCCCGCACCCTGCAGTTCTCCCTCATGGGGGCCCGCGACCTCTCGTCGATAACCACCCCGCCACCCAACCGCTACCCCATCCTGACCTCGGTCAACACCCTGACCGACGACCTGCTGGCCGAGGCTGTAAACTTCGAGATGTCGCGCAACGGCCAGGTGTTCATCATCAACAACCGCATCGAGGGACTGATGCAGCTCGAGCAGATGGTGAAGCGGGTAGTCCCCGACGCGCGCACCATCGTGGCCCACGGCCAGATGCCCCCCGAGAAACTCGAGCAGGCAATCATCGACTTCACCAACCACGACTATGACGTGATGCTCGCCACCACCATCGTCGAGAGCGGCATCGACATGCCCAACGTGAACACGATGATCGTCAACAACGCCCAGAACTTCGGCCTCTCAGAGCTGCATCAGCTGCGCGGACGAGTGGGCCGCAGCAACCGCAAGGCATTCTGCTACCTGATGATACCCCCGGGCAACCCCCTGACACCGGTGGCGCGCCGCCGCCTGCAGGCCATCGAGGGATTCTCAGACCTCGGCTCGGGCATCCACATCGCCATGCAGGACCTCGACATACGCGGGGCCGGAAACCTCCTGGGGGCCGAGCAGAGCGGCTTCATCGCCGACCTCGGCTACGAGACCTACCAGAAAATACTCAAGGAGGCGGTCACCGAGCTGCGAACCGAAGAGTTCGCCGGAACGTTTACCAAAGAGGAGCATGGCAACTCCCCGGAGGAGGAGACCGAATATGTGGCCGACTGCGTCATCGAAAGCGACCTCGAGCTGCTGCTGCCCGCATGGTATGTCCCCCAGGAGAGCGAGCGCATATCGCTTTACCGCGAGCTCGACTCGATGGAGCGAGAGATGGACATACGCGAGTTCCGCTCGCGGCTCGTCGACCGCTTCGGCAAAATCCCCCCCGAGGCCGCCGAACTCACCCGGGTGCCGCGCCTGCGCCGCCTGGCCCGCCAGCTCGGCATCGAGAAGGTGGCCCTCAAGCAAGGCACGATGTACACCTACTTCGTCGACTCCCAGAACCAGGCCTACTACCAGTCGCCGATGTTCGGCCGGATGATAGCCTACCTGCAGAGCCATCTCTCCACCGTCAAGATACGCGAGAACGGCCAGAAGCGCTCCTTCGCCTTCTCAGCCGTCCCCAACGTGGAGACTGCCGTCTCCATCCTTTCGGAGATTCTCAACCTCGAGACCTGACCCGACACATCCAACCACATCATAACACCTATTTACTACTGAATTATGGAAAAAATCCAACCCGGAAAATATGTCGAACTCGGTTATGACCTCTACGCCATCGAGCCTGACGGCACCGAGAAGCTCGTCCACCAGACCGACGCCGAAGACCCCGAGAAGATTGTCTTCGGAGTGACACGCGGAATGATCGTCCCCCTCGAGAAGGCCATCGAAGGCCTGGAGAAGGATGGCACATTCAACGTCACCGCCACCGCCGACGAGGCTTTCGGCCCCTACGACCCCGACCAGGTGGTGACCCTCGACAAAGACCTCTTCCTCATCGACGACAAATTCGACGACGAGGCCATCAAGCCCGGCGCGCTTGTGCCGATGATGACCGCCGACGGCTTCCGCATCAACGGACTGGTGAAGGAGGTGACCGCCGACAAGGTGAAGATGGACTTCAACCACCCCCTGGCCGGAAAGGCCGTGCGCTTCGACGGCAGAATCCTCGCCGTGCGCGACGCCACCCCCGAGGAGCTCAAGCCCGCCCAGGGATGCGGCTGCGGATGCGACCACGACCATTGCGGCGAAGGCCAGGATGGCGGTTGCTCTGACGGCTGCTGCGGCGGAGGCCACTGCCACTGACCCCTACTTTTAATTTAACTTAATTTGTGGCAATCCGTTTGCCGGGTTGCCGCAAATTATCGTAACTTCGCGTGTCAAACACAGACGTTAGCCAACGATGAGAAAACTTCCCATACTGCTGATGGGAGCCTCAGCCGCCGCGATTGTGGCCGGAGCGGCAACCCGCAGCCCAAAGAACGACATATCCCGCAACCTCGACATCTTCACCGCCGTCTACAAAAACCTCCAGACCAGCTACGTCGACTCAATCGACGCAGACAAGTCGATCAACACCGCCATCGCCGCGATGCTCAACGAAATCGACCCCTACACGGAATACATCCCCGAGAGCGAGCAGGAGGAATTCATGACCATCTCCACCGGTGAATACGGCGGAATCGGCTCATACATAGGCACACGCGACGGAAAGACATTCGTCTCCGAGCCGCGCGAGGGGAGCCCCGCCCAACGAGTGGGACTCATACCGGGAGATGTCTTCATCACCATCGACGGAGACTCCGTGACCTCGCTGTCGTCTGACCAGATTTCGAAGAAACTGCGCGGACAGGCCGGCACCAAGGTCAACGTCACCGTCAAACGCCCCTATGGCTCGGCCGCCCTGTCTGACACCACACTCGCCTTTGAAATCACACGCGAGAAAATCGATGTCGACCCGGTGCCATATTATGGGGTGGTGCGCGGCGACATCGGCTACATACAGCTGACCACATTCAACGAAAAGAGCTTCCAGGCGGTCAAAGACGCGCTGACCGACCTCAAGAAAGACCCCGCCGTGAAGTCAATCGTCCTTGACCTGCGCAACAACGGCGGCGGACTGCTGGAGAGCGCCGTGCAGATTGTGGGCCTCTTCGTCCCCAAAGGCACCGAAGTGGTCCGCACCCGGGGCAAAGGGCTTGTCAACGAGAAAATCTACAAGACAACCCACAAGCCTGTCGACACCGAGACACCTCTGGCCATACTCGTCAACGGCTCCTCGGCATCGGCGGCGGAAATCGTCACCGGGGCCATTCAGGACCTCGACCGAGGCGTCATCGTGGGCGAACGCTCCTTCGGCAAAGGGCTCGTGCAGTCGACCCGCGCCATCCCCTACAACGGCCTGATGAAGGTCACCATCGCCAAATACTACATCCCCTCGGGCCGCCTCATCCAGGCCATCGACTACAGCCACCGCAACCCCGACGGCTCGGTGGCCCGCATCCCCGACTCGCTGACCACCGTGTGGCACACACGCGCCGGCCGCGAGGTGCGCGACGGCGGCGGCATCACCCCCGACATCAAGAGCGAATACCCCGAGGGCAACCGACTGGTCTACAATATCGTGCGCGACGGCTGGAGCTTCGACTTCGCCAACCGCTACGCCGCCACCCATCCCGAGGGTGTCCCGGCAGAGGAGTTCGAGGTCACCGACACCATCTTCTCGGAATTCAAGAAATTCATCGACCCCGACAAATTCAAATATGACCGCGCCTGCGAACTGGTGATAGACCAGCTCGAGAAATCGGCCAAGACCGAGGGATACCTCAACGACTCGGTGCAAGCGCGCATCGACGCGCTGCGCTCGCTGCTGCAGCATGACCTGGAGCATGACCTCAACCTCAACCGGGAGATGATCGCCTCATACCTCGGCCCCGAGATGGTGATGCGCTGGCATGGCACACGCGGCTCCATCATCCAGACCCTCAAGACCGACCAGGATGTCGACTCGGCGGCCAACGTCCTCCACGACCCCGCCCGCTACAACGCCATCCTCGGCAAGAAATAAGGCCATACTCGCAATCAATAAACCAATCTGAATGAACGACAAAAAAGACCTCAAAGCCGATTTCATCAGCCGTGTCAAAGACAACAAGCCGACCCGGTGGGTCCGTTTCGGCATCGTCTTCATCATATTCCTCCTATGGGTGGCATGGATGGGCAACCCCTGGCTGCTGCTGGGAGGCATCCTGCTGTTTGACATCTACATCACCGGCTACGTCCCATTCACCTGGTGGAAACGGTCGAAGAACGCCACCGTCCGCAGCCTTATGTCATGGGTCGACGCGATTGTCTACGCCCTGGTGCTGGTCTACTTCGTCTTCGCCTTCGTGGGCCAGAACTACCAGATTCCATCCTCCTCGCTTGAGAAGACCCTGCTCACCGGCGACTACCTATTCGTCGACAAGACGGCCTACGGCCCGCGTGTGCCGATGACCCCGGTATATTTCCCGCTGGTCCACAACGAGCTGCCTTTCGGCCTGGGGAAGAGCTACCTCGACTCCCCCTCGGTGGGCTACAAGCGCCTGCAAGGCCGCCGGGGCGTTGAGGCCGGCGACATCGTCGTCTTCAACTTCCCCGCCGGCGACACCGTGATGTCAAAGGTCTCCAACCCCGACTATTACACCCTCAAGAAATGGAAAGGGGAGGCCATCCTCAACACCGAGACAGCCGAGTTCGGCAAGAAGATATGGCGGCCTGTCGACAGGCGCGAGAATTATGTAAAACGCTGCGTCGGGCTCCCCGGCCAGCGCATCAAGATTGTCGACGGGGTGATACACATCGACGGCGAGCCATTCGAGATCGTGCCCGAGAATGTGCAGTTCAACTACTTCTACCAGGTCAACGGCGCGCCGCTGACCCAGGAGGAGTTTGAGCGGATGGGCATCCCGGTGCTTGACCGTGGCCGGGCCGAACTTGACCAGATCACTACCGAGCAGCTCGCCATGCTCGGCTACAAGGTCAACCCCGACGGCTCAGTGCCCCCCATCTATGTCTCCCCGATGACCGCCGCCATGGTCGAGGCCGCCGAGGCCGATCCCCGCATAGGGAAAATCGAGCGCCAGCAGCCCGCCCCCGAGACCCTTTACTCACTCTTCCCCGAAGCCATCTCAGCCGACTGGACCCGTGCCGACTACGGCGGCGAACACGGCCTGCTGATACCCAAAAAGGGCATGGTGATGAAGATGAGCCAGAGCGCGTGGGACATCTACGGACGTGTCATAAAGGTGTATGAGGGAAACCCGACCGCCGAGTTCCGCGACGGCCGGCTCTACATCGACGGCAATCCCCAGGATTATTACACCTTCAAGATGGACTACTACTTCATGATGGGCGACAACCGCGACAACTCCCTCGACTCCCGCTACTGGGGCTTTGTGCCTGAAGACCACATCGTCGGCACCCCCCTGCGCGTGCTGATATCCTTCGACCAGGACAAAGGGCTGTTCGACGGCAAAATACGCTGGAACCGCATCCTCAAGGACGCGAATCCCGACAAATGACGCTCCCCTCCCATCAAACAAGCCCCCTGACAACACCCATGAAGGAAGGTGAACTGCCGAGATACTTCGGTTCGGTCGACTACTGGACAAGGCGCGCCGCCGGCATGCCGGTGGCTATCGACGCGCTGTTTGACAAACGCCGCAAGGAAATCCACCGTTACGACATCGCCGATGTCAACGGCCCGCTGACCCTGACCCTCCCCATCGTCAAGCCCCACGGCATACCTCGGGCCACATGGCGCGACGTGCGCGTCAGCGACCACGGCCAGTGGTGGCATGTCCACCGCGTGTCGCTCGAGTCGGCCTATGGCCGCACCCCCTTTTTTGAGTTTTACATCGACCGCTTCCTGCCGTACATGTCGCGCGAGACGACCGACCGCTTCCCATCTGTAATCGACCTGAACGAGGCTATAGACAAAGAGATAGAGGCCCTGTTGCTCCTCCCCTCCTCTACTACCGCGACTCCCGGCACACCCGTCACAGCCTCCCTCCCCGGAAAGGCAGTCGGGTGCCCGAGCGAAGCGAAGGATGCAATCCACCCCTACTGGCAGCCGCGCCAGGCCCGTTTCGGCTTCCTGCCCGGCCTCTCCATCCTCGACCTCCTCTTCTGCCTCGGACCCGAGGCCGCCCTCTGGATACGAAACTCCATCACCCCCGCCTCCACCTGATGCTTCCCCTGAGAATCGCCCTCCGCTACCTGCTCTCACGCAAGAGCCACGGAGCCGTCAACATCATATCGGCGGTCTCCATGGCCGGAGTCGCCGTGGCCGCCGCCGCCATGATCGTGGTGCTGTCGGTCTTCAACGGCTTCTCGCAGCTGGTCGAGCGGAAGACATCCAATTTCAACCCGCCCCTGCTGGTCAGGATGGCCGACAGGTCGGTAATCCCCGACGCCGACTCCACGGCCTCTGCGTTGCAGAGGCTCCCGGCTGTCAGCGTGGCCTCCCCGATGATCGAGGAGCAGGCATTCGCCGTGTCGCGGCAGGGACAGATGCCGGTCACCATCCGCGCCATGGAGCCTTTGGCGATGGACACCTCCGGACTCAGCGAGATACTCATCGACGGTGAACTTGACCACGCACAGGCCACCGTCTCGGTCGGCGTGGCCGTCAACCTCAATGTCAGGCCCCTGGGCGAGGAAATTTCAGGCATTGCCGACGGCCCTGTCACGGGATGGATAGAGGTGTTCGAGCCAGTGAGGGGCCGCAGGGTCAACCCGGCCAATCCCACCGCCTCATTCCGCGGCGACTCGCTGCGTGTCAGCGGGGTATACCAGGTCGAACAAGAGGAGCAGGACCGCGACATGCTGGTCATCCCCCTGGCTGTGGCACGCGACCTGCTCGACTACACCACAGAGGCTACCGCAATCGCCGTCTACCCCATGACTCACAAGGATGGCAATGACTTCACCGCCGCAAAGAAAGAAATCACCCGGGTGCTTCCCGCCGGGATGACCGTGCTTGACCGCATGGAACAGGAGGCCGACGCGTACCGCATGATTGCCGTCGAGAAATGGATCACTTTCCTGATGCTGCTCTTCATCCTGGCCGTCGCGTCGTTCAACATCATCTCCACCCTGTCGCTGATGGTGGTCGAGAAAGAGAACAACATGGGTGTGCTGGCCGCAATGGGGGCCACTCCCCGGCTCATTGAAGGGATTTTCGCCAACCAGGGATGGCTGATAACCTCAGTCGGCGGGTTCATCGGCCTGGCTGCCGGCTCACTGCTGACCCTCGGCCAGGAGCATTTCGGCTGGATAAAGCTCAGCTCCGCCAATCCGGCGATGATGGCCGTCGACCATTACCCGGTGGCCCTGCGCCTTTCCGACCTGATTGCAGCCGGGGGAGCGATACTGCTCACATCGCTGCTCATCGCGGCCGCCGGAGCATACCTCGGCCGTCCTCAACGACAAAAAAACTGACAATGCCATGCTGACAGTCGCTCCTTACACACCTGACAAAGCCCGACTTTGGGATGATTTTGTCAAACAATCACGAAATGCGACATTCCTGCACCTTCGTGATTATATGGAGTACCACAACGACCGTTTCACAGACGCGTCTGTAATCATATACGACGAAAAGGGGAAAATCACGGCATTGCTACCCGCCAACATATCTGGCGACACAGTGTTTTCCCATGGAGGGCTGACCTACGGGGGAGTCCTCACAGCCTCCGGGACAGATGTGATGACTGTGTGTGAGATTTTCACAGCCATACGCAGATTCTATTCGGCTAAAGGAGCCAAGGAACTAATATACAAGGCCATCCCCACTATATACGAGAAAGCCCCCGCGCAAGAAGACCGTTACGCGTTGTTCCTTAACAAGGCCGAGGTTATCGCCACCAACATCTCTTCAGCAATCTGCCTTACGGACACCCCCGCCTACAATGAAAACACCCGCCGCAATATCCGCAAGGCCGTAAAAGAGGGGATATCCGTAGTGGAATCCGATGATTACGAAATTTTCCACGGGATACTCTCATGTCTCCTCGAATCAAGGTACGGGGCCACCCCTGTCCACACCCTGCGTGAGATGAGACATCTGGCAAGACTTTTTCCCGGGAATATCCGTCTTTTTTCAGCCTTGAAAGATGGAGAGGCTGTGGCGGGGACTCTGCTGTATGTCACAGACACTGTGGCACACACACAGTACATCGCCGCGAATGACACGGGCAAACGTTGCAATGCCCTCAGCCTTGTCTTCGACACTGTGATAAAAATTGCCATGGCCGACAGGAAGAGATATTTTGACTTCGGCACCTGCAATGAGGACGGGGGACTTTACCTCAACACCGGACTCATACGCCAGAAGAACGGATTTGGAGGACGCGGAATCATCTACCCCACTTACAGGCTCCTATTCTGAGCCACCCCCCCTCGCGGACCCAGAACTTTCTGTTTTTTTTGGACAATTGGCCGGAAAAGGGTAATTTTGCGGTAACAAAATGACTGTCACCGATGACTAAGGAATATGACTACCTTGTTATAGGCAGCGGCATCGCCGGAATGAGCTTTGCCCTGAAAGTGGCCTCCCCGCGACACAGGGTCGCCTTGGTTTGCAAATCAAATCTCGAAGAAGCCAACACCGCCCTGGCCCAGGGGGGAGTGGCCTCGGTGACCGACCTCGAGGTCGACGACTTCGACAAGCATATCCACGACACGATGGTGGCAGGCGACTGGATCAGCGACCCGGCAGCCGTGGAGATGGTCGTCAAGGAGGCCCCCGGCCAGATCAGGCAGCTCATCGAGTGGGGGGTGGACTTCGACAAGAAGGATGACGGCTCGTTTGACCTCCACCGCGAAGGGGGACACTCGGAGTTCCGCATCCTCCATCACGCCGACAACACCGGTTTCGAGATACAGGAGAGCCTGATAAAGGCTGTCCGCGCCAACCCCGACATCGATGTCTTTGAAGACCATTTCGCCGTCGAAATCATCACCCAGCACCATCTCGGCAAATTCGTGACCCGCCGCACCCCCGACATCACCTGCTACGGGGCATATGTGCTGACCCCGGAGGGGAATGTCGACACCTTCCTCGCCAAGGTGACACTGATGGCCACCGGAGGCACCGGGGCCGTCTACCAGACCACCACCAACCCGCTGGTGGCCACAGGCGACGGCATCGCGATGGTCTACCGCGCCAAGGGGACGGTGAAAGACATGGAGTTCATCCAGTTCCACCCCACGGCGCTCTTCCACCCCGGCGACCGCCCGTCGTTTCTCATCACCGAGGCCATGCGCGGCTACGGGGCGATACTCCGCAACCTCAAGGGCGAGCGCTTCATGGAGCGGTATGACAGCCGCCTCGAACTGGCCCCTCGCGACGTGGTGGCCCGCGCCATCGACTCGGAGATGAAGCTCCACGGCGACGACCATGTCTTCCTCGATGTCACCCACAAAGACCCCGACGAGACCCGCCGCCATTTCCCCAACATATACCGCAAATGCCTCTCGCTGGGCATCGACATCACCAAGGACTACATCCCCGTGGCCCCGGCGGCCCACTACCTCTGCGGAGGCATCGCCGTCGACCTCAACGGGGAGTCGAGCATCAAGCGGCTCTACGCCGTCGGGGAATGCTCACGCACCGGCCTACACGGCGGCAACCGCCTGGCCTCCAACTCGCTCATCGAGGCAGTGGTCTACGCCGACGCCGCCGCCCGCCACGCCTCGGAACAAATCGGCCACTACACGCTGCGCCGCGATGTGCCGGAATGGAACGACGAAGGCACCCGCCATCCCGAGGAGATGGTGCTGATCACCCAGAGCATGCGCGAGGTTAACCAGATAATGGGCAGCTATGTCGGCATCGTCCGCTCCAACCTGCGCCTCGACCGCGCCTGGAACCGCCTCGACATCCTCTATGAGGAGACCGAGCGCCTCTTCAAATGCTCCAAGGTCTCCCGCGAGATCTGCGAGCTGCGCAACATCATCAACGTGGGCTACCTGATAATGCGCCAGGCCAAAGAGCGCAAGGAATCGCGCGGGCTCCACTACACCCTCGACTACCCCCCTGTCCACAACTCCTAATCCATAAACCCCACTCAAATTGCAGAAACCTCTCTCGACATTACGACACATCATCCTGCCGCTCTTGCTGCTCCTCATCGGCGGCCAGGAGGCCAACGCCCAGCCACACCGAAAGCACCAGGAGCGCAAACCGGCCCACTCCACCGCCTCGGCCAGGGTGGTGCTGCCCGCCACGGCAATCGCCGACGACAACTCCGACCTTGTCGACACACCGGCCGGGGCACGCGACATATACAATCCCGGCAGCGGCATGCAGAAGGTCTTCCGGGGGAAATACCACACCGTCACCCCCGAGGGGGACACCGTGCTGGTGGTGATTTTCAACGAAATCACGGTCTTCCCCCCGATGAAGTTCAAAAACAAGAAACAGGAGGAATTCTACTGGCGTACGGTAAGGGATGTCAAGAAGGCCCTCCCCTACGCCAAGCTCATATGCGAGACCCTGGTCGAGACATATGAGTACATCGAGACATTCCCCGACCAGAAGGAGCGCGAACGCTACCTCAAGGAGATGGAGGGGGCGGTGTTCGAGCAATACAAGCCGGTGCTTAAGAAATTCTCCAAGAACCAGGCCCGCATGCTGGTCAAGCTCATCCAGCGCGAGACCAACCAGAGCGGCTACGACATCCTGAAAGCATTCCTCGGCTCATTCAGGGCAACATTCTGGCAGGGTTTCGGACGGCTCTTCGGTGTCAACCTCAAAGGTAAATACTCCCCCTCGACCGACGAGAAAGACGCAATCATCGAGCGGGTATGCACCATGGTCGAGCAGGGCCAGCTTTGAGAATTACCGGGAATTTTGTAACTTTGCGGGTTAGACATCAGATTTTCAACCGAAATTTTCCGCGCATATGCCAGACAACATAAACGACACCCGCCAGGAAGCCCCACTCAAGCCGACAGTCCTCGACGCAGAGGACATAGGCCGCATGGTGCCATTCCTTGGCCGTCATCCCCGCCTGCTCAACAGGCTCATCAAGATGCTCCAGCTCGACAAGGTGAACCGTCTCCACGCCGAGAACTGCCACACCCCCGGGCCGGGATTCGTCAGAGGCTGCCTCCACGACCTCGACATCACCGTCGTGGCCGAGAACGGCGAGGTGCTGCGCAACCTCCCCGAGGGGGCGTTCATCACCGTCAGCAACCACCATTTCGGTGCCCTCGACGGCATCATACTCATCGACCTCATCGCCCGCCGCAGGCCCAGGTACAAGGTGATGGTCAACATGTTTCTCAACTACATATGGGCCATGCGCCCCAACTTCATAGCCGTCGACCAGAGCGCGTCGGCCGACCCCAAGAAGAAAGCCGTCTCGATGGCCGGAATCAAGGAGGCCATAAAGCTTGTGCGCTCGGGCGAACCTGTGGGCTTCTTCCCCGCCGGGGCGGTAGGCAAGACCAACTGGCGTGGCCGCCTCAAGGACCGCGAGTGGCAGGAGTCAATCATCCGCCTGGCCCAGCAGCTCAAGGTGCCGGTGATCCCGATATTCTTCCACGGCAGCCAGTCATGGTTCTTCAACTTTCTGGGAGTCACCTGCTGGCAGCTGCGCAGCCTGCTCCATCCCCGCGAGGTCTTCCGCAAACGCCACAAGACATTCACCGTCACCGTCGGCGATCCGATTTCCGTGGATGAACAGCAGGCTCATATGGGCTCGCTCAAGGAGTTTGGCGACTTCCTCCGCGCCCAGACCTACGACCTGCGCGACAACAAGGAGATACGCTCGCGCGCCAAACTCGTCATCACCCCTGACAACAAAGAGATTATCCGCCCCTGACAATGGATGAGACACGTATACAGCAAGCCAAGGCCCGACTGGGCATCATAGGCAACGCCCCCGCCCTTGCCAAGGCGGTGGGGAGGGCTTTGCGTGTCGCGCCGATCGACCTGTCGGTGCTTGTCACCGGAGAGAGCGGAGCCGGCAAGGAATTCTTCCCGGCCATAATCCATCAGTATTCACCGCGCAAACACGCCAAATACATCGCCGTCAACTGCGGCGCGATACCCGAGGGCACCATCGACTCCGAGCTGTTCGGCCATGAGAAAGGAGCCTTCACCGGAGCGGTCTCCTCCCGCAAGGGATACTTCGAGGAGGCCAACGGGGGCACCATCTTCCTCGACGAGGTGGCCGAGCTGCCGCTGACCACCCAGGCGCGCCTGCTGCGCGTCCTCGAGACCGGTGAATACATCAAAGTAGGCTCCTCCGAGGTGCAGAAGACCGACATCCGGGTCGTGGCCGCGACCAATGTCGACATGGCCCGCGCCGTGGCCGAAGGCCGTTTCCGGGAAGACCTCTTCTACCGACTGGCCACGGTGAGCATCACCGTCCCCCCTCTGCGCGAGCGCGGCAACGACATACAGCTGCTCGCCCGCAAGTTCGCCTCAGACTTCGCCGAGAAGAACCGCACCCCGCAGATTTCATTCTCCGACGGCGCGCGCGACCGCATGCTCGCCTACCGCTGGCCCGGAAATGTGCGCCAGCTCAAGAATGTGGTCGAGCAGATGGCCCTGTTCGAGGCCGGGAACGAGATTTCGCCCGAGACCCTGGCCGGATACCTGCCGGAGGCCACGGCCACACTGATGCCCGTGCTACACCAGAGCCGAAACCTGCCGGCGACCACCGGCCGCGGCGATGGCGACCACACCTACGAGCGTGAGCGTGAGATGCTTTTCTCCCTGATTTTCAAGATGAGGGAGGAGATAGAGCAGCTCCGCGCCGATGTCGACGAGCTGAAAGGAGAGAAACCGTCCCAGCCCGCTTCATCGCTGGTGAAGCTCCGCCCCGCCATCATCGACACCCCGGTGGAAATAATGGACGCGAAGGCCGAGGAAATGCCTCCCCATGACGCCGGGCTGGCAGCCGCCACGCAGGCCGGACTGCCGGAGAAGGAGGTCATCAGGCTGTCGCTCCAGCGGAATTCCGGACGGCGAAAGGCCGCCGCCATGGAACTCAACATATCCGAACGCACCCTTTACCGCAAGATAAAGGAATACGGCCTGGAATAACACTAAACCAATAATCACATCCCCGCCCGCGAAGCGGCCCAGGAAGCCCCCGACATGAAGAAACTGATATTACTGCTGATAATGACCATCTGCCTTGGAGTCAGCCAGGGTTGCCGGATAAGCTACAAGTTCAACGGCGCGGCCCTTGACTACAACCTCTACAAGACGGTACACATCGGGGAGTTCCCGATACGCGCCGCCCTGGTCTACGCCCCCCTGCAGCAGACATTCGAGAACGAGCTTACCGACTATGTGACCCGCAACACCCGCCTGCGGGTGGTGGACGGGGCCGCCGACCTCGAGCTCGAAGGTGAGATAACCGGCTACACCCTCACCCCCCAGGCTGTCACCGAAGACGCGTACGCCTCTATGACACGCCTGACAATCACCGTGCGCGTCAAATACACCGACACCAAGAAGGATGGCAACGACGTAGACCAGAGCTTCTCGGCCTATCGCGATTTCGAGGCATCCCAGATGCTGATGGATGTGCAGGAAGAACTCTGCAACCAGATTGCCAAGGAGCTGGTCGAACTGATTTTCAACGCCACCCTCGGAAACTGGTAATCACCTCCCCCATCATCACCCTCCACCACCACCGACCTATGAACAACGACCAGGAAAGACTCGACACTCTGCTGAAGCGGCTCGCGGATCCCGCGGCAGAGCCTCTCACACCCCAGGAGACGCAGTGGCTCGAGGATTTCAGGCGGCGTTACCCCTTCTTCACCATCCCCGTCCCGTCACAACAGGGCGACCCGTCACTGGCCGACATCCTGGCCGCCCCCTCCGGGGAGGCTTACGCCCGGATGAAAGGAGACCCGGAGGCATCAAGGTTCGACGGGTTCTACCCCTCCCGCGACACCCGGCGCACCCCCTCGACCAACGCCGCCATAGATGACTTCCTCAACACCTACGGCCACCAGTCAGACGAGGAGAACGAACTGCTCGAAAGACTGATTTTCAACCCCGTCCCCGACTACTCCCAACAGCTTGCCATGGAGGAGGAATCGTCATTGCCGGCCGATGACCCCGCAGCAGACTCCGACTCGGCAGAGGCACGCCTCAACCGTTTCATCCTCTCCCATCGCCCCGGCTCCCCTCAGCTCACCGTCGCCCCCGACTCCCCGGCTTCCAAGCCTGAAAGCCCCGTCCAGACCAAAGCCCCGGCGGCGAAAGCCAAACCACAGCCCAAAGAGAGCCGCGAGCCGAAGAAAGCCACCCCGCCCGACGGCCTCCTGTCAGAATCCCTGGCAAAAATCTACATAAAAACACGCCGTTACGAGCAGGCATATGAAATTCTTAACGGTTTAAGCTTGCGTTTTCCGGAAAAAAGTAGTTACTTTGCAGACCAATTGCGGTTTCTCCGGAAACTCATCCTCAACGAGCGGAGACGCCAGATTGAAAATCAAAGCAAAAACAACCCCAATCCATAATTTTCGCTTGCGAAAATAGTAATTTACGCGATATGTATATCTTAACCATCGTATTGACCGTACTTATCTCTATCCTCCTCATCATCGTGGTGCTGGTTCAGAAATCCAAAGGCGGAGGTCTTTCATCCTCCTTCGCGGGTTCAAACCAGATCATGGGCGTGCGCCGCACCAACGACTTCATCGAGAAGGCCACATGGACCCTGGCCGGCATCATCTGCCTGCTCTCCATCCTCTCGGTGTTCGTTATGCCCAGCGTGGTGACCGGCTCGCGCGTCAAGCCCGCCACCGAGATGCAGGTAATCAAAGGCACCGAGACTTCGGCTCCCGCTCCCGCAGCTGCCCCCGTCGCAGCCGAGACTGAAGCTCCCGCCCAGGAAGAGGCTCCCGCCGCTCCTGCCGGAGAATAAGCCACCGTCAACACCCCGCGACATACAGGGAGCGCTCAAAAGGCGCTCCCTTGATTGCGTATCAACCACGACAGCTCAACAACAATCCCCACCCCACCGCTGATGAAACCAGAATTTGTCAAGATGCTCGCCGACCTGGGCGACACACGCTTCGACCGGCTCGCCGAGACGCTTGAGACGACCCGCCCGGAAGTGTCGGTGCGCCTCAACCCCCGCAAGGCAGGGCGACAGACCCCCATGGCCGCCACCGCCGACAGCCGGGTAGACTGGTGGGACGGGGGCATATACCTCGGTCAACGGCCACGGTTCACCGCCGACCCGGCCCTCCACCAGGGGCGGTATTATGTGCAGGACGCATCATCGATGGTCACCTCCGCCATTGCCCGCCACATTTCCGCCATAATCGCCAAGGAGAACGCCTCCGCCTGCGACGCGGCGGAGGCTGGTGGAAACGGGCAACTCCCCCTGCTGTGGCTCGACGCTTGTGCCGCCCCGGGAGGGAAGACCACCGCGGCACTCGACGGACTGCCCGACGGCTCGCTCGTGGTGGCCAACGAATATGACTATTCCCGGGCCGAGATTCTGAAAGAGAATGTAGCAAAATGGGGCGGAACGCCGACGGTAATCACCCGGGGCGACACAGCGCAGTTCAGGCGGCTCGGCGAATTCTTCGACGTGATAGCCGTCGACGCCCCATGCTCCGGGGAGGGGATGATGCGCAAAGACCTGACAGCCCGCGAGCAATGGACCCCGTCGCTTGTCGTGGAGTGCGCCGCGCGTCAGCGCGAGATTCTCGGCAATCTATGGGAGGCCCTGCGCCCCGGAGGGTTCCTGGTCTACTCGACCTGCACCTTCAACACCGCCGAGGATGAGCTGATGGCCGACTGGTTGCGCCGCGAACACGGGGCCATACCGGTCGACACCGGCATAATCGAATCTGTCAACGCCGGAGCCTCTTCCACCGGAGAGGCCCGCAACATAATCGACAGGGAGATTGAAATCCCGGGGGTAGAGCCGCTCCACTCCCTGCGCTTCATCCCGGGCAGAGCCCGTGGCGAGGGGCTGTACATGACCGTGATGCGCAAACCCGGCAACCTCATCCCTGCCGCCATCGCCCTTTCCGGCAAGGACTCCCGCCAGAAAAAAGGGAAACAGAAAAAGCAGGCACCTGACCGTCAGGCGGTCTCCCGCCAGACCCTCGACCTATGCCGGGGATGGCTTCAGCCGACACTGGCCGACGCGTACGATGTCAGCGCCACCGACGATGGCGTCAGGGCGTTTCCCCGCCTGTGGCAGCCGATGCTCCCGGCGATGCTCCGCGACCTGCAGGTCATTTCCGCCGGCACCGAGATGGCTGTCGTCAAGGGCAGAGACATCATCCCTACCCAGCAGTTCGCCCTGAGCCTGATTCTCTCCCCGTCGGCGTTTCCGGCGGTGGAGGTCGGGTCCGGGGAGGCGGTGGACTATCTCGCCCGCGAGGCGGTCACGCTGCCCGAGGGGACTCCGCGCGGAGTGGTGATGCTGACCTACGACGGCTGGCCCCTGGGATTCGTAAAGAATCTCGGCAACCGCACCAACAGCCTCTATCCCAAGGAATGGCGGATACGAAACATCACTTGAAGACCTGAGCACCTGAAAACCAATCCTTAACCACCAATCCTTTTTCACTTCTATGTCTTACCTGAGCGACTGCGCGAAGATTTTCCGTCTCGGACTTCCTGTCCTTGTGTCACAGATAGGTATGATCGTTGTCGGTTTCGCCGACAACATAATGGTGGGGCATTACAGCACCGACGCGCTGGCCTCCGCCTCTTTTGTCAACAACCTTTTCAACCTGCCGATTTTCGCCGCGTTGGGCTTCTCCTACGGCCTGACCCCGCTTGTCGGCGCGCTCTTCACCAACGGACGTCCCGACAAAATCGGGCAGGTGTTGCGCGCCGGGGTGCTTGTCAACATCGCCGTCAGCCTGCTGCTGATTTCGGTGATGGCCGTGGTGTATATCAACCTCCCGCGCCTTGGCCAGCCCTCCCACCTGCTTCCGGTCATCCGCCCCTACTTCCTGATTTACATGAGCGGCATGCTGCCGATATGCCTCTTCAACGCGTTCGCCCAATGGAGCTACGGCATCCGCAACACGGCCATGCCGATGTGGATAATGCTGGGGGCCAACCTGCTCAACATCATCGGCAACTACATCCTGATTTACGGAAACTTCGGCGCGCCCGAACTTGGACTGACCGGAGCCGGCATCTCAACGCTGACAGCCAGGGTGGTCACGGCCGTGGTCATATGCGGGGTCTTCTTCCGCGCCAGGCGTTACCGCGAATACGCCGCCGGATACCGCAGCGGCAAGCCTGAGCAATCAGTGTATGGCAATGTGATACAGATGTCGTGGCCCGTCAGCCTGCAGATGTCGTTTGAGACAGCCGCATTCTCGGGCTGCGCCGTCATGTGCGGGTGGCTCGGGGCGATAGAGATGGCGGCATTCCAGATAGTGGTAGTCGTCGGCACCCTCGGCTTCTGTGTCTACTACGCCATGGCCACCTCGGTGACCGTCCTTGTCGCCAACGAGGCCGGACGAAAAGACGCGGCCGGGATGCGCCGCAAAGCCTTCGCGGGCTACGGTGTGGTGCTGGCGGCCTGCGCCCTCTCCAGCCTCTTCTTCGGCCTCGGCTCAAGCCATGTGATGAAAATCTTCACCGACGACGCGGCTGTGCTGGCGGCCGCCGTCGGGGTAATCATCCCCCTGGTGCTGTACCAGCTCGGCGACGCCACCCAGATCAACTTCGCGAGCGCCCTGCGCGGCACCGGCAATGTCCGCCCGATGATGTGGATAGCCTTCATCAGCTATATCATAGTGGGGCTGCCCGTGTCTTACCTGCTCGCCTTCCCCCTCGGCATGGGGCTTTACGGCATAGTGCTGAGTTTCTCATGCTCCCTCTTCCTGGCCGCCGCCCTGTTTCTCTACTACTTCCTGCGCACCGTCAGACAGGCAGCACGCGCCTGATTCCGATGGCAGCCCGGTTGCTCCATTTCAAGATATGCCCTTCGACAAAACGCGCCCTCAAAAGATCTATCGACGCGCATACGAGGAATATGGCGATGACACATGCCGGAGCGTAGACCCAGAGCAACGGGTCTGTGAAATGGCCAGCGCAATCGACCAGCTCGTTCCAGAGCCACTGACGCATGGCGTTGGAATTGGCATGGATGAGCAGCACCCCGAATGTGGCCCCTCCAAGGGCGTTTATCACCCGGCTGTAACCCAGCTTGAGGTCCTTGAACCACATGAAGGCGCAGAAGGCGGTCGACATCGCCAGTATCTTGTTTGAGTCGCTTATCCAGTAATATGGCCCAAACGGAATCTCAGGCGCACCGGCGACTGCGAAGCGGCGAAGCATGACCAGCACCATGGCGCAACCGGCCAACAGCGACAACAACGCGCCCAGCCCCCACATACGGTGGCTGACAGCCACCGGGAAGCCATGGAGCCTGACATATGAGGCGATGATGAAAAGATTGCAGAAATGCAACACATAATTTACGCTCACCGATATGCCCAAGGCCGGAGGCATCGAGCCTAACACCGTGAATGTCAGCAAGACAAGCCCCACCAGCATCAGATGCTGACGACGTGTAAGGTTGTTGACCAGCACTGTCAGGAACGGGATGAAGAGATAGAACATTATGAAACCACTGGTGAATCCACCGTTCATATTCTTCACCACCAATATTTTAGACAACAGCTGCCTCATACTGAAGTCTTCCAGGCCGACAACGACGAACACACCGAATATCAGCAGGTTGTAAAACAGCACCTGTGTGACGAGTTTCAGGAATTTATGCAGGGAAATGCTTGACTTGCACATGAAGTAGCCGGTTATCAGCACGAAGCAGTTGATGCCGGTTTTGCCCCATGCCCCAAACAGCATAAGAAACCCCGACGCGGTCTCCGACGGGTTTTCCCTTATGACTGACAACACATCGGAGTTGACCACATAATGGTGGGCTATGATGAGCAACATCGTTATAACACGGAAAAGCTCAAGGTTGGAATCGCGCTTTTTCTTTACATATTGCTGATTATCAGGATTTTGAATGGGGGGGGGTAATTTGGCTGACATCGTAAGACAAAGATTTTTTTGATTTCGACTGCAAAGTTACGAAATTTCCCCGACATCCGCCCATTCCCAATCATTGGTGTCCGGCAAACGTGTTTAACTGTCCGTTCCTGAAAATGGTTGACTCGTTAGGAGTCTATTTTTTCAGGGCGAGACAAACTGAGTGTTTTGAGCGGTTTTATGCATTGACAAGCCTCTTCAAATGAATCCTATGTATGTTTCGCCCACGAATCCGGAGGATTCATTAACTATTAGCCGGGGGTTGGCGGCCGACAGGCCGGTAACCCCCGGTAAATACGCCAGACGTGAGATTCTGAAAGAATCTTTTATATGGATAACCTCATTTAAAGGCAACATCTATAAAAGATTCTTTCAGAATCTCACGCCTGATGTCAGCAACCCCGGGTTGCCGCTTGGTCGCCCACAAGGGGCTCCCGCGCGCCAACCCGGGGCTAATAATTAATGAATCCTCCGGATTCGTGAAAGGCGGATTCGCGGATGGCCTATGTGTGGATGGCCTATTCGCAGATGACCTACGTGTGGCTGACCTCTTCGCAGATGACCTACGTGTGGATGGCCTCTTCGCGGATAACCTATGTGTGGCTCACCTATTCGCAGATGGCCTGTGTGTGGAATCTGCGGGAGTTAACCCCGACATTAGTCCTTGCGATTTCATAAAATCACCCGGAGGGGAGCCGAGAGGGTGTCGGCGGTGATGACATACGCGCCGGGGGCAACCGGGAGGAGCAGGCCGTTTGTGGCCTCGGGAAGTGTCATCACGAGGCGGCCTTGCAGGTCGTAGACCATCACGTTGGCAACTGACAAGCCTTCAGGCATCGTCAGCACAAGGCCGTCGGCAGTGAGGCGCCATCCCATCGGCACGCGGCTGTCTTCACCCACCGCGTCTATGCCTGCGAGCAGGTCGACATACACCTCATTGGAGGGGGCGGAATAGTAGCCCAGGCGGCAGGAGCGGACATTGTAGCTCTCGCGTGTGCCAGGCTCGCAGTCGTCAAAGGTGAAATGAGCCTCCTCGGCCACTTGTTCTTCCCAATACGTCTCGGCATTGTCGGGATAAACGGTGCGGGTAACGACGTAGTAATCAACTACGTCATTCTCAGGCTCCTCCCACATTGCGGTGTAGGATGTGGCGGTGACTCCCACGGCGGGAAGCGCATGGATGTCGTGCAGCACAGGTTTCTCCACGGCCTGTCCTCTCAGAGCGATTCCGCGTGATTTGGCCCCGTCATAGCTCGAGACTATCAGGCGTGCAGAATGCTCCCCTGTGGCTGACGGCTTGTAGGAGACCCTGACCCATGTACCCTCAGGCTTGTTCACGTCGGCGGCGGTGACGCTGCTGACTTCCAGGGAGAACATCCCTTTGTCTATGCCTGAAAGGGTAAGCTCGGGATTGGTCTTGATGTTTTCGCCGCGCACCTGCAGCGACACGGTGTTGTTGTCGTTGACCACGGTCTCACCAAACTCCATGGCCATGTCCTGCACCGGAGTGATCAGCACCGGGTCGCCCTGGGTCGCCCCGCCGGGGATGAAGGCTTCCCCGCGCTTGTCGCCCCAGAGGTATTCGGCCAGCTCGGGATAGTCGATGAAGGGGTTGCGGTTGCCCTGCACCTTGTAGACCTCCTCGTTGCGGTCAAGCTCTTTCTGGCTGACGGGATCCTCTTTGTGCCATTTCAGCAACAGATTGACAGCCCAGGTGTTGAGGGTCGGGTAAAGGTTGTTGCTCACCATCCAGGTGTACTTCCAGGTAAGGTTCTGGTAGCAGGTGACCATATAGAAGTATGTGCGGGCGAAGTCACCCTTGTAGACATCGGCCGGCTCGAAGACCAGACGAGCACCGCCCCCCTGCCCTGAGACCGGAGAGCCGACGGTGGTTATTCCGTTTTCAAACGTGGGCTTGCCCGAAACCTCCCCGAGGGGATAGTTTGACTTGGCTATGTTGGCGGCGGCCTCAGAGGGATAGAGATGGTTGAGGTCGATGTAGGCCGGGGTCGTGGTGGAGCCTCCCCACCAGCTCTTAGGCAGGGAATGCTCTCGGTTAAGCCCGCTGAAAGAGTTGGTATACAGCGGGATGTCGGAATACATGTCCCACCATTGGCCGTACCGCTCGTTTCCTGGGGGATAGACATCGGTCTTGCGGAAATAATTCGGCAGGTTGTTGTACGACGAAATCAGCGTGTGATTGTAAAGCAGGTTGTGGAGGGCAGTTTTCAGCTCCCCGTCACGCTTGCCGCTGACCGATGAATAATAACCGGCGGGAATCTCGGCCGACATAGTCAGAATCCACGCGAAGAGGCCCGGCAACCACAGCAGCCTCTTATAGTTGAAACGAGTTTTTTCCATTATGTAAATTCAACAAACGAAGTTGAATAAAAGTTAACCGTCACAAGTGTTTTTCAACGGCGGATATGACAGATTGCGGGGCTATGCCTCTGAGACACAAATAGTCGCCCCGGTGACAGGGTTTGTTGCCGAACACCGAGCAAGGGCGGCAGGTCATCGGCAACTGTATGATGTCCTCCTCTTTCTGACGCCACCCCTTGAAGCCGCAATAAGGATGGGTGGCCCCCCACACGCTGACCACGGGGGTAGAGACCAGCGAAGCAAGGTGCATGTTGGCGGAGTCCATCGAGACCATAACGTCAAGCCAGCTCGCGAGGGACAGCTCCACCGGGAACCCAAGCCTCTTGGCGGCCAGGGAGACCACTCCGGGGTATCTCGCGGCCCATGAGTCGAGCACCGCGCGCTCCTTGTCGCCCCCCCCGAAGAGAAAAATACGGGTGTTGTCGCGGCGCGACAGCGTGGCCACCACCTGCTCCATCAGCTCCACGGGATATATCTTCCCCTCATGCTTGGCAAAGGGGGCTATGCCTATCCATTTCTCTGCGGGGAGCTTGGGTGAGGCGACACAGGCGAAATCCGCGGGGTCACCCTTGCGGAGGGGACGCCCGGCGAAAAGCCCTTCAAAACGGTGGTCGACCGGCAGCCCTATCCGGTGGAACGCCTGGCGGTAACGGGCCCGGGAGGAAATCAGGGGCAGCAACACCTTGTTGTTGGCGCGTGTGAGCGCGCGTTTACCTTTGCGACCTTTGTTGATGACCGCCACCGGGATGCGCACCAGGCGACACTGCAACGCGAGGATTTTGGTGCGCAACACATCATGCAGGTCGATGAACCCGTCGAAACCGATGTCGCGCCGCAGCTCGCTGAACAGCCGCCGCAGCCCTCCCAGCCCCTCATATTCCTCAAGGTTGACCCCCATCACCCTGAGATTGGCCGGGGGATTGAGAAACACCGAGGTCATCGACTTGCGGGTCAGAATCGTGAACTCCACTTCGGGGTAACACAGACACGCGCTGTATATCACCGGGACGGTCATGGCCACATCGCCCAGGGCTGAGAACCGGGCGACAAGCACCCTGCGCAATCTCCTGGGATTATTGGCGGCAATGTCAAGGCTGCGGGTCATATCTCCTCTGGCTACGGCTTACTTTTTGGCGTATAGCACAGGATTGGTGTCGGCATCGTTGTACATCTTCATCTGCCGGTAGACCTTCATATATTTGCGGCCGGCGGCGATGTCGCCAAGCAGGGTGTCGATGGCCGACGAGAGGTCGGCGCGCTGCTCAAGCAGCACGGCCAGCTTGCCGCGGCAACGGGCCAGATGCTCCTCCGACGCGTCGGCGCGCTCGGTCTCGGCCTTCATGTGGAAAATCTTCACGGCGAGTATCGAGAGGCGGTCGAGCGCCCATGCGGGGCTCTCGGTGTTGATCTGCGCCTGTGGAAGCGGCTCCACGGCTTTGTAGAGGTCGCGGAAATATGTGTCGAGGTCCTCCACACGGTCGGTGCGGTCCTGGTTTGACGCGTCGATGCGGCGTTTGAGTTTCATACCCTCGGCCGGGTCGATCTGAGGGTCGCGTATGAGGTCTTCCATATGCCACTGCGCCACATCGATCCAGTTCTTGGCGTAAAGCAGCGCCTCGATGCTTCCTGCGGGGAAGGGCGCGGGGACATCCGCGTCAATCGAGTCTGTGATATGATAGTCGGCGGTGGCGCGGTCGAAGACCACGTTGCAACGGTGGGCGAACCCCTCTGTCGACACCGTCAGATTCTCTTTATCCTGGTCCATCTATTCCTTGTTTTGAAGTCAGTTTGAGCGGCCAGGAGACCGCCCGGGCCAACCGCCCGGCAAGACTTCCTAACCGATTGCAAATATATGAATATTTATCCACACCGCCAAACCCCCGGCCTATTGCGGTGTTTTTTGGTGGCTAACCCGGCATCCGGCCCTGCGTCTGGCCCCGCATGCCCCGGGGTTTGCTTAAATTATCTGAAATATTTGGGGGGACGGAGGGGTTTTGCTAACTTTGCGGGTTGTAAGCTACTTATGCTTGCTGGGCGGCCACGGGCGGCCCGAGAGACACCGGCATGCCACCTGCCCACGGGAGGCAGCCATGACTCCAACCGATTCATCGAGAAAATGAAGAAATACAGACTTTACAATGACGTGCTGGGCTGGCTCTGCTTCGTGGTGGCGGCCTTCACTTACCTTATGACCGTAGAGCCTACGGCAAGTTTCTGGGACTGCCCGGAGTTCATTTCACAGGGTGTCAAGCTCGAGGTCGGCCACCCGCCGGGCAACCCCATCTTCATGCTCGCGGCCCGGTTCTTCGTCAACTTCGCCGGAGGCGACATGACCAAGGCGGCCCTGATGGTCAACTCCATGTCGGCGCTGCTCTCGGCAGGCACGATACTGTTGCTGTTCTGGACCATCACCCATCTGGTCAAACGACTGCTTGTCAGGGATGACGCCACAGAGATAAGCCTCACCAGGATGCTTGTCATCTTCGGCTCGGGCCTCTGCGGCGCGCTTGCCTACACATGGAGCGACACCTTCTGGTTCTCGGCCGTCGAGGGTGAGGTGTATGCTTTCTCCTCATTCTGCACGGCCCTGGTGTTCTGGCTGATAATAAAGTGGGAAAACCGCGCCGACCAGCCTCACAGCGACCGTTACCTGATACTCATCGCCTACATCATCGGTGTCTCGATAGCCGTCCACCTGCTCAACCTGCTCTGTATCCCCGCCATCGTGCTGGTGATATATTACCGCAAGTTCAAGGAGACCACCGCCACCGGGTCGCTCATCGCGCTGGCCATCGCCGGGGCAATAGTAGCCCTGATACTCTTCGGCCTTGTGCCGGGCTTCATCGAGGTGGCCCAGTATTTCGAGCTGTTCTTTGTCAACACCCTCGGCATGGGCTACAACATCGGCGTGCTTGTCTACACTGTGCTGTTCATCGCCGTCATGATATGGTCGGTGCGCTCGCTCTACAAACAGAAGTCGGCCAACGCCATCCGCTGGTCGTTCCTGGCCGCCATCCTCCTGTCAGGCATCCCCTTCATCGGCAGCTCGCTCTGGATACCGGTGGTTCTTCTGGGCGCGCTCGCCATATGGCTCTGGGGAGCCAAGAAGCTCCCGGTAAGAATTCTCACGGTCGCCTCGCTCAGCGTGCTGGTGATTTTCGTGGGGTATTCGAGCTACGCCCTGCTGCTCATCCGCTCCCACGCCAATCCCCCGATGAACCAGAACGCGCCCGACAACGTGTTCTCGCTCGGCTCATACCTCAGCCGCGAGCAGTATGGCGAGACCCCTCTGCTCTACGGCCACACCTTCAAGTCGTCGGTCATGTACCAGCTTCAGCCCGACGGCTACAACTACGACATCCTGCGCCAGCCCGGCAAGACCATCTACCACAAGGGGGTGAAGACCTCTCCCGACCAGCCCGACAACTATGTGGCCAAGAAGGAGGAGTTCAAATACGAGATGACCCCCAAGATGCTCTTCCCCCGCATGTATTCCACCGCCGGCTCGCATCCACAGGCGTATCTCGAATGGATAAACGCCACGGATGAAGACCTCCCCTCGGTGGAGACCCCTGTGGTGGTCGACGCTGACGGCAACACCGTGCAGTCCATGGCCATGAAGCGCCCGTCATACCTGCAGAACCTGCGTTATTTCTTCAACTACCAGGTCAACTACATGTATTGGCGCTACTTCATGTGGAACTTCGCCGGACGCCAGAACGACCTGGCCGGCGAGGGGCAGGCCAACCGGGGCAACTGGATTTCAGGCATACCGGTGATCGACAATTACCGCCTTGGCGACCAGAGCCTCCTGCCCGATGAATACGGCAAGGGCAACAAGGGCCACAATGTCTTCTACATGCTGCCGCTGCTGATGGGCATCATCGGCCTGTGCTGGCAGGCGTTCCGCTCCAAGAGGGGAATCGAACAGTTCTGGGTGATTTTCTTCTTCTTTTTCATGACCGGACTCGCCATCGTGCTTTACCTCAACCAGCCCCCGCTGCAGCCGCGCGAACGCGACTACGCCTTCGCCGGGTCGTTCTACGCCTTCGCCATCTGGGTAGGAATGGGTGTGGCCGGCCTCTGGACGCTGGTCAACTGGATGCTCGGCAACCCCGAGGCTGTCCGCGACGGGCTGTCAGCCCCGAAAAACGGCAAGCCTGACCCCGCGAAGAGCCACAAGACCGCCCTCGGCGTGGCCTGCGCCACCCTGGCCGTCGGGCTGCTCGTGCCCGTCCAGATGGTGTCGCAGACCTGGGACGACCATGACCGCTCGGGACGCTACACCACCCGCGACTTCGGCATGAACTACCTGTCGAGCGTAGCCCCCAACGGAATCATATTCACCAACGGCGACAACGACACCTTCCCCCTGTGGTACGCCCAGGAGGTGGAGGGCTACCGCACGGATGTCAGGGTGGTCAACCTCTCATACCTGACCACCGACTGGTATGCCAACCAGATGCGCGTCGCCACCGACGGCGCGGCCGGCCTGAAGTTCTCGGCCAACCCGGCAGACTACGCCTACGACCGCCTGCAGTTCAGCTACTACGACCCTGAAAACATGGTGACCGACACGGTCAATGTCTTCACTTCGCTCGACGACCTCTACCACAACCCCGACGCGACCTGGAAAGGCTCCCGCGTGATGAGGATGCCCTACATGTACATCCCCTCCAACGCCGAGGCTGCCGCCAAGGCCGGTGTGATTTCCGAACGCGAGCTTCCGGCTGCCGAGGAGACCATCGACGTGGCCCTCTACCGCGACCCGAAGAATCCTGTGGGAGGAGCCACCCTCAGCCAGGCCCTGTCGCTCGACATGATCGCCACCCAGGCCAAGGAGGGGTGGAACCGTCCGGCCTACTTCGCCATGACCGTCCCCGACGAATACTACCTCTCGTTGTCGCCTTACTTGCGCAACACCGGCCTCGCCTACCAGGTGTCGCCGCTGCTCAACCCCGACGGCAGCCGCGAGACATGGATCGACACCGACAAGATGTATGCCAACATCACCGAGAAATTCCGCTGGGGAGGTCTCGACAAGGCCGGCAAGGATGGCGACATATATCTTGACGAGACTGTGCGCCGCATGGTCACCACCCACCGCACGGCGATGGCCGACCTCGCGATGGCACTCTATGTCGAGGGCATCGAGGCCCTCGACTCTGTCGGAGGCCGCAAGCCCGACACCGTATATGCCGCCGACCGCTTCACAAAGGCCGCCCGCATACTCGACATGATCGAGGAGAAACTGCCTGTCAGCGTCTCGCCATACTCCATCCAGACCGGTTACCAGATCGCCGACGCCTACCTGCGCCTGGCCGCCGAGACCGGCGACGAGAAGCTTTACGACAAGGGCATGAAGATAACCATCGGCGAAATCGAACGCTACGCGGCATACCTCCCCTACTTCAACGAACTGCGCCGCACCCTGCCGGGCAGTGGTTTCTCGGGCCTCTCCCCCGCCGACCGCTATGTGCCGACCTACCTCTACCTGCTGCTCCAGCTCTACGCCGAGGAGGGTGGCGACCTCAACGTCATCAGCGAGTCGCTGGCCAAGAAAGGCATCAACCTCGACGACCTGGAGGCATACCTCCCCAACCGGTAATCCCTCAGGCGCAGCAACATCTTCCACGCAAACCCCACGCCGCCAATGCTTATCGAGCGTCCACCGCTGCTCTACCGCCTCCTCTTCCCCGAGGCGATATGGCGCATAAAGAAGAACCGCCAGAAAGTCGTCTTCCTGACTTTCGACGACGGGCCGATTCCCGAGGTCACACCCTGGGTGCTTGACACGCTCGACAAGTATGGCGTGAAAGCCACATTCTTCATGGTGGGCGACAATGTCGCCCGCCATCCCGAGCTTTACGAGGAGGTGAAACGGCGCGGCCATAGCGTCGGCAACCACACGATGCACCATCTGCAGGGGATGAAGGTGACTTCATACCGCTATATGCACGACATCACCGAGGCCAACGACCTGATTGACAGTCCACTCTTCCGTCCTCCCCACGGGTTGCTGCGCTGGAAGCAGGCCAGGGCCATCAAAGACCGCTACAACATAGTGATGTATGACCTGGTGACCCGCGACTACTCCAAGAAGCTCACTCCAGAGAAGGTGTTCGGCAACGTCAGGCGCTTCGCCCGCAATGGCTCGATCATCGTCTTCCACGACTCGCTCAAAGCCGAGAAAAACATGAAAGCCGTCTTGCCGCAGGCCATCGAATGGCTCCGCTCTCGGGGCTACTCGTTTGAGCGCATACCGATGTGACGCGCCTCTCTCTTTTGTTATCCTCACCATCATCCATGGCCCTCCCCTCCGACATACTCCGCCAGAAGCTGCTCCGGGCCGGGGCCGGGGCCGTGGGCTTCGCCGCGCTGCGCGAGGTCGCGCCCGAGGTGATGGAGGAGTACACCGCGTGGCTTTCACGGGGCAACCACGGCTCGATGGAGTATCTGGCCAACCATACGGCCATCCGCCGCAACCCCGCGTTGCTCCTCGACGGAGACCAAGACCCACGGCCGGGAGGCACCGTCATCTGCGCCGCATTCCCATACACCCAGGGCGACCACTACCGCCCTGGCCGTCTGCGCATAGCCCGGTACGCCCTCGGCGACGATTACCACGAGGTGCTGCGCCACAGGCTCATGCCGGTGGCCCGATGGATAACCGCCGAGACCGGGAAGGAGGCGCGCGTGTGTGTCGACACCGCCCCCATCCTCGAACGCCACTGGGCCGTGGAGGCCGGCCTGGGCTTCATCGGCCTCAACCGCCAGCTCATCATACCCGGCCATGGCTCCTGCTTCTTCCTGGCTGAAATCGTCACCCGCGCCGAGTTCACCCCCGACATCCCCTGCCGCCTCCATTGCGGCGGTTGCCGCGCCTGCGTGAAAGCCTGTCCCGGCCACGCCCTCGACGGGGACGACTTCGACTGCCGCCGCTGCCACTCATACCTGACCATCGAACACCGGGGCGAACTGCCCGCCGGATTCCATCCCCGCCGTGGCGCGCTATACGGATGTGACATATGCATCGAGGTATGCCCCCACAACCATCCCGCCCGCCCAATCGACCCCTTGCCGGAATTCACCCCCAGGCCCGCGCTGCTCGACCTCACCGCAGCCGACATATTGTCGCTCATCCCCGAGACCTACGCCTCCCTGCTGCGCCACTCTGCCATCAAAAGGGTAAAGCTCGCCGGCCTCATGCGCAACATCCGCCACCTCATATCACAAGACCGGCTGACGGATGACACGCATCCGCCAGCCGGCAACCTGTATGACAAATCTCTCTGACGGCGTTGCTGCCGTCATCCAGCGCGTCAGTTCTCTTCCAGCGACCTGAACCACCGGTCGGTGGTGATTTCCTCGGCAAGCTCGGTGGAAGCCTCCGAGGCATACTCCTCGTCATGCTGCGAACGGTCCAGGCCGATTTGCTCGCTATGCCGCGACACCCTCATAGGTATCATCTTGTCGGTAATCCAGTAAAGCGCGTATGAGACCACAAATGTGTAGGCTATGACCATCAGCACCACAAGCACATGGTTCCAGAAAAATTCATTATGGCTGATGATATCGGGGTCCTCCTTGGCGAAATGCCCATAGGCGAATATGCCAGTGAAGATGGTTCCGATTATCCCTCCGAGACCGTGAGTGGGAAACACATCAAGGGCATCGTCGAAACTTTGGCGGGAGTTCTTCCATGTGACAGCCGTGTAGCAACACAGGGTGGTGACAAACGCGATGAACATGCTCTGGCCGACCGTGACCCAGCCGGCACAGGGGGTAATCGCCACCAGTCCTACCACCGCGCCGATGGCTGCACCCAGAGCCGAGGGCTTATGGCCACGCAGACAGTCGAAAACCACCCACGAGACCATGGCGATGGCAGCAGCGGTGTTAGTGTTGAGAAACGCCAGGATGGCAACCCCGTCGGCGGCCAGCGAGCTGCCGCCATTGAATCCGAACCATCCGAGCCACAACATGGCTGCCCCGAGAAGCACAAACGGCACATTGGCCGGCTTGGAACCGGCGGTGGCAGAGCGACGGCCAAGGAACAAGGCCCCGGTGAGAGCAGCCACACCAGAGGCCGCATGTACCACTATCCCTCCGGCGAAGTCATGGACATGCATCAAGGCGAAGAGCCCCTTGGGATGCCAGGTGCAATGGGCCAGCGGACAGTAGACAAGGATGACCCAGAAAATCATGAAGAACAGGTAGCCCGAGAAACGCACTCGCTCGGCAAACGAGCCAGTGATGAGCGACGGGGTGATGATGGCAAACTTCATCTGGAACAGGGCGAACAACGCCAAGGGAATCGTGGTGGTGGCGAAACCAATCTCATTCAGCCCCTCCATAGCCACACGCTCACTCTCGGAGGCCGTCACGTTTGACATCCCCACATGGTCGAACATAAAAAAATCGGCCGGATTGCCGATAATATGCAGCACATCATTGCCGAAGGCCAGACCGAAACCAAACACCACCCATATCACACTTACCACTCCCATGACGATGAAACTCTGCAACATCGTCGAGATGACATTCTTCGCCCTGACCATTCCGCCATAAAAAAATGACAACCCGGGGGTCATCATCAACACAAAAATCGTCGCGGTTATCATCCAGGCCACGTTGGCCCACAGACTCTCGTTGGTCATCTCGAAGAGCCCCTCCTCGGGGGAGGCTCCAAGCCCCAGCCCGCAGATGGCGGCAAGGGCGGCGAACAGCACTATCCAGCGCTTCTTCACCTCTCGTCCTTTGACTTTAATCATATTTTTCACCTATTAATCAGAGACCTAAGCAATCTCTCTATTGAAAACTGCGGCAAAATTACGCATCTTCCGGCAATCCACCAAGCATTTTACAATAAAATTCACAATTACACAAACAATTTGCGTCAAAAACCGCAAATCCGCCAGACATCCAAACATAATCCCCCTGTGATTTGCATTTTTTAAAACAAATGTTTATCTTTGCGGAGCAACGCCATACATCACCCCCCTGTACAATCAGGTTTTACACAACGTGGACAATCAACCCTAATACCATCAGTATCATGAAAAAAGTATTCTTCGTAATTTGTCTGGCTCTCGCCGGAATCTCGGCAGCCAACGCTCAGGAAGGCCAGATGGCCGCAGGCATCAACCTCGGAGTCGCCCCCTGCCTCGAAGGAGACGGCGCGCCCACCAATTTCGGCATCGGAGCCAAATTCCAGTACAACGTCACCGAGCCCATCCGCGTTGAAGCCGACCTCGAATACTGGTTCAAGGCCAAAGGCATAAGCGTTTTTGACATCTCGGCCAACGTCCACTACCTCTTCAACATCACCGACAAGCTCAAAGTCTACCCCTTGGCCGGTATCGGTTACGCCAACCTCCACTCCTCCGCCCCCAAGATTGAAGTCAGCATACCCAACATCCCGAACATCCCCGGCATGCCCGACATGAGCGAGTACCTGAAAGAAATCGAGAATGCCGCCGATGCCTCATCCAACGCCAGCCGCTTCCTCTTCAACATCGGAGTCGGAGCCGACTACGACATCACCGACAACCTGGTCGCCAACTTTGAAATCAAATACCAGTATCTCAAAGACTTCAACCGCATGCCCATCTCAATCGGCATCGCCTACAAGTTCTGACAAACACAGCTTCGCTCCCGGGATGTCTCACGCAGATTCCGCAGATATGCGGATTACTCGCGGATTTAGAAGATGAGACAATCTTCGGGAGGGGGTCTCACAGATTACACTGATTACACAGAAGCCATCCGGATGGGAGTCCAACAACATTCCATCCGGATGGCTTCTGTGTAATCAGTGTAATCTGTGAGACCTCCCTTTATATCCGCGAGTAATCCATGTATCTGCGGAATAGCTGAGAGAACTCCATTTCTTCCCCATAAAAAATGTGTTAACCCACTGATATTCCCAAAAAAAGTAGTAATTTTGCGAATGGATGGCATAGGCTCATCCAAAAACATCGCTGGAATAAATAAGAAGCGTTATGCTCATCTTGTGATTGCAATGATTCGGTAAAAATTACCGAAGTAGTTGAAACTTAAGTTAATATATCGAATTGTCAAATACAACTGAATCGCCAAAGCGTTCATTATAAAAATCTTAGCGTATGAACGTATTGGCGATT
>CAJTEX010000008.1 GCA_910575615.1 Bacteroidales bacterium | reverse complement strand
AGACTTTTTCCGGGGGGTAATTTGCTTGACCGGACGGGGGTCAATTTAAATGATTTTCCGGGGGGCAATTTATCTGGTCAACCGAGGGGCAAATTCACTGAGTTTTTCCAAAACTGCCTTTTCTCGCTTTTTCGGTAGCGATTTTAGCCTGCTGGAGTTCGGGAGCAGCCTCGGCTTCTGCTTTCGCTGTGATGGCTTCCTGCTCGGCACGGTTGGCCTTGCCTGCCTGCTCACGCTGTTTGTCAGGTTGCAGAACAGCCGCCCAACCGTGCGCCTCAGCTTCACGCTGAGCCTTTTCGCGTGCCAGTTTCTGACGCTCCTGCTGTGCTTCCAGTTCGCGCAAGGTCTTGGCACGCTCATTTTCAAGGTCTCCGAGTTTGAGCGAGAATTGCAGATACTTGTCGGCATTCTTCTCACGCTCCGCTTTCAGACGTTCAAGGCGAGCGTCAACGGCATTAGTCATGCTCCCTTTCTCATGGTTGTACATATCGGGAGCATACTGCGATGTAAAATACAGGTTGCTCAACGCCGATATGCCGTCACTGACGGCTGCGATAATACGCTTGGACTTCTCCCTGCGCTCACGCTTCTTTCGCTCTTCCTCGGTTTCGGGGCGGTTGCCCTCCGCGTCCATCCAGTCTTGAATGGTCTTGATTTGTCGGTCAGTACCTGCGGTAGCGTCCACGCGCTGTTGCTGTTCGGGAGAAACAGCAGGCGTTTCGTGTTCGGTGTCGGTTGATACCGCAGGCTGTTCACTCTGCGGCTGAGAGCCGGACGTACTGACAGCACCCACGGTGGCTGGGGTGGCAGCTTGGCTCTGCTCATGTTGTTCTTCAGTATATCCTGCCATATGTCACAAAGGATTAGAATGCACCTGCTATGCCTGCACCGGCTTGTGTCACACCCTGCACGGCTGACGAGATAGCTTCTGATTTTTTTATTTCAAGATTATTCAGAGCGTCATTTATCTGCGCGTCACGTTGCTGATAGGTCTGCTCGATCTGGTCTTTGCGAGCCTCGGCATTGACAGCAATCTGCGATGTCGCATCTGCGAGTGCCTGATTGTTGGCGGCTTTGGCGGCCGCCACACTCTCTTCCGTTCCACCCATCACAGCCTGCGCTCCGGCGGCTTGTCGGTTGCGTTTACGGATTGATTCCTCGGTTTTGGTTAGGATACGCTGTGCGTCCGCACGTTGGGTCGCGTCCTCATTATATCGGCGGTCATACCAATCTTGGTTCGCCTGCTTCTGCTGTTGCAGATTCTTCTTGACCTTTTTCATGGCTTTGCTTGCCGAGATACCGCCGAAAATGCTCCCGACAGCCGACAAACCTGCGCCTACTAAACTTCCTATCATGATAGCGATGTTTCAAAAGTTATAATTCGTGCGCTAATTTACGGCCGTATCTTTGCAGGCAACTTTTAAGTTTTGTATCATGGCAAAAGGTAAGAAAACAGGTGGGCGACAAAAAGGTACGCCCAACAAGGAAAACCCGCTCAAAGGGTATCTCCGCGCTCATAGCCTCGCATACTTTGAGCCGCGTGTACAGACCGACCCCGTAACTGGAGGATTGCGTGAGATTCAGCGTCAACGCCTCACGCAGGACGCCGAGGGAAATGTTTACAAGGACATCGACCTTATTCCACTTACCGACTCCAAAGGCAACCCTGTCACGATGTCAGACTTCGAGGCAGACATGATTGCTCTCAATCCCAACGAGCGCGTCAACGCAGAGCTGCGCCTGCTTGAGTTCCATACACCGAAGATGAAAGCCGTTGAGGTTGATATGGACGTTCGCGGTTCAGTCACAACCATAGAGGACCGGTTACGCGAACTCTGCGGAGAAACAGACGAGGACGACGACTGACGCGCCCCTGCGGTCCGGTCTATTTTATCTACTTTTAGACACAACATAGTTTTTCATTTCTCAATTTTTGTAGTTTTTTTAGGCGACCAGTTCGAGAGGATTGGTCGCTTTTCCAATTCACCAATTACGAAACCCCAAGCAAACCGCTTCACGCATTTTCAGCGCAATAAATATACCTCGTTAAAAACCCCAAGTAAACCCCAAAATATCCCCATAGGGGTTTTCCAATTCACCAATTACGAAACCCCAAGCAAACCGCTTCACGCGTGCGCGCGATGGATATTCCTTTATGGATATCCTATATGGATTAGGACGTAAGGACTAATCCATAGTCCTTACTATGGATGTAGACGGATATATTAAGTCGAATATATCCTATGGATGTAGAAGAAAAACTTAAATCAAAGTTTTTCTATGGAGTAGGAGACGGAATATAGTTCGCTTCGCTCCGACAACGCCGACATTTAAAAATTTTTTTTGAAGATTTTTTTCTTTTGGCTGACGCGCCGTAATCCTGCGGAGCAAGAAAGAGAAAAAGAAAAAAGTTCCGCGCAAAAAGAAAAAGAGAAAGCCCGGCTCTGCTGTGAAACAAAGCCGGGCGAGAAACAAAAGTTAAAAGGCAAGGGGGCCGGGGTGCGTGCTATCTTTGCATGTGAAATTTTAAAATCATATCGCAATGCTCCGAAACTATCAAACCATTCTCGGTCTGCTTCAGAACAGCAAACGGGAAATCGAAATCCAGTCGGTTGACTTGGATTACAATGGCCTTACCAATCTTGCAAACGAGATGCGAAGACTTGACAGAGTGGCCACCCTCGTTGTTGGTGGCAATTTGACCGCAGATATGGTGAACTCGCTCGTCTTGACAAGCGGAGACCGCTTCAACATCAAATTCGCACAGCCATGAAAAAATCAGAAATAATCTCGTTGACCGAATACGGCTGCGGCCTGACAATAGATGCCAACAAGTTCGCATACTCGGAAGTACGCACAATGGCCCGTCAAACAAGAAACTCCGGCGGTAGTCTGACTATCAGAAACGCCGACATCTTTTCTTTCAGTGAAATCAAGATGATTTGCGAAGAAGGACGAGGGCATATCACGTTCGCAGACCTCAGATGCGATTAAAACCCTTTCCCTTTCGTGCGCTCATAGACCGCCTCGCGGTCTGCGTCCACGTCCTTTATGCGAAACTGCACGGCACACCCGGTCGGGATTGTGTCGGGCAACTGCCCGGCAAGCCGGGCGATGACCTCATCAACGGTTCCGAAACCGATGTCGCTGACCTCGGCAAGAACCTCTCCGCGAAAGTAGGCACGGGCATAGACCATGCGCTTGGGCGAAAGCCGGAACAACTTGTCAGCAGGCTCATCAACCCCTCGCGCCATTCCCTGCTTGCTCTTCGCCGTGGAGAAAAAGATAAAATCAATCACTTTGGCATTCAACTCCCAGGCCGGAGTGAAATCAATCTTGATGTAGCCTCGCGTTATCGTATGCCCATGCGAATGATTCATACCAAACGCCACCTCCGCAATGCTCGCTCCGCAGTCGTTCTGAGCCACAGTACCCCAAGTGTGACGGAACGTGTATGCGCTGTACCAACGCTCTTTCGGTATCCCCATGCTCTTGCAGAGCTGCTTTATGCCGTTGTTCACATTCGCGTTGAACGAGTCCGAGGACGTGAACCGCTTGTGAAAGTTCAGCAAGTAGGGGTCGTCAGCCTCGGCCAGATATTTCTCAACTAACGGCTGAATAATCGGCTCGACACGAATCTCGAAATATGCGTCATCGGCGCGGAACTTCTTCGTCTTGGCTCTCTTGTAGCAGATACAGCCGTTTCGGTAATCCTCCTTGCGCAGCTCGTAGATATCGACCGTGTTCATGCCTGCGAGACACAGCACCATCTTTGCCACATCGCGCCCCAGTTCGGGCAACGGATCGACCATGCGTGTATCCGGGAGAGGTGCGGTAAAGAACAGCCTGCAATCCTCCGGGCTTATCGCTTTCTTGACCGTGCGGTCACTCTGTGGAATCTTTACCTTTCCCCACGGATTGACCTTTATGCGCAGATTGCCGTTGTCATAGTCATTGTACTCCTCAACCGCAGCCTTGAACACCTGCCTCATACACACCGGGTACATCTCCTTTGCCCTGTGCGTATGCTCCAGCGACTGAATCCACCTCGTTATCTGCGTTGAGGTAAGCTGCGCGAACATGATTTTGTTCGTGCCGTAGAACCGCTCCATGTGTCCGAGAGCCTGCCGATAGTTCTGCGCCGTGCGCAACTGGTACCGGTCCACCATGCGGTCGATATGGTGGCGCGCGTAGTCGCTGAAGCAGATGTCAGCGTCTCCTTGTGTCACATACTCGATAATCTGACGCACTGTCCACTTTGCGCAATCCTTGCGGTTGAGTTTGTCAGTATAGAGCAATATCATTCTCGCACAATACTCGTTCACGAAAGGGTCATTGATATTGCCGTGCTTGTCCACCATCTGCTTGGTGACAATCTTGTCGGTCTTGATATATCCCGGCTTGGTGTTCTGCGTCACCCGGATATAGACCTGATAGAATCCGTCCTTGCGCGGAGTTCTAACAACTGCTTTGAATGTTGCCATTTACGTTTGTAATTATGTTTGTAAATTCTTGTAAGTGCCTTGCTCGAATGATATAGCTGATTTTGTAAGTTTTGCCGACACATTCTGCATGATTATCGTGCAGAATGTACGAATCGCCCAAGCGCAACTTAGGCGGTAAGCTCCTTTTTATCGGAGCGTTACCGCCTAAGTATCGGATTACGTTAAGTTACGCTTATTCTTCGATGGCTGCCTGCGCCGCAGCTACGCGGGCGATGGGCACACGGAAGGGGGAGCAGCTGACGTAGTTCATTCCGAGCTTGGCGCAGAACTTCACGGAGCTGGGCTCACCACCGTGTTCGCCACAGATGCCGACTTTGAGTTCGGGACGGGCTGCGCGGCCTTTCTTGACACCCATTTCCACGAGCTGCCCAACACCTTCCTGGTCGAGGACTTCGAAGGGGTCGGTCTTGATTATGCCGTGTTCCTTGTAGAACTTGAGGAACTTGGGAGCGTCGTCGCGGGAGAAACCGAAGGTCATCTGGGTGAGGTCGTTCGTACCGAAAGAGAAGAACTCGGCCACGGTGGCGATCTGGTCGGCGACAAGGGCTGCACGAGGCACCTCAATCATCGTGCCGACGAGGTAGGGCAGCGAACGTCCCTGCTCCTCGAATACCTTGGCGGCGGTGATATGGATGATATCGGCCTGATTCTGGATTTCCTTGAGCGAACCTACCAGAGGAATCATGATCTCGGGCTTCACATCGATGCCGCGGGCTTTGACAGCGAGGGCGGCCTCGATGATGGCGCGGGTCTGCATCTCGGTGATTTCGGGATATGTGATGCCGAGACGACAACCACGGTGACCCAGCATGGGGTTGAATTCCTCGAGAGCGTCAACCTTTGCCTTAACTTCGGCGAGGGTGATGCCCATCTCATCGGCCAGCTCTTTCTGGGTAGCGGTCTGATGAGGCACGAATTCGTGCAGAGGGGGATCGAGCAGACGGATGGTGACGCCATAGCCGTCCATAGCGGTGAAGATGCCTTCAAAGTCGCCGCGCTGCATGGGAAGGAGCTTGGCGAGGGCAGCCTTGCGGCCTTCCACGTCGGATGCGAGAATCATCTCACGGACAGCCTTGATGCGGTCGCCTTCAAAGAACATATGCTCTGTGCGGCAGAGTCCGATACCCTGGGCACCGAAATGACGGGCCTGCTTGGCGTCGCGGGGGGTGTCGGCGTTGGTACGGACGAGAGTCTTGGTGTATTTGGCTGCGAGGTTCATGATAGCACCGAAGTCGCCGTCGAGCTCGGGCTCAACGGTGGGCACCTGGCCGTCGTAGACATCTCCGGTCGAACCGTTGAGAGAAATCCAGTCGCCTTCCTTGTAGGTCTTGCCGCCCATTTCAACGGTGCGGGCCTCGTAATCGACTTTGATTTCACCGGCACCGGAAACGCAGCACTTACCCATACCGCGGGCAACCACAGCAGCGTGGCTGGTCATACCGCCGCGCATGGTAAGGATACCCTGGGCGACAGCCATACCACGGAGGTCTTCGGGTGAGGTCTCGATACGGACGAGTACGACTTTCTTTTTCTTCTCGGCCCAAGCCTCAGCGTCATCGGCGAAGAAGACAATCTGGCCGGTTGCGGCACCGGGAGAAGCGGGAAGACCCTTGGCAACGACAAGCGCACGCTTGAGGGCGTCTTTGTCGAATACAGGGTGGAGAAGCTCGTCGAGTTTCTGGGGCTCCATACGGAGGAGGGCTGTCTTCTCATCGATTTCGCCTGCGCGGAGCAGCTCCATGGCGATTCTTACCATGGCAGCGCCGGTGCGCTTTCCGTTACGGGTCTGGAGCATCCAGAGCTTGCCGTCCTGGATTGTGAACTCCATATCCTGCATATCCTTGAAGTAGGCCTCAAGCTTGTTGGCGATTGCGATAAGCTCTGCGGCGCAGACAGGCATTGACTCCTCGAGGGAGGGGTATTTGGCGGCGCGGTCAGCCTCCGAGATGCCCTGGAGGGCAGCCCAGCGGCGTGAGCCTTCCACTGTGATCTGCTGGGGAGTGCGGATACCGGCCACCACATCCTCGCCCTGGGCGTTGATGAGGTACTCGCCGTTGAAGATGTTCTCTCCGGTAGCGGCATCGCGTGAGAAAGCCACACCGGTCGCGGAGTTGTTGCCCATGTTGCCGTAAACCATAGCCTGCACGTTGACAGCGGTTCCCCATTCCTCGGGAATCTGGTTCATACGGCGGTAGAGGATGGCGCGCTCGTTCATCCAAGAGTCAAACACGGCGCAGATGCCACCCCAGAGCTGATCCCATGCTGAATCGGGGAAATCCTTGCCGGTATATTCCTTGACAGCGGCCTTGAAGCGCTTCACGAGCTCCTGAAGATCCTCAACAGTGAGGTCGGTGTCGAATTTCACACCCTTTTCCTCCTTCACCTTGTCGATGATTGCCTCGAAGGGGTCGGTTTCGGTCTTGGTTTTGGGCTTCATGCCGAGAACCACGTCGCCATACATCTGCACGAAACGGCGGTAGCTGTCCCAGGCAAAGCGGGGATTGCCGCTCTTTTCGGCAAGGGCCTGAACAGTGGCGTCATTCATACCGAGGTTCAGGACGGTATCCATCATACCAGGCATGGAGGCACGGGCTCCGGAGCGCACCGACACGAGCAGCGGGTTGGTGGGGTCATCGAATTTCGTTCCGGTGAGAGACTCCACGTGGGCAATGGCCTTCTCGACTTCGGCCTTGATATCTTTAACCACATGTTCGCGGCCATACTGGGTGTACTCTGTGCAGACTTCGGTCGTGATTGTGAAACCGGGAGGCACGGGCATCCCCAGGAGATTCATTTCAGCGAGGTTGGCACCTTTGCCGCCGAGGAGGTTGCGCATCGATGCATCTCCTTCAGCCTTTCCGTCGCCGAAAGTGTAGATTTTTTTTGCCATGGGTTGGTTGACTTGTTTAGATTAAAGTTATTAACCGTTCTGGTCAAATATTTGATTGATTGTTGTTGTATGCGGTTGTATCGGATTTATTCGGAACAAGCACACGGCGGGGTTCTCAGAGTCCCCCGGAGCGTTGTGCAAAGTTACGAAATTTCAGCGACAAACGCCAAACCGACATATATTTTTTTCATTCTCCAGTCAATAAAACGGCTGGAAAATCGTAACTTTGCATCCTGTAAACCCAATAACGCCCTTTCACGGGCAGATGTTACAGGCTTTACGTTTTTTTCCGTTATATTCAAATTAATTGACATCGCTACCCAAAAAGAAAACATGGGCAGAAAAAGAAGAGAGCTACCCTTGCTTGAAGGGCTTGAGATAACCGCTGTGGCCGCCGAAGGCAAAGCCATCGCCCGTCACGGCGAGATGGTGGTCTTCATCCCCTACGGCGCGCCCGGCGACATCGCCGACATAAAAATAGACCGCAAGAAACATTCCTATGCCGAAGGCCATATCGAGCGGCTTGTTCAGCCCTCACCGCTCCGCGCAGAGCCATTCTGCTCCCATTTCGGGGTCTGCGGAGGGTGTCGATGGCAACATCTTCCCTACGAGGAGCAGCTCAAGGCGAAGCAGCAGCAAGTCGAGGACGCGCTGCGCCGCATAGCCAAGATCGAGCTGCCCGCCATCACCCCCATCCTCGGCTCGGAATCGACCCGCGAATACCGCAACAAGATGGAGTACACCTTCTCCAACAAAAAATGGCTCACATGGGAGCAGATGCGTTCCGGAGAGGAGTTTCCCGACCGTGACGCGGCAGGATTCCACATCCCGGGCGCGTTTGACAAAGTTCTCGACATCGATCGGTGCCATCTGCAGGATAACCTCGGCAACCGCCTGAGACTCCATGTCAAAGATTTCGCCAAAGCCCATGGCCTTTCATTCTTCGACCTGCGCGAGCAGACCGGTCTCCTGCGCACGATGATGATACGCATCGCCTCCACAGGTGAGACTATGGTAGTGTTGTCGTTCGGGGAAGACTCCCCCGCCGATATCAACTCAGTGCTCGACGACCTCAGGGGCAGTTTCCCGGAAATCACATCACTGATGTATGTCGTGAACACGAAAGCCAACGACACCATCGCCGACCTCGACATCCTGCTCCATTCCGGCAAGCCCTACATCGAGGAGGAGATGGAAGGCCTGCGCTTCCGCATCGGCCCGAAGTCATTTTACCAGACCAATTCCCGACAGGCATACAACCTGTACAAAGTGGCGCGTGAATTTGCCGGACTGACAGGCGACGAGCTTGTCTACGACCTTTACACCGGCACCGGCACAATCGCCAACTTCATAGCCCGCCAGGCCCGCAAAGTGATTGGAATCGAATATGTCGAAGACGCAATCCGCGACGCGAAACTCAACGCCGAAGTCAACGGGCTTGCCAACACCGACTTTTACGCCGGAGATATGAAGGATGTGCTGACCTCGGAGTTCATCGCCCTCCACGGCAGACCTGACGTGATGATTGTCGACCCGCCACGCGCCGGCATGCACACCGATGTTGTCAATGTCATACTCGAGTCCGCGCCAGAGCGCATTGTCTATGTGAGCTGCAACCCGGCCACCCAGGCACGCGACCTCGCTATGCTCGATGCCAAATACAAGGTCACAGCAGTCAGGCCGGTCGACATGTTCCCCCACACCCACCATGTCGAGAATGTGGTGAGGCTTGACCGCCGACCGACCTCCGACACCGCTCAGGCGTAAGGCCGGAACAGGAAATCAAACCAATCATTACGGGGAGCGAGCCACACCGGCTCCTCCCCTTTTTCTGTCGTTACGGCCAACCCGGCCCCACAAGGCGAGACAGACATCACCCCCTCCTTCTCGAGTTTGCTCCACACACCCCTTGCGACAAATCCCATCGTGTATCTCAGATTAATCTCCACACACGGGGCAATCCAGCAATCACTGCCGCCGTCACCGCAGACCATCATATCCACCCCCAGTGGCCCCTCATATCCATTTCCCAGCACCAATGGCAGAATAGCCAGCGCCTCATCCCTGGCCTGCTCCACATCGCGGCGCGTCAGCCATTGCTCCAGCTTGTCGACAATCATATCGTCAGATCCGACATAATTTCCGCCGTAATTGGTGGCCGTGGAGTTGAAAAACAGCGAATACCCCTCAAACCTGGCCTCCCCTCCCGCGTAATCGAAAAGCATCGCGAAGTCCTGCAACCGGGGTAACTCCGGCTCCACCATCACCGACCCCTGCCGCCTGATGACACCCTCAACACGAGGCAACGACACCCCAAGGGTTGACAATGAGACAGGAAAGACACCACGTCCGCTTGACGACCACGGCGACTTGACGAAAGCTGTCCCCCATTCCCCGACAAGCTCTTCCACCTCTGTGACGGATTTCGCTTCCAACGGCATCGCATAAGGCAGGCAGTTTCCACGCTGCCGCCATGACCCCAGGAACTCAAGTGACGACCTCCGGTGAGACAGTCCGCGCCGCATGCCCATGGTCTCCTCCATGGCCGCCATCCGCGCCCTGTCAATCCCGAGCCTCTCAAACTGGCTTACAGCGTCAAGGCTCCAGCCCCATGGCGAGAGCCGCGCCTCCCCTATCGCTCTCAAATCCGCGACCGGAGACGGTCCGGCGATACCATGTCGAGCCCGCAACTCATCGCGCCAGACCTCCGCCTCCCTGAGGTCGGCATTGGCGACCACCACGGAATCCTCGCCGGCCCCAAGCCAGAAAGGGAGCATCGCCCCGGCCCGGTGGAGCAACGCCGCCTGACGTGGAGGAGTAAGACGCGGCATCCCCGAGCCAAGGGCTATGTCATTCTCGGGGTTGAACAGAAATACTCTTCTCATACCGCAAAATTACCGATTTTTGAGTAATTTTGCATCATAAACACCCAAAACCAAAAAGCCATAATGAGCGATGTAATCCAACTCCTCCCAGATTCCGTTGCCAACCAGATTGCCGCAGGAGAGGTAATCCAACGTCCCGCCTCGGTAATCAAGGAATTAGTGGAAAACTCCATCGATGCCGGTGCCTCGCAAGTGAAGATAATACTGCGCGACGCGGGCAAGACACTCATACAGGTGGTGGATGACGGATGTGGCATGTCTGACACAGACGCCAGACTCGCCTTTGAGCGTCACGCCACATCAAAGATACGCCAGGCTTCCGACCTTTTCGAACTTCACACGATGGGATTCCGCGGAGAAGCGCTCCCCTCAATAGCTGCTGTCGCGCAGATTGACCTGCGCACGATGCGCCGCGACAGCCAGATTGGCACCCATCTCGAACTGGCTGCCTCTAAATTCGTCAGCCAGACCCCGGAAGCATGCACCCCTGGCAGCAATCTCGCGGTCAAAAACCTGTTCTTCAATTTCCCCGCGCGCCGGAAATTCCTGAAAAAAGACTCGGTGGAGCTGGGCCATATAACCCGTGAGTTCGAGCGCCTGGCCCTGGTGAACCCATCGGTGGAGTTTGAGCTTTATCACAACGATGTGAACCTCTATCAGCTCCTGCCCGGCACCCTGCGCCAGCGCATAGCAGGGTTGTTTGGCAAATCCATCGACAAACAGCTCATCCCCGTTGAGACCGAGACCCCGCTGGTGAAAATCAGCGGATTCGTATGCCTGCCTGAGTTCGCGCGCAAACGCAACGCCCAGCAATTCTTCTTCGTCAACGGGAGAAACATGCGGCACCCTTATTTTCACAAGGCTGTGATGAACTGCTACGAGGAGCTGATCGCCGCCGAGCATCAGCCCAACTACTTCCTCAATTTCGAGGTCGACCCGCAGACAATCGATGTCAACATACATCCCACCAAAAGCGAGATAAAGTTTGAGAACGAGCAACCGATATGGCAGATTCTCTCAGCGGCCATCAGGGAGTCGCTCGGCAGGTTCAATGCCATCCCGGCCCTCGATTTCGACAAAGAGGATGCACCGGAAATCCCGGTTTTCGACCCCAGCCTTTCGGAGAGCCTCAACCTTGGCGGCCTCGACGACTCTTACAACCCGTTTGCCAAGGAGACACGCAAGTCTGCCACCGTTGCCCCCGGAGACTTCGCGTCATCGCACAGCACATCAGGCAGCGAGCCGTCGCGACTCAACACCAACCCATCCCCTACTGCTGCCACAGCCCCCAGCCGCGCCAGCCATCTTAACGACTGGGACAAGCTGTACGCCGATTTCCAGAACGCAACCGGCTCATCCACATCTGCCCCCCCGACACCCGAGAGCTTCCTCACCGATGAGACCGGACTTCCCGACTCTATAGAGGCGAGCGCCCTCAACAGGCTGCCAGGCATCGAGCTTTCCGGCGCCCACATCGGGGGCCTTCTGCAACTGTCTAACCGCTACATCGTCACCGCCGGAAACGACAGCCTGATTGTCGTCGACCGCCACCGGGCACATGTCAAGATTCTTTTTGAGAGGTTCCTTTCCGAGACAGAATCATACATCGGAGAATCCCAGCAGGTGATTTTCGCCGAATTGGTCGAACTGACCCCGCATCAGAAGGGGGTGCTTGACAGCATCGCCGATGAAGTGAAGTCGCTCGGCTATGACCTGGAATTCTCCCAGGCAACCGACGAAGGGATATTCCGGTGTGAGATGCGCGGGGTCCCGGCCTTGCTCGGCAACGCCAACGCGGCCGAAGCGCTGACCAAGATAATAGCCGACGCCGAGGAGGGGGTCGGATCGTCTGGCGAGGACATGCGGCGCAGAGTGGCGCTATCGCTCGCCCAGTCGGCAGCCATACGCGCAACCGAACGGATGCAGAATGCCGATGCCGAAAGACTGCTTGCCGAACTGTTCTCGATGCCCGACCCGTCATACACCCCCGACGGCAACCAGATCATACTGCAGATTCCGGTTGCCGAGATTTCCCGCCGAATATGACTGCGTGGCCTACGCAGGACTCCCAATCCACGAATAAACGCCAGGGGCGCGACAGATTTTAGACTCTGCCTCGCCCCTGCGCGGTATATATCTCGGCCTGTTGCCGCTAACAAGAAAGGGCCTCAGCGGTTGCCGCTCTTCCTGAACCCGTTCGCCATCATGACAAGACGAGTGTAAAGCGAATGCAACGGCAAACCCATAACATTGTAATAGTCGCCACGTATTCCGGATATTCCGACATATCCGATCCATTCCTGGATTCCATAAGCCCCGGCTTTGTCAAAAGGCCGATATGTCTCGACATAATAATCAATCTCCTCATGGGTCAGGGGCGCGAAATCCACCTCAGTGATGTCCGAAAAAGTCACCGTGCGTTTTTTGGTGGCCAGGGTGACACCGGTCACGACCTTGTGGGTATGTCCTGACAATAACCGCAGCATCAGGGCCGCGTCTTCGGCATCAGCCGGCTTGCCAAGTACCTCGCCACGGTTTATCACCACCGTGTCAGCGGTCAGCAATATCTCCCGGTCATTCAACTGCGCCATATACGGATGGGCCTTTTTCCTGGAGATGTATGCGGCCACCTCCTCCGGGGCCATTTTGGCGGGGAAAGCCTCGTTCACCTCTATCAACGGCAGTATCTCCACCTCCACATCAAGCTTGCCAAGCAACTCCCTGCGTCGCGGGGAATGCGAGGCAAGCAGCACGCGGCAACCCTCAAGGGGCTTGTATCGGTTTTCTGTTCCAGTCATATTGTCAAGCTCATTAATAATATGGTCACCAGCCGAACGCCTTGTCAGAAAGCGCCCATACACCTTTGGACCTCATCACCTCCTCAAGGATGTCACGGGCGACACCATGTCCGCCTGCTACCGGAGAGATGTAACCGGCAATCTCCTGCACATCCACAGCGGCGTCTGACGGTGCCACGGCAAGCCCGGCATACAGCATGCATTCATAATCAGGGATGTCATCCCCCACATACACCACCTCCTCCGCAGTCAGGCCGTTGCGCTCAATCCATTCCTTGAAGACAGGGAGCTTCATCCCCACCCCCGTGAAAATCTCGGTTATGCCCAAGCCTTCGAACCGTTCGGTGATGCCGGGCGACACCGCCCCGGTTATTATCGCGAGCCTAAGACCGCGTTTGACGGCAAGCTGCATGGCGAATCCATCCTTGGTGTTGACCGTCCGGCGCGGCACACCATTGTCGCCCAGCGGTATGGTGGATGTCGACAGCACTCCGTCGACATCAAACACTACGGCTTTGATTTTTGACAAGTCGTATGATACTTTACTCATCGCCTTTATCGTTGTCTTTTGGTTTGTTGTAATGATTAAGAATCACATCCGTAAGTATGGAATACACCGGCTTCAGATCGGCTGGCAATCCGGCCATATGCTTTTCTATCACAGCAATGTCACCCCTCCGGGCAGGCCCGGTCATCGCCTCGAAAGGCGGTTTGACCGCCAGCTTGTCAAGCGTGGCCTGCAGAAGCGGCATCATGAACCTGATGTCAAGCCCCATGGGACTTAGGAGCCTGTCAGCCTCAGCCCACATAAGGTTCGCGAAATTGCATGCGAACACCGCCGCGACATGTATGGCCTCCCTCATCTGGCTGTCAGCCATCCTTACCGTACCGGAAATCTCTTTTGCCACAGCCTCCAGCCTGCGGGCCACATCGTCTGACGAGCCTTCGATCAGCATCGGTATGTTGCTGAAATCGACATCCACATCTTTTGAGAAAGTCTGCAATGGATAGAACACTCCGTAATTGCGTTTTTTCCCTTTGAAGACATCCATCCCCACACTGCCGGAGGTATGTGCCCATATGCCGTCGAAGTCGCCCGACCGGGCCACGACATCGGCCACAGAGTCGTCATTCACCGCGACAAGATACATGTCCATGTCGTCTCTAAGCCTGTCAAGACCGGCAATCGGCTCACACGCTCCACCGTGCATCCGGTTTCCCTCACTCGCTGCATCAACCAGCGACGCGAGCCTTCCGGCAGATTGATCGGTGCGGGCCGCCACCTGGCATATCTCATTGAAGCCCCCCAAAGCTCTTGCGAGATGAGTGGCTACGTTTCCGGCTCCGATTACGGCTATCTTCATTCCTCGCCCTGTCTCCAGGAGCCTATGTGAACCTTCTCCCAGAGCAGTTTTTCGGGGTTGATGGGCTTGCGCTCCTCATCCTTGTGTCCAATCGTGATGACACACAGCACGGCGAACTGCTCGGGTATTCCCAGCACCTCCCTCACATACTCCTCGGCGGGGACTCCGTCCTCCCGGAAACGCTCGCGTATCTCGACCCAGCAACTGCCAAGACCGAAATCCTGGGCTTGCAGCTGCATCAGCATCGCCGCGATGGAGGCATCTTCAATCCATGCGTCTGACTTGGTGATGTCGGCGGTGACGACAATGGCCAGCGGCGCTGACGCGATAGATGTCGCATAGTTGGGCTTGCAATGGCTAAGCCTCTCAAGCATCTCCTTCTCCTCGACAACAACAAATTGCCACGGACGGACACTTTTGGAAGAGGGTGACATCAAGGCGGCCTCCATTATCAGTTTTACCTGGTCGGGATTCACCGGCTGCTGAGTGTAACGCCGTATGGTGCGGCGGTTGATTAGAAGTTCGTGGAAATTTTCCATATACTGGGGTCTTTTGGTTGGTTCGTCAATATACCTTGGCAAACAAGGAGCCTGTCAGAAACCCGCATTCAGCGTCGGCATATCCATGCCCCGTCTGATATCGACTTCTGGGCGGCTGCCTCCTCATAGGTGGCTCCGGTTGCCGCGTAGACACGGTATTTCCCGTCTTGTTCTAAAACACCCAGAACGCGGCCTGGGTTCTCGGCAATGTAACGCGTCGCCTGGGATTCTTCGGGGAAAGAGGCTACAATCACACAAAACGAATCCGCGTCATCAAATCTGATCTGGCGCCGAGAGATTTCGACACCGCCAGAAGGCAGACGGCTTTCAGCCGCCTCCGTGGCGGCGGGCAAAGCTTCAGCCGTGTCAGCCACATCAGCCTCGGCCAAGATGCTTTCCGACCGGGATACATCAATCACATTTCCGGCAGACTCCCCATCAGCAGCGTATTCCGCAGCGGGAGCCTCAGCCGTCTCCATAGAGTTGGTCTCAGCCACCTCAGTAGGCGCGATGGAGGCTTTCACCGGTTCATTCTCGACCTTCACAGGATTAAGGAAAAACAACGCCAACGTCACAATCACGGCCAGCGACGCGGCAATACCCACAAGGCCTTTGGCGACAACTCCCCTGCTGTCTTTAACAGGAGCGTCCTCCTCTTCACCCCATGGCGCAGGAGCCGGCAACTCATTATGCTTATGCGGTGCTGACGGAGCGGCGGCATTCCCGGCAACGGCTGACACCGCAGCCATATGCGAAGCCTTCAGCATAGTGTCAGCTCCCTTGAGATACAAGGGGCGCAGTCCGTAATGGCTGAAATCCCATCCCGAAGCGTCAAACGGACTGAAGATAATGGTGCCATACTCCGAGAAGTTAAGTTCACCAAGCCTTCCGAGCGCGATTGTCCCGAATTTCTTGAGCTGCTCAAGGAGGCTTTCTGTCTCATCTTCCACAATACGGCTGGCAGCCTCGAACGACACCCCGTTGCGACGCGCGACTGAACTCTCAAGCATCCCGTCAGACTCGACCAGCGCGCCGTTGAAAGCAAGCTCCCTTGATGGAGGAAGCAACACAAGCGGATTGCGGCTGTCAAATCTCGCCGGACGATAACGGACCATCAGGGCACCAATGCCCGGCACTGTCACACAATCGTGGCGGCGCAGAAGATATTCAAGATGGTCTATTACGAGATTCACGGCTCTATAACGGTTGATGTGAGGAACTTTGAGCAGAATCCGCTGTCATGACAACGCGGCCAGCGGGCGTTCTGTACTGCAAAGTTAGCAAATTTAAAGATATCGACAAAAGATTTCAACAACTAATATACGCGGTCTGGTCTGATCTGATTTGCTAACTGCCGCAAGTTCACGCCGCAGACTTTTGAAATGCGGAACGACAGGCACTTGAATATGGCGGTTTGGATGGAATCGGCCTGTCGTCCGCATCAATAAGTATGTCAGGGATGCTGTTTTTGCAAATTTAATTCAAAGATTTTCAAGAGACATGTTAACAAAGCATAAATTAACGGAGCCGTTCCGAAAAGGGACAGACTCCGTCAATTTAAGATTTTATGAATGTGGAGATTACGGCAACAAACCAAGTGTTCGCGAGGTTACATTTCGGTTACTGCGAATCCATAACCCTGTAAGCATCAACAGTTACCGCAAATCATGGCTCGATGGTCAAGCGACCGCCTGTTGATTGCGTCCAGCATAGTTCAGTCGAGAGAGACAACACCGGTGGCCTCGTCTACCGGACCAACCGGCATGGATGCCTCAAAAACCGCCCCCTCTATGGCCGGCTGCTTCGACAACTGGTCATATTTCTCGGTCAGCGCCTGCTGAATCTGCATCGAGAGAGCCGCAAGCTCCTCTTTCTGCTCGGGGGCAAGCTTCACACCAAGCTGCTCAAACGCCTCAGCCTTCACCGCAATCGAATCAATGTATGCAGCATACGATGCCGGAGAAGAGATGGTGTCGATCACAGCGGTCTGCTTTTTCAAGTCATTGACATAAGCGTCATAGTCCTCATGGGCCGAACAAGAGGAGAGGCATATGGCTCCCACCCCGGCGAGGATAATCGAATATAACGTTGCTTTCATTGTTACCTTGTTTCAAATGTTTCAGGCCTTGGCCTCTGAATGCTCTTTGATGAAATAGACAGCAACCGCGCCCAGGAACAGCGAGATTCCGGCAATCACCATCATCATGTACTGCGGGGCAAGCTCGTCGGGGTTGCCGATGGCTGAAAGAATCACACCGCCAAGAAGCGCGCCCACAATCTGCGGGATGCAGATCGAGCAGTTGAACAATCCGAGATACGCTCCGATATTGCCACCCTTGAGCGAGTTGGTGAGTATCGTGAATGGCCATGCCTGCATAGCAGCCCACGCGCATCCGATAAGGGCGAATGAGACAAACAGCAGGTAGGGGTCAGTGAAATATCCGGCGGAGATGAACCCGACTGCGCCAAGCACGAGGCTGAGCGCATATGAGAACTTGCGGCTGCGGAACTGAGGAAGCACGATGGCCCAGAGGACAGAACCGATGGCCTGGATGGCAAACAGGATTCCGACCCAGTTGCCTGCGTCGTTATACTGCGACGATTCGGTGTTCAACACCACTGAGGTCTCAAACCGGGCCTTTGAGGGGTCAGAGATGGTGGCCTCCTTGGTGCCATCCACAAAAAGCTCGCCTGTCTTTGGGTCATGGGTGTAGATATCGGCCAGCGTCACCTTGGTCTCGCCATCCATCCTTGACAGATAATCGACGAGTTTGAAAGAGGGGGTCTCGACACGACGGACACCATCGACAATCACCACCACATTCTCCGAGTCGATGTTCTCGTTGAATCCATAAGAGGCGACACCAGCCACAGAGCTTATCAGGCCATCCTTGGCCACAGGCGACATGACCTCGATGCCCTGCGCGGGCACCTGTATGTCAAGACCGCCGGCGGTTATCGACACGGCCTCCACACTCGTGTCGGCGATTTCAATGTCACCGCCAGCGATGAACTCGCCATCGGCGGTCACGATTCCCGCGACACAGGGTTTGCCATGGTTGACAATCACTTTGTTGTCGGCTGTGAGTATGTATTTGGCAGACAACACTTCTCCACCATTGCCTTCAGGGCCGGCCACTGCAAGGCCGGTGACGGTAGTGGTTTCAGGACAGTCAAAAGCATTTTTGGCGATTGTGCCGTTAGTGTAAGTCCACATGAAAAGGAAAGCGAACCAGCAGAAGAACTGCACGAGGCCGACAGTCCAGAAGGTCTTGGGGGCGTTGACAAGAAGCTTGACCAGGTTGGTCTTCTCCTTTTTGCCGTCGGCCTTGATTTCCGGGCCGCCATTGTATTCGCGATACAGCTCGGGGGGCCACTCCTTAACTTTCATCAAGGTGTAGACCACGCAGACCAGCAATATGGCCGCGCCGAAATAAAACGAGAACACCACGGTCTGGGGAATCACACCTGACGCGGCCGTGTTGCGGAAGCCCACCCAGGTGAGCAGAAACGGGAACACATATCCCACAATCGAACCGGCGTTGCAGAGGAAGCTCTGAATCGAATAGGCCAGGCCCTTCTGCTTCTCGTTCACCATGTCGCCCACAAGCATCTTGAAGGGCTGCATGGCCATATTGATAGATGTGTCAAGCAGCATGAGGGCAACGAGGCCGACGAGGATGGCCGACGACACCGCGAGGCCGAAGCTGCCGGCGTTGGGAAGGAGACACATCACAAGCACAGCCACAACCGCCCCGAAAATAAGATAAGGGAGACGGCGGCCGATTTTGTTCCAGGTCTTGTCAGAGGCGGTTCCGACAATCGGCTGCACGACAAGTCCCATAAGAGGTGGAAGAATCCAGAAATAACTCAAATCGTGAGGATCCGCGCCAAGGGTGGCGAAGATACGGCTCACATTTGCGCTTTGCAGGGCATAGGCAATCTGTACGCCGAAGAACCCAAAGCTGAGATTCCAAAGTTTCCAGAAACTTAGGTCGGGTTTAGTTTTCATGATAATTGGCTGTTTGTCTTATATGAATGTAAATAAGATGGTTTATCAGAGGTAATTGTCTTTTTCAGTCTGCGGCCTGGCCGGAAAGCCACTCTATCTCAGCCGGCCAAAGCAACTCGTCGGGAGTCTCGAGTATCAACGGTATGCCGTCCATACGTTTGTCACGCATGAGCATTGTGAAGAATTCCCGGCCCAGCGCCCCTTCTCCAATCGGAGCGTGGCGGTCTACTTTCGAGCCGACACCTTTCCTGGAGTCATTAAGGTGCATGCCCCGGAGATAGGAGAATCCGATTATGTCGTCAAACTCCCGCCATGATGCCTCATACGCCTCGGGGGATGTGAAGTCATAGCCGGCAGCCAATGAATGACATGTGTCCACACAAACACCGACACGCTGCTTGTCATCCACAAGCTCGATGATTCTCGCCAGGTGTTCAAACCTGTATCCGAGATTCGAGCCTTGCCCGGCGGTCGACTCTATCACAGCCGTCACACCGGAGGTATCGGCCAGCGTCATATTGACCGACTCGGCTATGCGCTTGAGGCAGTCATCCTCTTCCATAAGGTTGAGGTGTGAGCCGGGATGGAAATTGAGCATAGTCAACCCCAGTTGCTCGCAGCGTCTGAATTCATCAAGAAACGCGGCTCGCGACATGGCAAGCTTCTGGGCATCGGGCGAACCGAGATTTATAAGGAAACTGTCGTGCGGCAAAATGAAGTCAGGGACATAGCCATACTTCGCGCAGTTCTCACGAAACAACGCGGCCTCAGAGTCGGGAATCACGGGTGACTTCCAACGGGAGGGGTTGCGGGTAAACAGAGCGAACGCTTTCGCTCCGAGACCACTAGCAAGCGCGGGGGTGGCCGCTACGCCTCCTTGAGTGGAGACATGTGCGCCTATATACTTCATTTACTTACAGATACATTAATACACAAGTCAGGCCGGGGCACGCAAAGGGCTTTCCACCTTCCCGTCCCAGGAGAGAAATAATCTCTGGAGAAGAGTTTTGCCAACAAAGTTACAACTTTTCCACCATAAAAACATACTCCGGACAAATAAAAATCTCGCCCGTCACGGACGCATCCGTCATCGCATCCGTCATTCTCCACCCGGATTCGGGGCGGGACTGTCGCCGCCATCGCCGGCCGAACGGCCATGCTGGGTCACACGGAACACAATCGAATTGGTCGGGGACACAATCCTCACGACCGCATACCTTGAGTCAGTGGCATTGTTGGGAGTGGCATACAGCGATGCCTTGACCTCTCCGGGGCCGCCTTTGAAAGGCAACACCTCAAGCCAGTCCACATCATCCCCCGAGGGGGCGTCGGGAATCGCAAAAGATGAGCCGGTGGCATATATCTCCGAAGCCCACTCACCGGTCGAATTGAAAACGATGGCATTAGCAACGACCGAACCCCAGGGTTTGATTTCAACATCGGTCGACATCCCGGCCGGCACATACACCTCCTGGACGGCGGCAGGCTCATCATTGCCGCAAGACGTAAGCGCCATCCCGGAAAGCAGCAGCGAGACGGCGACAAAAACACAGTTAAGGTATCTCATTATCAGAATAAAAGAGAGGTTAAAAAAAGTCCATGGGAACTAATGTCCCGACACAAAGTTACAAAACTTCCCCAACCCGGCCAAAAACCGCTGAAATTAACGCATCGCGATTTGCGGGGCAACAGGAATTTTAGTACCTTTGCAAGCTGTTTTTCAAGGACTGAAATGGAACACTCCCAAAAACAAGAGACTCTCGACCGCAGATATCTGAGGATGGCCGCCATCTGGGCGGAAAACTCCTACTGCCAGCGCAGGAAGGTCGGCGCGATTATCGTCAAGGACTCGATGATAATCTCCGACGGATTCAACGGCACCCCCTCGGGGTTTGAGAACGTGTGTGAGGACGAAGCCGGATTCACCAAGCCATACGTGCTTCACGCCGAGGCCAACGCGATAACCAAAGTAGCCAGGAGCAACAACTCCTCCGACGGAGCGACCCTCTACATCACCGCATCGCCATGCATGGAATGCTCCAAGCTCATAATCCAGGCCGGCATCAAAAGAGTAGTCTACAACGAGCTTTACAGAATCACCGACGGGCTCGATCTTCTCCAGCGGGCCGGAGTGGAATGCGTCCACATAGCAGACATAAACCAGTCCTGACAGGCAGACCCCAAGTTTTTTTCACGCAATCATGCCACAACCCAACAGACTATCCGCGTGGATCCCACTGATCGCCGCGGCAATGTTCATAATCGGCTTCCTGGCCGGAGACCTCGTCAACAGGGAAAACGGCCCGACGGCCGCCCAGAAGAAATTCCAGACCATACTCAACCTCGTCAGGAACGAGTATGTCGACGAGGTCAACCTCGACAGCCTGATCGAGAAAACAATCCCGAGCCTGCTGACCAATCTCGACCCCCACTCGGCCTATATCCCTGCGAGCGACCTGCAGGCGGTCAACGAAGACCTTGACGGCTCTTTCAGCGGAGTCGGCATACAGTTCATGATCGACAACGACACCATAAAGGTGCTGGAGGTAATCACCGGAGGCCCGGCCGAGAAAGTCGGAGTCCTTCCGGGCGACCGCATCGTGAAAGTCGACGGCGAGGATGTGGCCGGCATAGGCATCACCCAGGAGAAGGTGTTGCAGACCCTCCGCGGTGCGAAAGACTCCAAAGTGCAGCTCCAGATCAAACGGTCGAATTCAAAAAAACCGCTCACATACACGGTTGTGCGAGGAGACATCCCGGTCAACACCGTCGACGCCACATACATGGCTTCGCCTGGCATCGGCTACATAAAGGTAAACAAGTTCGGGCGCACCACATACGACGAGTTTTTCCAGGGACTCTCCAGACTGCGGCGCGAAGGAGCTGAGGATTTCATCATCGACCTGCGCGGCAACACCGGCGGCTACATGGAGATAGCCTACATGATGGCAAATGAATTCCTCGCGCCTGGCCAGACCATCGTCAGCACCAAGGGACGCGACTTCAATTCAAGCACCCACATCACTGCCAACGGCACCGGCTCTTTCCGCGACAGCCAGGTAGTAGTGCTTCTCGACGAATTCTCTGCCTCCTCCTCTGAAATCTTCGCCGGTGCGCTCCAAGACAACGACCGCGCCCTGATAATCGGCCGCCGCTCTTTCGGCAAAGGACTGATACAGCGCCAGTCGGTGCTGCCCGACAGCTCGGCCATCCGTCTGACCATCGGCAGGTACTACACCCCCTCCGGACGCAGCATCCAGAAAGACTACTCCAATCTCTCGGTCTACGAGCATGACATCCTCGACCGCTATCAGCGCGGCGAAATGTTCTCGGCTGATTCAATAAAACTCAACACCGACCTGAAGTATACCACCCTCAACGGACGCACCGTCTACGGCGGAGGCGGCATAATGCCCGACATTTTCGTCCCCAACGATACATCCGGCATCAGCTCGTATTACATAAATGTGGCAAACGCCGGCCTGCTCCAGAGATACGCCTTCGACTATGTCGACGACAACCGAGACGTACTGCGCCAGGCCTCCAACGTCGACGAGCTCCTCGCCCTGCTTCCCGGCGACGACGCGCTCCTGCGCCAGTTCGTGCTGTTCGCCTCACGCAACGGCATACCCGCCAGATGGTACTACATCAACATTTCGCATGACCTGATTGTTAATCAACTGAAGGCGCTTATCGCGCGCGACGCTCTCGGGTATGGCGCTTACTTCGAGATCTCAAACTCTGACGATGTCAATGTCAAGCGCGCCATAGAGGAGCTGCTGAAAGGCAACGCAGCTTTCCCGATCATGCCCATCCAGCCTGCCGCCGCGCAGCAAGCTGACGACACTCCGCCGCGATAAGCCACACCTCTGACAACCATAACAACCAGCCATGAACAAGGACGAAATACGCAGCCGCGTCAAGGCCAGCAAGAGCCTGCTGTCGGCATCGGAGAAAAGCATCGCGGCAGCCGCTGTGTTTGGCCGCCTCGAACAGTCGGCGGCATTCACTCTCGCCGAGAACATACTCCTCTACCACTCGCTCCCCGACGAACTGTCGACCCGTGAGTTTCTGGAACGATGGAGCGGACGCAAGCATTTCTTCCTTCCCCGCGTCAACGGCCTCAACCTTGAGATTCTGCCATACGAGCAATCGAGGATGGCATTAGGGGCATTCCACATAGAGGAGCCGACCGGCGACGATACCGCCGACATATCCCAGATAGAACTTGTCGTTGTCCCCGCCGTGGCCTATGACCGCCGTGGCAACCGTGTCGGACGCGGCAAGGGGTATTACGACCGCCTGCTCGCCGAGACCAACGCGACAAAAGTCGGAGTCGGATATGATTTCCAGCTGCTCGACGAGGAGATTCCGGCCGAGCCCCATGATGTGGCAGTCGACATCGTCATCACCGAGAGCCGACGCCTCGTCATTCATCACCTAAAAAAGAAAAAGTAAGAAGCCTTGATTTCCGTACAGAACCTATCCGTTGAATTCAGCGCAAAATCATTGTTTGACAACATCAGCTACGTCATAAACCGCCGCGACAGGATTGCCCTCGTGGGCAAGAACGGAGCCGGGAAATCGACGATGCTGAAAATCATAGCCGGCCTGCAGAGGCCGACCTCGGGCCAGGTGGCAGTCCCGCAGGACACCACCATCGGCTACCTGCCGCAGCAGATGAAACTCACCGACACTCGCACGGTGATAGAGGAGGTGCGCGAGGCATTCTCCCATGTCGACAAGATGGGCCAGCGCCTCGACCGGATGAACGCAGAGCTGGCCGAACGCACCGACTATGAGTCGGCCGAATACCAGCGCCTCATCGACGACATCGCCGACCTGTCAGAGCGTCTGGCTATGGAGCAAAGCGAGAACGCCGAGGCCGAGATGGAGAAGACCCTTGTCGGACTCGGGTTCCTGAGGTCTGACTTCAACCGCCTCACATCTGAGTTCTCAGGAGGATGGCGCATGCGCATCGAGCTTGCCAAACTCCTGCTGCGCCGCCCCGACGTGCTGCTCCTCGACGAGCCGACCAACCACCTTGACATCGAGTCCATACAGTGGCTCGAGCAGTTTCTCTCCACCAAGGCCAACGCCGTCGTGCTTGTCAGCCACGACCGCGCCTTCATCGACAATGTGACCAATCGCACAATCGAGATTTCATGCGGCAAGATATATGACTATTCTGTCAACTATTCCAAATTTGTCGAGCTGCGCAAGGAACGTGTCGAACAGCAGATGCGCGCATACCTCAACCAGCAGAAGGAGATTGCCGACACTGAGGCGTTCATAGAGCGTTTCCGCTACAAGGCCACCAAGGCCGTGCAGGTCCAGAGCCGCATGAAACAACTCGCCAAAATCGAGCGCATAGAGGTCGACGAGGTCGACAACTCGCGGCTCAACCTCCGCTTCCCTCCCGCCCCACGTTCGGGCGACTATCCCGTGATAGCCGACAATGTCGGCAAGGCCTACGGAGACCACCAGGTCTTCGACCACGCCACATTCACCATCAAGCGAGGCGAGAAAGTGGCCTTCGTCGGGAAAAACGGCGAAGGGAAGTCAACGCTGGTAAAGTGTATCATGAATGAGATACCATTCACCGGCGACCTCAAAATCGGCCACAATGTCAAAATCGGATATTTCGCGCAGAATCAGGCTCAACTGCTCGATGAGGAAATCACGGTGTTTGACACCATCGACAGGGTGGCTGTCGGAGATATCCGCACCAAAATCCGCGACATCCTCGGGGCATTCATGTTCGGAGGGGAAGCGTCTGACAAGAAAGTCAAGGTCTTGTCGGGTGGAGAAAAAAACCGCCTCGCCATGATACGCCTGCTCCTTGAGCCGGTCAACCTGCTCATACTTGACGAGCCTACCAACCATCTCGACATGGCCACCAAAGACATCCTCAAACAGGCCATCAAGGATTTCACAGGCACAGTGATTGTGGTCAGCCATGACCGCGAGTTTCTCGACGGACTTGTGGAAAAGGTCTATGAGTTCGGCTCCGGCAAAGTCAGGGAGTGTCTCGGCGGCATATACGAGTTCCTGGAGAAGAAGAAACTTGACAGCCTGCGCGAGCTTGAGCGCAACAATACATCCCGGCAGAGCCCCGCTGCCCCCCCGTCGAAAAAAGAGGGCAAGGGCAGCGAACTTTCCAAAGTTGGTGACAGCCGCCAGGAAAAGCCAGTCACGGAGCCACCTCAGCGCAAACTCACATACGCCGAGCAGCGCGAGCGCGACAAGATGCTCAAACGGTCGGCCAAAAAAGTGGAGGAGGCCGAAGCTGAAATCAGTCGCATAGAGGCCGAGATGGCGGCCACCGAGGCCAGAATCGCCGCCGGAGAGGTCGAGGGTGACATCTTTGACCGCCACGCCAAGCTCAACCGCGACCTTGAGAACGCCATGTCTCTGTGGGAAATAGCGTCCCAGGACCATGAGGAGTTGTCGGCCAGGCTCGCCCGCTGACCCCGCCAGCCATCCATCAGCACCCCTGTATAATCATCGGCGGGGCTGTGTCTGCCATCAAGCGACACAGCCCCGCCGGTTTATTGTATGGCATCCGGCGTCAGTTGCCCATCTCTGACAGGAACTTGATGCGCATCAGCCTTATCTCCTCCTCTGAATAGTCATTGCCAAGCTCTTTGATGGCCTCATTCAGCGAGTCGGAGTCAGCCTCCTTGAAATATTCGAAAATGTCTTCCTGATGGTCATCGTCTATCACCTCGTTGATGAAATAGTCGATGTTGATTTTCGTTCCGGCGTACACGATGGCTTCAATCTCGTCGAGAAGTTCACCAAACTCCATACATTTCGAGTTGGCAAGCTCGTCAAGGTCGATTTTGCGGTCAATGGCCTGGATGATTGAAATCTTGATGCGGCTCTTGTTGGCCACCGAACGCACCCTGAGGTCTTCGGGCCTCTCGATTTCATTCTCCTCCACATGGGTCTTGATCACCTTGATGAAATCCTCTCCGTAGCGCTTGGCCTTGCCTGCGCCGACACCGGTGATGTTGGCCAGCTCCTCCATTGTGATGGGATAGGTCGTGGCCATGGCCTCAAGCGACGGATCCTGGAAAATCACATAAGGGGGAAGGTTGAGGCGCTTGGCGATTTTCTTGCGGAGGTCTTTGAGAATCGAGTACAATTCAGGGTCGACAGCGCATGAGGCACCGCTTTTCACCACGACTTCCTCCTCGACTTCAGAAAAGTCATTGTCTTCAACTACCTTGAAGGCCGAGGGTTTCTTGAAATACTTCTTCCCTTTGTCTGTGAGGCGTATCAGGCCGAAGTTCTCGACATCGCGGTCAAGATACCCTGCGATTGTGGCCTGGCGGATGACAGCGTTGAGGAACTTGCGGTCGGTACCCTGGCCACAGCCGAACACCTCCAGTTCGTTGTGTTTGTAAGTCCTGACATCGTTGGTTTCCCTTCCTACAACGACATCGATGATGTGTTCAGCCTTAAATTTCTCTTTCAGGGCCACGATGGTCTCCATCACGGCGCATAAGTCTTCTTTAGCGTCCACTTGTTTTTTAGGATTTAGGCAGTTGTCACAGTTCCCGCAGTTGTCCTCGCCATACTCCTCCCCGAAATAATGGAGGAGGGTCTTGCGGCGACACACCGACGACTCGGCGTAGCTGGCCGTTTCCTGCAGCAGATGACGACCGATTTCCTGCTCGGCCACTGGCTTTCCTTGCATGAACTTCTCAAGCTTCTTCAGGTCCTTGGCGGAATAAAAGGTAAGGCAAGCGCCTTCCCCGCCGTCACGGCCCGCACGGCCGGTCTCCTGGTAATAGCCTTCGAGCGACTTGGGCATGTCGTAATGGATGACATATCTGACATCCGGCTTGTCTATGCCCATTCCGAAAGCTATCGTGGCCACGATGACATCCACTTGTTCCAACAGGAAAGCGTCCTGGTTGGCCGAACGCGTTGCGGAATCCATGCCTGCATGGTATGGCAGCACGCGTATGTTGTTTACTTTCAGAAGCTCGGCCAGCTCCTCCACTTTCTTACGGCTCAGGCAGTATATGATGCCCGACTTTCCGTCGCGGGCCTTAATATACTTTATGATGTCACGGTCAATGGTCGAGGTCTTGGGGCGTATCTCATAATAGAGATTGGCCCTGTTGAACGACGACTTGAAGACGGCCGCGTCTGTCATACCGAGATTCTTCTGTATGTCATGCTGCACTTTCGGGGTGGCCGTCGCCGTGAGGGCGATGACAGGGCGCTGACAGATTTCGTTGATTATCGGGCGGATGCGCCGGTATTCAGGTCTGAAATCGTGGCCCCACTCCGAGATGCAATGGGCCTCGTCGACCGCATAGAACGAGATGGGAACTGTCTTTAAAAATTCAATATTCTCTTCTTTGGTGAGCGATTCCGGAGCGACATAAAGCAGCTTGGTCTTGCCTGATATGACATCGGCCTTGACCTGGTCGACCGCCGATTTGTTGAGCGACGAGTTCAGGAAATGGGCCACACCGTCATCAGCCGAGAAGTTGCGCATGGCATCGACCTGGTTTTTCATCAGGGCTATCAGCGGTGAAATCACAATGGCTGTGCCTTCCGTCAGCAATGACGGGAGCTGATAGCAGAGCGATTTACCGCCACCGGTAGGCATAAGGACGAAGACATCGTTGCCCTCGAGGAGCGACAACATGATTTCCTCCTGGTTGCCTTTGAATTTGTCGAAGCCGAAGTGTTGCTTCAGGGCACTGGCAAGTTGTTGCTTTGTTGTCATGGGAAATCTTAAGGTTAGAGAGAAAGACTGTTTCGGGAGAGAGGCAGACTCCCGGCTTCAGCAATGCCTGGTCCGGGGCCTGTCTTATGTGACATATCGGAATCAGGCCTCCTTGACCGCTCCTTTGTTTAGCTCGAAATGAGACTTCTGGAGCTTGTCCACCACATATTGGCCTGTCACCTCGAAACTCTTTGTCTTGGCGGAAGGCAGCTCATACATGGCGTCAATCATCACCGTCTCCACGATTGCCCTCAGCCCTCGCGCGCCGAGCTTGTACTCAATGGCCTTATCCACGATCATGTCAAGCGCGTCGGGAGTGAATGTCAGCTCCACGCCGTCCATGGCGAATAGCTTCCGGTACTGGCGGGTGATGGCGTTCTTGGGTTCGGTAAGTACCCGCCTTAGCGCGTCGCGGTCAAGGGGGTCGAGATGAGTGAGAATCGGCAGACGGCCTATGATTTCGGGGATGAGCCCGAATGATTTCAGGTCTTGCGGGGCGACATAAGCCAGATAGTTGTCACGGTCTATCTTGCGGCGCTCGGCGTCGGTCGAGTAGCCGACCACATGGGTGTTGAGGCGCTGGGCTATTTTCCGCTCGATTCCGTCGAAGGCTCCTCCGCAGATGAAGAGGATGTCTTTCGTGTCGACCGGTATCATTTTCTGCTCGGGATGCTTGCGTCCTCCCTGAGGCGGCACATTGACCACCGATCCTTCAAGCAGTTTCAGCAGTCCTTGCTGCACCCCCTCGCCCGACACGTCGCGGGTTATCGACGGATTGTCTCCCTTGCGGGCGATCTTGTCGATCTCGTCTATGAAGACGATGCCGCGCTGGGCCTTGGCAACATCGTAGTCGGCCACCTGGAGCAGACGTGTCAGCAGGCTCTCGATGTCCTCTCCGACATATCCGGCCTGAGTGAGGACCGTCGCGTCAACGATTGTGAACGGCACATCCAGCATCCTGGCGATTGTCTTGGCGAGCAATGTCTTGCCGGTACCGGTGGGGCCCACAAGTATGATGTTGCTTTTCTCGATGTCGACATCAGCCAGGTCGCCGTCTCCACCCTTTTCCTGGGCCAGACGTTTGTAATGGTTGTAGACAGCCACCGAGAGATAACGCTTTGCGCTATCCTGCCCTATCACGTATTGGTCAAGGAAGTCACATATCTCCTTCGGTTTGGGCAGTTTGGCGAGATCCAGGGCGGCTCCGGAGTCGCCGGTCAGGTCTCCGGTCGACTGGCCGGAACCCACCTGATGGCGATAGTCGGCCAGCAGCTGGTGAATCTGGTCGGCACACTCGGCGCAGAGATACACCCCGGGCTGGATTCCCGAGGGTATCAGCACCTCGGATGAGGAGCCGGGGCGGCCGCAGAACGCGCATGTCTCTTCTTTCTTTTTCGCCATATCAGTGTTTGGCCTTGATTAACACGTCATCTATCATTCCATACTCCTTGGCCTCCATAGCAGTCATCCAGTAGTCGCGGTCTGAGTCGCGCTCCACCTTCTCGATTGTCTGGCCGGAATGGTCGGCGATGATCTGATAGAGTTCCTTTTTGAGCTTAAGAATCTCACGGGCTGTGATCTCGATGTCTGAAGCCTGGCCCTGAGCGCCTCCCATCGGCTGATGAATCATGACGCGCGAGTGGCGGAGGGCAAACCTCTTGCCGGCTGTGCCGCTCACGAGCAGCACGGCAGCCATAGAAGCCGCCATTCCGGTGCATATGGTTGCGACATCGCTCGAGATATACTGCATGGTGTCGTAAATGCCAAGGCCCGCATAAACCGAGCCGCCGGGGGAGTTGATGTATATCGACACATCCTTTCCGGGGTCGGCCGAGTCAAGATAGAGCAGCTGGGCCTGTATGACATTGGCGGTGTAGTCGTTGACATCAGTGCCCAGGAAAATGATGCGATCCATCATGAGACGGGAGAACACATCCATCTGTGCGACGTTGAGCTGACGCTCTTCGATGATTGTAGGTGAGATATAGCTTGAACGGATGGCCGCGTCGGAGGCAGAGATGTATTGGTCAAGCGCCAGGGAGTTCATCCCGAGGTGCTTTACGGCATAATTGCGGAAATCGTTATTCATATTCTTTGGAGGTCTTGTTTGTTTTCTAATTCAAAGATACGAATTTTTTCCCGTCTGTCAACTATCTTATGACAAAAAAATCACCGGCCCGGTGAAAAACAGCGTTGACAGAGGGGGCAACACAAACCGCGGATCCGGGCAGTCCGGATCCGCGGGTATTGTTGTCTGGAGACAAGTGTCCCCTGTCAGGCGTTATTATTCGGCGCCGACGAGCTTCTTGAACTCATCGAGGCTGACAGTCTTGTCCTCGGTGTCGACAAGCGCGCGCAGGGCGTTGAAGAGCTTCATGTCGCCGGCCTGCTCATGGAGCTGGCGGGCAAACTTGCGGTCTTCGAGCATGCGCTTGGCGTAGTCGGTGATGACATCGTCGGCCATGTTCATCATGCCATACTGGGCAAACTGGCGCAGGGCTGTCGCCTTGGCGAAGGCGAGAAGATCCTCCTCGGTGACCTTGATGTCCTGTTTCTCGGCGATTTTGCCCTTTATGAGCTCCCACTTGATTGAGGGAATCATTGTATCGAACTCGGCGTCGGCCTTCTCGGCGGTCAGCTCGGGATTGCGGGCAACGAGCCATTTCTTCAGGAACTCGGCGGGAAGATCGAAGTTGCCGAACTTCTCAACCAGGGCCTGCTGCACATCCATGTTGAACTTGAAGTTGGAGTTGGGTGCAAGCTCGCGGGCGATGATTTCCTTGAGGCCTTCGAAGTACTCCTCCTCCGACTTGATTTCCTTGCCGGCGAACACCTCCTTGTAGAACTCCTCGCCAAGCTCGGCGGGCTTCAGGACGATGATCTCAGACACCGCCATCTCGAAATCGGAGGTCAGGCCTTCGACACGCTCTTTGTCGACGTTGAGCATCGACGCGAGGGCGACCTTGTTGTCGCCTTCGGCCTTGGCGGGGTTAAAGACAACCTTGTCGCCGACCTTCTTGCCGAGGAACTTGGCGGCCTCATCCTTGTCTTGGAAGTGCTGGGGAGACACGATGCCTGCAACGACCTGGATGGCGTCCTCCGAGGTCATCACGTTGCCTTCGGCGTCGAGCTGCATGATCGCACCCTTTACCAGGGCGGTCTCGTTGACCTCCTCGCCGGGAATCTGGGCGCCGAAGCGGTTGCGGAGAGCCTTGTCCTGCTCGTCAATCATCTCCTTGGAGACCTCGATGGTGTAGAAAGGCACCTTGATGTCCTTGTTCACCTCGATGTCGAGGGCGGGAGCCAGACCCACCTCATACTCGAAGGTGTAGTCTTTCTGCTTCATGTCGATTTCCTCGACCTTCTTGGGGAGAGGTTCGCCGAGGATGTCGATTTTGTTTTCGCGGAGATATTCGATTACCGCCTTGAAGACCTCGTCGTTGAGCACGTGGCTCTTAACGTCGCGGCCAAAGAGACGGCGGAGATGTTCGATGGAAACATGGCCTTTGCGGAATCCGGGGATCTGGCGGGTGCGGCCAAGTTCGCGAAGGTCGCTGTCAACCTTCTTTGCGTAGTCTGCTTCAACCACCTCAACCTTGATGGTTGCGTCGAGGTCGTTGGTCTTTTCAAGTGTGACTTGCATTTCTTGTGTTGGGCTTATATAGTTTTATATGATTTTTCAAACTGCAAAATTACACTGAAAAATCCGACCGCACAAGCCTAACGCCCCCAAAAGTGTTAAATTATTGTTAATATTCTTATCTGCCGCCACCGTTATCTATGATATGGTGTAATTTTGCAGACAAAGCGGCGCTACTGCCAGCAGGCATTGCGCGGTGCTTCGCAAACAACCAGACAACTGAAATGAGCATACTGAAATATTCCGACGTCGAGATTCTGCGAAAAGAGCTTGTCGTGCTGAAACATGTGAGTTTTTCGCTTGAGGAAGGGGAATTCGCCTATCTCATCGGACGTGTGGGAAGCGGCAAATCAAGCCTGATGAAATCAATCTACGCCGAGATACCCATCTTCAACGGCCACGCCGAAGTGATGGGCACCCAGCTCACGGGCATAAAGCGCAAGGAAATACCCCTGCTGAGGCGCAACATCGGGATTGTCTTCCAGGATTTCCAGCTGCTGACCGACCGCACAGTCTACGACAACCTCAAATTCGTGCTCGACGCGACCGGATGGCACGACCGCATAGAAATCGACGACCGGATAGAGCAGGTGCTGAAGCAAGTGGGGATGCACAACAAGAGCTACAAGATGCCCCACGAACTCTCGGGCGGAGAGCAGCAGCGCATAGTAATCGCACGCGCCCTGCTAAACAGGCCCAAGCTGATTCTGGCCGACGAGCCGACCGGCAACCTTGACCCGGAGACCGGCCAGCAGATAGTCGACCATCTGCGCGAGATTTCCCGCCAGGGGACAGCCGTCTTGATGGCCACCCACAACATGCAGCTCGTGGAGCAATACCCTGCACGGGTACTCCGCTGCGAGGACAAGCGACTTGTCTCAGACAACCACCACAACGACTGACAATGAAAGTACTTAAATTCGGAGGAACCTCCGTAGGCTCGGCCGACCGTATCCGCAATGTGGCCGACCTCATCACCGGGAGAGGACAGAACATAGTGGTGCTGTCGGCGATGGCCGGCACCACCAACACCCTGGTGGAGATTTCAGATTACCTATACAAACATAACGTCAACGGCGCCAAGGAGATAATCAACGACCTTGAGCGAAACTACCGCCGCGTAGTGGCCCTGCTGTTCACCCAGGTCGAAATCCGCATGGAGGCTGACGAGGAGGTGGAGGCGGTGTTCTCCAGCATACGCTCCCTCGCCCGTGACAGCTTCACCTCATTCGAGGAGAAAGAAATCCTCGCCCAGGGGGAGATGCTGTCGACCAAGCTGATGCACCTCTACCTGCGCCAGTGTGGCGTAAACTCCGGGTTCCTTCCGGCGCTTGAATACATGCGCACCGACAAGAACGGCGAGGCCGACATGGACTACATCCGCGAACACCTCCAGGCCCTCCTCGACGAGAACCCCGACGCAGACCTTTACATCACCCAAGGCTACATATGCCGCAACGCATACGGCGAGGTCGACAACCTGCGCCGTGGCGGCTCAGACCTGACTGCGTCAATCATCGGGGCCGCGCTGATGGCCAAGGAAATCGAAATCTGGACCGACATAGACGGGATGCACAACAACGACCCCCGTTTTGTCGAGGGCACCACCCCTGTGGCCGAACTCCACTTCGACGAGGCCGCCGAGCTGGCCTATTTCGGGGCAAAGATCCTCCACCCGACATGCGTGCTGCCTGCCAAGGTCAACAATATACCGGTTAGACTCCTCAACACCATGGAGCCGTCGGCGAAAGGCACCCTCATCTACAACACCGAACTCTCGCAGGGCATCAAGGCCGTGGCGGCCAAGGATGACATCATCGCCATCAAAATCAGGTCGTCGAGGATGATGCTCGCGTCGAGCTTCATGCACCGCGTGTTTGAGATTTTCGACAATTACAGCCGCCCGATAGACATGATCGCCACAAGCGAGGTCGGGGTGTCTGTCACCATAGACAACCCGCTCAAACTTGAGCATATCGTAGATGAGCTGAAAGAAATCGGCACCGTCTCCATCGACCGCGACATGGTGATCATATGCGTGGTCGGCGACCTCGAATGGCACAACAGCGGTTTCGAGGCCGAAGCCCTCGATGCGCTCCATGACATACCCGTCAGGATGATTTCCTACGGTGGCAGCAACTACAACATCTCTTTCCTTGTCAGCAAGGAGGACAAGGTGGCCGCCCTGCGCGCCCTGCAGAAACGTCTCTTCAAAGACAACCATTGAGCCTCATTGAAGGGCCTCTGTGGTTGTCAAAACATACACTCATAATCCAAAAAACCATGAAGACTTCAAAACAGACCTTCGTCACCCCTGTGGGTGAAGTCACATATCTGACCCTGACAAACGCCCGGGGCAGCCAGGTAACATTGTCATCCCTCGGAGCGGGGATAATCGCCATACGCGTTCCCGACCGTGAAGGGAATATAGCAGATGTGGTCATCGGATACCCCGAGGCAGCCGACTACATCGCCGACGGGCCTTGCGCCGGCAAAACCCCTGGCCGCTACGCCAACCGTATAGCCAACGGGCGTTTCACCCTTGAGGGCAAGACATACACCTTGCCGGTCAACAACGGGCCCAACCACCTCCATGGAGGGCCTGACGGCTACCAGAACCGTGCATGGGAGATGGAGGAAGTCGCTCCGGGTAAGATTCAGTTCACCATCGAAAGCGCCGACGGAGACGCCGGATACCCCGCCAACCTGAAAGCTACGGTGACATACACCTGGGACGACGATGACAACCTGACCATCGAATATGGGGCCACCGCAGACAGCCCCACCGTGGTAAACCTCACCAACCACAGCTACTTTAACCTCGCAGGACACGACGCGGGAGCCGCAAAGGCAATGAACCAGCTGCTGCAACTCAACTGCTCACGCTGGCTTCCGACCGACGACACCCTGGTCCCAACCGGCGAGCTCGCGCCTGTGGACGGCACCCCCATGGATTTCCGGAAGGCCCGCAAGGTTGGGGAGTCGATTTTCCCTGCCGGAGCGGCTCCGTCTACCGAAAACCTAATCACCGACTTCGACGCGATACGCTTCGGAAAAGGATATGACAATTGCTGGATGTCAGACTCTCCCGCCGGAGAACTGGCCACGATTGCCACCCTTGAGGACACTACGAGCGGACGCAAGCTCTCTGTGGCCACCGACCAGCCCGCGGTGCAGGTATATGGCGGCAACTGGGTGTCGGGCTGCCCCACCGGAAAAGATGGGGCCGTCTACACAGACTTCTGCGCCGTGGCCATCGAGTGCCAAGGATGCCCCGATGCCCCCAACAAACCGGGATTCCCGTCGCAGGTGGTCTCCCCGCAACTCCCCTACCGCCGCACCATACGTTTCTCGTTCAGCGCAGGTTAAGTTCCTGACGGATATACGGGGCGGTGGGTGAATCCGTGGCGGCGACCTCCTCTGGAGTCCCCGTGGCGATAATCATACCACCGTTCCGCCCCCCGTCGGGCCCCATATCTATCACATAGTCGGCAGCTTTCACCACATCGAGGTTATGCTCTATCACCAGCACAGTGTTTCCCCGGTCGACCAACCGGTTGAGGACAGCCAGCAGCGTGTTTATATCCTCGAAATGAAGTCCGGTGGTAGGCTCGTCGAGAATGAACAGCGTCTTGCCCGTGTCGCGCTTTGCAAGCTCAGTCGCGAGTTTAACGCGCTGGTTCTCCCCTCCCGAAAGGGTTGAAGATGGCTGTCCGAGCTTTATGTAACCCAGCCCCACATCCTGAAGCACTTTTATCTTCTTCAATATCGAGGGCTGGAACTCAAAGAACTCCACCGCCTGGTTGATTGTCATGTCAAGCACATCGGCAATTGACTTGCCTTTGAACCTCACCTCAAGTGTCTCGCGGTTGTAACGTCGGCCGCCACACGCCTCACACGGCACCAGGACATCGGGCAGGAAGTTCATCTCAATCGTCTTGTAGCCGTTGCCCTTGCAGACCTCACACCGGCCTCCGGCGACATTAAATGAGAAACGTCCAGGCTTGTAGCCCCTGATTTTGGCCTCAGGCAGACCTACAAACAGATTCCTTATGTCTGAGAACACGCCCGTGTATGTGGCCGGATTCGACCTCGGGGTGCGCCCCAGCGGGGTCTGGTCGACCGTGACCACCTTGTCGATGTTTTCGATGCCCTCTATCTCGCGGTAAGGCAGCGGTTCTTGCGACGAGCGGTAGAATTTCTGTGAAAGAATCGGCTGCAGGGTACCGTTCACAAGTGACGACTTACCGCTTCCCGACACTCCGCAAACACAGCTGAGGGTGCCCAGCGGGAGGGTGAAATCGACATCCTTGAGATTATGGCCGGTGCAGCCTTTGAGGCTAAGCGACAGCCCGTTGCCTTTACGCCGCGATTCCGGCACGGCTATCTCTCGGTTGCCGTTGAGATAGCCGGCTGTCAGGGTGTCGGTCTTCAGCATCTCCTCCGGAGTGCCTTCAAACACCACCTTTCCACCTTTGCGTCCGGCTTTCGGGCCTATGTCGACGATATAGTCGGCCTCCAGCATCATATCCTTGTCATGCTCCACGACTATGATTGAGTTGCGGGCATCGCGGAGCCGTTTCAACGAACCTATCAGCTTGTGGTTGTCGCGTTGATGAAGCCCTATCGAAGGCTCGTCGAGGATATACAACACATTGACAAGTTCAGAGCCGAGCTGAGTGGCGAGCCTTATGCGCTGGCTCTCCCCTCCCGACAACGTGGCGGAAGCGCGGTTGAGCGACAGATAGCCCAGCCCTACATCGACAAGGAAGCTCAGGCGCGACCTTATCTCCTTTATTATCTCCGACGCGATCACCCGTTGGCGCGGCGCGAGACGCTCCTCGACCGTGCGCGACCATTCGAGCAACTCGGAGATGTCGAGCCGCGACAGGTCGGCGATGTTTTTCCCGTCGATAAAGAAATGCAGGGCCTCGCGGTTGAGGCGGTCGCCACCACATTCGGGGCAGGTCTTGCGCGAGAAGAACTGTCCGCTCCAACGCTGCGCGGCCGAGGTGGCATCCTCTCCCTGCTGCATCTCGATATATTTCAGCAGGCCGTCATAACTTAGAAAGTAATTGGCGATTGAACTCCCCTCGGAATGCACATTCAGACGCTCGTCAGTGCCGTTGAGAATATCCTCAAGCGCTTCCGGGGGCAGATCACGTATGGGGGTCTTCAACGTGGCTCCATATTTCTCACATATGGCCTGCACCTGCCAGAATATCGTGGTGTTCTGGTATTTCCCCAGCGGGGCTATGCCTCCGGCATGGATTGAGACCGAATCGTCGGGAATCACCTTGTCGCGGTCAATGATGTTGACCGTCCCGAGCCCCTTGCAGCAGCGGCAAGCCCCGAGCGGGGAATTGAACGAGAAATTGTGCGGGGCCGGCTCGCGGTATGACAGTCCGCTGACAGGATCCATCAGCGACTGCGAGTAATGGCGCGCCTTTTCAGACTCAAGGTCGTAAACCATCATCTGCTTGTCACCCTGCTTGAGCGTCTTCATCACCGAGTCAAGCAGCCTGCGGTCATCCTTTGCCGACACTTTCAGCTTGTCGATGACAAGTTCGACCGAATGGTTGCGGTAACGGTCAAGCCTCATCCCCGGGAAAAGCTCCATTATTTCCCCGTCGACCCTGACGGTGAGATACCCCTTCTTCATCAGATTCTCAAAAAGCTCCTTGTAATGCCCCTTGCGGTTATGCACCAGCGGGGCCAGCAGGTATATCTTACGGTTGTCATACTCCTGGAGAATCAGTTCAACGATTTTCTCGGGGGAATATTTCACCATCGGTTCACCTGAAAGATAGCTCCTGGCCTCGCCCGCGCGGGCGAAAAGCAGTCGGAGGTAGTCATAGACCTCAGTGGTGGTGCCGATGGTGCTTCGGGGATTGCGGTTGACGGTCTTCTGCTCTATGGCGATGACCGGCGACAAGCCCGATATCTTGTCGACATCGGGCCTCTCCATATTGCCGAGCATGTTGCGGGCATATGACGAGAATGTCTCTATGTAGCGCCGCTGCCCTTCGGCGAAAATGGTGTCGAAGGCAAGCGAGGATTTCCCCGAACCACTCAGTCCGGTGATCACCGTCAGGGTGCCGTGGGGAATATCCACATCTATGTTCTTGAGGTTGTTGACCCTTGCCCCGACAACCGACAGGCTGCCGGGCATCCTGACTGCCGGAGATGAAGGTCTTGGTTGTATGCTTGCTGCGTTATTCTTGCTCATCATTAATATCCCTTGTTGTAATTGGCGTGGATGATGTTTATGTCACCCGAAAGCTTGTATTGCTTGCCGTCGGCTCCTTCGGCCTGTATGACATAATAGAACACCCCCGACTTGACCAGCTTGCCATTGTGGCGGCCATCCCATCCTTGCGACGGGTCGGTCAGATGGGCCACCTCAATGCCCCACCGGTTGAATATATGGCAGTCGAAGCTCACAATCGACTTGTAAGACACCTTCCACTCGTCGTTGCTACCCTCCGACGCCCCCGGAGAAAAAGCGTTGGGGCATTCAAGCTTCGACTCCCCGATGTTCACGGTGTAGGTCTCCGACACCCAGTCGCATAGCCCTGACGCGTCACCGGCGACGAAACGGACATAGACGGTGCCGTACTCATTGAAAACACGCGTAGACTCGGTGGAGTTTACCCTCATGTCAATGACATCAAACTGAGGGTCGGGCGAATACTGCCATTCGTGGTAAATCGCCGCGTCGGTCACCACGGCCGAGAATGCAATCTCGACCGGCGCGGATCCACCAAGCGCTCCCGAGGAGCTGTCACTGCTCTTCTGCTCGTTGTCGACCGTCCTGGATGTCTGTTCAGCGGAGGTCACCGCCTCCACGGCCATAGGCTCAAACACGGGGCTGGATATGGTCTTGCCTCCGCCCCATGCCATCTGGAAACGGTCGCCGGTAAGCAGAAAATCGGTCTGACACAGAGGCGACGCCACATGCACCTCTCCCGACAGATACTCCAGTTCCTGGGTGGTGATTGCCTGCTCGTAAGTGTTGCGCTCGCCATTGAACACCAAGGTGGTGTATTCCAGAGTTAGCCCGCGCGACAGTGTGCGCGGCACCCCGTTGACGGTGTAATACACAATCCGGTCGGCATTCCCCGAGAACACCAGCGAGGCCGACATGCAATCCTGCTCAGGGGCTATAGCCAGGCCACGCAACTCACAGGGATGGTTGGCATAGTTCACCACCCAGTAGCATTTCCTGGAAGTGCCCTCCACCACAATGTACCCCATATCGTCGCGGGTGAGCGTGACTGAAGTGACATTGCCATTCCTGACCGGGGTGACCTCCTCGGCATAACCGCCCCCGAGGGAGCTGAACCTCATCCATCTCACAGGCGTTGACGACGACGCTGCTGTGTAGCTCGCCGTGACACCGGATGTGTTGTCAAGCACATAAATTGATGACAGCCCCGAGGATGCATCGGGCGACTCGGTGACCGGAGGAGCCACATTGCCTGAGAAGGTCAACTGGGCCTTGCACGCGAATGCCGACAGGGCCGATATGATAGCGAAATGGAATAATGGCTGAAGTCTCATAGCTGGGAGGTCTGTTAACTTGCAAAATTAGCAAAAATCTCTCGTTTCGGCAAACGCCGCGCGTGGCCGTTCACTTAAAAATTGCAAACGTCCCGCGCCCTCATCATTCCTTCAGCCGCGTGTCTATTATTATGGTGACAGGGCCGTCGTTGACCAGCGACACCTTCATGTCGGCACCGAAACGACCACGCCCCACAGCCTTGCCGGTCAGCGACTCCAGCCTGTGGCAAAACGCCTCATACATCGGCACAGCCTCGCCGGGGCCGGCCGCGCGGATATAACTCGGCCTGTTGCCCTTGCGGGTGCCGGCCACAAGCGTGAACTGGCTGACGGCGAGTATCTCGCCGTCCACCGCAGAGACATCGAGGTTCATCACCCCCGCCTCATCCTCAAACACCCTGAGACCTGTCACTTTCCGCGCCAGCCAATCCATGTCTGATTCCTGGTCGCCGGTCTCGACACACACCAGCACCATCAGCCCTTGGCCGATCGCGCTCACCGTCTCGCCATCCACCTCTACCGAGGCGCGGCTGACGCGTTGCACCACTACCCTCATGCCTCTGCCTCTTGCGTAGCGTTGATGGCAGCCGTCATGTCGGAGGCCAAAACGCGCAGCCCCTCAGACGACGTGTCATCCAGGCGTGTGTTTATCCTCACTATGCTGCCGACGATTTTGACATCCTTCATGTCTGCAAGTTCCTTTTCAAGCAACCTGCCGGCAATAGGCGCCCAGCTGCCATTCTCCACAATCGCGGCCAGACGTTTCTGCCAGTTCTTTGACTTCAGGCGGGAAATGAACGTGCTCATTGATGGCACAAGCGAGCCGTCATACGTCGCCGACATGAACACGACAGCCCCACAAGCGAACGCCTGGCTGACCGCCTCCGACATGTCAGATTCAGCAAGGTCAAACACCAGAGCCTCGACACCACTGGCTTCCAGCATCGAGGCAAGCTCGCGGGCCGCCTCCACAGTGTTGCCATGAAGCGAAGCGGCGACAACCAGACACCGCCCAGGAAATTCCACTGCATACCTGCTCCATTTGTCATACAAATCCACCGGATTGTATTCCGAGAGATCAATGACCGGGCCATGGAGCGGGCAGAGATACCGGATGTCAAGCCCGGCCGCCTTTTTCAGGAGCGCTTGCACCTGCGCGCCGTATTTGCCACATATGTTTATATAATAACGTCGCGCCTCGTCGGGCCAGTCTTTCGCGAAAGCCGTGCAGGCTTGCTCTCCTGAAGCCACCGCTGCCGCAAGGCTCCTGCCAAAAGTGCCGAATGCGTCAGCCGAAAACAGAATCCGGGTCTTCGGGTCATATGTCACCATGACCTCGGGCCAATGAACCATAGGGGCCATCGCGAAATGAAGTTCACGCGAACCGATCGGAAGGGAGTCACCCTCCTTCACCGCCATCACTCGGCTGGCATCCACACCACGCGCGAACTGCGGGAGCATCCCTGCGGCTTTGGCCGAGCATACAATCCGACACGAATGATATGCGGCCATGAAAGCCTCGATAGCGGCAGAATGGTCAGGTTCGAGATGCTGCACAATCAGGAAGTCGGGCTGCCTACTGCCACGCGACCCCAAAAATCCGGCCAACGCCTCAAGCCAAGCAGACTCCACCGAATGGTCAACCGTGTCCACCACGACCAGTTTTTCATCCTCTATTATATAGGAGTCGTAACTCATCCCGTCGGCAAGAGGGTATTGCTTCTCAAACAATCTGATTCCATTGTCTACGCAGCAGAACCAAGTGACACCTCCGTCGCTTTCTCCCACATGCGACCGATGGATTTCCACCGGAGTCGTTCCGGCCTGTTGTTGGCGATGATTCATCTTTGTCGGTTTTTGTCGTGTTTTTATCGTTGAATCCGCGTGCCGCGCGGGCGGCATCGCGCAGGGCATTGCTACCGCCCCGACAATGCAAATTTACGAAATTTTCCAATCTCATAGCTACCACTCCCAAAAAAACTTCATTCCGCCTCAAAAATCATCCGCTCCACAAATTGTTGAATATCAAATAAATAAATCACAAGGCCAAAAATTACTTCATTTTTTTATCAAATTTTTCTCAAAAAGTTTTGGTCAGTTCAGAAATAATGCCTAACTTTGCAACGCAAACGGGAAAAACGACCTCCACCAAGGCTCAGAAATCCCGATAGAACATTAAAAATCTTGCGAAAATAGCTCAGTTGGTAGAGCACGACCTTGCCAAGGTCGGGGTCGCGGGTTCGAGTCCCGTTTTTCGCTCAGAGTTCCAAACCTTGGTTCTTTAGTACATTTATTTTTTGAATTAAATCTTTTGCGACACCCTCCACGGCTACGCCGACGAGATTACTAATCTTGCGAAAATAGCTCAGTTGGTAGAGCACGACCTTGCCAAGGTCGGGGTCGCGGGTTCGAGTCCCGTTTTTCGCTCCAACAGACCCTCCTTACGGAATCTCGGGAGATAGTCTCAAAAGGTTTAAGAATGTCCGGATGGCGGAATTGGTAGACGCGCTACTTTGAGGGGGTAGTGATCATTGGATCGTGTGAGTTCGAGTCTCATTTCGGACACTTTGAAAGCCGCAAGTAATCTCAGGATTACTTGCGGCTTTCTTCTTTTATTTGCTTTTTAATGGATTTTTGGATATTTTTGCCAGCAGAATTGTTTAAGTTGCATACAAACACGTTCCGACCATGGCAGAAAATTTCTGGACTAAGCTGAAATCATTGACGGGAAATTATTTCGCGTTGGGCCCCTACCTCGTCACGCAACAGGAAGCCGAAGCATCCATCAGAGAGGGTGTTTCTTTTCGTGGCACCAACCTTATCATCCTTGTGCTGGCGATTTTCATAGCCTCCCTCGGGCTCAACACCAATTCCACGGCAGTAATCATCGGAGCGATGTTGATTTCCCCGCTCATGGGCCCCATCATCGGCATCGGACTCGGAATAGGCATCACGGATTTCGGCTTGCTTAAACGCTCGTTGCGCAACCTTGTGGTGGCGGCGATTTTCTCTATGCTGGCCTCATCACTCTATTTCCTCATATCCCCGGTGGCCGAGGGGCACAGCGAACTGCTCGCCCGAACCTCCCCGACAATATACGACGTGCTGATCGGCTTCTTCGGTGGCGGAGCCGGCATCGTCGCCATCTGCTCCAAAAGCAAAGGCAATGTGATTCCCGGAGTGGCCATCGCCACGGCCCTAATGCCCCCTCTCTGCACAGCCGGTTACGGGCTGGCCACACTGCAGATGCATTATTTCCTCGGGGCATCATACCTGTTCATCATCAACTCCATATTCATATGCCTGGCAACATTCATCGGGGTGAAGCTTTTCCAGTTCAAGCCCCTGGCCACGGCCGCGCCAGACCGGGTGAAGCGCATCCGGCGTATCACCTATACCATCGCCCTTCTGACCCTGCTGCCAAGCATATACCTCACCTACAACATGATGCGCATGAACCGGTTTGAGCTTAACGCAGACAAGTTCATAAACCACGAATGCCAATGGCCCGACACCCATGTGCTTTCATCTTCTGAATCATGGGGAAAAGATGGACGCCAGATAAACCTGACCCTTATCGGGAAAGCCATGCCACAAGACTCTCTCCTCATTGCCCTCTCCTCGCGCCTTCGCTTCTACAACCTCGAAGGGACACGCCTGAAGATTTTCCAAGGCGACGCGCCAATGTCGGTCGACGAACTCAAGAGCGCCGCAGTGAGCGACATATACCACATTTCCCAGACCGCAATGCAGTCAAAACAGATGGAGATAGACTCGCTTAACAACATCCTTGGAGGCTACCGGGCCTCTTTCGGCATGGCAGCTGACATTTTGCCCGAATTGCGCGTGGTGTTCCCCAAGGTTGACGAAATAGCCATCACCAAGGCGATAGTCGCCAAACCGGCCGACGGCCTCACTGACACAGTCAACATAGCCCTGGTCAACACCACGGCTGGCTTCACCGACAAGCAGAAGACAGAATTGAGACGCTATCTCGAGGCCCGGCTGAAACTCCAGGAAGTGAAAGTGGTGGAGGTGCCGCGCATCATCCGCTGACCTCCTGACGCGAATCGCCACCCAACCCAAAAAAGAGGCGCTTTCCTGGCAACCGCGACTTGCGGAAGACGGGAAAGCGCCTTTTCAATGTTTGTCTTGATTCAGACGGTCATCGTCACTGCATACGGATGAACGCCGGAACCCAGGCCGACACATTCACAGAGCCGCTGACAGTGCCGCCGTTGATGAGGTCCTCACCTGTGCCGCCGATAGAGACGTTCTGGTCTTTCTGCGAGAAAATCACTACGACAGTGTTGCCAGTCTCGGCATCAGTCTTGGTGATTACCTCAAGGTCGTTGGCTCTCTGGTCACGGCTTACAGAGCCACGCCAGAGCGCAGGGTTCTCGGCACGCGCGTTGAACACCTTGGCCACGTAGTCATGCAGACGTTGCTCATTGGCGTTGAATCCGTCAAGGCGGCCAGAAGTACGGGCCCAGTTGTCTGAGTTGCCGTTGCCGTGCTTGTCTCCGATTTCATCACCATAATATGTGCAGGTCGGGCCAGAGTAGCAGGCCACGGCGGCATGGCGGGTCATAAGACCTTCGACATCGCTGTTTATGTCGACAAAGTCGCCGACGCGCGCTGTGTCATGGTTGCTGAGGAAGATGGTGGGATTGACACCAGCGTCGCGGTAACCACGTCCGGCGGCATCCGTGGAGAGATACCAGCCGACAGAGCCTACACCCGCGCTGAGTCCCACAAGATTGTCTTTTCCGTCAAAGTCCATTACGCTCTTGAGGCCATCCTGCTGGGTCACGGTTATGCCACCCGCGCTTGTCCAGTCCTCACCTACCATGAAACCAAGTGTTCCCCACTCTTCGCCACGGTTCTTGCGCTCCTGGCATACGGCTTCCACCTCAAGGCGAAGATCATACCAATAGTTGTGGCCGCCCTGGTAAACCTGGTAACACTGGTCGAGACGCCAGCCGTCGACACCACGGTTCATCCAGTAACGTATCACCTCCTTGAAATATTCGAGCGAACCGGGGTATGCGATGTTGCCGGCATCGGAGCCTCGCACATTGGCGGTGCCTGCCTTGGTGTCGATATACCGTCCTTCGGGAGAAGGCGCGGTCACTCCGCCGTGATGGCCGAACACACCGTCGAGAATCACATATATGCCACGGCTGTGGGCCTCGGCCACCAGCTCGTCAAACTCCTCTTCAGTGCCGAATTTGGGGTCAATCTTGAAATAGTTTGTGCAGAAGTAACCCGTGGCCTGCAGCTTCTCGCCTCCCTGGCCATTGGTGGAGTCGAAGACCGGAGTCATCCAGAGGGCGTTCATTCCGAGTTCCTTGATATAGTCAAGCGAGTTGATGATACCACGCAGGTTGCCATTCTTGCGGTGTCCCTCAGGGCCCCACATGTCAGTGTAACCCGACGCGCCACCCTCTCCGTGCTGGAAAGAGCCTACCATCACCTGGTATATCGAAAGCTCACGATGATCGCCGGTCAGGGTGGTGACAGGCTGCGAGTCATCGCGGTTGTAAGTGGCCGAGAATGTAGCCTCCCCTTCCTGGTTTGAAGCGGAGACCGACAAAGTGGCGCTCTCTCCGTCATTGAGATAATCCGAGACATTCAGACGGGTGGCGGAGGTAGTAGACAGGCTCAGCTCGCGGCCATTGAAGCTGCCGGAAACCGAAGTCGGGTCGTTGGAGAAGCTGATGGTTATGAAACCGGTGCCCTTGACGCGGCCGCCAGCAGGCGAAACAGAAATAGATGGTTTCTGGGGCCCTTCAGGATTCTCCGAATACCATTTCTTGTCAGACAGCAGATACCAACCCTCCTTTCCGGGGAAATTGAGTTGTATGCCTGGCTGCATATCTGCCGGATAACGGTTGTTGCCATCGTTGCCGGTATTGAATATCACCCTGGCGTTCTGGTCGGCAGCCTCGGGCAACACATAGCTGTACCATCCATTGGCAGCCTCGGTCATAGCCGTTCCGGGCCATGCGCCGGCATGCTCAGTGGTGGATGAGCTTTCGGAATACACATAAGCGTAGGGAGTCTCGCCCCAGTCTCCTTTGAAATACATCGTGCGCTCGTTGGAGGCGGGCGTTATCTTCACAGTGTAGGTCTTGGTGGCATCGCCGCTAACCACTTTAAAGGACACGAGATTGTCGCCCTTCACAAGCTGCGCCACGGAGTGGTTGGTTAGGGTCGACCCATTGACAGAGATGTCAACAATGGCGTCAGAAGCCACAGGCGCGGCTGAGAATGCAGCCAATGTGGGCAACGAGGCGTCTGCCTCCACGTTGTAGACAGCTGTCTCAGACGAAAAGCCGTCGACTATGTTATGGCCGTCGACCTTTATCTCAAGGGCCGAGAGAGATGCGTTGCCACTGTCGGAGGAAGCCGACGCGGCTATGGTCACACCGCAGAAGAGCATTCCCGCGCAAAGCGACCTCAGGGTAATGTATGTCGAATAATAAGATTTCATGGTTGTCATATGTTGGGGTTACTTCTTTATGATCTTGACTATGGCAGGATTTGAGCCCTCCATCTCTACCTGCAGCAGATACAGCCCGGCAGGTGAAGCCGAGAGGTCAATCGAGGCATCACATGCGCCGTTGCCGTCAACCTGGGCGACCATCTGGCCGCCAATGGCAAACACCTTGCAGCTCAAGATGGCAGCAGGGGCCGAGACTGTGACACGCCCACAGGTCGGATTAGGAGACACAGCCACTGATACCCCATCCCCCTTGATGTCCTCGATTGACGAGATGGCGCTGAACAGCGCGTCAGGGAAGATGCGGGGCTGGCTTTCCCCAAGAGAGCGCAAAACAGGCCCCTGATATGTGACAGCGGCGCGGGCATTCTCAGTTCGCCATACCCATACATTTTCGAAATCCCAGCCTGAGATTTCGCGATAGACCGATTCGGAAGAAAAATCGTTGGAGGTCTTCAACGTGGCGTGGTCGCCATATCGTGTCCAGCCGCTATTGTTGAAAGGCATCATATCCCACGCGTAATTGCCGGTCGAGACATTCTGGCCATTGTTGTTACCGCCAAAACGCGCCGCATAATTGTTGGTGGCCGCGATTCCCGCATTTGCCGACAGCGAATGTGTGACACTGCCATAGTTGGCCCCGACAAGACCTCCCACATAATCGAATCCGGAGACATTTCCCGAAGCTATGGCGTTGGATACCGAACCGGAGTTCTTGCCGACAAGACCTCCTACTGCGTAATCGCCCGGAGCGGAGACATCGGCGGTAGAGTAACAGTCAGATATGGTTCCGCCATTTTCTCCGACAAGGCCGCCGACACAGATTGAGGAGGCTTTGACCGTGCCGGAAGAATAGCAACGGTAGATGTTGCCGCCATTGACCAGACCGGCGAGGATTCCGGTGAAACAGCCTCCTGATATATTGGCGTCAGCAATTCCGAGGTCGCGGATTTCAGCGCCCGAGCCTACCGTGCCAAACAACCCTGTCCCCTGGCCAAAGGCCTGGCCCGAAATCACAAGATTGCTGACAGTCTTGCCGTTGCCGTCAAACACCCCTCTGAAAGGATTGGCATTGTCTCCAATCGGGGAGGTGACACCTGACGCGTCGATGTCAGCATCAAGCCTGAAACATTTGTCCCAGTCAGCTGTGGTCGCGGAAAGCTCCTTGAGGTCAGCCGTGGTCGAGATGACATAAGGCTCGGCGACAGTACCTTGGCCGCCTGAGTAACGCTGGACCGGCGCCTGCGTCACTTCAATGAAACAGTCGGCAGTCTGCTTCCCATTTGAGGTCTTGGCGATGAAGCCGAGTTTGGAAAGCTCTGACAGCTGGCTGTCTGACAGCCCGTAGAACGACTTGATGTCTTCGATTCTATAAGTGTAGACCCCATTTGAGCCTGACATCTTGTATTTTTCGACATTGGTGTCATCCCATGCGGCAGCCTCCTTGCTGGTCGATCCTGCCAACGCCCATGTGTAGACATAGACATCGCTGCCGAAATTCGTGGTGGTTATCGTGACCGACACCGGGCGGTTGATCACCGCCGGAGATGGCTCCGACGCTATAGTGGCATCGTCACTGGCTGCCCACGAAGAGAAGGCGGCTCCCGCCGCCAACAAACTTAAAAAAATCTTCTTCATGCAGAATTTGTTGAATGATATATAAGTAAGATACGAAACCGGTTGAGACGCGAAGCGCCTCAATCAATCACATTAGTCAATGTATAACCGAACGTGCAAAGTTACGTATCTTCATCCACAAAATGTTGCAAAAAAGATATGTTTTTCAACAGTTATTTGTTGTCATCCATCGCTATGGAAGCATCCTTTCCGTCGGCCTGACTGTCGGCCTGGCGAATTGCAGGAGCGTCATCACTTACCGGAGTGAACCATGCAGGCATCCTGACTGTAAGGCGGTAGAGATTGCAGCCTATGAAGTTGCCGGCCACAGTGGGAAGATACGCGGCGATGAGGCTCCAGCCATAGGCGGCGAGGAAGTCTCGCCCACAAGAGGCATAATAGTATGAGTCGGCCACGCAGTGGGGGAAACCGCAAATGATGAATGCCGGAACCCCGAAAAGCAACGGCAGCCAGTTGTTTTTCATCCCTGCGCCACGCACAGCGGCCGTCATTATGAAACCACACGGTATCGAGAGCAGCCCACACATCAGAGGCCCTTTCGCCAGCCTGGCATTGATGATGGCCTGCGAGGCTTCCGCAATCTCCGGAGTGCATGTCAGAGCCGACAGGATGAAACATCCCCCGAGGTTAAGCAGCAACATGAGCCCCAGCAGGGAGTATTCCTCTCCCCTGCGGCTCCACACATGCTGGGCCTGCCCTGTGAAAAGCGGCAGCTTCATGGCCACCACTACAATCAGCCCGAAGGCAAACATCGCCGCGCCCAGGACTCCTCCGACTTTAAGATAGACCGTGGCGGCTATGCCGATACATCCTCCGGCCATCAACGCACCACTGATGAATTTAACTGCGTTTTCCTTATTCATTATTATTATGACAATCGATTGGCATCACGGTGCAAATTTACGGATTTTTTTCGTAGTTTTGCACAAAACTTACCTTACACTCATGAAAACTGAAAGATTTGTCATCCGTGGCCTGCTGGCCGCGGCCCTGTTGCTGGGAGCCTCCGTCCACAGCGACGCGAAAAAACCACGCGAATTATGGCTCGGCGCAGACATCAGCGGCACAACCCACGATGAGGCCCGCGGCATATACTCTGTCGACACTCTCGGCAACCAGCGCGAAAACACCCGGCTGATGAAAGATTACGGGATGAACGCTGTCAGGCTCCGCGTATGGGTGAACCCCCGTGGCGGGTGGAGCGCCAAGGAGGATGTGCTGGAGATGGCACGCCGCGCCAAAGAACTCGGGATGGAGGTGATGATCGACTTCCACTATTCCGACTGGTGGGCCGACCCGGAGAAGCAAAACATCCCGGCAGCCTGGAAAGACTTCACTTTCGAAGAAATCAAAGAGGCCCTTGCCGCCCATACGGCTTCCACTCTCAGCTACCTTAAAGACAACGGAATCGACGTGAAATGGGTGCAGGTCGGCAACGAGACCCGCAACGGATTCCTTTGGCCTGTGGGCAAAATCGATGTCAACGACATGTCAAACATCGCCAATTACGCCGCCCTCACCACAGCCGGATATGACGCGGTCAAGAGCGTATATCCCGAAGCCGAAGTGATAGTGCATATCGACAACGGCTTTGACAACCCCACCTACCAGACCATATTCGACGGTCTCAGGGAAAACGGCGGGAAATGGGACATCATCGGGATGAGCGTATATCCCTACTGGGCCATAAAGTATGACCACGAACCAGACGCGGCCTCGACCCTCCGCGACGCGATAGCCAACATACGCAAGCTCAACGCCCGTTACGGGTGCGACGTCATGATTGTCGAGACCGGCGTAGACTCTTCAAAGCCCGAGGAGGGGCTGGAATTCATGAACTCGCTGTTTGACGCGGTCATCAATGACACCGACGGAGCCTGCACTGGAGTCTTCTATTGGGCCCCGGAGACATTCCAGACGGAATGCCCCGACGGCACTCTCGAAGGCTATGCGCTAGGGGCCTTCCGCAACCGCCAGCCCACCGCCATCCTCGACTCATACCCGAGAGCCGCCCGGATTTACTCCGAAGCGCGCTGACCCTGTGAATATTCCCGACGATATGCTTGCATAGGCGGGAATAATTTCGTAACTTTGCGGCGGTTTTTCCGGAGGGAGCGGCGACGCGACCTCAAGAAAGCCCCGGCATAACCGCCGGCAATCCCTGTGTGATGGGAAATTATTAGTTTAATTTTGAGTAACACAAAAAATCTCAACCGAATGAAATCTTACGAACTGAAGGCTGCTCCCCGTGTGGAACTGGGCAAGAAAGCCGCCAAGGCGCTCCGCGCAGAAGGCAAAATCCCCGCTGTCCTCAATGGCGGTGAAATCGTCGAACTCCCCTACAAGGGCACCCTCAAAGAGGGCGAGAAGCTCGTCGAAATCGAGAACGGCCGTGGCATCCTGACCACTGACCTGACCCTCACCAACGAGGCTGTGCGCAAGCTCATCTACACCCCCGAGATCTTCGCCATCGACCTCGACATCAACGGCGAGAAGAAGACCGCCGTTCTCCGTGAGGTGCAGTTCCACCCCGTGAAGGACAACATCCTCCACATCGACCTTCTCGAAGTCAAGGCTGACAAGCCCGTTGTCATGTCAGTGCCCGTGAAGCTCGAAGGCCACGCCGAAGGTGTGAAGGCCGGTGGTAAGCTGACCCTCTCGATGAAGAAAATCAAGGTACGCGCTCCCTACACCGAAATCCCCGAACGTCTGGTCATCAATGTTGACCACCTCGGTCTGGGCAAGACCCTCCAGGTTGGCGAGCTCCACTTTGAAGGTCTCGAAATGGTTACCCCCAAGGAAGCAGTTGTCTGCGCCGTTCAGCTGACCCGCGCCGCCCGTGGTGCCGCCGCAGCCGAGGCCGCCGCAGCCAAGAAGTAATCTTCCCCGCAAGACCCACCGAGAGGATGCCCCTCCCGGCGCTCCCCGCGCCGGCAGGCATCCTCTCTGATTTTAACCCGTCAAGACACAGCAAAGCCACTACTCAATCCCCCATACGATGAAATATCTCATAGTAGGCCTGGGCAACATCGGCCAGGAATATGTCGGCACCCGCCACAACATCGGATTCCGCATAGCCGACTCGCTTGCCGAGAGCCTCAACCTGGATTTCTCCACCGAAAGATACGGCGACGTGGCCCGCGGGCGGCTCAAGAACAAACAGGTGGTGATTCTCAAGCCATCCACATACATGAACCTCTCGGGCAACGCCGTGCGTTACTGGAAGGAGAAGGAGAAAATCGAGAACGACCACATACTCGTACTGGTCGATGACATCGCCCTCCCGTTCGGGGCCATACGCATCAAGCCCTCGGGAAGCGACGCCGGACACAACGGACTGAAGAACATCGCCCAAATGCTTGGCTCGCAAGCCTATCCCCGCCTCCGGTTCGGTGTCGGCAACGACTTCCAGCGCGGATGCCAGATTGATTATGTGCTCGGCCATTTCACGCTCGACCAGCGGCAACAGCTTCCGGCAAGGACAGACACCGCCGTCGACGCCATAAAGACATTCGTCCTCGCCGGGCTGCAGACGGCCATGTGTGATTTCAACAACAAATAGACACGATGAAAAGCGAAGTCAGGATAGACAAATGGCTGTGGGCGATGAGGATATTCAAGACCCGCACCGTAGCCACCGACTCTTGCAAGAAGGGACGCGTGGCCCTCGCTACCCCTGGCGGCGAGGTTATTGCCAAGCCCTCCAGGATGATTCACGTCGGCGACACGATACTCGTGCGCAAGCCCCCGGTGACCTACTCCTTCAGGGTTCTCGCGCTTACCGAAAACCGGCTTGGAGCCAAACTCGTGCCTGAGTACCTTGAGAACATCACCCCCAAGGAGCAGTATGACCTGCTCGATGTAATCCGCATCTCGGGATTCATAGACCGCCGGAAAGGGCTCGGACGTCCGACCAAACGCGAGGGCCGCGAGCTGGCCCGCTTCACCGACGACATCTACACCGGCCCATCTTCCCAGTCATGGCAGACTGAGGATGGCTGGGACTTCGATTTCGACGAGGATGATTTCAATGACTGACCATCCGACAAATCATTAAGACCGACAAAGACAGATGGAAGTGATCCATGACGACAACCACCTGATAGTGGTTAACAAGTCGCCCGGAGAGATAGTCCAGGGCGACAAGACCGGCGACGAACCCCTTGTCGAGACCCTGCGCAGGTGGATAAAAGAGAAATACGCCAAACCCGGCAATGTGTTCTGCGGGGTGGTGCATCGCCTCGACCGCCCCGTAGGCGGACTGGTGGTCTTCGCCAAGACCTCCAAAGCCCTGTCGCGCCTCAACGAGATGTTTCGCAACGGAGATGTCCACAAGACATACTGGGCACTTTCGCGGAACCTGCCCCCACAGCCAGAGGGGGAACTGAAAGGATACATCAAGACCATCGAAAAGACCAACAAGTCGCTTTATTCCCTCACCCCGAAAGATGGATACAAAGAGGCGCGCCTGCGATACAGGCTACTTGGCTCGATGGACCGCTACCATCTTATAGAGGTCGAACTGCTGACTGGGCGCAAGCACCAGATACGGGTGCAGCTCGCGTCAATCGGATGCCCGATAAAGGGAGACCTGAAATATGGCGACAAACGCTCCAATCCCGACGGCTCAATCTCGCTGCTCGCGCGCCACATAGAGTTTGTCCACCCGGTCAGCAAGCAGAAAATCTCCCTGACGGCTCCTGTGCCTGACGACGCGCTCTGGCAAGCAGCCGAGGCGGCGGCCACCAAACAGTAAGAATCCTCACATATTCGTTTTATGAAAAAAGAAGACCTCAGAATAGTATTCCTCGGCACCCCCGAATTTGCCGTCGAGAGCCTCGACCTGCTCGTCAAAGAGGGATTCAACATAGCGGGCGTGGTGACCATGCCCGACAAACCCGCCGGACGCGGACACCGCATGTTTGAGTCGCCGGTGAAACTATACGCCAAGCAACACGGTCTGAAACTCATGCAGCCTGCCAAGCTCAAAGACCCGGAATTCATCAAGGAACTGCAGAAGATAGACGCCGACCTTTTCATTGTCATCGCCTTCCGGATGCTCCCAGAGGTTGTATGGCAGATGCCGCGCCTGGGCACATTCAACCTCCACGCCGCCCTACTGCCGCGCTACCGGGGAGCTGCCCCGATCAACTGGGCGGTGATAAACGGCGACACCGAGACGGGTGTCACCACATTCTTCCTCAAACATGAAATCGACACCGGCGACATTATTTCACAGGAACGTGTGGAAATCCTGCCTGCCGACAATGTCGGAGATGTGCATGACAAACTCATGCACCTTGGTGCCCGCCTCACCCTCGACACGGTCAACCACATACTGAATGGCGACCTCACGACGATACCCCAGGAGAAGCTCATCGGCCAAGGTGAAGAGGCTTCCCTCGCGCCGAAAATCTTCAAGGAGACATGCCGTATAGACTGGAGCAAGCCCGCCGTCAACGTCCACAATCTCGTGCGCGGCCTGTCACCCTATCCCTGCGCCTGGACCGAACTTTATGACGCGTCTGCCCCGGAAGGTAAAGCACTCTACAACATCAAGATACTTGAGACCAGTGTCGTGGAATGCGGTGGAGCCCAATCTGCCGCTCCCGGGAGCATATCAGGCGGAGACCGTCATCTGACCGTCACATGCGGCGACGGCGCGGTTGAAATCCTGCGCCTGCAACCCGCAGGGAAAAAGGCCATGACAGCCTCTGAGTTCCTTCGCGGCGCGCGTATGCCCGAATCAGCTGTCGCCCGATGAACCGTCCTTGCCGCTGAACGCCCCGAGGTCATTGTTGTCAGGACGCCTGGAGGGCATTATCAACAGCCTCAAAGAGGTGGAATAGTTGAAATAGGCCCATATCCAGTTGACCAGCACGGTAATCTTGTTTCTCATGCCAAGTATGGATATGAGATGGATAAACATCCATACCATCCAGGCAGCGAAACCGTGGAAGCGGAGATGCTTCAAGTCAACCACCGCCCTGTTGCGGCCAACCGTTGCCATAGAGCCCTTGTCATCATACCTGAATTCCTTGACTTTGGAAGCTTTCCCGGCGGACAAGGCATTCAGATTGCGGGCGAGGAGCCTTCCCTGCTGCAACGCAACCTGCGCCAGCTGGGGATGCCCCGCCGGAAACGCAGGGTCGCCCGACATGATGGAAATGTCGCCAAGGGCATAGACATCCTCAAGCCCTGTGACCCGGCATCCGGTGTCGGTCATCAGCCGTCCGCCATGTCCGACAAATGATGGATGCGCAACGGCCGCGCTTCCATCCCCCTCCTCTCCCGCTGAGGTTTTCCATCGGAATGATGTGGCTGTCACCCCGGCTGTCCATATCACCATAGAGGCATCAAGCTGAGTGCCGTCGGCGAGAACCACCCGGTTCCTGTCTGGGTCATACTCCTTCATGTTGGTGCCAAGCCTTACATTTACCATTAGCGATTCCAGGGATCTTAGGGCAGCTGCCGACGCGTCCTCCGACATGGTGTGGAGCAGCCGGTCTGATCCCTCCACAATGGTTATCGACATCTCATCCTGGGATATCAGAGGATATTCGCGCGGAAGCACATAACGCTTCATCTCCCCTATCGCCCCGGCGATTTCCACCCCGGTTGGGCCTCCGCCAATCACCACGAAATCGAGCAGACGGCGACGCTCCTCAGAAGAGGTGGCAATCGAAGCCCGCTCAAGCAACGCCAGTATGTCGTTGCGGCACCGCAAAGCCTCGGCCGTTGACTTCATCGTGTAGACACTCTCGGCCAGATAACCCATATTGAAGAAATTATTGGTGGTTCCGGCCGCCACCACAAGGATGTCATATGGAATCTCCTCAAGCGGAGTAATCACGCGGTGACCGACAGTGTCAATCTCCTCCGCCCGTCCCATGCTGAAACGGACACGGCGGCCATGACGCTTGCGCAGCTCGCGACGCAACGGGAAACAGATGCTCGCGGGGTCAAGGCCCGACGACGCCACCTGGTAAAACAGCGGCGGAAAGCTATGGTAATTGTTGCGGTCGACCAGCGTGACATCAAAAGCGTCAGGGTCGAGATGCTTGACAAAATTAAGACCGGCGAAACCTCCGCCAATCACGACAACCCTTTTCCTACGGGTGAATTCATTGTCTGTCAGACTCATAACGGATGCTGTTTGTTTAATTTCTCTTCTCCCTCGATTTTATAATCTAACAACCGGCACCCCGGATGTGTTTATCAGAAAAAATTAGTAACTTTGCAACACTTATGCTTAAATTCCTGGGAAACATCATACAGCTTGTCTTCTCCCCCCAGAAAGGCTGGGAGGATCTTGAGGAGGATGACTACCGCAGCGACGGACGCCGCGGCAAGATTGACATACGCCGACTCTACACCCGCTGTTTTCTCCCGCTGATCGCCATCTGTTCGGCCACATCGTTCACAAGAATGCTGTTTGACGGGGGGCCCGACTTTCTCGGTGCCCTGCAGATGGCCATAATCGAGTTCTTCTCCCTCTTCCTGTCATACCACCTGGCGGTGTATGTCTTCTCATGGATGATGCCACGCCTGCTCGGCGACGGGGAGCAGCCCGACCAGCGCCGCGACGCCATAATGGTGTTGTACTGCATATCGGTCATATCCCTTATATTCCTGCTTGGTAACGTCATAAAAATCAGGCTCGCCCTTATACAGTTCCTGCCATTCTACGTCATCTTCATCATATGGAAAGGGGGCGACTTCATAGGGATTCCCGAGCGCAGCATCGGCCCGTTCATGCTCATGGCCTCAGCGTCGGTCCTCGGCGCGGTCTACGGGCTGAGTTTCCTGTTCAACATCCTTGTCTGACCCCGGTCAAGGGCCTGACATAAAACCAACACTCTCCTGTTAGATATGAAATTCAAGGAAGTCAACATAAAAAACCGCCGCGCGACATTCGACTATGCCATCGGCGACACATTCACAGCCGGACTCGTGCTGACAGGCACTGAGATTAAATCCATCCGCCAGGGGAAAGCCTCCCTGGTCGACACATTCTGCTACGTCAACAACGGCGAGGTCTGGGTGAAAAACATGTACATCGCCGAATATTTCTACGGCACATACAACAACCACACCGAACGCCGCGACCGCAAACTTCTGCTCAACAAGAAGGAAATACGGCAGATAGAGAAGAACGGCAAAGAGAGCGGGTTCACGATCGTGCCGCTGAGGCTTTTCATCAGCGACCGAGGCTATGCAAAACTCGTAATCGGCATCGGGCGAGGCAAGAAAGAATATGACAAACGCCAGTCGATAAAGGAGCGCGAAGACAGCCGCGCGATGGCCCGCTTCTTCCAGAAATAAATCCAACCCAAAGGCCGACACCTATGGATTTTGACAAGGAATATCTCGATTTTGTCAAGGCCAACGCCGGGGAAGACCCGGCCAGGCTCAGGCTGCGCCATCATGGCGACACGCGCCCATGGATACGATATGCCATCGACAACATATCCGCCTTGAAGAAAAGCCGCAAATTCAAGCTCGCCGAGGACTCAGACCTGACCCCGTCGGTGATTCCCCTCGAAGTGTCGGCCCAGCAGGCAACATCGGCCCGGATAGCGTTGCTGCATGCCAACCTCGCGCGCAACGCCTCTTCGGTTCTCGACATGACATTCGGCCTTGGCATGGATGCCCGGATGATGGCCATGGACCCGACACGCCGTATTCTCGGTTTCGACCTGCGTGAGGAGCTGGTCGCGGCGGCCAAAGTGAATTTCCTTGGATTCCCCAACGTCGAGGTCAGACTCGGCGATTCGGTGGAGTACCTCAGGGGGTATGACGGCCCGGCTTACGACCTCGTGTTCATAGACCCGGCACGCCGTGGTTGTGAAGGCCAGCGGCTCTACAATCTCCATGACTGCCAGCCCGACCTGATTGAAATCCTTCCGCTGATACAGCGCAAATCATGTCGCCTGATGGCCAAACTATCCCCGATGCTTGATGTGACCCAGACCCTGCGCGACCTGCCTGGCATATCCCAGCTGCATATCGTGGAGGAGGGCAACGAATGCAAGGAGTTGTTGGCCATAGTGGATTTCTCCAAAGACGCGGCGACGGCTCCGGTTATTGTGATTGACCGTTTGGTCAAAGGGGAGCTGCGACAGTTCTCTTTCACATTGCCGGAGGAGCGCGCCGAATGCCAGGACGCGGAGGAGCGCAGGCCGCTACTTGACCATATGCCCGAAGCGGGCGACTGCCTGTTTGAACCGTCAGCCGCCACAATGAAGGCGGCCCCGTTCAATCTGCTCGGTCGGCGATTCCCCGTCACGGCGCTACACCCCAACACCCATCTCTATCTCCTGTCAGCGGCCACAGGGGATGACCAGCGGCAAGCCGCCGAAGATTTCCCCGGCACCAAGTATGTCATCGAGCAGGCCCTTCCGTTCACATCGTCCAACCTGAAACTTATGGCGCGCAGTGTCGACAAAGCCGACATCGTGGTCAGGAACCTGAAGGGATTCACATCAGACAGCCTGCGCAAACGGCTGAAGATAAAACCTGGGGGAGACCTGAGGCTCTACGCCCTGACTGTGGCGTCAGCCAATGGCGACACCCCTATGCTGCTACTTGTCAGACCATCTGGCAAGTGAGGCGAGGACAAGCGCGTATTCCAGCCGGGCGGCGTTGTATTCACGTGCCGCATCAACGAAATAGCTCGTCTCCTGCAGGTATTCCAACAGGGAAATCTCCCCGCCCTCAAGAGCCATTTTCAACAACCTGAAATTATTGGTGTTCTCAACCGCCGGGCCAAGCATGGCAAGCTGGCGCTGAAGCATATGGGCACGGGCACAATCAGCATTGGCCGACGCTATCATCTCATTCATCTTCACCGTGTTCTCCATTTTCATAGCCGTCTCCTCAGCCATCGCGGCGACCTTAGACGATTTCCTTGAAAACACCGGCAGCGACATTGAGGCCGACAGACCGTTGAAATGATTTCCATCCTCAAAGGCATGCACATATCCCAAAGACAACTTCGGGAAACGTTCCTTGGAGGCAAGATTGATTTTCTCGGCGGCGACTTTCTCCCGGGCCTCAAGAAGCCTGAAACGGGCAGATTTCCTGACCACCGGTTCCATCATCCCCTCCTCGGGGCGGCATCCATGGTCATCGACCGGAAAACTGTACATCGGATAATCAATCAGCTCTGAAAGCTGGTCGTCTGCAATCTCCCAGCCTGAGAGGGCTATTATCTCAGCCTCGAGCGCGGCGACCTTTCCCTGGGCCTCCCGGTCAGCGGCCGAAGCCCTGGCATGCTCTATCTTTATCTTGTTGAGATCAAGAATCGTCACCTCCCCTTTTTCCCACGCCCGGGTGTAAGAAACCGTTAGCGAATCGAAATTCTCATGGATTTCCTGGAGCATGGCCAGCTCGCGTCGCGCGCCGATAAGGGAAATCAATCTCTGCTCAGCCTCATAAAGCGCCTCAGACTCGGCGGCTCGCCGCTGTATCACATCAAGCGAATCAATCGCCCTGGCCACACGTCGTGTGGCGCTCATCTTGCGGAAGTCAGGCAATTCCTGGCTGACTCCTGCCGACCAGCGGTTGGCTTCGCCTGCCGACGACGGCCAAAGATATTCAAATTCCACTTCTGGATCAGACGGGGCGACCTCGGCCTTCATTGCTGACCGCTCGGCCGCAAGAGCGGCGGATTCGGCCAATCCCGAATCGAGTCTTGAGGCGAGCAGTGAGGCGATTGTCATGAAATCAGGCTGGGAGGCGGCCACTCCAAATGACGTGGCAATGGCAGCCATCCCGAATGCGAATGGTCTGAGGCGGTCAGTCAACAAGTTCATCTATGACAGGGTTATGGGTTGAGGTGGCAAAGTTACGACTTTTTCTCCGGTTTATGAAACGGTAAAGAATCGGCACCACGAATATGTTCAACGCGGTGGATGAAACCAGACCGCCGAGAATCACTATGGCGAGCGGACTCTGTATCTCATTGCCCGGCTCATTGCCACGCAGCGCGAGGGGTATCAGGGCGAGAGCAGAGGTCAAGGCGGTCATCACGATGGGAAGCAGGCGGTCGGCGGAGCCTGCGGCGATACGTTCGTTCAGCCCCATGCCCTCATCCCTAAGATGATTGTAACGCGATATGAGCAGCATGCCGTTGCGTGTGGAGATTCCAAGCAGGGATATGAACCCGATGATGGCCGGTATGTTGAGTTCGCCACCGGTGACTATGAGCATAACCACCCCGCCAATCATTGCCAGCGGCATGTTTATAAGTATCACCAATGACTCCTTGAAATCGCGGAACTCTCCGTAGAGAAGCATCAGGATGATCGCCAGGGCCAGCAACGATGTCAGCGCGAGGGTGCGCGAAGCAGCCGCCTCACTCTCAAACTGGCCGCTGTAACGGACTTGGTAGCCTTGAGGCATCTCCACCTTTTCAGCCACCTCACGGCTTATCTCATTGACCACTCCGCGCAGGTCACGACCATCGACGTTGGCCGAAACCACAAGCCGGCGGGCGGCGTTCTCCCTGTTGATGGTGTTAGGCCCTGTGACAGACCTCACATCAGCGAGCAGTCCGAGCGGCACTTTACCTTCGCGGGTGTCTACCGGCAAACTGCGCAATCCATCGACCGAGACATCCGAGGATGACTCAAACCTGACGGTCAGCGGCGCGGGATAACCATCCTCATACACCTGCGACACCTGCCGGCCTGCCAGGGCCACATCCACAAATTCCGAGAAGCGGTTCATAGCCACCCCGTAACGGGCAAGCATCTCGCGACGGGGTACAATCTCTATCTGGGGGCGCTCGATCTGCTGCTCCACATTGACATCCACCACGCCGTCGACACCGTTTACCACCTCGCGCACCGACTGCCCGATGGAATAGAGCCGGTTGAGGTCAGGGCCGAAAATCTTTATCGCAATCTGCGCCTCTGTGCCCGACAGCATAGCGTCTATGCGGTGGGAAATCGGCTGACCAATCTCTATGCTCGCGCCCGGAATCACCGAGAGCTTTCCGCGCAGGTCGGCCACCATCTCGCGGCGCGACCTGCCATCAAGCCTGTACGGAGCTTCTATCTCAGAGACATTGACCCCGAGGGAATGCTCGTCAAGTTCGGCACGGCCGGTCTTGCGGGCCACGGTATGCACCTCAGGCACTGACAGTATTATCTCCTCGGCCATGCGCCCTATGCGGTCGCTCTCCTCCAGGGAGATGCCAGGCAAAGTGGAGACATTGATGGTGAGAGAACCCTCGTTGAAATTGGGCAGGAAGCTGCGCCCGAGGTTGAAGAACATCACCAGTGACCCGATGAAAAGCACAGCCACGGAGCCGATTACGACGGCCGGCCGGCGCAGACACCAGGTGAGCGCGCGGCTGTAGGATTTCTTCATCCTGGCGGTCAGCTTCGGCTCCTTGGCCAGTGACGCATTATCCTTGCCTGAGCCGAGCAGATATGAGCAAAGCACAGGGGTAAGTGTCAGGGCGACCACGGTCGAGGCCGCCAGGGCGACTATGAAGGCCACCCCGAGCGGAATCAGCATACGCCCCTCCATTCCGGAGAGGAAAAACAGAGGGAGAAAGCTGGCGATTATGATGAGCGAGGAGTTGAAAATAGGTTTCCTGACCTCCTTTGACGCTTCATAAACCACCCTCACCACGCCACGACGTTGTGGCTCGGGGAGCCGCCTGTTCTCACGCAGACGTTTGTAGACATTCTCCACATCCACAATAGCGTCATCAACCAGCGAACCGATGGCAATGGCAATGCCGCCCAGACTCATAGTGTTGATTGTCACCCCCATGCCCCGCAATATGATTACCGATATGATGATTGACAGCGGGAGCGCCACAAGCGACACGAAGGTGGTGCGGAGATTCATCAGGAAGAAAAACAGGACGATTATCACCATCAGCGCCCCTTCGAGCAGCGAAGCCTGCAGATTGCTGATGGAATTGGCGATGAACTCAGACTGCCGGAAGATGTCGGCCGAGACTGTGACATCGGGGGGGAGGGTCTTGCGCAGCTCCTCAATCTGGCGGTCAAGCTCCCCGGTCAGGCTGATTGTGCCTGTCCCGGGCTGTTTGGTGATGGTCAGTATCACTGACTCGCGTCCTTTGACCGAGGCGGTGCCGATGCGCGGCAGGCTGCCTCCGAACTTTACCGTGGCCACATCTCCGACCCGCAGGTTGCGTCCCTGTCCGGAAGGCAGCGCGATGGCGGCCACCTCTTCCGGCGAGGCAGTGTTGACAGCCCCCTTGACAAGGTATTCATTGCCATGGGCGTACATCACGCTTCCGGCGGCGTTTTCGTTGCTCCCCTCAAGAGCCTCAAGCACCTCGGCGAGGGTCACCCCGTGGAATTTCATCTTCTCCGGAGAGAGGCATATCTGCATCTCCCTCTCCTCTCCGCCAATTACCGATACCTGCGCCACTCCGGGGGTGGCCAGCAGCTGGCGGCTTATCTGACGGTCGACGATATTGCGCAAGTCAAGCACCGAAGTCGAGTCGGGGGTAAGGCCCACAATCATTATCTCCCCGAGGATTGAAGACTGAGGCCCCATCACAGGGGTGCCGACTCCGGGTGGCAGCGTCTCCCCTACGGTAGCGAGACGTTCGGCGACGGTCTGACGGGCGCGGTATATGTCCGTGCCCCAGTCAAACTCCACCCAGACCACCGAGAATCCGGTCGAACTTGAGGAGCGGGTGCGCCTGACACCATTTGAGCCGGTCATGGCCGTCTCGACCGGGAAAGTGACAAGCTTCTCCACCTCCTCCGGCGCAAGGCCAGGGGCTTCGGTCATAACCACCACTGTCGGCGCGTTCAAGTCAGGGAATATATCTATCTCGGAGCGGGTAAGCACCACACATCCGGCTATGGTGATGACGGCGGCCAACACCAGTATCACTACTCTGTTGAGCAGCGAGAATCTGATTATACGGTCAAGCATCAGCTGATCTGTTTCTTTTGTATGACATTATTTGGGCAGGCATCCGGTCAATGAGAGTGGGAATGCCCCTCAGGCACAACCCCGGATGTCTCCGCCAGCCTGACAAAAGTCATCCCTTTGCAGACGACCCGCTCTCCCGACTGCAGTCCGGAGAGAACTTCACGGCGTGTGCCGTCTGTCTGCCCTATCTCCACCGGGCGCTTCTCATAGTGGCCCGGCGACTTCTCGACATACACGAAATATCTACCCTGTTGCTCGCTGACTGCCGCCTCGGCCACAGTCAGCACACCATCGCGTGACGCGCCAAGCAGATACACCTCGCAATAGGTGCCGTTGATGATGTTCCCGTTGGTTCGCGGAATGGAGAAGTAGACCGGGATGTAGCCTCCCGACGCGGATGAGACAGTGGGCTTGGAGAGCATACAGCCACCTGATGCCACCACATCTATTACATCATCGGAGTAGGCCGTGCGGAAACGGGCGTCGGATATCCCATCCAGCCTGCCGACTGCACTTTCCGGGAGGTCGGCCCTCAGGGTCAAGGCATTGTTTGACGATATGGAGGCTATCGTCTGGCCGGCATCGACATACTGGCCGTCAACCACATCGACCGATGTTATCACTCCGCCGACTGGAGCTGTGGCCGTGGTCGAGCCGCCGGCAGCTCCTCCGCCCATAGCCGCCCGGGTCTCCTCCACTCTTTGCAAGGCGGCATTGTAGTCGCGGGTCGAGACTATCCCCTCTTTGTGCAGCGGGGTGATACGGTCGAGTTCACGTTTGGCGGCGTTGTAAGCCACCCTCGCGGCCTCATTCGGGTCGCCACCGCTCATCCCCTTGGCCGAGACCGTGGCCACCGTCCTTCCGGCAGCGACCGTCACGCCGGCTGATATGCCCGGAGCGAGCTTCACGATTCCCGACTGGCGGGCTGCCACCGCCCCCTCGGAGCCGGGCATAGCGGAAATCTCACCTGAGACCTTCACGATCTCGGAGAATTCCCCGGGCGACACTGTCTCCGCCGCTACCTCAAGTTTTTCAAGCTGGACGGGAGAAAGCAATATCAGCCCCTCATCGCCATGGTCATCCTCCGCCACTGGCTGATGGGCATGAGGCTCATGGTCGTGGCTTTCATGGCCGGAGTGGTCTGAATGACCGGGTGAGCAAGCCCCGAGCGCAAGCAAAAGTCCGATCGCCGGGACAATCTTATGTATCGAAAGCGTTTTATTTTGCATAAAAGGGATATAAACAGAAGTGATCATAATGATTTTGGTGCAAAGTTAGCCAACAAGCCCCTCTCACCGATTAAATTATTTCGGGATAAAATTGCATCTTTCCGAGAGGTTGAGTAATTTTGTATGAAACATCCCAATTTACGACATCAATGACCACTGTAATCGCCATAATAGCCTCCTTGGCCGCAATCGTGCTGCTCGTGCTGTTCCTGAAGACCCGTGAGAACATCGCCCACCTGGAAAAAGACTCCATAAGCCGGCTGGCCGCCCAGCGCGAGGAGGCGGCTTTGAAGGAAGCAGCCTTACAACAGGAGGCATCCCGAAGGGAGGCCGAACTGCGCGCCCAGGCAACGGAACGCGAGACGGCACTCACGGGCGAGCACTCGCGGCTCAACGCCGAGGTCTCTTCGTTGCGCACAGCCGCCGACTCGCTCCGCGAGCAACTCGCCGCCAAGGATAAGCAGATGGATGAGGCCAGGCAACATAACGCCACCTTGCTGAAGCAACAGGAGGAGCGTTTCAAGAACCTCGCCAATGAGATCATGGAGGCAAACTCCCGCAGGTTCAACGAGGCCTCATCGCAGCGCCTCAACGACCTGCTGTCGCCTCTCAAAGAGAACATAGAGAATTTCCGCAAGGCGGTGGGAGACGCTTACAACAATGAGTCTCGGGAGCGGTTCTCGCTCCAGAAAGAGCTGCGCGAACTACTTGAGCTCAACAAGACAATAGGCCGCGAGGCCCGAGACCTGACCCGTGCCCTGCGTTCCGACTCAAAGATGCAGGGCGACTGGGGGGAGATGATCCTTGAGAAGCTGCTTGAGAAATCAGGGCTGCAGAAGGGGATGCACTTCGACACCCAGGTGACCCGCGACACCGACGGCTCCCGGCTTGCCGACCCTGACGGGAAGAGCCTCAGGGCCGATGTGGTTGTTTATTATCCCGACGACAGATGCCTGGTGATAGACTCCAAAGTGTCTCTGACAAGCTTCATCGATTACATAAACCTCGCGGATGACCCCGATGACGACGGCGGCGAACGCCGCAAACAGGCTGCTGCACACCACCTGGCATCCGTGAAGTCGCATATCAACGAGCTGTCACGGAAAAGCTATCAGGATTTGATTGGCAAGAAGCGGATGGATTTCGTGATGATGTTCATTCCCAACGAGGCAGCATACATCGCCGCCATGCAGATAGAGCCGGGCCTGTGGCAGGAGGCCTACGACAAGCGGGTACTGATGGTCTCCCCCACCCAGCTTATCTCCGTGTTGCGCATGCTGCGCCAGCTGTGGAAACAGGATGCCGTCAACCGCAATGTGGAGGAGATAGCACGCCTGTCAGGTCGCCTGCTCGACAAATTCTCAGGAATGATGGAGGCTTTCGACGATGTAGAGAAACATATCGCCAACACCCAGAAAGCCTGCACGACCCTCCGCTCACGCCTGTCTGACGGCCCTGGAAATGTATTCGTCACAGCCCGCAAGATTCTCGACCTCGGGGCAAAATCCACCAAACAGCTACCTGAGAAATAAACGGCCAATGGATATTACGACAGCAGCCATCCTACACTTGCGGATGGCTGCTGTCGTAATGTCGGCACATACATGCCACGCGGATTCAGACCACTCTGACCTCGACTCGACGGTCAAGGGCGTTCGACGCGAAAGCGTGGGTCTGGCCCCGGCCCTCGACAGAGATATGGTCGCGCGGCACGCCATGGGCAACCAGATAGTCACCTATCGCCTTGGCCCTGCGGTCGCTGAGCTGCTGATTGTAAGCCGCATTGCCCGACTCATCAGTGTAACCTGTTATCACCACATCCGAACCATCGGCGACCACCTCCTCAGCGAGGTCGTTAAGCTGGGGATTCTCCTGTATCACATCTCCGTTGACGGGGAAGAGACACACCACATCGGGCGTTGTAGTCCCCTGGAGGGTAGCATCCGCCGACACGGTGTCACCGGCGGCGGAAGCCTGTGCCAATGTCTGCGGGACAGCCTTTACCGAAGTGGCTGCGGATGCCGACGACAACTCCACACTGTCTGTCTCGGGCAGGCTCTGAGCAATCTCACCGGTGGTGATCTCTGTCACTTCAATCACACCTGATGGCTGTTGCCCGGCAACTGCGGCGATCTGGCCATTTCTCGCGGTGTCTTTACTGCCATTCCTGAAGTAACAAGCGTCAGAGAACCAGAACACCAGTCCGGCAAGAACAACAGCCCCGATACCGGCAATTATGGCACCGGTATTGAAGCCTCCGCCATGCGCTCCGGCCATCGCAGCCCCCCTACGGCGAGTTCTCCTGCCCGTAGCGGCCACCGGCTTGTACTCCTCGAAGCTTTCGGGTATTTCCTTCATAGGTTCATGCCCTTCAAGCCTTTTCGTTTCATTGTTGTAATCCATAACGATTAAGAATTATAGGTTTTATATTAAAAACACAACCCGCCAAAACAAAGTTGATAACCGCCCCGTAAAAAATCGCCTGCAACCAGTCAGCAACGTGTCTTGGCCAAAAGCCAAATTTTGATGCGGTTGCCCTGAGTTTTATGCTGATTTCAATTATAATCTCAGAACTTATTCGTAATTTTGCGTATAACATCAACGAATTGTATTCACTAAGCAAGTATAGAAAGAAATATTTGACAGAAATCTACGACGCAACCTATCCAATAGAAAAATAATGTATAATTTAGATACACTCACACAGGAGCCCAATCTTCGTAAGGCATGGCCTAACGAAGCGAAGGACTTTACACCTTGGTTAGCAAGCCATCTGGAATATATTGGGAATATTCTTGAAATGGATTTAGAACTTGTCGAAAAAGAGTCAAAAGTCGGGGGATATTCTGCGGATATATTAGCTAAGGTTGCCGATGCTGAGGATGATTCAGAAAGCTATGTGGTTATTGAAAACCAACTTGAGGATTCCAATCATGATCATTTAGGAAAGCTAATTACGTACGCATCAGGGAAAAAAGCAAAAGCAATCGTATGGGTCGTAAAAAAAGCAAGGGATGAGCATCGCGAGGCTATTAAATGGCTGAATGATAATACGACATCAGAACTTGGCTTTTACCTTCTTGAAATAGAGTTGTGGCATATAGGCACATCAAAGCTTGCACCTAAATTCAATGTTGTTGAACGTCCTAACGAATGGGCGAAAGTAGTAAAATCCACTACTGAGGTTTCTGACACCAAAGTTCTGCAGCTCGAATTTTGGCAAGCCTTTATTGACTATGCCGGAAAGACGAGTTTTATCAAGTCTTTCAGTCTGCCTTCCGCTCATCCTCAAAATTGGTTTAATCTGGCAATCGGAAGTAGCAAATGCAATATTTGTCTGGAGGCTAAAAAACAGAAGCAGGAAGCTACGGTTGGTATTTACATTTATGATGACAAATCATTGTATCATGAAATTAAATCTGACAAACAGGCTATTGAAAGTGTATTAAACAGCAAACTTCTCTGGACTGAAGCCAAGAAAGCATCACGTTTCTATGAAACTAAATCATTCGACATGTCTGACTCGACTTCATGGGCAGAAGTTTTTAAGTGGTATCTGGAGAAGTGTATCATCTTAAAGAAGCTGGTTAAGAGATACCTATAACCTGAGCATAAACGCTCTGATGAACAAATGCTACATAAATTAGGAGTCTATGAACTCATGCAAATCCTACATGATCTTCATAAGCGTGGCTATCAGAAACTCCGTTGGATATCTTATATGGCACCCACCGGGCTGAGTTTGCGCTGTCATATAACCACACAAGACCATATCTGTGTTAATCGGGAAATAATCATCGCTGGAAACAACAATGAAGTATGGTGTACTTCTACCAGTGTTATGACCACCGGAGAGAATATAAGACCTTTTATCAAGATATTTATGGATGAAAATCCACAATTGCTTGAAATTGGGAAAGGGAAAGATTCTGAATATGTCGAATGGTTCAACAAGCTGTTGTCCTTAGTTGCAAACGGTCAAACTCCGGTTTTCTATGGAGAATACTGGGCACTTCCCATCGGGCGTATAAAAGTCGGTAATACAACAATGCCAACGCCTCCCACAACTATTCGCCTGATAAGTTGGAATATCGACGGGATAAAGGCTCATTTTGAGACTTTGAAAAAGTTGGTTGGCGAATATTCTCCAGAGGTTATCTGCCTGCAAAAGACCAAAGATGTTAAGGACTCCCCGGAATTTGAGATTGTAGGATATAAACGGGATTGTTTCTCAGAACAATATGCCGGAATAGCCACCTATGTTAAAGCTTGCCTTCCTTGCAAGACCAGCAAACCGCTCTCTCCAGAGTTGGCAGGGCACCTACTAAAGACTGAGTTTTTCTTTCCATCATTCACTCTTTATAACATTTACACCCCATACTCCAACCCTAAGGTAGAGGGGGCTATTGAACATCGCAAGAAGTTTGACGAGACTCTCATCAAGTTAGTAGGAACGACACCAGACCGCCAGATAATATGTGGTGATATGAATATTGTTGTTTCAGAGCAAGATTGTTGGGACGGCAAATACAAACGAAATCAAGCAAACTTCCATGATTGGGAGAGACAGAATTTCACGAGGCTTACTGAGGCTGGTAATCTTATTGATACTTTCCGTGTCTTAAATCCGTTTACAAGACAGTTCTCGTACTTCTTTCGGAATGCCCCACAGGTCAGAGCAAACAATCAGGGACATAGAATTGATTATTTCCTTGCGAGCCGTAGTTTCGTGCCTCAAATTATCAAAGCAGAGATAATCAAGGACTGTGCTGCCAGCACCAATAATCCCATTCTACTCGAAATAAAATACTGATAATCGGATATTTCTGAGAAGAAAGATGATAAATGGTGATATGAGCGATAAGGTGACGGAATAGTTCTCTTTGGCAAGATGACCTTATAGGACCTTACTTTATGGGAGTTGCAAGGGTCAAAATCGATGATGTCGTATTTGATAAGAGTGAAATTTTTGGTAAACATAGCCCCTCCGCGGCGTGTTTATAACAAAAACAGACATTTATGAAAAACTCCGTTGAAGAACCAGACAATGTGCAAGGCGAATTTGAAAAAGCCTTGAGACGGTTAAGCGAGAAATTAGACCATTTCCACTGCCCTATATGCCATGCGGAAGATGGCATCACTTTCATCGATGATCCATTCTTCGTGATGCACTATGACTGGGACAAGACACAAGAGCCATGGCCTTTAAGCCAGGAAGGCTATGGTAAATCATGCGTCATGGGAATATGCAACAACTGCGGATACACGATGATGTTCAACGTCGGGGTGGTATGCCCGCCATACAAACGTCTTGTGGTTCATCGGACCCGCGAGATTATCGCCTCGATAACTGAAGAGACCATCGCCAAGAAAAAAAAGAAGTCAAAGTAAACCTGCCGGAATCGAGCCTTACAACAACTGACAGCCGCGTTTGCGGCCACGGCAGCCTGACACACCCATACGAACAGAGACAGAAAAGGCCGCGACTTGTGGAGGTTGCGGCCTTTTCTATCGGTGCGGAAGGGACGAGATTCGAACTCGTGGTAGGATTGCTCCTACGTCAGTTTAGCAAACTGGTGGTTTCAGCCACTCACCCACCCTTCCGGGTCAAATGCGGTGCAAAGTTAAGAATAATGTTTGGATTTCGCAAGCTTTTGGCGATTTTTTTCTTTGGCTGAACCTCAAATTCACTTGCGATGTTAAAAGAACGTAATCAATTTTTCAACTATTTAACCCGGATATTCAATGAATCAAGGCATATCCCCACTACGGTCGAGGCCGGTGGCATTATCGGTAATCCTGTCCGTTGCCGCGTCTTTTATGACATCTTCAGCCCATGACCCTTCGCAACATGGCAAAGGCCCTCTGCCAGCAGTGGGCGACTCGCTGCCCGAGGTGTCGTTGAAAGAGGTGTCAGTGGTAGCCAACCGCCGCAACTCATTCATCGAGGTGGCGAAAATCGACATTGACAAAAATCCCGTCATATCTTCCCAGGAGGTATTGCGCACTGTCCCGGGACTGTTCATCGCCCAGCACGCGGGGGGAGGTAAGGCCGAGCAGATGTTCTTGCGAGGATTTGACCTCGACCACGACACCGACATCAGCCTGTGGGTCGATGGCATGCCGGTCAATATGGTCAGCCACGCCCATAGCCAAGGTTATGCCGACCTCCACTTCCTCCAGCCCGAACTCATCGAGAATGTGGAGCTTGAGAAGGGCAACTACAATATGATGTATGGCGACCTTGCCAACGCCGGATATGTGTCATTCAAGACCAAGGACCGAATGCCCAATGCCGTCGGCGTGGAAATCGGCATGCACAACTACCAGCGATACACCGCGTCGTTGTCATTCATCAACAGGCGCGATATGTCGTTTTACGCCTCAGGTTCGTTTCTTACCGACAAAAGATTTTTCGACAATCCCCAGGATTTCAAGCGGTTCAATCAATGGCTTTCAAGTTCTGAAAAACATGCTCTTTAACATATGTTTCAACCCCTTCACGATGCCGTATTAACCCATTTTAACATTACCTTCAAAATCGCCCTCCTGATGGTACAGAAGGGCGATTTTAATTGCTAAAAAACCGTAATTGCGTGATTGCTAATGAACTAATTTTGGCCATCTCGTGTTATTTTCGTAACTTTGCAAACGAAAGAGTAAATAAGTGGATGCCACAGAGGTGTCATCCGTGCCGAAAATCGGCAAGGAAACCCGAGGGTCATACCCAGTAAAAATGCCACCCGCATGATGGTTTCCTTAATTATGAACCTCAACAAAATGTAATGAAGAAGACAATGATTCTCATTGCCGCCTTCGCCATTTTGTTTACCTCGCTCTCGGCTGCAGTCGATGACCGACGTGTGGCCGCCTATGGAAAAGAGGCTCCCGCAGTCGTCGTGGAACGGCATGGAGCCAGCCAGGCTCTCGAAGCCATGCGAGGTAAATGGGTTGTGCTGTCTTTCTGGTCGACCACCGACCCCGTGTCGCGTCTTACCCAGAACAAGATCGCCTCGATTGTGAAATCAGGCAATGGCGACAACTCCGATGGCAATCGCGGCGATGACGCTGAAATTGAATTCAAGACTCCTGCCGGAGTCTATTCTCTCGGCAACAAAACCAAAGTAGAAGTATTGTCGGTCAATTTCGACCAGTCCGAACCGCTGATGAGTGAGATAGTCAGCATTGACAATCTTCTTGAGAGCTCGCAGACGAGGGTAAAATCCAAAGAGGAAATAAAACGCCTTTGCGACGCTTTTGAAATGAACAACGGACTCAGGGCATTCATAATCGACCCGGAAGGGAAACTTGTGATGGCTGACCCTGACGAGGACACGCTGCGCATGCTCCTCGCGTCCATCTGACAAAACAGACGTACATTCATTCCCAACAGAAAAACCTGCCACCTGGTGTCAGCCGGGCGACAGGTTCTTTTTTTCCCAGGCAACCGCCACGCCTGGGAAAACCATTTACCCGCTGGCGGGTTAATAATACTATGAGGGATGAACGCAGAAACCGGCAAACAGACCACCGAACCTGTGGCGGATTCAAAGGAGGAAAAGGCATCGCGCGTTTCCTGCAGAAATTCCTGTATCCACCCGTCAAACGCGACGATGTGACCGGCTACGGCCAGACCATCACACAACGCCACCCTTCCATCACCTCCGAGGAAATACAGGCGCTTGACACACGCGACCCGGGATCTGCCACCATGATGGCAGTGGCCCTGCTGACAGGCATATTGACCGGTGTGGCCGCCTATCTGCTCAAATGGGGCATAGCCACATTCAGCAAATTCGTCACAGGTTGCTTCAAGGCCGACAGTCTAAACTGGTGGCTGATACTCCTCCCCGTTGCCGGACTCATACTGGTAGGCATATACCAGCGATATGTCATCCACCAGGAAATTTCCCACGGTGATGACCGTCTGCGACAGGATTTCCTGCGCGACCGCTGCTACCTGCCGTTGTCAATCACCTACAACCCGATACTGGCCTGCATCATAACTCTTGGTTTCGGAGGCTCTGCCGGCTCGGAAGGCCCGGTCGCCTATTCCGGGGCGGCGATAGGGAGCAACATCGGCTCACTGTTCAGGATTTCCCCGGACAAGGTAAGGATGCTCACCGCCATCGGAGCCGGGGCCGGAATCGCCGGCATATTCAAGGCTCCGGTAGGCGGCGTGCTTTTCTCAATCGAAGTGATAGGCATAGAGCTGACCACCTCTGCTGTCGCCGCCCTGTTTGTGGCGAGCATCGCCTCAACCACTACCGCCTACCTGCTGTCTGGGGGCACAGCCGACATCCCTTTCAATGACGCTGCCCCACTCTCTTTCGACTACTTCCCTCTGTTGTTGCTTTTCGGTGTAATATGCGGGCTATACTCGTCATATTACGCGTCGACAATGGAGGCGGTAGCCGGATGGCTCGGGAAAATCCACAATCCGTGGCTGAAAAACATTGTCGCAGGCCTCTCGGTCGGTTGCCTGATATTTCTTTTTCCTCCGCTGTATGGCGAGGGCTACGGGCTCGGGGCCGACCTCCTCGGCGGAGACTGGGACAAGCTGCTGGCCGGAGGCATGCTGAGCGGTTCACATCCGACCCCGTCCGTGCTTCTCATCGGTGCGTTCTGCATAATGGCCGTGAAAAGTTTCGCCACAGCCGCGACCAACGACGGAGGAGGGGTGGCAGGCGACTTCGCGCCCACAATCATGATTGGCAGTGTGATCGGGTTCTTTTACGCCTATATGCTCGACAGCTATTGCGGTGTGGCCCTCGATGTGCCCGACTATGTGTTCATGGGGATGGCCGGAATACTCGCCGGAGCCGTCAGGGCCCCGCTGATGGCTATGTTCCTTGTCACAGAAATGGCGACTATCGGCTACGGACAGTTCATGCCCGTGGCCATAGTCGCCAGCATATCCTACCTTACGGTATGTACGGTGAAATTTATCGGCCGGAAGAGGTCACAAGATTCTCCACCCGACGGTTGTAAAGCTCCTCACCAAGGAGATCCTCAAGGGTGAGGTGCATACGGTAACGCCAGTAATGGGGGTTCCTGGCGGGTTCGTTGATCTGCTCCTTGTAGGGATTCTCGCGGCGCACGGTGCCGTCAATCGACAGCCAGTCTTGCAGCGGGAGGATGCAGAGCATCGCGGGGGAATTGAGATGGCTTTCCACTATCTTCTCACACACCCAAGGCTCAGCGAAGAACGGAGCCTCACCCCCCTCATGGAGGATGTTGTTGTAGAAACGCCGGGTCGCGTCGCGGTCAGCCTCCCACCACTGGCGGATGCCCGACATGTCATGTGTCGAAGTCGTGCAGACAGTGTAATAGGGATAGTGGGCCGGATTGCCGAACTCCTCGCGGGGGTTCTTGGGCATGCGCTGTATGTCAAGTGTCAGAATCTCAAGGGCACTCATGACGGCGGGCACGCAATCGGGAATCATGCCGAGGTCTTCGGCGCAGGTGAGCATGTCGGTAGCGTCGATGATGGGGGGAAGCTTCCACATTGCCTTGCCATACCAGAAGTCGTTGTGACGGTGGTAGTAGAAGTCATTGTAGAGGCGGTCGAAACACCAGCGCTCATAATCGGTCAGCGAGCGGTAGATGTAAGTGTACTGGGCCGAGATGCGCGGATGGTATTTCCCCTTCTCATACGGGTCTTCGACAAACAGCACCTGGTCGATAAGCCCTTGCAGGGCATTGCACAGGCGGGCGTTCTTGTCGTCGGCAGGCTGAGTGGCGAAGTAGTCGGCCACCTGGCGCTGGGTCGCGAACTCAGGACGCAGACGGTAGCGTCCGTAACCGGCATCAACCAGGAAGCGGTCGCGGGCCTCGTCGGTGTACTCCCCGAAGAAATCATTCAGGAAGTAGTCCATTATGTAGGGCGTGGTCTGCAGGTCGACATCCAGCCAAAAGTCGTAGCTGTTGCGGAGCTCGTCGGGATGGAACGGGAGAGCGGGGTTGAACACACCGAGCAGACCGTGGAGCTGGTCTATGGGAATCTGCCATATGCGGAAGAATCCAAGCACATGGTCGATGCGGTAAACGTCGAAATACTCGGCCATCTTGCGGAAACGGGCCTTCCACCAGGCGAAGCCGTCGCGGTTCATCTCCTCCCAGTTGTATGTCGGGAGTCCCCAGTTCTGGCCAAGCACAGAGAAATCATCCGGCGGCGCGCCGGCCTGGCAGTCGAGGTTGAACAGGCGGGGGGAAATCCACGCGTCGACACTGTTGCGGGAGATGCCGATGGGGATGTCGCCCTTTATGGCCACCCCGTGGGCATGGGCATAGTCGCGAACCGCGCGCATCTGCTTGTCGAGGTGATACTGAATCCAGCATACATAGTTGATGTCGCACTGGTTCTCCTTGACGAAGTCCGCCACGGCGGTCTCGTCATACTCGGCGTACTCGCCCCATTTCGAGAAGTCGGCAGAGCCGTTGCGGTCGCGCAACACACAGAAAGCCGCATAGGGAATCAGCCATGAGGCATTCTCCTTGACGAACTTGCGGAACATCGGGGCCTTGCACGATTTCTCTCCTACTTCGGCAAACAACTCGCGGGTGTAGGCGATCTTGGCGTTGTTGACCCTTTCATAGTCGACCTCCTCAAGGGCGTTAAGCTCCTTGGCAAGATTGTCGTAGTAAGCCTGGCGCTCCTTGTCAGAGAGTGTCCCCATCTCCTTGAGACGAAGATACATCGGATGGAGGGCGAAAATGGAGTTGGCCTTGTAGGGATACGAGTCGGTCCAGGTATGGGTCATCGTGGTGTCATTGATGGGGAGCATCTGGATGAACCGCTGGCCGGTCTTGGCAGCCCAGTCGACAAGCATCTTGATGTCGTAAAATTCACCTACGCCGAAGTCTTCCTCCGACCTGAGGGAGAACACCGGTATGGCCACACCGGCTCCGCGCCACGGGGTCTTGGGGTTGACAAACCTTATGCCGGCCACTGTCATGCACTCACCCTTTGTGGCGGGTTCGACAATCATCCGGCGATTGTCGCAACCCTCCCAGCATACGACATTGCCGCTATTCTTCTTGAGGATAAGGAACTTGTATTCAACCTCTTCGGGGAATTGGTCGAGGGGAAGCGAGCAGCTCCATGTGGGGAAGAATGCGTCGCTCATCACGACAGCTTTGGCGGGATCCCAGTTGCCCATGGCGTCGCATCCGCCAGAAACAGCCAGCACCTCGTCGGGGGCCACCATAGGAGCGTCGCAGCTCAGCAGCATCGCGGCGGCCTCAACCTTGGGAGGCATCGCGCGGCCTTCGCGACGGCACACGCAATCGGTGAACACCACCGAGTAGAAAGGCTTGTCCCAGGGCTGGTCTTGCCATCGGTCGAAGATTTCATAGGACTTGACCCCTTCGCCTGAACGGAAAAGATGGCCATGGCCCCACTCGTTTTTCTCATACCCGTTTTCATGCTTCACGAAGTAAGCGTATTTGAAATCGGGAGTGTCATCGGGGATCTCTACCTGGGCTTTCCAGGTCTGCTCGCCGTATAATTCAAGCTTTATGGCTTTCGCGTGGTCGCCATTGCCGAGCTGGGGTATGTCAGCCGTCAGGTAGAGGGCCTCACCCCAGTTTGTGCGGTAGTCGACATTAAATGAAAGGATCATAGGTATCGATTATTGGTCGGTATTATGTGAGTAAGATATATTTTTTCAGATTGTCGTGGTCACAGCAGCTTTATCGAGATATAGCGTTTTGGATTGCGCTTGACATCGATAAGCAGCGAGTCGAGAGAGGCTGACGCGGCGGAGAGATTGTCGTATAGCTGACGGTCGTGGGTCAGCGCGCCGAGAGTTGAGTTGGGGTTGTCAAGCTCGGCGGAGAGTGCCTTGAGGTTTTCCGACACCACCATCATGTTGTCGAGCAGCGAGTCGACCGGGAGTGTCTTAAGCTGGCCGGAAAGCACAGCCAGGTCGGCGGTGATTGTGTTGACGTTGGTGGTGATGCCTTCGACATTCCTTACCACCGGGGGGAGTTGCCCAACAGTGCGGTTGACAGACCTCATTGTGCCGTCGAGCTGCAGTGTGATGTCATCCAGGCGGGTGATTGAGGTCTGCAAGGCCGGATTGGCCACGAGGCGGTTGATGTTGGTCAGCAATGTGTCTACCTTGGGCAACATGGCGTTGAGCTTGGGCATAAGGTCGCCCGAAACCCCGTCGAGCATTCCGGCGGCGGTCTCGCCAATCAGCTTGTTTCCGACTTTGTGGAACTCTTTGGAGTCTGACAGGTGGAGGGCCACGGTGGATGTGCCGAGCAGGTCCTGCTCGATCACAGCCTTGGAGCCGACGGGCACACGCAGCTCTTTGTCGAGGCTCAGCTCCACAGCCACATGGCCGGGATTGTCATATTCATACCTGATTTCCCTCACCTGGCCTATTTTCAGGCCGTTGAGGGTAACAGGAGCCGACACCTGCAGGCCGGCGACATTGGTGTATGACGCGGTATAGAAATTAGCGGGCTTGAACACATTCACGCCCTTAAGGAATTCAATTCCGAAAAAGAGAACGGCGAGCGCCACCACGGCACACAAGCCTATCGTCACTTCTTTCTTTACGTTGTTCATTGTCTTTTCTACTTGTTCGTTTTAGTTGGGCTGAGGTTAGGTCGTTTATTCCGTACCGCGCCCCGTTTCATAGAATCCGGGCCTTCACATCCCTGTCGAGGAGAGCAGGCCCATATGTGTTGAGGTAACAGCTGAAGGCATTGTAGATGGCCTCGGCCATCTGGTCACACCCTTTGTCAGAGGCAAGGAACGCCTCGCTGTCGGGGTTGCATATGAAGTCAAGCTCTACAAGCACAGCCGGCATAGAGGTGGCCCAAAGCACCCAGAATCCGGCCTGCCTGACACCCATCTGCTTGCGCGAGGCTTTCACCGACAGGTTGTGGTGGATGGCGTCGGCAAGCTCGATGCTCTGGTCCATACGGCGGCTCTGGGTCAGCTCGAAAAGTATGTCACCTTCGAGAGAGTTGGGGTTGAAACCGGCGTAATTGGCCTTGTTGTCAGGCTCGAAGTCCATAGCCGCGTTCTCGCGCTTTGCCACGGCGAGGTTCTCTGCCGTCTTGTGGAGCCCGAGAGTGTAGACCTGGCTTCCGGCTATGGTCTTGCGCCGCTTGTTGCTCTTGGCCACCGAGTTGACATGGATGGAGACAAACAGGTCGCTGTGGGCCTGGTTGGCGATGTCGGCGCGCCCCTGCAGGGTGACGAAGTAATCACCGTCGCGTGTCATCACCACATCGGCATAATCGGCCAGATGCTTCTCCACAAGTTTCTTGACCCTTGTGGCCACCCTCAGCACGATTGTCTTCTCATTGGTCTTGGACCCGATGCAACCAAAGTCCTTTCCTCCGTGACCCGGGTCGAGACACAGGGTGAATTTCTTTTCTCCGGATTTCCCGACAGATTTCGGGGACACGTCGCAGGGCGACAACACCCCGGCAAGGGCGACCGCCGCGACCAACAGGAGCCGTTTCAATCCATTCACTTTCATCGTCGGAGACAATTCTGCTACAAAATTAACAAATTCAAGCAAGATTTCACGCTTCGCCACGAAAAAAAGAGCCATCCATAACAACTTTTTTTCACTCATCACCTTGCTGGCGATACTTGCCATTTGGCGCGCCTACCTTATCATTGCGGGTCGACATCATAATACAATATGGCCCGGCGCATCTCCGGGTCGGAATGTAGCTCAAGGTAGGTCTGGCGCAACAGTTCCTTGATTTTCGATATTGACGCGTTTACCTCGATTTTCAACATAAGGCGCCTTATGTAGAGGTTCTGCACCCTTGCCACCGAAGGCTCGTCTGGCCCGAACACCCGTCCCCCGAGCAACTGCCTCAACCGAGAGGCGTAGTTGTCGGCGAGCCTGGCCAGCACCCCTCTGTCGCGATGTTTCATATAGACATATATCAGCCTCACGAACGGCGGATAGAAATGTTTCCTGCGCTCCTCGATTTCATAGCCGTAGAAGCCGGCATAGTCATGGGCGGCCACATAGCGGAGTATCAGGTGAGACGGCTCATAGGTCTGCACCACCACCCTCCCTTTGCGGCCATCACTGCGGCCGGCTCGTCCCGACACCTGTTCGAGCATGTTGAACCCACGTTCGACCGACCGGAAGTCGGGGAAATTGATGACAGAGTCGGCGTTAAGCACCCCCACCATCTCCACATCCTTGAAGTCCAGCCCCTTGGTGACCATCTGTGTGCCAACAAGCACATCGGCTTTCCCCTCGGAGAAAGCCTCTATGATCTGCTCGTGAGAATGCTTGTTGCGTGTGGAATCGAGATCCATCCTCAACATTGTGACACCAGGCAACAGACCTGCCAGCTCATCCTCCACCCTCTCTGTGCCGTAGCCGATTTCCTCAATCGCGGGTTCCTTGCATTGCGGACACACCTGCGGCACCGAGTAGACCGCCCCGCAATAGTGACACTGGAGCTGACGCATCGAGCGGTGGTAGGTCAGCGAGACATCGCAGTTCTCGCAACGTGGCACCCACGCGCATTGCCGGCACCTGACCATCGGGGCGTAGCCACGCTTGTTCTGGAAGAATATCACCTGCTTGCCGTCGGCCAGGGCCTCGTTTGCCCGGCGTATAGTCTTTTGCGCGAAAGCCCCGTGGAGTTCCTTGGAGTCGCGGGCCTGGCGCATGTCAACCACCTCTATCTCCGGCAGCTCGACATCACCATAACGGGTGGAGAGGGTCACCAGCCCGAATTTCCCCTCGCTGGCCTTGTAATAGGTCTCGACCGCTGGGGTGGCAGACCCGAGCAATGTCTTAGCCCCGTGGAACCGGGCAAGCACCATCGCCACGTCACGGGCGTTGTAACGCGGCGCGGGATCATACTGCTTGTATGAGCTTTCATGCTCCTCGTCGACAATCACCAGCCCGAGGCGCGCGAAGGGAAGAAACACCGACGACCTCGCCCCGAGTATCACCAGGGGCTCATGGCTTGTGAGTAGCTTTTTCCATATGTCGACACGTTCGTTGTCGGAGAACTTCGAGTGATAGACCACCACCTTCTCGCCGAAGACCTCCTGGAGCCTGCGGGTAAGCTGTGCCGTCAGGGCGATTTCAGGCACAAGATACAAAACCTGGTCGCCACGGCGCAGCACATGGTTTATCAGGTGTATGTAAATCTCGGTCTTGCCCGAGGAGGTGACCCCGTGGAGCAGGTTGACATCTTTCTCTTTCCAGAGCAGGTGAATCTTCTCCAACGCGTCCTGTTGCGGTCCAGACAGCGTGGGCAGCCCCTTCAACGGACGCCCGTCATACCTGAAGCGGTTGATTTCTATGGTGTATTGCTCGATTATGCCCTTCTTGGCCATCGCCGAGAGGATAGCCGGGCTGACCCCGGCCCGCTCCATAAGCCTGTCTTTTGGTATGTCGGTGGCCATCCCCTCCAGCCCCGCCGCCTGAGCCGCCTGCCGTGACAGGTCGAGCAACGCCAGCAGCAGGGTCTCCTGTTTGCGGGCCGACCCCACAAGCGAGAACGCCTCCGCCTCAGACAATCCGGGCGCAAGCCTCACACAAGCCTGCTTTTTGGCCACATACCTCTCGACAAGTTTTTCGGCCACAATCAGCACTCCCCGCGAGACAAGGCGGTTGACCGTGGCGGCAGTGCCGCGCCGGTCAGTCTTCTTCACGATTTCAGAGACAGATGCCTGCTCCTGGTGGTCGACAAGCTGGTATATCTCATTTTCCAGTTCATTCTTAAGCGGGAATGTGGCGAAATCAAAATCAGGATTCACCTCCACAAAGGTCTCGCTCTCGATTTTCATGCCCGACGGCACCGCCGCACGGTAGACATCGCCCGACGAACACAGGTAATAATCGGCCACCCAATCCCATAACCTGAGCTGCGGATTCCTGACCACAGGTGAATCGTCAATCACCATCGCTATCTCCTTTATCTCATATCCGACGGGGGCCGACATCGGCAGCCCTACTACAATCCCGGTGTAGAATTTCTTGCGTCCGAAAGGCACAATGACCCTGTACCCCACCCCTATCGGCTGGGCACGCATCTCAGGGGGGACTCGGTAGGTGAATGTGGTCTGCAACGGCAGGGGCAGCACCACCTCGACAAATTCACTGGCCATCGGGAATCTCTATTTTCTGGTCGTCGACAGCAAGAAACACATTGCCCGGCAGCGACGGGGCCACATCGGCATACCGCCCCATGTCATGGCTGATATGGGTGAGATAAGCCACCCTCGGCCCGATACGACCCACCAGCTCCAGCGCCTCGTCGAGAGTTATGTGGGAGAGATGGGGCTTGCGGCGCAAGGCGTTTATCACCAGGGTGTCGACCCCGCGCAGGGCCTCGACCGTCTCGTCAGGCATCCGTTTCGCGTCGGTGACATACCCCAGCCCCCCTATCCTGAAGCCAAGTATGTCGAGCATATAGTGGTTGATCCTGACAGGAAGCACATCGACCCCGGCGGCCCGAAACGGTTTGCCTGCCTCTATCTCGCGCAAATCAAACCTCGGCACACCGGGATAAGGGTCGGCCTTGAAAGAGTAAGGCATCCTCTCGCGCAGGTCGCGGGCGACATCGCGCTGGCAATAGACCGGGAAGCCGTCGGCCTCCATGTCTGCCTGATGGCAGTAAGGGCGCAGGTCGTCAATCCCGCCGACATGGTCATAATGCTGGTGGGTCACAAGCAGCGCGTCAAGGCGGTCCTCACGCGAACGTGTCCCGTGGCGGAGCATCTGCCGGTGGAAATCCGGCCCGCAGTCAATCAGAATCCTTTTGCCTGCGACCTCCACGAGCGCAGACGCCCGCGAACGTCTGTCACGCGGATCGGAAGATGTGCATGTCGGACATCCGCATCTGAGTTGCGGCACCCCGGTGGATGTCCCAGTTCCCAAAAAAGTCAGTTCCATATCAGTCAAACAATTCTCAGTCAGCGATGGCTCACTGGTTGTATCTCACCAGCAATCCATTCTCGAATATCACATACACCCCTCCCGGGTAGCTCCATCGCTCATACATCATCGACTGGTCATGACGGCGGTCGACATCGCGGGGCGATCCGAGCGCGAGGGTCACCTCCTGGGAGGTCATCCCTTCGGCCACTTTCCCCTGCCGTATCAGCTCCCAGCTGGCGTCGGAAATCTGCGGATAACTGTCACGCGGATCCGTTGTCAGGAAAAGGTTGTCGAATCCCCGCAGGGCCGGCATACCCTCGGCCTCAGTGGTCGACATGGCCAAGGCCCCTTTCTCATCAGGATTCTCCATGGAGACGAAATAAACCAGGAAAGGATAGTCCTCGTTGCCAGCCTCAACGCCTGTGACTCTCACTGCGAGGAATTTGCGTCCCTTGTGCTGGGAGCCGTCAGCGTCAAGCCACCGGTCAGTGCGGGTGAAAAGCGTTTTGCCAGCCAGCATGGCCGCCGCGTCGCCTACACGCTCAAGGTCGACAAGAAACGGCAGACGCAGATTGCCGCGCCTCATCAGCGCGTCACGGTCTCCACCGGGACGGTACAAAAGGGTGTCCGCGGGTGATGACAAAAGCGTGAACACAAGTTCCGCCACCTTCCCCCCGGTGATGGCCACGGCTTCGCGCGTCCCACGGAAGACGATTGTGTCGCCAGCCTCAGCCACCACCACCTTCCCGGCGGGGGCTGAATATGTCAGCGCGCCTTTAGCGTCAGCCATCAGGAACCTGCGTCCCGGGATCCATTCACTGAAAGGCACCGGCCTGAGCCTTCCAGAAAACTCACCTTCCTGCGACCCGTCGGCATTCTGCTTCCTGACATCCTTGTAGGTGATTTTCGGAGTGGATTCGATACCGGTGAAGCATCCCTGCAGCAGAAACGCCCCACAGAAAAGCAGGATGGCCGCAAGAACCCCGCAAGGGGTTCCTGTCAGCCATCCGTTGTGACAGATGTTTCTTTTCAGTCTCATTCAGCCTTGGGGGTCATTCCCAGGTTGTGGAAGATGAATGAATAGATGTCGGCATACTCGTCAATCACCTTGGCGACGGGCTTGCCGGCGCCATGGCCGGCCTTGGAGTCGATACGGATGAGCTTGGGAGCGTCACCGGTGTCGGCGGCCTGGAGAGCGGCGGCGTATTTGAACGAGTGGGCAGGCACGACACGGTCGTCATGGTCGGCGGTGGTGACCATGATGGCCGGATACGGTGTGCCGTCATCACGAATAGTATGCAGCGGTGAGTACTCTACCAGGTATTTCGCCATCTCGGGGGAATCGGCCGATGTGCCATAGTCAGAAGCCCAGTTCCATCCGATGGTGAACAGGTGATAGCGCATCATGTCCATCACTCCGACCCGCGGTATGGCCACCTTGAAGAGGTCGGGGCGCATGTTGGTCACAGCCCCCACGAGGAGGCCGCCATTGCTGCCACCCTCGATAACCAGATGCTCAGGCGATGTCCATCCCTGGCCGATCATATACTCGGCGGCGGCGATGAAGTCGTTGAAGACATTGAGCTTCTTCATTTTGGTGCCGGCCTCGTGCCATGCCTCGCCATACTCCGACCCGCCTCGCAGGTTGGTCTGGGCGTAGATGCCTCCGTTATCGAGCCATACCAGACGGTTGGGCGAGAAACCCGGGGTCAGCGACACATTGAAGCCGCCGTAGCCATAAAGGTAGACAGGATTTGAGCCGTCGCGTTTCAGGTCCTTGCGATAGGTAAGGAACATCGGCACCATTGTGCCGTCTGCCGATGGATAGAACACCTGCTCGGTCACATAGTCATCGGCGTTGAATCCCTTGATATCGGGGGAGAAGTAAAGGCTGCTCTCATCCGTGTCAAGGTCATATGAGAAGACCGTGGACGGATAAAGGAAAGAGGTGAATGTGTAGAATGCGTCGGGATATTCCTTGGAGAGGCTGAACCCGGCCGAACCGAAGGTGGGCAGCTTAATGTCGCGAATCTTCGAGCCGTCGAGCCTGTAAAGGGCCGGATGGTCGGCTGCGTCCTTCTCATAGTTGAGGAAAAGGCGGTCGCCGTAAATCAGGGCGCAACCGGTCAGCACCGCATCAGGGTTCTCAGGAATAAGGTCTTTCCAGTTCTCCTTGGTCGGAGCCGACAGCGGGGCTGTGACGATGCGGTTTTTGGGAGCGTTGTATGATGTCTGGATCAGCAACGAGTCGCCGATGACATCAATCACACCTACCTCATACTCCTGGGAAGGCTCTATCACCACCCATTCCGCCGAGGGATTCTCCAGGTCTTTCATCATAAGGCCGTTGCCGAAGCCCTGGCCGCCCACAGAAATCATCAGGTAGCGCTCGTCGTCGGTCAGCCCAACTGAATGGAAATGCAGCGGATGCTCCTTGTCGGTGAACACCAGGGTGTCCTCGCTCTGCGGAGTCCCGAGCTTGTGGAAATAGATGTTGTGGAACTCATTGGCATTTGAGAACTCCTTGCCTGCCTTGGGACGGGGATACGCGCTGTAAAAGAATCCCTTCGCACCGTCAATCCCTTTCTCACGCCATGACGCGCCGGTGAACTTGGCCCATTCGATATGGTCGTCGAGCGGCTTGAGTGTCTCGGCATCCATGACATAGATTTCGGTCCAGTCAGAGCCGCTTCGCGAGATGGTGTAAGCTATGTGCTTCCCATCCTTCGACATCGATATGCCGGTGAGGGCCACAGTGCCGTCGTCGGAAAGGGCGTTGGGGTCAAGCACCACCATAGGCTCTCCTCCGAGGGAGTCCATACGGTAAAGCACCGACTGGTTTTTCAGCCCGTCGTTGCGGTAGAAGTAATACTTGCCATCTTTCCAGCGGAAAGGCGCGCCCTGCTTGGTGTAATTGTTGAACGCCTCAATCTGCTTGCGCAACATGGGGCGGAACGGGATAGCGGATAGATAAGAATTGGTCACGGCATTCTCTGCGTCGACCCAGGCAAGGGTGGCGGCAGCCGTGTCATTTTCAAGTGGACGGTAAGGGTCGGCGACTTTCATGCCGAAGTAATCGTCAACCACTGTCTCTGTGGGAGCCTGGGGATATGTGAGTTTACCGGAGGCCGCCATGTCTGATGATGTCGCCATAGCTATGGAAAACAATGCCAGCGATGCTGCGGGCAGCTTTGCAAGTTTTTTCATGATGGTCAGTATAAATGTTATCGACTCTCTTTCTGATGGTCTGACTCCCGCTTTTTCAAGTGGAAGTGAAGCAACGCGATGCTTATCGCCACCACCGCCGTGCCACCGAGATACAACAGTGGCGAAGTAAGTCCGGCGACAAACGACCTCCACCCCAGCACCACGAACACAATCAGATACAAAGCCAGGAGGGCTGGTATCCATACAGATTTGCGCAAAACTCTTCTCATTTGTCGGCTGGCTTTGCTGTTGTTTTCGAAGCGGTCTTCTTCCGCTTTGCCGGGGAGGCAACCTTGGATGCGGTTTTGGGAGCTGTCTTGGAGGCAGTCTTGGCCCGCGAGACAGTCCTCTTTGCCGTGGAAGCCTTGTCTTTCGCGATCTTCGCGGTCTTGGTCGTCTTTTCAGCTTTTGGAGCCTTATGCGGCGTTGACTTTGTCTTTACCACTTGTTTCGCCTCCTTGGTTTTCTTTTCCTCCGGTGTGTCGGAGGCAGATACGCTTTTTGTCGCTGCGGCAGCCTTCGACCGTCTCCGTTTAGCAGCCGAAGCGGCATCTGAGCCGGTTTTTGCGGCCGACTTGCCAGACTTGGCTTTGGGGTTGGCTGGCTTCGCGGCTTTTGACGGACTTCGTCTGCGTCGTTTCACAGGAGTGCCGTTAATGGCAGTCGACTCAGCGATGGCCATGGAGGGGGAGCCAGAAGTGTCTCCATCGGCATTCTTCAAAGGAAGATGAATGCCCACAGAGCTCTGCAGCATCTTGGCCGTATCATCGTCAATCTTGTAAGGACACTCCTCGGGATGAAATTTCCCGGCAAGCAGATGGTTGTATATCTCCACGCAGGCCCACGCGTCAATGGCCGCATAGCTCTGCTGGCCTGGAGTCAGCTCGGCGGCCTCCCAGTTGGTGAGCCGCTGGTTCTTGGATATGCGTTGTCCGAAAATCAGGGCAAATATCTTCTGGAGGCTGTTGTCGGCAATCTCATATTCCTTGACGAATGTCTGCAACTCGACGAAACCGGCAGGGGTGAATTCACAAAGCTTTGCCAGCGAATGGAAGTCATCTTTCAGAGAAAGCCCGATTTTCTGTATCGCGGGGTTCTCGAAAATCGACATCAGCCCGTCGAGGCTCCCTATCTGCTTCAGGCGGAAAAGGAAGCACTCGCCTGGCACAGAAAGCTGCACCAGTGACACCTTGTAGCGGTGGTTTTTCTGGAAACTAGGCCGTGTCTCGGTGTCGAAACCAATCTGAGGCTGTTTCAGCAGATAGGCGACGGCATCGCGCGCCTTGGCGGCGGAATCTATAAGAACAACCCTCCCGGGGTAATGCACCTCAGGAAGGTTGTGTACTGTTTCTTTAGATATTCCTAACATTCCGCAAAGTTACCAAAAGTTTTTCAATTCCCTACAATCACCTGCCGGGAAATAGAGCCATGGCTCTGCGGAGTGCCTGCCGGGATGTCAGTCGCGGAGCAGGATTTTGCCTGAATTGGAGGGAGTAGCCCAGATGTAAAGCCCGGCAGGGAGCGAGAGGGATGTTGAGCCGGCTGCTGTCGAAAGGCGCTTCTGGTCAACGAGTCGTCCGTCCGGGGTATAGACGCTCATAATACCCGGAGCCTTGGGTAGATTCCAGTAGATGTAACGGCCCGACACGGTGAAACCTGTGTCATCCATACCCACACTCTCCACCAGCGCGTTCTCATCATTGGTGACGATGATGGAAAAGGTCTTCAGGGTCTCCGCGCCGGAGGTCACTTTCACATCGATGTTGAATGTTCGCACCACATCGGGGGTCCAGGGCTCCGAGACCATGATCGACTCAACTGAGATATGAAACGGATTGCCGGGGGCGATGGTGGCCGACGCTTTGGTTGAGCCGCCGACTGCGACAGGCACGCAACTATCGAAGCATATTCCATACTTCTCGAATCCGGAGACCAGTGTAGCGGTCACTTCCGCCGACACCGACACATCCGAGCCGATTTCAACCTTGCCGGAGATCCAGATTTCCCCATCGGCGAGCCATTCAGGATCGGGATTGTTGAAAAGCACATTGCCGTCAGGAAGCATGACTCCGTCTTGTGTCGACACTGTGAGTTCCACGGCTGATGCAGACATTGCGACCACTGCCGCAGAAAGTAAAGTAAAAATCTTATTCATAGGATATGTTTATTCTTTGTTGGAAAGATTCACATGGGCGCAAGTTGTCTGGAGATACTCCCCTGTCGCCATGTCGGTGACGAATGCCACAACCGAGATGTTGTCGACATTCCAGGTGGGGTCAAGGATGACGGAGAAATCGCGCGAGGACTCTTCATCCCTCACAAGCGTGAGGGGGTCGCCCCAGACTGAGGATGTCGCATATGAGCGCAACACATGGTCATGAATGTAATTGCGGTCCCAGGTATGATTGCCGTCCACGTTGTACTGGCGCGCCACGATGCCATCCTCTATAATCCATATTCCAAGGGCGGCGGAGGCTGACTTCCCAGAAAGAACAGTAACTGTGCCGCCGAGGTTGCAGGTAGCCTCATCATACGAGAACCCGTCTATCTCAATCTCGCAGAGGGCCGCCATCTGCAGGGCGTCACGCACAGCGGTAGCCCAGTTGGCTTGCAGGCTCGGGCCTTTCCCGTCAATAACCCCGGCCGGGTACTCGCTGACTCCCCGGTCGGCGCTCATCGCGTCGCCGAAAGCGGGTTTCAGCCCCACATAAGTGGGGTTTGTGGCCGGTATGGCGAATTCCCCCGCATGGATGCTGACGGCCACGACGTTGCCCGGATATTGCTCGACAAGCTGCTCTATGACCCTATGCCCTTCGGGGCAGTTGGGACAACTTTGTCCGGTGTAATCCTCGAGCAACACCACCCTGTTGCCTTCGATCGGAGGCAACTCGATGAATCGCTCGTCGCTGTCGATGTCGTTGCAACCAATGATACCGATGCTCGCGGCGGCAATGGCAAACAACATTGATATTTTGCTTGACTTTTTCATTTCTGGTTATAGATAAGAGAGAGGTATCAATCAGAATGAATAATTGTAAGATAGTGTCAGGCCGCGTGTGGCGGGAACCCAGCGGCACACGCCGCCCGAGCAGTTGTAGCCCGCGCGTGTTCTCCCGTATGAGACATTGAAGCGGTTCGCGCCGTATGAGCCGGTGACTCCGGCCTGATAATAATGAATCTTTGTCTCGCCGCAGTTCCAGAGGTCGCTTACAGCGAAAGACCAGTGAGGTGTCAGTGTCAGCTCAGCCATCGCATAAAGCCAGTCGCCCTCGTCATCGTTCGTGGTCAGGTATTGCAGCTCACCTCTGAGGATTGTGCGCGGGGTGATTGTCCAGCGCCCTTCGGCCACGAATATGTTGGCGTTGACCTTGTCTCCTTCACCCTGTATGGCAGCCTTGTCGAAGAATTGGTTCATATACATCAGCGTCAGGGTGAACGGCTTAGTCAGGCGTTTCTCCATCATGACATTGACATCGCGGTAGAGCAGCTTGCCAGCCTCGAAGAAGGGGCAAGTCACACCGTCAGACCCCATGGGCATGGACTTGTCGGGACGAGGCAGCGAGTAAGACAGCGAGGCATTGAGGCGGAAACGTGTGCCGTAACGGCCACCCATCGCAGTGCCTCGTTTGAAGTTTATGGCAGCCTCAGCCTGGTAAGCCCACTCCCCCGCCAGCTGCGTCGCATATGGATAAAACGACGGCAGGGTATATGAGTGCTGTGTGGTGAAAGGCGCGAGATTGTTGATGAAGCCAGAGTTGCCGCTGATGGTGCGATCCTGACGGAACACCATGTTGTCAGCCCTTCGGGCCTGTATCATCAAGCTCTTGCCCGACTTCATCCATGACAGCGACAACATAGCGGCATTGCCGTGCTTGTAGGTGTATCCGTTGTCAAAACTCGGGTCCTGCCCTTTCCATGCGAATTCTCCGTAGAGCGCGAAAGACTTGTAGCTCAGACGGGTGCGGGCATCCAAGGCATTGACCGTCCGTGGGAGGTTGAGACGCAGGTCTTTACCGGGGACCATTATGTCATGGTCATCCTCGCGGTGGAGAATCCAGCCGGCTCCGAGTTTCCAACCCCATCCTGACTCACGCAGACGCGACCACCAGCGGGAAATATCCCCTTCGACATCGGCCCCGGTAATCCATGAGCCGGTGTCCCAGTGCCAGTAACGTCGCTGCACACCTCCGAGGGCTTTCAATGTCAGGCCTTCGACAGATGTCCAGCGCACACGCCCTCCCCTGACAGCATTGTCTATGCCCAGGGCGCGGTCTTCATAAGCCCGGAATATCAGTCCGGAACCAAACTGCTCGTAAAAATCACCAGCGGTAAGCTCAAGCCCCTTGACCGGCTCCCCTTTTGCATAGAAATAGGGTACACCCCATCCTTTGAAACCGGACTCGAACCCAGGCAGTGGATGGTCGAGATACTCAAATCTCGCTCCAGCCGAGAAACGCTACCTTGGAGCCACAGGTCGAGATATGTGTTTGTGTTGAATTTCCCGTCGTCAGTGGTCGAACCTATCTTGTCGTCATTCTCCGGTATGAGTATGTCGGTCTGGAAAGAGCCATGGAGCGACAGTTTGCCGGGCCAAAGCTCTATCGCCCCGGCATTCCACATAGGGAATGTCAGCGCGACACAGCTTGTGGCGGCTATGATTCTTTTCGTCAGTCTTGGATTGGCGAGACTCTTCATTGCAAATCTGACAAATTTGGTTGCCTACTCCTTTCTGTTATTCTTTCGCGGCACCCTTCACATGCTCGTAAAGCTCTGTCTCGGCGCCATCATGATAGCCTGAATGGGAATACACGACATTGCCTGCGCCATCGATCACGAGAACGTGGGGGACGGCTTGCACTCCGACTCCTCGGGCCAGCTCGCTGTTTGAGTCGAGCAGCACCGTGTAGGGCCAGTCGTGGGAAGCCACAAGCGAACGCACCTTGTCGGCATCCTGGGCCTTGTCGATGGATACGGCGACAAGCTCTACTCCGGTCTCATCCTGCCAGTCGTCATACACCTGCTCTATCGCGGCAAGCTCTCTCATACAGGGCTTGCACCAAGTCGCGAAAAAGCTCACAATCACAGGTTTCCCTTCTGTGCCGAGTGTCGCGGCATTCACAGCGTCCCCGTCAAGATTCTGCAGAGGCACAGAGGGCAACGCGGCTGAAGCCGACAATGAGGAGAAGGCCAGCACCGCAGACAAAATTAGGTTTTTGACTTTCATATGGTATTCTTGTTAGCGGATTACGACTTTGGAGGCCTTCTTGCCCTGACGCAGTATGTAAAGGCCCGGCGTGAGGTTGTCGGAAGACACCTTTATGCCTTCGATGGTGAAATATTCTTTTTCAGCAGACGCGTCGTCGATTGAGTCGGCATTCACATCAGTCACACCGGAAGCCTCTGCGATAGGTGCCCAGTCGCAATTGATCACAGCCTTTGACGACCTGTTGGACAGGATTGCAGCTATGCGACACTTGTCAGGGTTTTGCAGCAGGTATCGCGACGCGCTGCCGTATTCCTTGATTTTATTGACGTTGCTGAACGTGTACTCAAACGAAATCGGGGTGCGGCCTGTGGTCTCGGGGATTGACGCAGTGAAGCCGCTTCCGGTTTTCAGGGTGTTGGCCATACACACATCATTGAATTCCAGGCCAGCCACCTTGGAGGCTCCTTTTGTGAATGTATCCCACAGAGGGTCTGTCCACTCTGCACTCCGCCCGGAGAAGTTGTTTTCCTGTTTCCAGGAAGCAGTCTCTCCGGTGAGGCCGTCCTGAATCAGCACGAACTCGATTTTGCACTCCCCGTTTGAGACAAGATTGGCGAATTCCACAGTGGCTTTGGCGTATGCCTCGCTGTGATCGGCATCGAGCCATTCGCAGGCATCCAATGTCACAGATGCGGTTGCCACTGAGTTATAGGTGCGGATGGCATTGATTCCCACCGACGAAGCCGACGCGTCGGTCGAGGCTCTGTTCATTTTCAATGTCGGCCATCTCCCGATAGTCTGGGGATCGGCGTAGGTCGAAACGGCCATAGGGTCGCTATTGTGATACGCGATGCATAACACTTGGTCTGGATAATCGCGATGAACACCTTCAATCGCCACATAGCCTCTGGGACAGAACTGACACCATGTGCCGGTATAGTCCTCTATCAGCGGGCGGTGAACCGGCACGAAGGGCAAAGTGGATATTTTGCCCGACACGGCGTTTTTGTTTACTGTCTCCCCGTTGATAGCCGTCACCTGCAGCTTGGCAGACACGGTGACATCGAGTTCGTCAGGCGCGACTGCAGTGAGGGCCACGTATCGTTTTGCCCCTGCTTCGATGGGAGAAAACTCTACTGTGAAGCTGCGGTCTTCATAACCCTCCATAGTCTGGGTGTATGTGAGGGAGGTGATTTCCTCTGTGCCCTTGTTGGTGACCAGGTTGTAGAATTGGTACTCCTGACCGGGCTCGGCGTAAGTGGTGCCGAAAGCAATCATTGACATGTCAACTGAGGCGATAGACAAAGGAGCAGACAGGGCCATGAGACCAAGTAATGTGGCGCCAGGTAAAAATTTCCTCATATCAGCAGATGAATTAAGATTATAAAAAAGGGATAAGACTATCCCCGACTATTTCAGTTAAAGAGGGCGGTGACAAATGAGATTGTGTGGTTCACGCCGCAAATATACATTAAGTTTTTGATATATCCAAGCCTCTTCAGGGAATATTTCGCAATCTGCCATCATTTCCCATCATTTGACGGCATTTCGCCAAGGCCGCCCAGCATATTGCAATATTTTGCATTGGCCGCAAGGCGTCCATAATAAATAATGACAGCCACCGGGCCGGGTGGCTGTCATCATTTATATCATATTGTATGTATTTCTCAATCTGTTTTCACAATCAGGAAATTCGACTGGTTCCAGAAGCGTGTGGGGTTGGTGATTTTGAGAATCTTCATCCCGTTTGCCCCCTCGACGATTTCATATGAGTCAGATGGCTGGTTGGTCATCACCTTCGCTTTCTTTGAGCCGAGGTTGATGGTGCGCAGCGAGCGCTTGTCGCCGGTGGTGAAATAGCTCTGGTCGAAATTCTCAGGCATGATTTTGGTCTTGCGGAGGAAGCCCGACTCCATCAGGTTGTGGTCTTTGAGCTCCTTGCCTGTGCCGATGGCGTAGTAGCAGAGGTTCATCTCGTTGTTAAGCTCGACGGCCCTGCGCTCGGCATCCTGGCGGGCGGTCGACTCTGCCTCGACCACTGTGGTGAGAGAGTCTTTCTGCTGGCCGAGCTGGTCTACTGAGCGGTTGAGACCTTCAATCTGTATGTTTGCGTCGGCGAGCTGTGTGCGCAGCCCCTCTATGGTCTTCTCCTGGTCGGCAATCTGGGCCTTGAGGTTGGCGACGGCACGCTGTAGGGTCGCATTGTTCTGGTTGCTGGCGGCGAGCTGCTGCTCAAGCTGCTCCAGGCGCTGGCGGCGTTGCTCCAGGGCGGCCTGGATATGTTCCATATCCTCTCGTATCTGACGGCGCTTGTCGGGGGTCTCAGCGCCGACTCCCCCCGAACTGAGGATGTTCTCCATCTGCTTGATCTGGTTCATACCCTCGGTGATGTCGTTAAGAATCACAAGAAGAGAATCCTGGTTAGCCAGGGCCACATGAAGAGAATCAGAAGCGGTCGGGCGTCCGGCCTGGTTTCCATCCTTGTTCTGGCAAGCTGCCAGCATAGCCAGGGCCGCAACGGCCACAAAGCCTAATTTCATGATTTTCATAATCGAACAGTTAAAACGTGGATTAATTTTCTTAATTGTAAACACTGCGCGGCGTGTCATTCGCCGTCGGAGGTGTCAGGACGGTACTTGTTGCGGTGGACCTTGCGTTCCTCGCGGCTTGTCCGGTTGCCCGACACCACTATAACAATCTCCCCCCTCGGATTGTTCTTGGAAAAATAATCTGCAAGTTCGCCGAGGGTAGCGTTATGGGTGGTGTTATGGAGCTTTGAGATTTCGCGCGACACGGAGGCGTCGCGGTCTGCACCACACACCTCGGCCAGCTCGCGCAGGGTCTTGACCAGGCGCAACGGCGACTCATATATAATAAACGTGCGCTCATCGGCCGCCAACTGGGCCAGGCGGGTGGCCCTCCCCTTCTTGGGAGGGAGAAACCCTTCGAAACAGAATCTCTCACAGGGCAGCCCGGAGTTGACCAGCGCGGGCACAAACGCGGTAGGCCCCGGCAAGGTCTCAACCTCGACCCCTGCCTGGCGGCATTCCCTGACAAGCATGAAACCGGGGTCGGAGATGGCGGGGGTGCCGGCATCCGACACCAGGGCCATCACCTCACCGCCAAGCATGCGGTCGACAAGCGGCTTCACGGTGTCATGTTCATTGAACTTGTGATGCGATGCGAGCGGGGTCTGTATGTCGAAGTGGCGGGTAATCACAGCCGAGGTGCGGGTGTCCTCGGCCAGTATCAGGTTGGCTTCACGCAGCGTCTCCACTGCCCGGGGAGCCATGTCGCCAAGGTTTCCCACCGGGGTAGGCACCACAAACAGTTTGCCTGCGCCTTTGATTTTCTCACTCATAACAGAAACTTTTCTTACAGCAACGCGGCCAATGATTGATAAAACTCCTTGCCGGGGGTCTCGTCGAGGTCAAGGGCAAGACGCTCCACGAGGTATTCCTGCAAGGCCTTTTTGTCGGGCAACATCGAAATCCTGACCAATGCCTCCATCATCTGGGGTTTTGAGCCGCCGAAAATCTCACGACGGAAGAAAAATGCGTCGTTTATGGAGAAAGCGCGGTATAGGTCGTCGGGGGTGACATGCCGGCGGTATTGCTCCGGTTGCTCCGGCATTTCAGGCTCCACAGCCTCTTCGGCCACGGCCTCATCCTGCCCCCCGGCCTGTCCGTCACAGGCGGCATCGTCTGCCAAATTCCCGGAATCATCGGAGTTTTCATCTCCCGATACCTCGCTCACCTCGTCATCGTCGACATCGGCTGCAGGCTCAGGTTCAAGACTCTCCTCCTCATCGATTCCGTCACCGACATCAACAGCCTCTTCTTTGGCGGGCAGCACCTCCTCTTCCATCGGGCATGCGTCAGCCTCCTCCTCGAATTCCGCGCTTTCGGCTTCCTCTTCAGCAGGCTGGGGCTGCGTGGCTTCATGCCGGCATGGCTCCTCCAGGGCCTCTGCCATCTCCGCCTCAGGGGTAACGATGTCGACCGCAGGTGGCACGGATGTTTCACCCTCGTCAGACGTATAGGCTGATTCGGGCGCATCTACTGTGGCGGCCAGTTCGGCCAACGAAATTATCTTGAGTTTCAGGCCGTCGGGCAGGGTGTCACGTTCCGCATCCTTTATAAGGAGCAGTTCTTCAGCGATATCCGCCGTCAGGGCGAGCATTTGGTCTATTACTGGATTCATATGTGGATGTGATCTAATGGAGTCAGAATTGCTGTCGTAGGAAACGGGCTATCGCGTCACGCACCTCTGCCCTCTTGCAGAAGAAATCATTGACGAGAATCACCACGGCGTGGGTGGGATTGCCATCATTGTCGAGCTTGTATCCGGCGTAACAATGCACACCATTCATACTGCCGCTCTTCAGGGCGAGCCGTCCTTGAAGCGGGGAGCCTTTCAGGAGCGACTTCACTGTGCCCTCCTTACCGACAAGGGGGAAAAGCGAGACATATGAGACCGCCCCGCCACTCCTGTGGGCCATTTTCTCAAGCAGGTCGGCCATGACGCGGGCGGTCACACGGTTGTTGCGCGAAAGCCCCGAGCCGTCATGGATGTCAGTAATGTCGAAATCCAGCCCGCGCGACGAAAGCAGCCTGCGCTCGCGGGCGATGGCTGCCGACCGAGGCAGGCCGGGTGTCAACAGTCTTAACATTCCTTCGGCGAAAAGGTTGTCTGACCGGCTCATTAGATTGCCAAGAATCTCGGCGCCGCGCGGCGAGCGATGGACCAGAATCTCGGTCATCGGCTCCCCCTCGGTGTCTACCGTCTGCCAGCAGACGGCTATTCCCTCGGCTGCCAGCCGGTTCTCGAGCGTTTCGCCGAAAGCCTCGGCAGGTTCCTCCATTGCCTTGTCGCCCATCTTGTTGTCGCGGTAATTGAGGGCGTACAGTCCTGCGCCATACTCGTATCTGACATCCGACAGCTCCCATCGGTCGCAAGGGCCGTTGTCAGGAAAGGTGGAGGCATCAACCTGGATTTCCCCCTCGATTGATTTTATCCCCATTCCTTTCACGGCCCTGAGAATCTCGCCGATGAATGAGGGATTGCCTTGAAACTGCGCGCTCTCTATCGTAGGGTCGCCGGCTCCCTCTATCACGAGGTCTCCGAGCAACACTCCGTCTTCAATCTTGCCACGGGTGTAGACCCTGGTCTCGAAGCGGGCCGTGTCGAGCCCGGCCTCAATGGCGGCCGCGGCGGTCAGGCATTTCATCGTGCTGGCAGGCAACATGGCCTTGTGGGGATTCTGGCTGACGACATCGCGGCCCGTGGCGAGGTCGCGGACAATCACAGCCACCGATGAGGCCCGGTCGCGCGAGAACGATATCACAGACTCGGCAGCCACCGGCAACACGGCGGCAAGCATAATCAAGGCGAAAAACGCCCGACACAGGCATTCAAGCCTTTTCCCTCGGTATGATGTGTTGTTGTCTTTTGTCTTCATTTCTGCCTACGAATTTACTAAACAATCCATCTTTACACAAACTTTTAAGGCCAAAACACCTTAACCGATGCCAAATTCAACGTTTTTTCGCACGCAACCAGCTTTTTCTCCCATTTTTTTCGTAACTTCGCCGATTGAATCAGCCTCTCTGCCGCAAGCTCTCTCCAGTAATTGTCAACCCCCAACACCGGCCGTCAAGGCCCCGACCGCATGGCACTCAAAACCCGCGACAAACTTATCGAAGTTGCCCGTCAGCTCTTCGCCCACAAGGGTGTGGAGAACACCACCATGCTCGACATCGCCAACGCGTCGGAGAAGGGGCGCCGCACAATCTACACTTATTTCAAGAACAAGCGCGAGATACACCAGGCGGTGATCGAGCGCGAAAGCGAGCAGATTGTCAGCCGGCAGCGGCAGATTCTTGAGTCGGAGGAATCATGCACCCGCAAGCTGCGGCAGTTCATGGAGGCCCGGTTCCAGATACTGATATGCCCCACAGGGCGTCGCGAACGACAGGACACCGTCCCGCTGCTGATGCGCCTCGATGTCACCCGCGCCGAGAAGACCCGCCGCCTGGCGGCCAGGAAGGAGATTGAGATCCTGACCGAAATCCTCGAGGAGGGGAAACGCCTCGGAGAGTTCTCGGCCCCGCAGGCCGACCGGGCGCTCGCGATGATAATAACCCTGATGAAAGGAGCCGACGCTCCGGGGCTGCCACTCAACCTTGAAGATGCCAATACCGACCTCGAGCAGGCGCGGCGCGACATCATCGACTTCGTCATCGCCGGCATCGCGCCCCGCGTAACCACCACTTGAGGTTGCCACGCCAACCCACCACCGCACAACCAAACGATAAACTTTCATATATCACCATCATGAAATTACTCGAAGGAAAAACCGCGCTCATCACCGGCGCAGCCCGCGGAATCGGCAAGGAAATCGCCGTCCGCTTTGCCAAAGAAGGAGCCAACATAGCATTCACCGACCTCGTGATCGACGAGAACGGCAAGAAGACCGAGGAGGAAATCGCCGCCCTCGGCGTGAAAGTGAAGGGTTACGCCTCAAACGCCGCCGACTTCGCCCAGACCGAAGAGGTCGTAAAAGAGGTACACAAGGATTTCGGCTCGATTGACATCCTGGTCAACAACGCCGGCATCACCAAGGACGGCCTCATGATGCGCATGACCGAGGCCCAGTGGGACGCTGTCATCGCCGTCAACCTCAAGAGCGCCTTCAACTTCATCCACGCCGTGCTGCCCATCATGCTCCGTCAGCGTAGCGGCTCCATCATCAACATGGCCTCAGTTGTCGGTGTTCACGGCAACGCCGGCCAGAGCAACTACGCCGCGTCAAAGGCCGGCCTCATCGCCCTGGCCAAGAGCATCGCCCAGGAGGTGGGTTCACGCGGCATCCGCGCCAACGCCATCGCCCCCGGATTCATCGAGACAGCGATGACCGCCGCCCTCCCCGACGATGTGCGCAAGGAGTGGGCCATGAAGATACCCCTGCGTCGCGCCGGAAAGGTGGAAGACATCGCCGATGTGGCAACCTTCCTCGCCTCAGACATGTCATCTTACGTCACCGGCCAGGTAATCCAGGTCGACGGCGGTATGAACATGTGATGACGCGTCACCACAGACCAACATAAACAACTATGAATCAGAGAGGCATCTTTCACTGAAAGCATGCCTCTCTATTTTTTTCAAAAAAAATTGCCACGGCCATGTCACCTTTCCGCCACGGGATGTGTCTTTATTACGAGATGTCTCAGAAACAACATTAAACAACAATAACAACAACACCGCTTAACTTGATAGAATTATGGAAAGTATCATAGCCGTTTTGATTCCCATCTTCATTTGTGTCGTGCTTCCCGTCCTCATCGTATGGATTGTTTTCCGCGCTACGATGAACAACGACAACAAACGCGCCGAAGTGCTTATAAAGGCAATCGAGGCAAACAACGGCATAGATGCCGACAGGCTCGCCGACGCCCTCGGGAAACCCCGCAAGACAGCCCGCGAAATCCTCAATCTCCGCCTGCTGCGCGGATGCATCTTCTCGCTGATCGGCCTCGGATTCTTCGCCACCTCCATATTGGCCAACATCGAGGAGTTCCACCCCGACAACATCGTCTTCCCGATGCTTATCGGAAGCGTACCTCTTGCGATCGGGGCCAGCTACCTCATCGTCTACTTCGTAACCCGCAAGCAGGTCAACGCCGCCTCAGAGAAATAACGATGGACCGCGAGCAATTCATATCCCACGTGAAGGGTTCACAGAAAGCGCTCAGGCGCTTTCTTGTGGCCCTTTGCTGCGGTGACGCCGCGCTCGCCGACGACATCGCCCAGGAGACCCTGATAAAGGCCTACCTCTCGTGTGACGGATTCAAAAATCCCGACAAGTTCAACGCCTGGATATACCGCATAGCCTACAACACATTCCTGAACCACAGGCGGTCTCAGCAGTTCACAACCGGCTACGAGGAGGCCACGGCCATTTCAGGAAGCGACAGCGCGGACTCATCATTCAGGTACCAGGCGCTGTACGCGGCCCTCAACCGGCTACCCGGAAAGGAGCGCACCTCTGTCTTGCTCCATTACATGGAGGGCTACTCCATCAAGGAGATAGCCGTCATCACAGAGTCATCAGAGGACGCGGTAAAGCAACACCTCTCGCGGGGGCGCACACACTTGCGCGGCCTGCTGGTCTCACCCTACTAATAACTGCTTCAACCATGGAAGAGGACAAGCTCAAAGATATTTTCAAGGATTTCAATCCCGACCTGTCGTCAGACAGCGATTTCATGTCGCGGCTCGAAAGGAGCATGAAGGCTGTCGAGATTGTCAAACACCAGAATGCCGAAACCCACCGCCGCAGCAAACGCGCTATCGTGTGGGCCGCCCTTGCGGGATTCGTGGCGGGAATCGTGATGACCATACTGCAGCCATATATATTCAAGTGGCTGGGCGGACTCGATTTCACAATCTCAATACCGTCAGTAACCACTGTCGCCATCGATCCCGGGCTTATCGTATGGATTGCGACCGCCGCCATATCGGCAACCATTGCCTACAACACCTACGAAATCGCATCCTCTCAGCTCTCCACCCGGCAACAGCCTGCCTGACAACACCCGCCGACATACAAATCGCTTCGCGATGCCTGACCGGAAGAGATTCCGGCTGACACCGCGAAGCGATTATTATTTGCCTGAAAGGCCCGCAATACCTCACGGCCTCATGGCAATGTCAGAAGAAGGGGAAGAATGAGTTGGAGGCAACAAACTTGCGGTCAAACTCCTCGTTGGTCATATTCCAGAACGCGAGTATGCCCTGGATGACAGGCAGAATCGCCCAGGCTCCGCATGTGATGCACACCAGGAGGATTGTCAGGATTCCGGCCCCCACCTTGTTGATGTAGAAATAATGAAGACCGATAGAGCCGAGCATCAGGGCGAAAATGGCATACACGCCTCGGCATTTGCCTTCCGGCCCGCAGTTGAAAGCGTTGTTGGATGTGGTCTCGACATAGGGGCGCATCGGCTGCTGGTAGCCCTGATGGTAACCTTGCTGCTGGTAACCCTGCTGATAGCCTTGTTGCTGGTAGCCCTGCTGGTAACCCTGCTGCTGGTACCCTTGGTTGTAAGACTGCTGCTGGCCGTAGCCCTGTTGCTGGTAGCCCTGGCCGGGTTGCTGGCCAGGCTGGTAAGATTGGTTGGAATTCATATGAAAAGTTGCTTTTTACTCTTTGACTGCAAAAATAGACTTTTGATTGCAATCCGCCAAAAAATAGCAACAAAAAAAGACATCCTTGCGGGATGTCTTTCTTTTCGCTGACCGATTAAGGCAGCTTCCGGGGTGAAATGTGGGTTTCGAACCCACGACCTTCGGAACCACAATCCGACGCTCTAACCAACTGAGCTAATCTCACCATTTTTCATCTTCCGGTACCCCGGCAAAGCGGCTTGTTCCTTAAGACGGTGCAAAGGTACAACAATTTTTTGATTCCGCAAGCGTTTGGGCCATATTTTTTTCTCTGGCTGTAAATTTCCGGAGTAAATTTCCGGAGGTTTGGGGCAATCCTCAAGGATTCTGATGTCACTCCTCAGTGATATCCCCCACATTCGAGCTGCGGAACAATGATCGGGCAGCCCCGGCGAAATCCCGTGCCCGGCCGCGCCAAGCCTCTGGAACGGAGTCGACAGGCATCACCATATAATTCTCCCTCACGAACCCATACCTCTTCCCTACCGGCGCGGTGGTGGATGACGGCTCCGGCTTGAACGCCCCGTCGACCGGAGGCACCGTGAACACAAGCCTGTATGCGGCATCCTTGACATATGCGTTTCCCACACTGTCGCGGGCGATGGTGACACGCGTCACAAGGCCGCCGCGCGTGTCGCGCGTCATCATGTTTGAGATGAAATTGCCATGGGAATAAGCCAGGAACATAGGTTTGCCGGTCTTGGCGTTGTCGCGCAGCTCCATAGGCTGCACCACATGGGGATGACCTCCCATTATTATGTCAACCCCCTCATTCTCCAGGAAACGCGCCCATTGCTTCTCAGACCTCACCGGGGTCAGGGTGTACTCCTCACCCCAGTGCATCGCCGCCACGATTATCTCCGCCCCGGCATTGCGGGTCTTCGCTATGTCGGCGCATATCGTCTCCGCGTCTATGTAATCCACCACAGCGTCTCCGCTCACGGTGAAGCCGTTGGTGCCATAGGTGTAATTCACAAACCCCACCTTGAAGCCATTGATGTCGGCAATGAAAGGGATGCGGCTGTCGCGCTGCGCGGCATCGGCGTATGTGCCGAGATGGGCCAGGCCGAGCGAGTCGAGCAGGGCCACAGTCTGTTTAAGCCCCCTCTCCCGACGGTCGAGGGTATGGTTGTTGGCCGTCAGGAACAGGTCGAAGCCTGCCGCCGCGAGAGCATCGACATAGCTCGCGGGAGCGTTGAACTGCGGGTAACCCGAATATGCTCCACCGGCCACCGGGGTCTCGAGATTCACCACCGCGTAGTCGGCATCACTGACATAAGGGGCAATCGCAGAGAAGCAAGCCGAATAGTCATATCCCTTGTCGCCACGCTTGGCCGCCTCAAGCTGGCCGGTGTGCATCATCGCGTCACCGGCAAACACAATGTCTATCTCCCCGGCTGAGGCCAGTGAGAGGACTAACGCGGCGGCAGCAGCCAGCAGACTTTCCATCACGGTAGTGTTAAAGTATTAGGCATCCCCCTTAACCAGGCCGGAGAGCCGCGATGACACGGCTCTCCGGTGTGGTCAAAGAGATATGTTTATTGGTATATTGCTTTCTTTCCGGCCAGGAGGGTGTTGCGCATCAGTGACACGATGGTCATCGGGCCGACACCGCCTGGAACCGGCGTGATGTGGCCGCATTTGGGCGCGACCTCGTCAAATTCCACATCGCCGCGCAGGCGGAAGCCGCTCTTGCGGGTCGCGTCGGGGACACGGGTGGTGCCCACGTCGATGACCGTCGCACCCTCCTTCACCATGTCGGCGGTGACGAATCCGGGCACACCCATCGCAGCTATTATGATGTCGGCGTTGCGGCAGATTTCTTTCAGATCGCGGGTAGCGCGGTGACACACCGTCACGGTTGCGTCGCCGGGATAGCCTTTCTGCATCATCAGCGTGGCCACAGGCTTGCCGACGATGTTGCTGCGACCAAGGACAACGCAATTGGCCCCTTTGGTGGGGATTTCATAACGTTCGAGCAGGGTCATGATTCCGGCCGGGGTCGCGCTGTGGAAACAAGGCAGACCGATTGACTGACGGCCCACATTGATGGGGTGGAAACCGTCGACATCCTTCCGGTAGTCGATGGACTCGATCACCTTCTGCTCGGAGATATGCTTGGGCAGGGGAAGCTGCACGATGAAGCCGTCGACATCCTCGTCGCGGTTGAGCTTGTCCACGGCTTCAAGCAATGTCGCCTCGTCGATGTCATCCTCAAAGCGGATGAGGGTCGACTTGAAGCCACACTCCTCGCAGGCTTTCACCTTGGAGGCGACGTAAGTCTCACTGCCGCCGTCGTGGCCGACAAGTATGGCGGCCAGATGGGGACGTTTCTCTCCGCGGGCCACCATATCGGCAACCTCGGCGGCTATCTCGGCCTTGATCTTGGCGGCCGTCTCTTTTCCGTCGATCTTAATCATGGGGGTATCAGTGTGGGATGTGGGGTTATCGGCGTCCGCGCATGGCGCGCATCATCTTCATAGGATTCTTCATCGCGGTGGCGGCCTTCATCATCTTGCGGGTCTGCTCAAACTGGGTGAGCAGGCGGTTGACCTCCTGCAGCGAAGTGCCCGAACCGGCGGCGATGCGCTTGCGGCGGCTGCCGTTAATGATTTCGGGATTGGTGCGCTCCTTGGCGGTCATAGAGCTGATTATGGCCTCAATGCTCTTGAAAGCGTTGTCATCGATGTCGACATCCTTTATCGCCTTTCCGAGACCGGGAATCATCGATGCCAGGTCCTTGAGGTTACCCATCTTCTTGATCTGCTGAATCTGGGCCAGGAAATCGTTGAAGTTAAACTGGTTGCGGGCGAGTTTGCGCTGGATTTCCAACGCCTGCTTCTCGTCAAACTGAGCCTGGGCCTTCTCCACCAGCGACACGATGTCACCCATGCCGAGGATACGGTCGGCCATTCGGGAGGGGTGGAAGAGGTCGAGCGCGTCGAGCTTCTCGCCGGTCCCGACAAACTTGATGGGCTTGGTGACCACTGTGCGTATCGACAGGGCCGCACCGCCACGGGTGTCACCGTCGAGCTTTGTAAGCACGACACCGTCGAAGTCGAGACGGTCGTTGAACTCCTTGGCAGTGTTGACCGCGTCCTGACCGGTCATCGAGTCAACCACAAACAGCGTCTCCTGGGGCTTGATGGCATTCTTGATGGCCTCGATTTCATCCATCATCTGCTCGTCGACGGCCAGACGGCCGGCGGTGTCGACAATCACCAGGTCGAGATGGTTCTGCTTCGCATAGGCGATGGCGTTCTTCGCGATCTCGACAGGGTTCTTGTTGCCCTCCTCGGTGTAGACCGGCACCTCAATCTGGGAGGCCAGCACCTTGAGCTGCTCGATGGCGGCGGGACGGTAGACGTCACAGGCGACAAGCAGGGGGCGTTTCCCCTTCTCGCTCTTGAGCTTGCGGGCGAGCTTGCCAGAGAAAGTGGTCTTACCCGAACCCTGGAGACCCGACATCAGGATGACAGTGGGATTGCCCGAGAGGTTGACCTGGGCGGTCTCGCCACCCATCAGGGCAGCCAGCTCGTCATGGACAATCTTCACCATCAGCTCCTGGGGCTTGATGGCGTTTATCACATTCTGGCCGAGGGCTTTCTGCTTCACAGTGTCGGTGAAGCTCTTGGCCACCTTGTAGTTTACGTCGGCATCAAGGAGCGCGCGGCGCACATCCTTGAGGGTTTCGGCCACATTGATTTCGGTAATCTTACCTTGGCCTTTAAGTATTTTGAAACTTCTTTCAAGTTTCTCGCTAAGATTCTCAAACATATGTCGGGAATGTTTTTTCCTTTAAAATTGGTTAGAGGAGACGGTTGGAGGCTGTGTCGGGGAAGACAATCGAGGGCCTGAATCCGCGTGCCTCCTCGTAGGGCATCGAGGCGTAAGCCATGATGATCACTATGTCGCCGGGCTGCACCTTGCGGGCCGCCGCGCCGTTGAGGCAGATAACCCCCGAACCGCGTTCACCCGGGATGGCATATGTCTCCAGGCGCTCGCCGTTGTTGTTGTCGACGATGTAGACATGCTCGCCCGGAAGGATGTCGGCGGCATCCATGAGGTCTTCGTCTATTGTGATGCTCCCGATATAGTCGAGATTCGCCTCGGTGACGGTCACCCTGTGGATTTTCGATTTCAGTATTTCAACGTTCATGTCAGCGTTCATATTTAATGTTGTCAATCAGGCGCACATCCCCGCAATAGCAAGTGATGCATCCCACGGCCTGGCCGTTGTGGGGAGTTGACCACTCCTTCAGCGGCTGCATCGTGAGGGGGTCGACAATCTCGTAATACTCCACTTCCATCTGGGGGTAAGCGTCAAGCTCCTCTACCACCAGGCGGCGGGTGTCGTCGAGGCTGTGGTCACGCGCCCACTCGACACTCTTCTTGAGTATGCGGTGGATAGCCGGGGCGACGGCGCGGTTCTCGGCGGTCAGCCTGACATTGCGGCTGCTCATGGCAAGCCCGTCATCCTCGCGGCATATCGGGCAGTCGATTATCTCTATAGGGAATTTCTCAAGCTCGACCATGCGGCGTATCACGGCAATCTGCTGGAAATCCTTCTCGCCGAAATAGGCGCGGTCAGGCTCCACAAAGCTGAAGAGCTTGCTCACCACCTGCGCGACCCCGTTGAAATGGCCAGGGCGCATAGGGCCCTCCATCACGGCCGCCACCTCGCCGAGGTCAAACACCCTGGTGTCCTCGGTGGGATATATCTCCTCGACAGTCGGGATGAAAGCGATGTCGACACCCGCCTCACGGAGCTTGGCGCAGTCGGCCTCCTCTGTGCGGGGATAGGTCGCCAGGTCGGCGGCATTGTTGAACTGGGTGGGATTCACGAAGACACTGACCACCACCGCCCCGTTTTCGCGGCGCGCGCGGTCGACCAGTGAGATATGTCCGGCATGAAGGGCACCCATCGTGGGCACCAGCCCTACCGAGCGGCCATCGGCCTTGAAGCGGGCCACAGCTTCCTTGAGCCCGCTGACACTTCTTATTATTTCCATTTGTTAACAGTCAGGAATTTTTACGGGTGCAAAGTTACGTTTTTTTTCAACATCTACCGCCAAAAATCCCGACAAATCCCGTAACTTTGCAACTCTTTTCGACCCGACAAGGGATGGAGACATTCATATGAGACAGGAATTTGAATCCACACTGCTTGAAAACTGCGTCACCGAGATATCGCGGCTTCCCGGAATAGGCCGCAAGACCGCGCTGCGCCTGGCCCTCCACCTCTTGCGCCAGGAGGAGGGGACGGCCAACGCCCTGGGGAACGCCATCATCGACATGCGCAAAGGCATCACATATTGCAAGGTATGCCACAACATCTCCGAGACCGAGCTTTGCCCGATATGCGCCGACCAGCGTCGCGACCGCGCCACCATATGCGTGGTGGAATCGGTGAAGGATGTGATGATTCTCGAAAGCACCGGCCAGTTCAACGGCCTGTATCACGTCCTCGGCGGGGTCATCTCCCCCATCGACGGTGTCAGCCCCGACCAGCTTGAAATCGACTCCCTGATAGCCCGGGTCGGCGAGGGTGGCATCTCTGAGGTGATTCTCGCGCTCGGAGCCACTATGGAAGGTGACACCACCGGATATTACATCTACCGCCGCCTCGCCCCGCACGCAGAGGTGAAAGTGACCCAGCTTGCCCGGGGCGTGGCCCTCGGCAACGAAATCGAGTACACCGACGAGCTGACCCTTGGCCGCTCGCTGACCAACCGCACCCTGTTCGCTGACTCCATCAAGGCGTAGGAAAACAGACACAGCCATGGGTGAAAGACTGGAGAAAACAGAGGTGAGGCTTAGGGCCATGGAGCCTGGAGATGTCGACCGTATGTATCTGTGGGAAAACGACCGGAGCATATGGCCGTTCGGGGGCACGCGCGCGCCGATATCAAGACACCAGCTTTGGGAGTACGCCAACAATTACGACGCCAACCCATTCTCGGCCGGCCAGCTCAGGCTGATCATCGAGACCGCCACCGAGGACGCGACCGAGCCTTGCGGCACGCTCGACCTTTACGACATCGACCCGGTCAACTCCAGGGCGATGGTCGGGATAATGGTAGCGCCGCAATGGCGCGGCCATGGAATCGCCACACGCGCCCTGACGCTTGCCGGGGAATATTGCCGCGACACACTCGGCCTGGCAACGCTCGCCTCCGAGGTGGCCGCCGACAATTCCCCGTCCATAACGCTCTTCGAAGAGAAAGCCGGGTTTACGCGTGTCGGCACACGCCCCTCATGGTTCCGCCGTGGAGACCGGTTTGTCGCCTCCATCCTGTTTCAAAAAAAGCTCATCTGACCCCATCCTCCCACACATCCGGGACACGACACCGCCGCCCGGCCGAAACCCCTCGGCCGGGCGGTGTCATCATACCGTCGACAGGCACGCAACTCATTGGAAACGTCCCCGTTAATCCAGACTCTCCGATTGGAAACGTCCCCGTTAATTTTTTCGATAAAATCTGAAAATCAAGCGTTGAATATACATATCTTTGCATCGTCGAAACCAAATCCGACACCCGTTTTACCTCGAATCGAATAAAATTAACATACCATCATATCTCTGGTATCCCGGCCAGGAGGGTGGCACCGCCGCTGCTGAAATACTTGTCGGCAACTCATCGGCCGACATCCTGCTGCGCCAGACCGTCAAGGTGAAATAACCAGCAAAGGTCTCGCAATCAATACAGACGCCATCCTGACGGAGGACTCACAAGCCTCCTCCGTCAGGATGGCGTCATATTGTTATGAGATTAATCTCCGCATCTATGCTCCGGGGCTCAGAGGCGGTCTTTCTCTGACGAGCCGGCACCGGTGCCACGGTATTTCGACCGGGATGCGTTCAGCCTGTATCGCAAGGTCAGGCGCAGGTTGCGCGACCCCTGGTAGTTGGCCATGGAGACAAGAATGTCGCCATTATACATTGTCACACGCTCATTGGCGGTGTCGAATATGTCGCGGGCCTCAAGCTTGACGGAGAAAGAGTCGTTGAAGAATCTTTTGGAGACCCCGATATTGAGATAGCTCGTGGCCTTGATGTAGCAGTTCTGCCCATGTCCGGCAGTCTGTGCCATAAAGTCAGCGTCAACCGTCCACCCTTTCGGCAACGTCACCGTGTTGCTCCAGTTGAGATACAGAAACGGCTTGTCGAGTCTCTTCTCACGTCCAAGGAACTCAGTGGTGTAGAAACTGCAGAAGATTCCCACGGTGGGCTGTGTCGACCAGCATCCGACTGTGGGCTGCGCTCCGACGGCAAACTGGAATTGCCTGTAAAGAGGCACATTCTCAAATATCACGAGCTTCACCAGCGGGTCGTTCTCATAACGCTCGGTGGTATAGAACACCGAGTTGTTCTCATGGTTGTATATGGCCTGGGCGAAGAAGTAACGCCACTGGGCCATGAGCTGGGCGGTGTACATCCTCGTTGGTTTCAGGGCCGGATTGCCTGCCTGATAGCTGTAACGGTTGATATACTCCACGGTGCCGTCGAGCTGACGGTAAGAGGGGCGGCGCGTGCGGCTGGTAAAGTTGAACGACAATCCCACCTGCCCGGCCTGGGCCGACGCTGTCAGCGACGGAAACCAGTTGTCATATGTGCGGCTCAGGTCATTGTCGAGCATCCCACCCTCGAAATAGCGGTAACGCACATGCTCGTATCGCAATCCCACGCCGAGCTGCACCGGCCCGAACGACTGCGACATCTCGGCGAACGCGGCTATGCCGCTCTCCTTGATTTCCGTGTCGCCCCCGGAGATTCCGGCTCCATGGTAAACCGAGTTGTATGAAACCCTGGAGTCAGTGAACTCCTCTCCCACCTCAATCGAGCCTTTCCACAACGGATAAGACAACACCAGCTTCTCGGCCCACATGCGGCTACGGTTGACAGCGTCGGTAAGCACCACCTGGTCGGGGGCGAGTCCCCCGGTCTCAACCTTGGTGCTTGACTTGCTTGTCTCGGTCTGCAGGAAATCGCCATTGAAGTCGACCGAGAGCTTGCCGAACGACCCGTTGTAATACACATTGGCATTATGGTCAGGGAGCTCGGTCTCATCTCCGTCATTCCACTGCCACAGCGACTCATACGGAGCCCCGTCTGATGTCACTCGAGTGTCAACCGTGCCCTTGAGCGAAACCCGGGATTTCCCTGCCTGGTAATACGCGCCAAACGAGTGGTTCTGGCCAGCCTGGTAATTGAAGCCCAATTTCCCATACAGGTTGCGCGAAACCGGCGTGGTGTAGGCTTCCACCTGCTGGTCGAAAACCTGCGGGCCATAAGTTGTGAGCGCACTGATATCGTGAAACCTCCATTTGCCACCATAGAAATAACCGTTGGCAAAGACCTCCAGACCACCCACGCGGTATTTCAGGTCAAGGTTCTCGGAGTTGCGCGCAAAAGTGGCCAGCATTGTGTTGCTGTAGGCCGACAGGCTGAATCCCTCACCCTTCGGCGGGAGCGTCTTTATGCGTATCACGGCATTGACATCAGCCGGATACTGCGGGCCCGGATTGCTGATTACCTCCACCGACTTGATGTCTTCCGAGCTGAGCTGCTCAAGCGATGACGCATCCGTCACTTTGCGGCCATTGATATATATCACCGGTGCGCCACGTCCGAAGACCTTGAAATTGCCATCCCCTCCGGTGACGAGGGGTATTTTGGCGAGGACATCATTTGCCGTCCCGGCCTTTGACAGCACGCTCCCCGCTACTGTGGTCACCATCACGTTTCCGGTCAGCCTCGTGGCCGGGAGGTCGGCCTTGACCACGACCTCGCCGAGCATCACCGACGACTCCTCAAGCGCAATCACCCCGAAATCACCCGTAGGCGGGATATTCCCGATGAAATCGCCATATCCCACCATCGTTATCTTCACGCGGTCGGCCCCTGCCGGGGCTTTCCCGAAAAAGAAACAGCCGTCGTCGCCGCTCACCACGCCGTCGATATAAACGCTGTCTCGCATCAACACCACATTGGCAAACGGCAATGGCTCACCCGATGATGCCTCGACAACCTTTCCGCTGACAGCCTGCGCGAAAGTCAGCAACGGGATTATGGCAAATCCCGCCAATATGAAAATCCACGGCTCTTTCATTTAACTTTGATGCTACAATGCGCCACTGTTAATCAAGTAGTTATATGTGGCAGTTACGCAATGGCTGTGTTAATCTCATTTTGGATAAAAGGGTTAATGGCTTTTAACTAACTATCAGTCATGCACTTTGAAAATTCCAAGCATTTTTAAATGAAAGAGCCGTGTATGAAAATCCTTTGTGAAAATCGCATAAATATGTCTGATTGGTCTGTAAGAAACAACCTGTCTCTTTATTTCGGCGCAAAGTTACGCAATCGGGCATACATTTCCAATTAAAAACCAACAAATATTTCATCAACAAAAATCCAACACTCCGGGGGGTAAAACATCATATCATAACCAACCTTCCTATATACGCAATAAACACGAAACAACGATTTTCAGCCGTTCTCGCCTGCGAGAGATACCAGGCGGTCGACAGCCTCATCGGTGGGTCCGTCGAAAACCACACATCCCCGGTCGAGGAGAATCGAGCGGGAACATATGTCGCGCGCGAGGTCGAGATTATGAGTGGCAAGCAACATCGCCTGCGGGAGCCGCCTCAACAGTGAGCAAAGGGCATTCCTGGCACGCAAGTCGAGATAAGATGTCGGTTCGTCAAGGACGAGTATTGAAGGACGCATTGACAAGACCGTCGCAATGGCCACCATACGGCGTTCGCCTCCCGAAAGCCTTGTGGCCTGACGGTCAATCAGTCGTGACGCGCCTATCCCCTCAAGCGCCTCGCGTACCCGGCGGTCAACCTCATCAGCCGGAAGCTTCATCATCTGAGGTCCGAAGGCGACATCAGCGTAGACTGTCGGCGAGAAAAGCTGGTCATCGGCGTTCTGAAACACCATGCCGACCTTCTGACGGGCCAGCGTCACGGTTTTCTTTGTCAGCGCGACACCGTCGACATCGACTCTTCCAGAGGCTGGCGACAGCAGGCCATTGGTCTGCAACAGCAGCGTCGACTTGCCAGCACCGTTCAATCCCAGCAGCGCCACCTTCTCCCCCTTGTCGATAGAGAATAACGGGCCCCATTCCCGTATCGGATAATTTCGGCGGCCATACCCGCGCGACTGGCGGGCGCGGTGCATCGTCACCGCCTCCTCCCCCAGGGTCTGCATGTAGCGGCTGACCATCAGCAGCTGCGTCACCATCACTGACGGCAACCCGAGCCGCCCCAGCGCGCGGCAGACTCCGTTGAAGCCGCAGACATACACCAGCAACAACGCCGCCTGGACCGACAACAGTCCGCGGACTACTATCGAAATGAACGATATCCATCCGGCCCAGACATCCACCCCGCAAACCGTCATCGCAACCCTATGGTCAAACACCGGGTTCATGACCCCGATGAGCAGTATGAAGGGCAATGTGACCAGCGACTTGCGAAAGACCCTCGCATATGTGAGGGTGATTCCGGCCGAGACATAGGTGTCGCGGTTGATAAACGCCGCAGTCTCGTCATAAATCTCCTTGGCTTTCTCGGGGGGCGCAAGCACCACCACATTGGCAAAGATATCATAGCCGTGCATAATCCCCACATCACGCAGGCGGCAATTGTCAGGATCGATTATGAACTTCTCACGGAAGAGCTGACGGCCGTCGGGACGTTCGCCATGGGTGCATACCGACAGGATGTCGTAGCAAAACATCTCCCCCTCGCTGTAATATTTGCGGCCACCCATGAAAATCTCGGAATAAAACACCGCGGCCGACGGATGGACAATCATCCTGGTGTCTGATATGAAACGCGTGTGGCGACAGGGAATCACAGGCTCGGGAAGGAACTCAAGGTATCCCCCTCCTCCACGTAAATCACCTGCGACAGCCCCGAATAGTTGTCTTTCATCTCAGCCAGCTTCGTAGCGGCCCCGGTGGAGACAAAGACCATCGCGCCCTTGCCGACAGTGATATTCTGGGTGTAACGGTCGCCGTCGATGTTGGGGCCGCCCGACGAAAGGATGTAGACGCATGGCATCCCAGGCAGTTCCTCGTCGAAATACAGCTCCTGCTGGACAATCAGCGGGGCGCGGCGGTCGAGCTCGCGCAATATCGACTTGCCCGACGCGTCAAGCTCGAAACCGAGATTGAGGTAACCATGTTTGCCCGGCGCGCCCACATACATCGCCCGTGGCGGCGCAAGGTAGGGAGCCATCTCAGGCGCGTCGTCGAAACTTACGACCGGAATGTCGGAATATTCTCGTTTCCTTCATGGGGGATGATGTTATGGAGTTTACTTCTTGTCGAAAAGCGCCATCTTGTGGATAAGCCCGATCAGCTCGTCAATCCCCTCACCGGTCATGGAATTGGTGAAGACAAAAGGCTTGCCGGGACGCATCAGCTTGGAATCATGGTCCATGACCTCAAGCGAGGCCCCCACATAAGGCGCGAGGTCGGTCTTGTTGATTACAAGTATGTCGCTCTGCGAGATGCCCGGGCCATCCTTGCGCGGAATCTTGTCGCCGGCGGCCACATCAATCACATAGATGAAGAAGTCGACCAGCGCGGGAGAGAAGGTAAGCGTCAGGTTGTCGCCTCCCTACTCGATGCACACGATGTCGGCATCAGGAAACTTGGCCTCCATCTCCTCGACAGCCGCGATGTTCATAGACGGGTCTTCGCGGACAGCCGTGTGGGGACACGCGCCGGTCTCCACACCGATGATGCGGTCTTCGGCCAGCACCCCCTTCAGGATTTTGCGGACATGCTCGGCGTCCTCCGTGGTGACGATGTCGTTTGTGATGATCAACACCTTGTAACCCTTGTCGATAAGACGCGGGGTTATGGCTTCAATCAAGGAGGTCTTTCCCGAACCAACGGGTCCTCCGATACCGATTCTACAAGTACTCATATTGGTTGTGTCGCAAATCAACGGTAAAAAACTCAGCTCATGAACATTCTCATATTCCCCTTCTCGTGGAGCGAGGCGAAGATGTCGGCCTCGGGGACGAAAGAGTTCATGTCGTCCACCCTCATCAGGCGCGCCTTCTCGTAAAGCCTGGGCACATCCTCCGACAGGCGGAAAAGAATTTCCTGGGTGTCGAAATGAGACACCCTCACGCAGCGCAGGGCCGCTCCCAGCACCATGTTTATCACTCCATACTGGTGGGAGGCGAAAAGCTCCTCCTCGCTCAGCCCCTCGGCGGCGAAAGCAAGCCCTTGCGCCACAGGGAAACTGCCCGGCGTAAGCTCCTCCTTGATGTCACGGTGCCAGAGCGATATGATGCGGTTGTCGGGGTAGAACCGCTCCGACAACTCGGCCATCTTGCGCCCCATGCGCTGAAGCATAGTGCGGGCCTCGTCGTTCATCTTGAAGAGCATCAGCTGGCTGTCGACCTCCTCGACTCCGCGCAAGTTGTTCTTCATCGCCTCGCGGTAGGCAAGAAGGGCGGCCACGCCGTCGGAGAAAGCTCCCTGGAGAGCCACCGATCTGGCATATTGCTCAAGCGAGGCCGCGTCGTTTACCATCCCCTCATAAGCGGCAGTCTCGAGTCCGTTGGAAAACGAGAAGGTGCCGACGGGGAAGGTGGAGTCGGTCATCTGCAGCAGGCGCATTACTTTCATAACTTACAGTATTGAATCCGCAACCGCCCCGTGGCGCGACCAGGGCAAAGGCAATTCACGGGTGGCCGCGAACGAGCGGCGATTGCGGATTGTGGTTTTTGGGTCAATGATGATGGTGGTGATGGTGGGGGTGTTCAAGGTCGGTGTTGTTATGCCCCGCCCCTCCGAAGAGACGGCGCAGCTCGACCGGGGCAAGAAACGGGATGATGTCCTTCCCCTCCTGGAACTCATAGGTGATGTTGTCGATGTTGTGGGTCTCCATCACGGACAGCATCACCTTCTTGTCGACGGTAAGCGGCACATAGACTTTTGTCCCCTTTACCACAGCGGGCCAGAGCTGGTTGCCGATGGCATGGCCCAGCTCCACACTGACGCGTATGATATCCTCGGGGGAAAGCGACGACAACTTCGACAGGTCAATCACCAAGACATTGTTGAGGTCGAGGCGCAAAACGGCGGCACGGCGCGCCTCGGGGTCATAGGCGATGATGTCGCCATCGGCGATACGCGAGCCTCGGGTGAGTGCCACCGGATACTCGTTGCCGTGGTCACCCTTGGCAAGGAAACGGCTTTTCTGTGCCGTCCACTGGTCGAGGAAAACCGTCTCGATATGGCAGTCATCGACACGGGCGGCCCATTCAGGCTGATGGATATTGCCGATCACTTCTGTTATAACATCCATTTCTTATCTATTTGGGTAAATAAACAGTTGAAAAATCATTGTCAGCGGAGAGCCCCCGTATGTTCAATGTTAAAACAACTCCACGGCAAAATAGTTGAGACCGCCACGCAATCTTCCAGCCCCGCCGCCGACATACAAAGAGGCCACCCGGGAAAATCCCGGATGGCCTCCTAGGGTCTTATGGATTAACTGTGGGTTATCGGATGGAAACCTTCAGCGCGCGGGCGGTGCCGTCGGCAAAGACCACCTCGAAGATGTGGATGCCCGGCTCCAGACGCATTGAGGCTTCTGAAAGCCCCAGGCCGTCGGCCCCGTCGACTGCGTTGCCTTGCAGGTCATACACGAGCAGACGCGAGATGGATGCCCCGGGACAGCTCGCGGTCACCAGGCCGCCGTTGACGGTCACAACGAGAGCCTTGTCGGCAAGCGCGGGGGTGTCCACGCCCGACACGGTCGGGTCGACGTAAGTCTCCATGCAGTCGGGCACACCATTGTTGTCGGCGTCGCCGCGTGTGCAGATACCGTAGAACTTCTGGGTGTCGGCCACCCCGGCGATTCCGGCGATTTCAAGCTCGATCTGGTCAAACGGTTTTGTGGGGGAGAAATAAAGCGCACGCTTTTCGCCCGAACCGGCCACCTTGACATCGGCGACACCCCAGTTGGCGAACTCATCGGTGACCGTAGAGTCGTCGGCCTGGGCCTCGGCGTCGAGGGCCATGGTTGCCGGGGCAAGAGTGGAGTCGTGGAGACGCACGGTCAGCCAGTCACCGGCCTTGATTCCGGCCAGGAGGGTGCGCGCGTCGACGATGATGCCGACATGGTTGGAGGTGTGGACACGACGGCCGAGGTCGACAAGCACCTTCACGCCGTTGCCCACCGACACGGTGTTCTGCACAGCCATGTAGCTGTCGTAGTTGTCATCTACAAGGTAGCTGAGGTTGTTGACAAACTGGGCGACATTCACCGCACCGGCCTGGAGAGGAACCGCCGAGGCATGGACGTTGACAAGCTCGCCGTTGCATCCCAGCAGGGAGTTGCAGGGGGAGTCGGCCTCACCCACGAAGGGATAGAAAATCTTGATGTTGGAGATGTTGAGCTTCAGCACACCGCTGGTCCAGAGCTGGATTTCATCGACCATATGACCGGCAGGCACCTCGATGGAGTAACGCATCTTGGTGGTCTTGCTGGTGCCGATGGCCTGCACCGACACGGTGTTTGACTCATCGACGATATGGCGGTAGACCTCCTCGCCCTTGTAATAGCAACGTATCTGGAGGAACTCGAGGGCCTTTACATTCAAGCCGTCGACACTCTCCTCCACCACGAAGCCCATACGGCTGGCGGCTGTGCCGTCGCTGATGACATCCTCGCTGTCTGCGCATTTAACACCGGTGATGCAGATATTGTCGGCAATCGAGAGGCCGCCGACATATGTGGCGTAGTTGTTTATGTCATTGTCAACCAGGTTGGCGATGTCTTTGATGTCGCTGATCGACAACAGCGAGCCGCTTGAATCATAAACCTTGTCGGAAACTACGAAACGGTTCTCTCCGGGAGCGTTGACCAGCGGGTCGGCGCAACCCTCCTGACCGGGGTTGTCGGTGTCGGCATACTCGTCATAGTGGATTCTGACAATGCCGCCGCAATCCTCATGTCCTTCTCCCAGCACTTTGAGGCGCGCCACATAGACACCCTTCTTGTCGATGCCATACAGCAGGCCGTCGTCATAGAGTTCAGCGCCGGAGCCCTCGGGCATCTCCTCCAGCACCCACTCGACGGGGAGGTCGAGCGGATTGTCAAACGAAATCTGGTGGGAAGCAGTCCCGCGAGCCAGGTAGATGTCAGAGGAGTAGGCGATGTCGCAACGGTGGTTCTGCGTCGGAGGCTCCTTTATGTAGGCGTAATTGATGGTGGTGCCCCCAACATTGACATTAAGTCCCGTACCCATAAACAGTTTAGCCCCGGAAAACGGCTTTGTCGCCACTGCCGAGAGCCATTGCTCCTTGCCTCCGACGAGACTTACATCAAGCACACCGGCATTGAGCGTCACCCTCTCGGTAGCCACATATTCACGTTTGTTGCTTAAGAGCTTGTCCTTATAGTCAAGGCAATAGAACTCAATGTAGCTTCCGCTGCCGGCCCCAAGCGACAAAAGCCCTTTGGAACGGACATCAAAACCCACTTCGGTGCCGGCGGGGAAGACCTCTTCCTCTTTAGCATTGCCGTCTACCACATGGAATTCAGCCGAACCTTTGCTTCCTATCGCCAGGATGGCCGCAGTCACGGCCCCCTTTTCAGGATCCTCTATGAAATTGAGATAATTTTGTGTTGTAGGAATCGATCCCATTACCTCGCAGTAATCAAGCGAAAGGTCGCGCCCTGTAAGCCGGTTGTACTTGGTTATGCCACCTTCATACTCCACATTGTCCCTGGTATAGTCGCGGTTCATGAAGTGGCGGGCGGGAGCGCCTGCGAAAGCGTATTTAACCATCAGGTCGCTTGTCACCTCAAGCTGCACACCTCCGGCCATATTGAGGGATATTTCGTCGAAAATCTCGGGAGCCTCGGCGGTGAGGGTCATCACACCATCCTCAGTGCCGATGTTTACGAGCGAGAGGTTGAGGCCCGACGCATCCTGTCCCTCCTTGACAGGGACGGTGGTTATCAGCTGGCCGTCGCGGTAGAAACCGATTGCCATGGCTTTCACAATGCTGAGCGAAAGGGTGGATGAACCACTGGCAACCAGGTAGAAACCGGCTGTCGTTCCCTTGGCGTAATAATTGCGGGAGTCGCGGATGGTCACCAGAGGGTCGACTGTAACCTTGACGGCCACACCTTTGGCGATAGTAGCCACATTGGTGAGGTCGTCATCGACGATATTCTCCATGTCGACATAGGCGTTGGCCACACCGACACTGTTGATAAGGCGGTTGACAAAGCATCCGTCGCCTGTGAAAGCATGTGAGTTGGAGAGATACCTGACGGTGAAGCCATCGGGGGTGGTCACCCCGTCGATTGTCTGGTCAAGATCCTGATAGATTGTGCGGCGTTTGTCAAGCGAGCCGACAACAGTGGGATCATCAAAAAGTCCAGGATAGATGTTTGAAATGTCGATTCCGTCTTGCGCGCAAAGCGGACTGACCGCGCATATAGACGCGGCCAACGTTATCATCCATTTGCTCATAGATAACTGTTGATTAAATTATATTGACAGAAAGTCCTATTTGTAAATTGCGGCACAAATTTCGTAAAAATCCCCCTATTTACCCCCCCATTTGTTAATTCTTGTTAATAATTGTAGCCTTTTTGGCATATGTAACTCCCCGAAAGCCTTAATCAACGATAAATAAACCTAATGTGGCTCTTCCTCCATTCCCCTCCGAAACATCGTTTCAGGCATACAGCAAACTATTGGTGTCTGGTAAAAGTGTTTAGCTGTCTGTTCCCAAAGAAATCCAAGCAAAGTGTCCTCGGGGAAATCATAATGAAATATCCACGGAAGCATCCCCCCTTTGTGCGCTTCGCCCACGAATCCGTAGGATTCGCGGATGGATTCGATGTCAGACACCAATGACAGCAAACACGGAGATGGGCCATGAAGGCCCATCTCCGTGATAAACATTTTTATGGCGTGTCTGTCAGCTGAACCAGTAAAGCTGGCCGAGCGACAGCTCTTTGGCGGGAGGCACTGTTGCCAGAACGCCGTCGACGTAGACATTGAAGGTCTCGGGGTCAACCTCGATCTGGGGCATGGCTCCGTTAAGCACCATATCGGCCTTGGTAATCTGGCGGATGCCATGGACGGGGTAGAAGATGTTGTCGGTGGCGACACACTCTTTCACGCCGTTTTCATATCCGGCCCTGGAGACAAAGCGCAGGCAGGTCTGGGGCATTGCCTTGCCGAAACCGCCATACATCGGGCGCATGATCTTGGGCTGGGGAGTAGGCAGCGAGGCGTTGGGGTCGCCCATGTCGGCCCAGTTGATGAATCCCCCTTTGATGACCATTTTGGGCTTGGTGCCGAAGAAAGCCGGCTCCCACAGCACGAGGTCGGCCATCTTACCGACTGCGATTGAACCAAGGACATCAGAGATGCCATAGGTGATGGCGGGGTTGAGGGTTATCTGGGCGAGATAGCGGAGGACACGGAAGTTGTCATTCTCGGTGGAGTCCTCGGGAAGCCTGCCACGCACCTGCTTCATGTAGGAAGCCATCTGGAACGTGCGCATGAACGACTCTCCCACTCGGCCCATCGCCTGTGAGTCAGACGAAACCATAGATATGATGCCGAGGTCATGGAAGATGTTCTCGGCGGCCTGGGTCTCGGGGCGGACACGGCTCTCGGCGAATGCCACGTCAGAGGGAATCGAGGGATTCAGGTTGTGGCAGACCATGATCATGTCAAACAGCTCGGCCTGGGAGTTGATGCCGTAAGGGAGCGTGGGGTTGGTGGATGATGGCAGCACATTGCTCATCGAGGCCACCTTCATGATGTTGGGGTTGCCGGCCTTGCCGATACCGGCGATTTTGCCATCCTTGACCCCGACATCCGCCTTGATGACTCCGAGTATCGGGTCGAGGATGGTGACATTGGTGATCACCAGGTCGAGCGACCCGGCATCGGAGGTTATCTCATTGGCTGTCCCCATGCCGTCGCGCAGGGTCTTGCCGCCGCCGTAAACGGTCTCGTCGCCGTAGACGCGGAGGTCTTTTTCAATCTGTATGTAGAGGTCGGTATTGGCAAGACGGATCTTGTCACCCACTGTCGGGCCAAACAGATTGTTGTTCTCTTGTCTTGATATAGTTGCCATTTCGTTTTCTGGTTTAAGGTTGTTGAGAAGCGGTAAGTAAGTGTTCGAATTTAATTTATACAATATGCGAGCTTGTTTTTTAGGCGATTCCGGTGCGGAGCGATGGAGCATAGCGGGCTATGCGACTGAGCGACAAGCCGGAAGCGGCAAAAAAGAAGCCGCAGAGTGTATAAAAGATTTCCTTCCACTTACTATCGTTTAAATTTGAACACTTACTTATGACTCACCCCGCAATCAATTCTTGGGGCTGTCTCCGGCGGTGAACTGCGGGGCGTCGGTCTCTTCGGGAGTTGATTTGAACTGATACTCCTTCATCAGCCCGACGGCGCGGAGATACTTGGGATAATAGGTCGGAAAGTCCTCCCCGCCTGTGTAACCGTCGACGAGGTTGTTGAAACCTATCACGCGGCGTTTGCCCCAGTATGTCACCAGTTCCACCTCCTTCTCGTCGCCTGGTTCGAAACGGATGGCAGTGGTGGCGGGTATGTTGAGATGATAGCCGTAGGCCTTCGGACGGTCGAACTCAAGGTAACGGTTGACCTCGAAGAAATGGTAATGCGAACCTACCTGTATGGGTCGGTCGCCTGTGTTGCGCACCTTTAGGGTGATTGTGCGGCGGTTGGTATTGTACTCTATCGGGGTGTCGGCGAGAATCACGCCGCCGACCGGCACATACTCCTTGGGGGTGAAGCCCGGAGTGCTGGGATATGCGATCTGGGGTTTACCATGGAAAACACCCATAGGTGTACCGTAACTGTCGGATGCTTTCGGAGCGGTTGCGGGAGCCTTCGCGGAATTGTCGTTGTTGCTCATTGCTTTTTGAATTCTTGGTTACTTTTCAAAGGTCTGATGCGGATAATCGCTCCGTGTCACTTGATGGGATGGTGGATGCTGACAAGGCGGGAGCCGTCGGTGAAGACAGCCTCGACCTGCAGGAGGTCGATCATGTCGGCTACACCCTCCATGACCTGCTCTTTTTTCAGGACATTGGCGGCGTCGTGCATCACCTCCTCTACTGTTTTCCCCTCCCTGGCGCCCTCGAGGGCACAGGATGTGATATACGCTACCTATTCGGGATAATTGAGTTTCAATCCCTTGTTGAGTCTGCGCTCGGCAATCATTCCAAGCGACAGCAGTTTGAGCTTGTCAAGCTCTTTGGGTGTTAGATGCATGGTTCAGGCGTTTTGGATGTTCCGTAAAAACTTAACATCTTTTTAATGCCCCGGTTGTCGCTAAAGTTATCCGCGACCTGGTTAATTTCCATTACATCAATCCTGGGGGAGGGCAGCCAGCAGGTCGGCGACCACGAATGTCGACCCTCCGACAAATATCAGAGGAGACTCGTCATGGACGCATCCCTCCGCGAGCTCGGCGGCGCGCAGGCGCGCCGTCTCCATGGCCAGGGCCACCGTCGGAGCCGTCATGCCGGGCCGCCCCCCCTGCCGTCCAATCTCGGCAAGCTTGTCCTCGGGCAAAGCGCGGGGGACAGAGGCCCGGGTGTAGATGATTTCGGCCCGGGCAGGCACCATCGGCAGTATGTGGGAGATGTCTTTGTCGTTGACGAAACCGAGGACCATCACCAGCGGGCCACGGTGGGTCTCGAGCTGGCGCGATATATACCGCCACCCCCCTTCGTTATGGCCGGTGTCGCAGACCACCGCGGGGTTCTCCCCCACTTTCATCCAACGGCCTGAAAGCCCGGTGAGCGACACGACATCGCGCAGTCCGGCGGCCACGGCGCTGTCGGGGATTGCTACCCCGAGACGGCGCAGCTCAAGCAGCGAGGTAAGTATGGTCTGCAGGTTGTTTTCCTGGCAATATCCGGTCAGGCCGTATTCCACGCCCCCCATCGGGGTCATGGCGGCGATGTGGTCTCCGCTTCTTACCATGTCGCGGGCCGGCCGCTCGTCATCGGCGTGGAGCAGCCGGCTCCCGGCCGCCCGCGCTTTCTCCTCGAAAACCCGACGCACCTCCCCGGCCGACTCTCCGGCCACACACGCCACTCCGGGCTTGATTATCCCGGCTTTCTCATAGGCAATCGCCGCGAGGGTGTCGCCAAGCTGCGCGGTGTGGTCTAATGATATGTTGGTGATGACCGAGAGCATCGGAGTGAGGATGTTGGTGGAGTCGAGACGGCCCCCCAGCCCCACCTCTATGACGGCGTAGTCGACCCCCTCACGGGCAAACCAGTCGAATGCCATCACCGTGGTAAGCTCGAAAAACGAGGGTTCGAGCTTCTCTCCCCGTTCCCGTGCCTGGGTCGCCAGCCCCCTGAAGCGGTCGACAAACCCTGTGACCTCCTCTTCGGGAATCATCACGCCATTGATTTTGATGCGCTCCCGGAAATCAATCAGATGGGGGGAGGTGAACAGCCCGACACGATGGCCGGCCGACTGCAACACGGCGGCAATCGAGTGGGCGGTCGAGCCCTTGCCGTTGGTGCCGGCGACATGAATGGCCCGCAGGCGGCGATGAGGATTGCCGAAAGCGCCTGATAGACGTGTCACCGTGTCAAGCCCCGGCTTGTAGGCTGCCGCGCCTATCTGCTGGAACTGGGGTGTCTGGCTGTAAAGGAAATCTATGGTTTCGCGGTAGGTTGACATGATATGCTGGATGAGGTCAGGCCATACGTTGGGAGTGGATTCAATAGTAAATCACCAGACCGGCCACTCCGGCGGCTATGATGACCAGGATGGGATGTATTCTTGTGAGCAACACCGTGGCGAGCGCGCCGACAGCTATGATTGTCGATATGAGTATCTCGGATGTCGAGGTGCCGAAATTCTCCCCGTTCATCAGCAGCAGCGCAGCCGAGGCGATGAGGCCGATGACCACCGGACGCAGCCCGGCGAATATGCCCCGGATGAGGACACTCTCCTTGTGGCGCGATATGAAATGGCTGGTGTAGGAGACCAGGAGGAAGGAGGGTAGCACCACAACGAGGGTGCAGACCAGCGAACCGAGCAGCCCCCAGAGCGGGTTGTCGAATCCGGCATGGATCGGCGCGGCATACCCGATGTATGTGGCCGAGTTGATGCCTATCGGGCCGGGGGTCATCTGGGATATGGCCACTATGTCGGTGAACATCTTGGGAGTGATCCATCCCGGGCCCACAATCTCCCTCTCTATCAGAGACAGCATGGCGTATCCGCCTCCGAAGCCGAAGAGGCCGATTTTAAGATAGCTCCATATGAGTTTTAGATATATCATAGCCCCTCCTCCTTCTCTTTTTCATCAAGTTTCTCGATGTCGGTGTCATCCTCCAGGCGGCCTCCCTTGGCGACATGCAGGCGTTTTTCCTGACGGCGCAACCAGAGGTAGCCTCCGAGGCCGCCCAGTATCACATACAGTATGGGGTTGGACACAACCGGCCATTTCGACCATATGAGCAACGCGGCCACCACCGGAATCCACACCGTCTTCCAGCCGATACGCGCGGCTTTGCCCGAGGTGATCACCGGGGCGACAATCAGCGCCACAACCGCGGGGCGTATCCCGCTGAAGATGGCCGAGACCACGCGGTTGTTCTGAATCAGGTCGGGGGTAAGGAACACTGCAATGGCGAGTATTATCAGGAAACAGGGCAAGATAGTGCCGAGAGCGGCGGCAACGCTACCGCGCATACCCCTGAGACGGTCGCCGACCGCCACGGATATGTTCACCGCCAGGATGCCTGGCAACGACTGGGCCACAGCGAGAAGATCAAGAAACTCCTCACGCGGAATCCACTGACGTTTCTCCACCACTTCCCTCTCTATCAGGGAAATCATCGCCCATCCGCCACCGAAGGTAAACGCCCCGATTCGCGCGAATGTGCTGAACAGCTTCATATATATCCCCTTCTCCCTGCCCGGCGCGGCAGAGTCTGGAGTCACATCGTTTTTTCTTTTTTCGCCTGACATAGGTTTAAATCAAAAAAAGGATTACCGACTGGGCCTGACATGGCTTATGACCTGATTCAGAAAAATGGAATCATAAACCACATAATTGCGACCAGATGGTTCTTGTCACAAACAACTCAATGATGCTTATGACAAAAGAGGCTTCCCGGTTTTCGGGAAGCCTCTTTTAACGGGTCTTGTAGCGAATCCGGGAATCGAACCCGGGTCTCCACCGTGAGAGGGTGGCGTGCTAGGCCACTACACTAAATCGCCGTTAGCGGTCATCAGGGAGGTGTTTCCCTTTCGACGTTGCAAAGGTACGCACTTTTTCCGAACTACCAAAATTTTTGGCAACTTTTTTCAAAAAAATCTTCAGAAAAGTTCCGACAAGACACCTCTCGAAATTCGTTTTCATTCATATCCCGCTGTAATAAAATCGATTACAATCCTCATATCAAGAATACACAAAAATGCTCTCATTCCATCCCACACACTAATATATTCATACCAGCATATTATAGAGAGGGACATACGCCTGAAAAAATTGAGGGGACGCGTCGCCGCGTCCCCTCTGGTGGATAGATATTCAGGTGGCATCATCAGTCAGAAGCTGCCTCCTGAATACCACGTTGGCGTGTGTGCATCACATAGTTTACTGGGGAAGTGTAATCGATGTGGCGGTGTTGCCGGCAAGAGCGCCCTTGACATTGCCCACGATTTCACCGAAAGGCACATTGTCGACAGTGCCGAAGTTCTTGTAATCGTTGGTGCCGTCCCATACGAGGGTCACATTGGCGGCGGTGTTGCCGGTGACGTTGGCCGGGGTGCCTGCGTAGCCCACGATGGGAGCGAAATGGCGGTATGCCTTGATGGTCACATTCTCTACGTGGCAGCCTGTGACAGCGTCTTTGTTGACGCAGCCGTAGCCGAGGATGCCACCGGCCTTGTCACCGTTGTCCCATGAACCGCCAACCAGCTCGGTGGTGGAGGTGATGGTACCGCCAATCACCTGGCAGTCGGAGATGACCGAACCGGTCTCATTGTCGACATATCCCGCGATGCCGCCGGCATAATGGGTGCTGGAGATGTTGACATCGCGCAGTATCACATTACTCACCTTTCCGACAAGGCCGCCGAAAAGCCCGGCAGCGGCATAGTTGGAGGTGTTGTCAGAGGCGGTGAGGTTGCTGATGGTGTGGCCCTGTCCGTCGAAAGTCCCGGCGAAATGCTTGCTGGGATAAGCGTTGATGTTAACGCCGATGGGGGTGAACGCCACTCCGGCCATGTCGATGTCAGCGGCGAGCTTGACGGTGCAGCCCGACATGCGGTCAGCAGCGAAGACTCCGTCTCGCCAGTATCCCTCGTTGACCATCTTGGCGATGATGCCGAGGGCGGCGGGTGAATGGAGGGTGAAATTCTTGCGGTCTGTAGTCACAACCGGCTGCACCTGCTCCACTCCGTCGATGGTCACTGAGAGCATCTGGCCCGTCTTGGCAGCCCAGAGCTTGCTGTCGGAGAGGTAATGGCCGAGGAAACCGGTCTGCGAGCAGTTGTTCATCACCAGTGTGTGCTTGAACTCGCCTGTGGCCTGGGCGTTGGCATAGACCACTGCCGACTGGGCATCCTTGAGAGCGTCGCCTGAGAAGGTGTTGGTGAAGCGGCAGCCTTCAAAGGTCAGGTCTGTGGCGCAGTTGTAGGCGGTAACGGCGGTGCCCATATGGGTTATGAACTCAGTGTCGGTGATGGTACCTTTCTGCACCTTGCCGCCGTTGCGGTAACGGAAGCTGAGGGCATATTTGTACTGAGTGTCGAGGTTGGCCTCGGGATTGACGGTGAATGTCGAGTTGCGGATTACCAGCTCCTCGCAAAGCGGGGCAAGACAGCCGTCGACGAAGTTCACGTTGTCATAGGTCTCGGTTTTCGCGTTGCTGAAACCGGGGAAATTAGACCCGGCAATGGCCGGGGTGCTGAATGTGACATTCTTCAGGGTCACGGCAGCACCGGTAGCGTCGATGTTGGCCACACCTTCGGGATACACCACCTTGGCCACGCCTGCGCCGTCGATGGAGACAGAAGCGAGGGCGTTGAATGTCGCCGGGAGGATGAATGTGCCTTCACCGAGCATCAGCTCAGCGTCGGTGCCGGAAACTGCGGCGAGCGCGTCACCGATGGTCTCGAAGAGCTGGCCGCCCATCATGATCTTGCCGGCGGGGATGTCGACGACCTCGTGGTCGAAACCGGGCTCGTTGAATCCGGGTTTGATTTCGATAGTGTAGTCGACCTGTGAGGTGAGAAGCGCGCCGTAGATGTTGGTGCGGTAATTGCGCTGCACGGGGAGGTTGCTGAGGGTAAGTGTGTTGACGGGCTGTCCGTTGGCGTCGACCACCTCAAATGAGCAGTTGACAAGCTCTTTCTGGGTCACGGCTCTTTCATTTAAAAATGCTTGGAATTTTCAAAGTGCATGACTGATAGTTAGTTAAAAGCCATTAACCCTTTTATCCAAAATGAGATTAACACAGCCATTGCGTAACTGCCACATATAACTACTTGATTAACAGTGGCGCATTGTAGCATCAAAGTTAAATGAAAGAGCCGTGTTTCTGGGTAGTGTTGACATTGCCGTCAAGCACCTCGGTGCCGGAGAGGATGTAGTTCATCGACAGATACTCGTAGCCTGCCACGGGGAATGTCTCCCCCTCGGGAAGCGTGGCGAAGTCATAAATCACCTCGACAGGGTCGGAAGCGACACCGGTTAAGAGGTTGAGCTTGGAGTAGACATTGTCGACGGTCAGCCTGGTCTCGCCGAGGGAGACACCGGCGGCTGAGAGGTCGTTGGTGCCGACATTGATCTGGGCGAACGGACGGTAAAGGCTGATGGTCTTCTGCACAGGGCCATTGACCGCGAGGCCCTTCTCCACCTGGAAGAACGCGTCGCGGGTCTCGTCGTTGCTTTTCAGCCCCTGGTAGTTGACGGTCACGCTCTGGGTGGTAGCGTCGAAGGTGTAGGCGCTGTTGCCGGGCTGGTCGGCCCAGAAGATGATGTCATAGCTCTTGCCCTGGGCGAGGTTGAGCGAAAGCTGGGTCTGCAGGCCGGTGAATGTGGCAGCAGGCGCGCCGGGATCGCCGCTCTTGAGCAGCGGAGTGGTAGTGCCGGTCTCATAGACCGCGTAAGAGAGGCGTGTGGCCGTTGTGCCGTCGGCAAAGCTACGCGAATTGATGCCGCCGGGGAGCTGGGCCACGAAGGTGACATTACCCTCCGAGGAACCCTCAAGCGAAATCGGCTCCTCATTGGAGCATGACACCGCCACCAGTGCCGGCAATGCCAGGATAGCAAACAGGTTTTTCTTCATAAGATTTGTTTTGATTGGATAAAAGATTGATTGTTGGTTATTCTTGTTTATCGTTGGTTATTATTGTATAGTGTCACTTTATCTCGATGTTGAAGTCGCCGTCGAATCCGGGATGGATGCCCACACCTCCGGCGGCCTCTGAGGTCAGGAACGGGCCTCTGATCTCGGTCAGCTTCCCCCTGACCACAGGCACCTCGATGGGGACTGTGGAGGCGATTTTTGTGTTGTCATGCCGGGAGTAGACATCGAGGGCGACCTGCACCGAGGTCTGGCTGCCGTTGACAAACACATGGTCAAACGCAAGTTCGGCGGTCGATGTGTCGATGCCTTTCACCACCCCGTCAAACCAACGGCCCACCGACGAGTCAATCGGCTTGTCGGTGACGGCGTTGTAGACCGAGGGCATGTAACCGGTGTATCTGACCACGATGCGGTAATCACCCAACGCCGCCGTCACCCCCTCGGGGCGCACGGGAAGAGGCCCGGAGAGACCCATCCCCTCGCGGCGGCTCAGAAACTCGCCGACGTCGGTGGTCACAAACCTGAAACGGGCCAGCGGACGTTTCATCTCAACGTAAGCGTGGCCGCCATCCGGCGCAGCGACAGTCAGCGGAGCCTCGCCGCGGAACGCGTCCCTGGCTTCGCGGTTGCCCGGATGGCAGCCGTCGTCGCACGACACCAGGGATATATGACGGAAATCAGAAGTGTCGTAATAAAGGTCGGATTCCCCTCCCCTGACAACATAATCACCCCACACAAGCACTTTGTAATCCCCGGCAGGAAGCCGCGTCTCCAAAGACCTGTCGAGATCCTCAATGTCGGAGGTGGTCAGCACCATCGAGCGGAACAGGGTTCCAGACTCCCCTCTGGAGTCGGAGGAGGGCATGGAGTATATATCCACACTGTACCTGAAATCATGGGAGCGGTCTACATTTCCACGGGGCTGCAGGCCGCCCGGCGATGACGGGTCATACACGACCGTCGTGTAAAGGGGCATGTCGCCTGTGAGGAAATGAAGGTCGATGACACACACCGGCTCCTCGGCCGCCGGTGGCGCGGGAGGCCCATCCTCCGGAAACTCGTGGACATCACAGGCGGTCGCCATCAGCAGCGACAGCCACGCGCCATAGCCCAGCAGTCTCTTTCCGAGACGACGGCCATAAACATCAGATTCCACAGTCTTCATCTCGGGTCAAGGTTAAAGGTGTAAACTACTGAAAGCGAGACATGGTCGATACCGCCCCAGATACGGCTGACCGAGTCATGGAGACGTCCGTCACGGCGGTTGTCAAAGCGGTCATAACGGAGGGAATAGACACCCGCGCCCACGGCGCACTCCGCATGCCAGCGGTTGTCGCGCGACAGCGGCAGACGGTAGCCCACTCCGAAGCCTCCACCCAGCGCGGGGTTGGTGCCGTCGGTGTCCTGTATGCGCCATTCCCAGCCCGGGAGCGCCACGTTGTATGATATCATTGCGAGATGCGCCTCCACAAACCATCCTTTATGACCGTCAGCAAACCAGTACCTGGCCTCGGGACGTAGCTGGAAAGTACGGAACTTCCGGGTGGCCTTGCCATAATCCCAGGCCGAATAGGCCACATCAAGACCGAGCGACCAACGGCAGGCGAAATCCCATTCCCCGGCGATGTTGGCCACGGCGGCGGCCCAAGCCGGAAGCGACGTCTTGACGCGCCAGCTGCCTGAGCCACACGCGGGCAGAGAGGGCGCATCGCCCGAAGGCTCGACATCAATGGCGGCAACAGAGGCCGTCTCTGGCTCCGCTTCAACCACAGGCGGCTCCTCATCGCCGCCGTGACAACCACCGATATGCCTTGCGCATACCGGGGAAGACCTCTTTTGCCAGAATGTGCCACACGCGCCCTGACTCCATACGCTTCAACGCGCGGAGTCTGCGATTGACATCGGCGGGTGAATCATCATCCCCCTCCCCTATCACCTCAAGCACCGCCTCCTGCCATGGATAGCCGCCACGGCTCACAAGGGCGCGGAAAGTGTCCCAGGGAATCACCGCCACCCCGCTGGCGAGGAGACTGTCAGGTAGGCCGGTCTCGCGGTTGACATACTCCATAAGCGATTCCATACGCCGCCTGGAAAGCTCGTTGTTCAGACGCGTGCCCCCGTCGGGCGAGGCCGCGCCGCGCACTGTCACCGACTCCACAACCAGCGATGTGTCGCCGGCTATTTCCACAAGCTGGCGTTTTATCTCGGCCAAAGCCTCGGCGTTGGACGCGAGGCCGCAATCTATGTTCCAGCGGTTTATGTCAAAATCCACTGAAATCTCCGTGCGCAATCCCGCATACGCGCCCCTGACGGGAGCGGCTGCCACCCCGTCCTGCACGGCCAGCAAAAACAACAGATTCACCGCCAAAGCCTTGGCAAGCCCAGGCAGCCACAGACGGCCCTTGTAGCGGCAGAGAGAGGGATACATATGGTTTAGTTATAAGGAATCAACAGAAGGTTAAAGACAAACACCGGGTTAGTGCGGTATATAACATCATTGTTATGCTGCAAAGCTAGCTAATAGCCAGCGAATTGCAAAATTTATTGTGACACATTCGCCTCATTTAACTATTTTTAACCAACTATGCACTGCATAAGCATCTCCATATATGCCCTTCGGCCACTGTCAAGCCTGCGACACCACCATCAAGAAAACATCACGTTTGCCGCCCGGGATGCTGGCCCACTCAACCATTTGGCACGGAGTTTGTTTTAAAATTAGATAAAGAAATAAAAACAGTTTCAAACCACAGATATGAATTTCAACAGTTTCACTATCAAGTCGCAGGAGGCTATCCAGAAAGCCCTCGAACTCACTCGCGGGGCCGGACAGCAGCAAATCGAGCCTGTCCACCTGCTGAAAGCCATAATGCTCGAGGGAGAGTCCCTTGTGAAGTTCATTTTCCAGAAGGTGGGGGCCAACCAGGCCATTGCTATGCAGCAGACCGACCGGGAGATTTCCGCCCTGCCGAAAGTGTCGGGAGGCGAACCTTACCTGAGCCGCACCTCAAACGATGTGTTGCAGAAAGCGTTAGACATAGCCAAGAAGCGCGGCGACGAATATGTAACCCTCGAGGCCATGCTACTGGCGCTCTTCCAGACAAGCTCCCCGGCATCGACAATCCTCAAAGACGCTGGCCTGAGCGAGAAAGAGCTGGAAAGCGCGATTGACGAGCTGCGCAAGGGGAAAAAAGCCACAGACCAGAGCGCAGAAGACACCTATAATTCGCTCAACAAGTATGCCATCAACCTCAACGAACGCGCGCGAAGCGGCAAGCTCGACCCGGTGATCGGACGCGACGACGAGATTCGCCGTGTATTGCAGATCCTGAGCCGACGCACCAAGAACAACCCGATGCTCATCGGCGAGCCGGGAACCGGAAAGACAGCGATCGCCGAGGGGCTGGCCCAGCGAATAGTGCGCGGAGACGTGCCTGAAAACCTGCGGACAAAGCAGATTTTCTCGCTCGACATGGGCGCGCTGGTGGCCGGAGCGAAATACAAGGGTGAGTTTGAGGAGCGCCTGAAGGCAATCGTCAACGAGGTCACCCAGAGCGACGGGGAAATCATCCTCTTCATTGATGAAATCCACACACTCGTCGGAGCCGGAAAGGGTGAGGGGGCGATGGATGCCGCCAACATCCTCAAACCGGCCCTCGCCCGAGGCGAACTGCGCTCAATCGGCGCGACCACCCTTGACGAGTACCAGAAATATTTCGAGAAAGACAAGGCCCTCGAACGCCGCTTCCAGAAAGTGATGGTCAACGAGCCTGACGAGGCCTCGGCCATAGCCATACTCCGCGGGCTGAAAGAACGCTACGAGAACCACCACAAGGTGCGCATCCGCGACGAGGCGATTATCGCCGCCGTGACCCTCTCCGAACGATACATCACCGACCGCTTCCTCCCCGACAAGGCCATCGACCTGGTCGACGAGGCCGCCTCCAAGCTCCGCCTGGAGATGGATTCCGTGCCGCAGGCCCTTGACGAGATTTCCCGCATGATCGCCCAGAAAGAAATCGAGCGCGAGGCCATAAAGCGCGAGGGCGACAAGGAGAAGGTGAAGGAAATCGAGAAAGACCTCGCCCAGATGCGCGAGGACGAGAAGGAGTTCACCGCCAAGTGGAAGGCCGAGAAAGAGCTTATCGACAAGGTGCAGCAAAACAAAATCGACATTGAGCAGCTCAACTTCGAGGCCGACAAGGCTGAGCGCGAGGGCGACTACGCCAAAGTGGCCGAAATCCGCTATTCGCGCATACAGCAGAAAGAGGAGGAGAACAAGACAATCCAGGAGCAGCTCAAGATGATGCAGGGTGAGAAAGCCCTCATCAAAGAGGAGGTCGACTCCGAGGACATCGCCGATGTGGTGTCGAGATGGACCGGAATCCCTGTCAACAAGATGGTGCAGAGCGAGAAGGAGAAGCTCCTCCATCTTGAGGAGGAACTTCACGACCGCGTTGTCGGACAAGACGAGGCCATCCGCGCCATAGCCGATGCCGTGCGCCGATCCCGCGCCGGCCTGAACGACCCGCGCCGCCCCATCGGATCATTCATCTTCCTCGGCACAACCGGAGTCGGAAAGACCGAGCTGGCCAAGGCACTGGCCGAATACCTCTTTGACGACGAAAACATGATGACCCGAATCGACATGAGCGAGTATCAGGAGAAACATGCCGTCAGCCGCCTCGTGGGAGCGCCTCCGGGATATGTTGGATATGACGAGGGGGGCCAGCTGACAGAGGCCGTCCGACGCAAGCCTTACTCCGTGGTGCTGTTCGACGAAATCGAGAAAGCCCATCCCGACGTGTTCAACATCCTGCTTCAGGTGCTTGACGACGGCCGCCTCACCGACAACAAGGGCCGTATGGTCAACTTCAAGAACACCATCATCATAATGACCTCCAACATGGGCTCGTCGGTCATCCGCGACAACTTCGCCAAGATGACCCCCGAGAACAAAGATGAAACCGTGGAGAAAACCAAGCAGGAGGTGCTTGACATGCTCAAACAGACCATCCGCCCGGAATTCCTCAACCGCATCGATGAGACCATCATGTTCACCCCCCTCAACGAGAAGGAAATCGAGGAAATCGTGGGCCTGCAGGTCAAGAGTGTCAAGAAAATGCTGTCGGCCAACGGCATCACCCTCGAGGTGACTCCCGCCGCGCTCCACTTCCTGGCCGAGGAGGGCTACGACCCCGAGTTTGGCGCCCGTCCGGTCAAGAGGGTCATCCACCGCCTGATACTCAACCGCCTGTCGAAAGACATACTGGCGCAGACTGTCGACAAGAGCCGCCCCATCATCATCGATGTCAAGGAGGGCGACCTGGTCTTCACCAACTGACATACAATCCTTACTTTGATAGCACACACCGGACACCTCCGTGTCAGGGCCGCGGCCCGAACGGTCAGCCCGCATAGCTTGCCTTGGCGAGGAAGCGTTGCCGACAACCGCCCGAGCCGCGCCCTGGAGGGCAGTCCCAACAGCGTGACATTACTGACTCACAAACACTAACCCAACACTAACTTCCAATCCACGACAACTATGAAAAAGTTTCTTTACCTGCTTCTGCTGCTCCCTCTGGGACTGGTCTCCGCATCATGCGATGACGACAACAAGGTGCCGGATGTCGGCGTGCAGGCCACCCTGTCGGGCGGTGTTGTTGACAACAACACAATCTATGTCGTACAGGGCGAGCCACTCGTGATTGAACAGATGCAGATTGTCAACCACACCGGCAAAGACGCAGCAATCGGAGTGGTCAACTATTACATCGACGGCGTAGGAGCCGGGCAGTCGCTCGTAGCCCCCTACCGCTTCGAGTTCTTCACCGACAATCTCCCCGTCGGCAACCATGTGCTGACTGCCGAGATGCCGGTATATGTGGTCGACTACCCAATCTGCTTCGGCGCGTTCAGCTTCCCTCTCCAGATCGTGGAGGACGCGTCAGCGCTTCCGGGCGAACCCGAGACGGCCATACTTCCCGGCGTGATACGCGAGAAGTGACAATATTTGGCATACGGCGGCAAACGCTCCCATGCTTATGACAGACGCGGCGGCAACCATGGATTCCCCAGGTTGCCGCCGCGTCTGTGTCATCACTGCTCCGAAACGAGGGTCAACGCCTCCGTCTCAAGCGCGGAAACATCTTGCGGACACGAATCAACGGCCCCGAGATGCCGGGACCGGCTATGACAAGAATCACCGCCACCATTATGAGCATCAGTCCGCAGAAGACACGCGGAGTCACCATCTCCCCGAAGGCGAAGACCCCGATGACAACAGCCGTCACCGGCTCGAACGCCCCCAGGATGGCCGTCGGCGTGGAGCCTATCGCCTGTATCGCCCCGTTGGTGCAGCCAAACGACAACGCGGTGGGGAATATCGCCAGGCCGGCCACACAACCCCACAGCCGCCAGTCGGGCAACACCGGGAAAAGATGCTCGCCGGCAGCGAGCAGCCTGACAAGGAACAGGCTCAGCCCGAAGAGCAGCGCATAAAATGTCACTGTCAAGGTAGCCACCCTCGCCAGCGAGGTCTTGTTGACAGCCACGATGTATATGGCATAGGTGAGCGCCGAGGCCGTGACGAGCAATGTGCCGGTGACACTCACAAATCCTCCTCCCGGATTCCTCATTAGCAGCCCAATGCCGACAGTGGCCAGGGCGATGCAGAAAATGGTCATCCACCCTGTTTTCTCCCGATAAAACGCCGCCATAATGACAGCCACCATGATTGGGTACACGAAAAGTATGGTCGAGGCGATGCCAACATCCATATAATTGTAGCTCATGAACAGCGTCAGCGACGACAACGCCACAAGCAACCCCAGCACGACCAGCGTCAGCAACTGGCGACGCGACACACTGAAGCCGCGTCCGCGCAACAGTATCATCGCCGCCACCACCGGCAACGCCACGAGGTAACGGAGAAACAATACCGAATCCGGTGTCAGGCCGGCTTCATACAGCGGGATGGCAAACAGCGGGTTGGTGCCGTAGCTGGCCGCCGCAATCACGCCGAGCGCGTATCCTTTGATGTTATTCTTCATGATTCAGCGGAATGAATATGATCTTTATGCCTGGAAACCGCAGGCCAACGACAAATGTTTTATGCAAAGGTAATCTTTCCCCGCGTCAACTCCACACCCAAAGTCAATATTTTTTTGGAAGCTTGGGGCAGTTTAGTTAACTTTGCAAGTCGGATGGATATTTTCTTCCACATATTGACCAGCGGGCTTCTCATCGGCATCTTCGTTTCAGCGCCGATGGGCCCGATCGGTATGCTCGTGATACAGCGCACCCTCAACAAGGGGCGGCGCCCCGCGCTGTTCACCGGAATCGGGGCCGCGCTGTCTGACCTGACCTACAGCCTGCTGACCGGGCTGGGGCTATCGTTCGTCACCGATTTCATCACCGCCAACGAGATGCTACTCCAGATTCTCGGAAGCCTCGTGCTGCTGGCATTCGCCTTCTACCTGTTCAAGAAAAACCCCACCATAGCCCTGAAAAAGCCCGAGGATGTCCCCAACAGTTTCTGGAAAGACTTCGTGACAGGCTTCCTGTTCACCTTCGCCAACCCCCTGATACTGTTCTTCATAATCGGCCTCTTCGCCCGGTTCAACTTCATCCTGCCTGAGTTCAGATATTACCATTACGTGCTGGGGTATGTGTCGATATTCGCCGGCGCGTTGCTCTGGTGGTGGGTAATCACCTACTTCGTCAACAAGGTGAGAACCCACTTCAACATGCGCTCGCTATGGATTTTCAACCGCATAATCGCCGGCATACTCGCCATAATGGCCCTATACGGCCTGTACAGCGGGCTGGATGTATATCTCAATCTCCCCACTATCTGACAGCTCTCACAAACTGACGCCCCCACACCAATCCACTAAAGCCAACCGACAATGAAAAGAGAAATATCGGCCTCGCTGCCTTACGCCCCCGCGCTCGAAGAGCATTCACTCCCCGAAATCGCCGGAATGCTCGAGGAGGTCGGCACACGCCTCTCGGTCGAGTCGCTCAACTGGCCCGAGGAGTTTCCCTACCGCCCGCTGACCGTTGTATCCGCGGCCCACTCCGGGAAACACATATTCCTGGATTTCTTTGTCAGGTGCAACTACCTGCGCGCCGAGAACTACACCCCCAACTCTCCGGTCAGCGAAGACTCATGCGTGGAGTTCTTCGTCTCTGCGCCCGGCAATCCCGACGCGTACTGGAGCTTCTGCTTCAACTGCATCGGCACCACAAGGGCCAAATGGCGCGACGGGGCGACATCACGCTTCCTCACCCCCGAAGAACTGTCGCAGGTCAAGGTCTATCCGTCGGTCGGCACCCGTCCATTCCAGGAGGTGGAAGGCTCTTTCATCTGGAGCGTGACCGTCGCGATACCCATCGAGCTGCTCGGGATCAGCTACAAAGGGGAGGCCATCGAGCTGAAAGCCAACTTCAACAAATGCGCCTCATCGACCTCCCAGCCCCACTACCTGTCATGGTCTCCGATCGACTCGGCCCATCCCGATTTCCACCGGCCCGACTGCTTCGCCCTGCTGACCCTGGAATGACGCGAGACCCCGGCGAGACACCACCGCACACGGCCCTGACGACATCACAGCCGCAATCATCAAAAAAATCTGCGCAAGCGGAATTTTAAGAGTGAAGTTGTAACTCAATGATTCGGTAAAAATTACCGAAGTAGTTGAAACTTAAGTTAATATATCGAATTGTCAAATACAACTGAATCGCCAAAGCGTTCATTATAAAAATCTTAGCGTATGAAC